>CAZVYY010000003.1:0-188089 GCA_964630775.1 uncultured Pirellulales bacterium | reverse complement strand
AAGAAAATGGCAAAGGCCAAAAATATCGAATTCTTATAGCGCTGTCATATTAATTATAACAGATAAAGAACAATCATCCCACCTAACAATAAACATTCTACAATTTCACCTATCGGCTATGCAAGAAAAATTTCTTAAAAATTATTTTCAGGCTCTCTTTTCTCAACAATGTGTTTATCCGCAAGAGCATCGAACCCATCTCCATGCACATTGGCATTTCAACACAATCCCAGCGTACTGAGCTATCTTGGGTGATATCCGATAATCATTCTTCAGGCAGGAATCAGGGTGTCATGCTAAAAAGGCGCACGAGCAACCTTGGGGGTGTTTAATTGTTGTCGGATGCTGTCGTAAAGATAAACAGATTTTATCTTATCGCCAAAGGCTCCAATTCTAATCTGAACTTGCGTGCCGTCGGTTTCAGTCCTTGTCAGTTCAATGGTCGTTTTTTCGGCATCCCTGTCCAGGACAGTAATCGTGCCGTTGATCGCCGTCAATTTATGGTCAAGGACCTGATAATGATCCAAATGCGTCGCAGCTTCCAGAGATGCTGCATAGACTTTATCCAATTTCTCGGGAACAATCCCCAGCAGATCTCCCCGGAGGTGGGCATAAGCCTTTTCCCCGGCAAGAATTGCCATTTCGGTACAACCTGACGTGAAAGTAAGTGTCGCAAACAGGACTAACAGAAGCAGCACATGAAGTAATTGACTACATCTGGACCCCTTGACAACCTTTTTCTGTTTTTCGGCCTGAATCATTTTTCAAATCCTTTATCAAAATGATTATTAGAATCATGCTCGAACCCAATGCTGAGCATATAATCTGTTGCACCTGGGCGAATGCCGAAGAAATCCTTCAAAAATAGCGTATGATTTCTTCTGCTTAAGAGCCATGAATTGATTTTGCTACATCATCTGGCATTCTTCTCTACATAGTAAAGAATGTACTTACTTTCCTGTGACAGAACAGAAACCGTCCGCCGATAAGCCTCCGGCAGTTCTGTCCAGTACTTTTTTTCTGCAATATAAAATAAGGGATTATTTTCACGAGAATAATTCATACTGTCCTCCACTGATTCGTTCGGATGAGCAATAATATAGCTATTGCCGTAAAAATAGGCACTGTAAGGGATGCGCCGAACAAAATACAGACCGTATTGCTTGCCATCTGAAAAAGTGTGGGCTTTTTTGATAATGTATTTTGTGGAATGATGGGCCGTTAATGGGATGGATATCAGAATCGCCAAAACGATGCACCAGCCAATCACGATGGATGCTTTCTTAAAAATCGGGTCGGTTTCCGGCCTCAGACACGGGTAGCGGGATATGAGAATGGACAGCCATGCCGCAAATGCAGGTACCGCTGGAAACAGATAAGCAATTAAAAGCTGTCGTGCCATGACCCAGAACAGCGTATTGGCCGCAAAGACACATAAAAACAGAGAGGCCTCCTCAGATAGAAACAATGCTTTGAATGATAAATGCTTTCTTTCCTCAAACAGGCGATATACGATATAGATACTCCAGGGCACTGCGGCGGCCAGCATCATCCAGATGGCTGTGCCGCGAATGTGTTCATGGCCAGAGCCATATTTGTCACCATATTCATGTACAACAAATCTCAGAAAATTTTCATTCACAAAAAAATACCGAATAAAACCGGGATTTTTCTGCTCGGCCAGAACAAACCATGGCACGGTTATCACCGCAAAGACAGTTATCCCCCAATACCATTCCTGTTCCAGAATCTCTTTCCATCGTTTAAACCATATCGTCCACAATAAAACCGGCAAACCAAACAGTACTATTGCCACCGGTCCTTTGGTCATAAATCCCACTGCCAGCATGACAAAAATCAAAATGCTCCAGCGTCTCCGAACTATGGATTGGCTTTCTCGGGTAAAGGCAAAATAGCTGAATAAAGCGCCGGTTACCGCCATGGTAACCATCATATCCACAATCACAACCCCGCTGGCCACAAAAAGAACCGCACTGGACAGAATCAGAAATACGGCTCGCCAGCCGATTTCTTGGGTTGTGTAGCGCCGGAGTACGGCCCACACAATCAACAACGTAATCGCAAATGACAGCACCCCCGGCAATCGCGCTGAAAATTCGTTGATTCCAAATAGTTTCATACATCCCGCCGAACACCAGAAATACAGCGGAGGTTTCCCTAAAAAAGGCACTTTCTGACCATCCATCCAGAGTCGAGGTGTGGTCCAGTCACCTGAAACAGCTATTTCCCTGGCAATCAGGGCATATCGCCCTTCGGTAGGATCTGCCAGAGGCATAAACGGCATAACCGCACACCGTGCGGCAAGCAGCAGCACAATCCACAAAAAACAACCGCGATACGGGTTTGTTTCAGTTTGTTGAAGCGTTGACATAGGAGTAAGATGTATCCCGAACATGAATTTGATTTTTACCGGAAGGCACTTGCATTTGTTTTTGTCGTTTGATCAATATCATGGACCTGAGCATACGGAATCCATCGCGAATCGGATTGACCTTGGACCCCCTGCGATCTTCCCAGACGATTCCGGTCTCAACAATCGGTATTTTCTTCCTGTGGGCACGATACAGGATGTCCAGATCAAATTCAAATCCCGTAAACTGCATGTCCTTGAATAACTCCAATGCGTATTCACGCCGAAACAGCTTGAAGCCGCACTGGGTATCCCGGTAGGGAAGCGAAAGAAAACCGCGTGCCGCAGCAGACAGCAGTTTTCCCAAAATACGTCGATGCAGCGGCTGCTTTTTTAGAATGGCCCCATACGCCCGCCGCGAACCGATCACCATGCCGGCATCCCCCAGGAGAATGGGGGTCGCAAGGCGTATCAGTTCCGATGGAGGCGTCGAGCCATCCGCATCCATAAATGCGATAATCTGCCCCCGAGCAGACAAAATTCCCTGCTGGACAGCGTATCCCTTACCCCTGTTTTCAGGATAAGCAATCACGTATAAAGGCAGCCGGTCTATCCACTGGATTGCAATGTCCCGGGTGTTGTCCGTACAACCATCACAAACCACAATGATTTCAATGGAAAATTGCTTTGTCAGCGGCTCCATCCGCCCCAGCGTCTCCGGCAGTCTGAGTCCCTCATTAAAAGCCGGAACAACAACGGACAATACTGGTCTGGATTGAGATGTTCTCCTGGGAACTAATGGATTCTTCTGTCTGAGACGATTTGCATACCCATCCGTGATTTTTATCATCATACACTCCGAAGCATTTGATTTCTGTTCCTGTGATACAAATGCAAAAAGTTCCCTCTTTTGTACAAGATATTTCTTCTCTTTTAATCTACACACAAGGCTTTCATTACATTTGCGGGTTACTATACAAACCCTTCCTTAAGGCAACCTTAAGAAGAACGATTTTTTGTATTTGTTTTCGGGTGTGTATGAGATATAGTAAAAAATGTCGTGTGTAATCTCTGTCGCAACTTGCAGGATTTTTTTATGCGTGCGCTGATTATCGAGGACGAAAAACGCCTTGCCCAAAATATATCTCAGGTTCTCATTGAAAATGAGGGCTATGCGGTGGATTTGTCATTTGACGGCATCGACGGCCTTCACATGGCCAAGTCGAACTCCTATGACCTGATTGTTTTGGATTTAAGGCTTCCGGGAATGCACGGGCTGGACATCCTCAAAACCCTCCGAAAACAGGGAAACACCACGCCAGTTCTGATTCTAACGGCTTGTGACACCCCCTCTGATGTGGTTAAGGGACTTGACTGCGGGAGCGATGATTATCTGACCAAACCCTTCGACATAGGAGAGTTTGTTGCCCGCTGCAAGGCCTTGATCCGACGGTCGTATGGCAAGGCAAATCCAATTATGACGATTGGCCCTCTGATCATGGATACCCTGACTCGCAGAGTGACCATAAATGGAAAACATATTATTTTGTCATCTATGGAATATCATACACTCGAATATCTGGCTTTGCGCGCCGGCCAGGTGGTGTCCAAGGAAGAACTGCTGGAACATTTATACGACTTCAACTGGGAACGGTTCTCCAATGTGATCGAGGTTTATGTCTCGACACTGCGGAAGAAAATTGACCCGCAAAAAAAATACAATCTAATAAAAACACTCCGGGGTCAGGGATACCTTATCGAAGGCTGATTTCATGAAATTACGGTCACTTAAAACTCGAATTGGTGTTTGCATCGCAATTTTGATGTTGATTGTCGTCACTATCCTGTCAGGGATTGCCTATTATGAGTTCAAAGAAGGTTTATGGACAAGCATGGACATGACACTGCAATCCGATCTGCAGCAAGTCCGAGGTTTGTTGTCTTCAAAAGACGAGTCGGAGACGGAAAAAAAGCGAGAACTTCTGACTATTTTGAATTCCCAGACTACGTTTGGAAGCTTCGACTACCAGTTATGGTTCGAAGATAATATCAGCGGACAGGCCGAAATGCTTATCACCTCGGACCTGCACAGTGCGTTAAAACAGCAAGCCACATGCCCCCCCCGCCTTGATGAATCAGTTTTGCTGGATTTGAATCACGAGAATAAACCACACCGTGCAATCTGGGCAAGATATTCAATACCGCACGACCCTGCATCTCCAGCCCGGACAGTCAATATTGCTTTGGCCATCAGCAGTCACTATGCCTATCATGAAGTGGGAGAATTCGTCAGGGTTCTGGTTATCGCGGGAATTATTGTTGTTTGGGCCGCATGGGGGCTGACTCAGCAGATTTTACGTTGGGGTTTAAAACCCATCAATTCTCTGGCCGAGCAGATGAGCCATGTAACCAAATCGGATCTGACAAAAATAAATCCCTCCCGTTCAGACATCCATCTGGAACTGGTACCCTTTGTCGAGTCATGGCAAGACATGCTGGGCCGGCTGGCAAAGGCCATGGAAGAACAAAAACGCTTTATCTCGGATGCGGCCCATGAACTGAAAACCCCTATCGCCCTGGTGAAAAGCACATTACAGCTTGCTCAAATAAAAAAACGCAACGCAGAATACTACGAAAATACCATTGCCCATGCTCTGGAAGATGTGGACAGGCTCAATAATCTTGTCAGCCAGTTATTGGAATTATCCCGTATGGAAAGTCCGACCTCTATTATCCAGCGGGATTTAATCAATATAAAAGAGGTGATTGAGGAGGTCATTGAATATCACAAACCGCTTCTTGATGAAAAGAGCTTTGTTTTGAAACCGGATTTATGTTCTGTGGAAATAAGTGGTAACCGGGAACAACTTCAGTGTTTATTCAATAATTTAATCGATAATGCCATCAAATATGCCCCGCCCAAAACAACCATTTCAGTCTCCATGGAAGCGAATGACAAATCAGTCACCATTATGGTACGCGACGAAGGCGGGAATATCCCCGAAGAAGAATGCGGCCTGCTGTTTGATCGTTTTTATCGTGTCAGCAAGGCACGTGATCGAAACTCCGGCGGCAGCGGCCTGGGTCTGGCCATAGCCAAAGAAATCGTCATCCAGCATTCCGGCCGGATTTATGTTGAATCGAATCATGATATCGGAACCCGGTTTGTTGTTACATTCCCAAGAGATGCTCATAATCGGGGATGCGGAAACGTTGACTAACGACGCATAAACTCGGATACTTTCCGGCCACACGAACCCAATCGGCTTGTTATGCGAATGGCGGACAAAAAGCGGGATTTATTCGTTAAATGCGGCCCACTGGATTTTTTCAGCTCGGCTTTGGGCAATGCCGGCCAGGACGGGTCGGATTTTTTCAAAGGGGATATGTTTGTCGCAACGCAATCGGATGATGCGGGATGAGCCGCCATCGGCCAGACGGCTGTCTATTCCGGCACTGATCATCGCAGTCAATAGTTCCGAATCGCCGCCGGACAGCACATCGGAGCCGATTGCATAGACAATTTTGCCGTCCTGCTGGACGACGTTAACACTCACGGTCGAATCGAGCTGAAGCTGGGCGGGATCGGCAGATTGAATTTTATCCGGCAGCAGGGCTTCGAAATGCTCAGCGGCACCAAACTGGCAGACGAGCATAAAGAAAATAATCAAGAGAAAAACCACATCGATGACCGGGGTCAGGTCAAAGCCTGCATCTTTTCGCTGATGATAAAGTACGACTTTCATTAACGCACCGGCAAGGATGAGCTGGAGGACTCCGGGAGTACCTCATCGGTATCGGGACCGGATTGGGAGGCAGAGTCCAAAGACTTACCGCCTGCGCCGGCCTGATGCTGACGGGCTTCCAGCAGACTTTCCAGCAGCGTTTCGGTTTCCACAGCCGCCTCGGCAATAAACGCTTCAATCCGGGAGCGAAACAGGCCTGCAATAAACAGCGATGGAATGGCAACCAGCAGACCCCAGAAGGTCGTCACGAGGGCAACGGAAATCGCTGAAGCCAATTCGCCCGGGCGAGGCTGGCCGGCGGCAATCCCCAGCAGGTTGAACGCCTCAATCATACCCCAGACCGTACCAAACAGCCCCACCATCGGGGCGACATTGCCCAG
The DNA here is from genome assembly GCA_964630775.1 of uncultured Pirellulales bacterium. Classification (GTDB taxonomy): domain Bacteria; phylum Planctomycetota; class Phycisphaerae; order Sedimentisphaerales; family Anaerohalosphaeraceae; genus Anaeroglomus. Next base: position 181,592 of record CAZVYY010000003.1, on the reverse strand, counting down.
CAGATTGCACCATTCGGTCTTTCGCAGGAGTTTGACGCCCTGCTCCTGAAGACTCTCTGCGGCAATCTGGCTGAGCAGCTCATGGGTGGGACGAATTCTGCGGGTCCTGGCAAAAGCGGCACAGACCGCCCGGCTGATCATGTCGATGTTGCCGCTGAACCGGGCCGGCAGGCTGGCAGTACCGTGACGCTGGGCCACGGTGGCAATGTCAGAACTGATATCCGGCGGCAGAAGACGGCGGCGGCGTATCGTAATGCATAATTCCAGCCAGAAATAAATCCCGGCCACGGACATCGGCAGCAGGACAAACCAGACAATCGGTCCGCCGGCCACCACAAATTGTGTAAAATACGTCTGGGACAAGGGTCCCGCAGAGCTTTGGGCTGCCAGTATCATCATCAGCTTGCTATCCCGTAGTGGTTGTTTGAATTCATCATCATATTCTTATCTGACACGAAAATACAAACGTTGTCAATTATCAATATGCAGAAACGTGCCGCCGGTCATCTCAGCGATTTGCCTGAGCCGCTGCTGGTCCTGTTCGGAAGCCCAGAAGCCAATGGTATGAATCACGGCGCCGGGAGCACAGGATTTGCGGATGGTTTGAATCTGCGCATCGAAAGGCTGGCCGGGGGTTTCGGACAAATCGAAACCATCGGTCAGGAAATAGACAACCTGAACGGCTCTGCCGCGTCTGTCTCGAAGCTGCATGGCCCGCTGGAGGGCCTGGATAGCATTGGTCTGACCACCGAGACGAACACTGTCAATCAGCGCAATGGCTTCGGACTTGGCCTCTAAGGTGGCGGGCGTCAGGGTGCCAGAGCCGGTTTCCAGCAGCGTATTGCCGTCCATGAAGAATATCACGCAAAACGATTGGGTATCAAACAGGGCGGCGATGCAGTTTTTTAATTGACGCTGAATCATACCGAGCCGGCCGTACATGCTGCCGGAGCAATCGACCACGAAACAGATATTCTGTGCAGCGGTTTTATTGCCGAAAAAGGAGGCTTCCTGTCGCGGACTGATGGACACGGTTTGGGGGGCCGGATAGGTTGGGGGCGGTGTCTGGACAGGCGGCTGGACCGGGTTGGTTTCCCGGGGTGCTTTTTTCGGCTCTGGTTCAGGCACAGGCGGTTTAACCTCGGGCTTTTCGGTTATCAGGGGCTGTTGGATGACCTGCTGGATTTGCTGAACCGATACGGCGCCGAGGGTTCCATCGGGTGTCTCGGCGGGCTGCAGGTTCACTGCGGCAAAGGCGCCCAGCAGCAGCAAGTGTGCTATGACCGACCCCCCTGCTGCTGCGGTACTGATTTTTGCCCGCCTTTTTGTCATCGCTTTACCCATGAAAGGAAAAGGCCGGATCCGCCGGCCATTTCCGCTAATCATTCACATTTTATTGCACGGCAGTATCGCACCGCACGGTGGATATCAAAACTACTCAACAACCACCACTTCCGAGATGCCGGCTTCCAGCAAATCATAAACTTCAACGACATCGCCATTGAACAGACGGATACAGCCCCGCGAGGCCCGGGTGCCGATGGTTTCGGGTTCCTTGGTGCCGTGAATTGCAAATCCCGTGCGGCCTTTGGCGGCTCCCTCCAGACCTTCCAGAGCAATCCACCGTGAGCCAAGCGGATAATCCGGGTCACTGCCCTGATAGACGCGTCCTGAATCGGGGTCCGTCCAGGTGGGCTTGATCATCTTGCCGCCGGCGGCGGCTTTCCATTTGCCTGTGGGCGTATCATGTTCTATCTTGCCAAGACCGACTTTATACTGCTTGACGAAAACGCCCTGCAGATAGATATCCATGGTGAAATTCTTTTTGCTGACGACGGCATTAAAGGGGCCATGAATGACCTTGATGGTCTGACCGGCCTGGAGCCGTTCCGGATTGGTGATGCCGTTGATTCGTTCGATGGCTTCGTGCGGAACCTTGTATTTTCTGCACAGGACAGCCAGCACATCACCGGGCTGCACTTTATACAGTTCGGTCATGGTATCGCCAACGGCAACCTGTTTGCTGAACAGCCAGGTATCCGACAGCTTGGTCAACTGCTTTTTGACCTCGTCACGAACAGCGTCGCTGAGGTTCAAGTCGAGAGCATGATTGAGCTGGTCGCGAGCGGCTATAATCTTGCCTGCGGCGATATCCTGTACCGCCTGACGAATCATGGCGGCCGCTTCGGGGCTGGTGATGGTATCCACCACAGGTGCAGGCTGGACCGCATCCTGTGAGACAGGAACTGGAGTCGGCTGCGGCGTTTCCACGGCAGGCTGCGGTGTCGGTGATGTCGGCTGCGGCGTAACAGCGACAGCATCAGTCCTGGCAGAGCCGGCGGCCAGTTCAAGCTGCTCAGGGGTGGTGTCGGGAGTCGTGGTTCGCAGATTATTCTGCGGAGGCGTCTGCGCAGCCGTTTCCACCGCAGTTACCGTCTCGGACTGCTCTTCCAATTGGACCTGCTCGGCCTTTTTCTTCTTCCAGCGGTTAAGGGCAACCAGCCCGACAATCGCTACAGCAAGGACTATCAGAATCATCCGCGTCCTTGAATTACTTCCATTTCTTCCCTGGTAAGGTCGATACTCTACTTTCATACAGAATCCATTCCTGCTGCTGTCATTATTTTACTACATATTTTACACTATTATCTGGCCTGCATTCTCAAAATGCCGGCATCGGTAATAATCGCATCCACAGGTATATCTTTATCATCGTGGGGTACGGCATCCAGAATCTGCTCTGAGAAAGCCACCGCCCATTTTTGGGCACGCATACCCGGACTTGCCAAAAAGCGGTCATAATAAGCACCGCCACGGCCAAGCCGATTGCCCTGCCGGTCAAACCCAAGACCGGGCACAATCACCAGATCGATATCTTCGTGCGGCACAGGTGTACCGGTCGTGGGATTTCGCAAACCCATGCGATCTATCTGTAATCCCGTGTCCAGAGACTGGATTTCCACCGGAATCATGTGCCGCTGCTGCCAGGACATTTTGGGCACCGCTACGGTTTTGCCCTGCTGAAAGGCATCCAGAATCATCGCCGTGGTATCCACTTCATGCAGCATGGACAGAAACAGCATCACGACAGAGGCCTTTTTGTACTCCTCCGACGACAAGACTTCATTGCAAATCACCCGGCTTTTCTGTAATCGCACTTCCGGCTGTATTCCCGCCAGAATCTGCTGTATTTGTTTTCTCACTTGCCGTTTCTGTTCTGCATTATTCATTCGTTAGTCCCGAAGAACGAACCCCTGTCCGCAGCTATCCGTTTTACTCTGTCCATATATCGGCCTGTCTGCCTGTTTTGCTCAAATTATCCGGCTTATTCTTATTGCCTAAACCGACGTTTGAGGCGGCGTCTGCCGTAATTGTTCTACTTGATTTCGCAGCTTTTGTAAATATTCGGCGACTAATTTTTCGCGCCCTATGTTTTTGGGTTCGTAATACCTGCGCGGAAGCGGCTGGCCGACGTAATCCTGTGGGATAAATCCGTTGGGACTTTCGTGCGGATACTGGTAGCCGACACCATGACCCAGTTTGGCGGCGGATTTATAATGTGAATCCCGCAGGTGCGGCGGCACCGGGATAGTCCGGCCGGATTGGACATCCGCTACAGCCCCCCAGATTGCCTTGGCACAGGCATTTGATTTGGGGGCACAGGCGATATAAATGGCGGCCTGAGCCAGTGGTAATTGTGCCTCTGGAAACCCCACAAATTCGGCAATCTGCATCGCAGAGGCCGCAAGGATGGTCGCCGTAGGGTCAGCGTTGCCCACATCTTCAGTCGCACAAATCATGATTCGACGAGCGATAAACCGCAAGTCTTCGCCCCCGGCAATCATTCTGGCCAGCCAATAAACGGTGGCATCCGGGTCTGAACCCCGCATGGATTTCTGGAGGGCGCTGGCTAAATCGTAATGCGTATCGCCGGAACCGTCATACTGGACCGACTTTCTCTGGATGGATTCCTTAATGTCCTCCAGTGAAATCTCAACGGTATCGCCTTTTTTTGTGTGCTTCTGCTTGGATAGAACCGCAACTTCCAGGGCGGTCAGAGCCTTGCGGGCATCGCCATCGCAAATCTCTGCAAGGAAGTTAATTCCTTCTGCTTGAACTGCCAGCGGTATCTTTCCCAAGCCATTTTTTTCGTCAGCAATCGCCCGTGATAAGAGTAATTTGATATGCTCTGTCTTGAGCGGCTCGAATGTAAAAACCGTGCTTCGGCTAATCAGCGGCGAATTGACACTGAAAAAAGGGTTTTCGGTCGTCGCACCGATGAGCGTGACAATCCCATTTTCCACATCATCCAGAAGAACGTCCTGCTGGGATCTATTAAACCGATGTATTTCGTCTATAAATAGAACAGTTCGGCGGCCTGAGGTGATGAGACGGTCTTTGGCGGTGTCCAGAACTTGTCGGAGTTCTTTGACGCCGGCAGCCGGGGCACTAAGGACCTCGAAGACGGCATTGGTGTGATTGGCAATAATGCGAGCCAGGGTTGTCTTGCCGCAGCCGGGAGGACCATAAAAAATGAGACTGCTGATCGCCCCGCCCTCAAGCATCCGGCGGAGGAGTTTGCCTTCACCGACGAAATGTTCCTGACCTGCAAAGTCGTCAATTGTATTCGGGCGCATCCGGACCGCAAGCGGCGCAACACTTTGCAGGGTCTTGCTTTCCGATGGCTGAAACAATGTTTTTTCCTGTCTGGCACTCATTGACAGGTATTATTATAGCTGTTTTGGGTCCATTGTTCTACCAAAACCATCGCTGCAAACTAAATTTTCAAAAGGCCTGCTTTGACAGGCAGGAAGTCAGGATTAGAAATCCCATTTACTGGATTGCTTAATCAGCTTATTCTGGACAATCATTCCAATGATTGTCGGAACAATAATAACCATGGGCAGAAACCAGGTTTTCTGGAAGATTAAATCGTGAATCGTGGTTCCCGGGGGAGCGATAACCTTAGTCTCATATTGGTGGAGCAACGCCAGGAAGTTGATTGCCAATATCGCAGAACCGCCGAGACTGGTAAACAGCATAACGGAAATCTTGAGCAGAATAAACGACATCATCCCGCCGGCGACCACACCCACGATCGCCCCGGCCCAGATATATTGTTCCGGCAGGCCGACTGCATACCACAGACCGCCTGTCAGTACTCCGCCGGCGGCAGCACCGAGAATGGAGACGCACCATTTGACCAGGCTCATCGACAGCACCGCAAACAAGATAACACCCATGATGCCGCCCATCAGTTGGCTGCCGAATTTCTGGCCGGCCATAATCCCCAGAAACATGCCAATCAGGGCAAAAGCGATAACCACCAGGATTCGGAAGATTCTCCATCCGTACAGCAGATAGACCATGCCGAAAGATATCCCGATAACAGCCTGAAGCCAGGTGAGATTGGTAATCTGTTCCCAGACAAAATTCAATGCCGGGTCCACACTGAAGTTGGAAGACGTCGTTTCCGGCGCTGTTTCAGCAAGCAGCCATGGAATCATTTTTTCTTTCCTTTCGATTGATCAATCATGCCGGATTTCTTTTTGCTCATATCCGGGCATAAAGCCAGGTCCACAAGGGTACCAAATGCAACTACAATCAATGCAACCATTGCCAAAACCTCGGCCTGCTGGATTACATAATCGATGGGCTTGGCACCTTTATATAACAATAACAGCAGCAGGCCAAGTGCAATCCAACTGACTCCAACCACCGCACACCCGAGGGCGCACACGCCGCGAGGCATCGCAAAACCAACCCCTAAAACCACCAGGATAGCGATGACGGCAGCCGTGTAGCCCACACTGCCCAGTGACTTGATAATCTGGATGCTTTTTTGACACGCATAGCGGGCATAGGTTTCAAGTACAGTCAGACTCTGAACCACATCGGGCGGAGTGTCTTTGGACAGTTCTATTTTTGGAGTATCTTCCCAGGTTTTGGCTTCTGCCAGCGTTGGCCAGGCAATCAGGACATTGACTATGACGGCCGCCAGTACCGCTGCCATGAATACGACGACCGTTTTTTCGATGAACAGGGCTATAAAACCGCCAATCACCGCAAAACCAATGAGTATGTATATCTGTTTATCCGTATAACAACCGGCCAGGGTATATCCCACTCCAGCGCCGGCAAAGGCAGCCAGAATCTTAAGCCATTTCAGGCCGCCCAGCCACAGACTCAGTCCTATCCAAATCAGAATAAAGCCTACTCCAATCAACACTACTGGAGATAACTGATAGACAGCATCCTGAAATTGTCTTAAAAACGTATCCATAAACTCCTGACAATATTTCCTTTGCAATCATATCGTCAGGTTGTTTATTTTAACATTAATAATCTGGGTACACATCCCCTATTCTGCCCATTTTTACTATCAAAAATTCTATTTTATGGCAGCGACAGCGCGATGAACAAAATCACTCAGGGAATTTCTAATCCATGAGCTTCCATAAGGTCTTTGTCGTATAGGATGGATTTGGCTGGACCATCTGCAACGATGCGACCGTGGTCCACAACAATAACCCGAGTGGATACCGCTGCGGCAAATCGCATATTGCAGGTAGCAATGATGAGTGTTTGGGGTAAGCGGCCAAGGACCTCTTCCAATCGCTTGCGATTACGTGGATCGAGACTGCCATCCGGCTCATCAAACGTAATAATCTGCGGAGCCATTGAAAGTACAGTTGCAATCGCAGCGGCCCGTTTCTGACCGGCGGACAGATGATGCGGAGCTTTTTCAGCCAGCGCCGTTAAGCCAACGGTTTCAAAAGCCCGGTCAACATTGTCTTTGACCTGCTGAGGGGGCAGGTTCATATTCAGCGGTCCGAAAATAACATCTTCAAAAAGCGTGGGCATGAAAAGCTGATCGTCGGGATTCTCGAGACAGCAGCCAAGCTTCGCACGAATCTGTTTCAATGTACGACTGCACAGCTCCATACCATCGATGCGTACCGTTCCTTTTCCGCGGATGAATCCGGCCATGGCCAGCAGCAGAGTTGATTTTCCTGCGCCGTTGGGGCCGATAAGTGATACCCTTTGGCCATGTTGAATGGTTAGGTTAATGGAATCCAGGGCCATGGTGCCATCCGGATAGACATAGGAATAATTACTGATTTCTATTGCCTGATTCATTCTTCCATCCTATCAAGACATTGGTGTGAATCATTGTAACGTCCTGTAACCTTGAGGTGTAGTCAGTCGCAAAAAGAAACCGCCATGCGGTATCAGACTGGGGTTGTGCCCCACGTAATGAAATCCTGATAACTTGTTTTGTTTTCTCTTTCATAGCAGTTTCCGACCCGGAACATGCTTTGAATATCGGTAGAAAATCCCTGCTGCATTAAGGATTTATTACCTATTTTTATCGGGAATTTTACCGAAACCATGAAAATGTTTTTTTGTAAAACGTCCGAGAACCCCTCACGCGATAGCCGACAGGAATCCTTTGTTTGAACTTGTCAAATCAGGCTGTTTGTATTATCATCCAAAAAACTGTATGGAGATGTATAATGTCACATATTGAACGGATAGGCATTTCGGTTGAAACCGAACTGCTGGGACAATTTGATGCGTTCATCGCGGACAAAGGATACCCGAATCGTTCCGAGGCAGTCCGCGACCTGATCCGTTGTGCCTTGTCACGGAAGCAATTGCAGAATCCTGAATCCTGTGCCGTGGCGGGTATTTTTCTGGTCTATGACCACCACATGGCCGGGCTGAATCAAAAGCTCAATGATATGCAGCACAGTCAGTTTTACCATGTGATTGCTTCAACCCATGTGCATTTAGACCATCATCATTGCCTTGAGGTGATTATTCTCAAGGGCAAAACCGGAGAAATCCAAAAACTGGCCGACAGCCTGACCAGTGTTAAAGGGGTCAAAATCAGCACCGTCAATATGATGGCTGTACAGACCGACGACCGCCCTCATTCGCATGCGGACTGAAGGCCCTACTTGATTCGACCCGCGTCTTTGAGCAGTTTGTACTCGACGCTGTCCACGAGGGCTATCCAGCTTGCTTCCATAATATTCTCGGAAACGCCAACCGTACCCCAGAGGCCATCCTGGTCCCGGTTTTCGATGACGACGCGAACGCGAGCCGCGGTCCCGGCCCGGGCATTGACCACACGGACTTTGTAATCAATCAGGCTCAGGGTTTTCAAGTTGGGATAGAATGGCTCAAGCGCCTTTCGCAAGGCCCCATCAAGGGCGTTAACCGGGCCGTCACCTTCACTGACGACATGGACCGTTTTGCCATCCACGCTCAATTTTACGGTTGCCTCGGTCACAATCCTGCCATCGGGTGATCGTTCGATATCAATGTGATATTTCTGCAATTCAAAGCAGGGCTTGTAATCGCCGAGTGTTTTATGGATTAACAAGTCAAAGCTGGCCTCGGCGGTTTCAAACTGATAGCCTTCATTCTCGAGATCCTGGACACGCTGGAGAATTTTACGGGCCACGACCTTATCGGAAACCAGTTTTTTCTTTTCGAGCTTATCCAGCACATTCGAGGCTCCGGACAGTTCAGAAATCAGGAATTTGCGGGAATTGCCAACCGCTTCCGGGTCGATCTGCTCGTAGGTTTTCTGGTTCTTGCGCAGGGCATCGATATGCAGTCCGCCCTTGTGCGCAAAGGCACTTTCGCCCACATAGGGCATATTGTTGATGGGCGTCATATTGGCCACTTCAAACACAAAACGTGACAGCTCGGTGATGGTTTTAAGTTTTTCCGTCCCGACGGTATCAAAGCCCATCTTGAGGGTCAGATTCGGAATGATCGTGCACAGGTTGGCGTTGCCGGTGCGTTCCCCGAGACCGTTGATGGTACCCTGAACATGCCTGGCCCCGGCCCGGATTGCCGCCAGTGAATTGGCCACGGCACAATCCGTATCATTATGGCAATGAATGCCGATTTCCACGCCGGGCAGCATCTTAACCACGGCAGAGGCGATTTCATAAACTTCATGGGGCAGTTTGCCGCCGTTGGTTTCGCACAGGACCAAACAGTCCGCCCCCGCTTCGGCAGCCGCCTGAAGTACCTTAATCGCATATTCCGGATTGGCTTTATAGCCGTCAAAAAAATGTTCGGCGTCAAAGATGACTTCTTTGCCGTGTTTTTTAAGATAATCGACGGAATCGGCACAGACAGCGAGATTTTCTTCAAGGGTGCAGCGAAGCACGGTGCTCACATGCAGATCCCAGCTTTTGCCAACCACAGTACAGGCGGGAGCACAGGCTTCCAGCAAGGCCTTGATGCCGGGGTCGTCCTGTACGGTATTACCGGCCCGGCGGGTGCTGCCAAAGGCGACCAGTTTTGCCTGTTTGAGGGGCTGCTCGGCCAGCCGCTGGAAAAACAGGGCTTCCTTGGGATTGCTTTGCGGGTAACCGCCCTCGACATAATCCAAACCAAATTCATCGAGTTTGCGGGCAACCAGCAGTTTGTCTTCAACCGAAAAACTAATCCCTTCGGCCTGCATTCCATCCCGCAATGTGGTATCGTAAATCTTGACTTTTTCCATAGTTAAACCTTTTTTCCGGGTTCAATAAAAGGGGCATTATAGGATAAAACCCCTCCAAAGTAAAGCGGCATCCCTGAAACTTGCGTAAGAGGCCCATTGCCCTATTTAAGACCATACCTTCTGTTTTTTATCTGTTTTCATATCGCCCGGCCAGCCAGGACTGCAAGACCAAAAATTAGATGAAACCTCATGTCGATAAAGCATGTCTGTTTAATATTGAAGATTGCTGTATCAGACGCTAATATACGCTATCGAAAAATTCTCAAAATCTTAACCAAAATAGAAAGGGAATGCACATGGAACACAATCTGGATCGGTCACGCTTGTATTTATTCATCCTCTTCCTGTGCCTGAGTGCCTGTGGTATCGTGTCCGCAGAGACCGGGTCGGATTATCCTTATCAGCCGGTCCCCTTCACCCAGGTTCACTTTTCAGATACGTTCTGGCTGCCGCGGATGGAAACCAACCGGATGGCAACGATTCCCTTTGCGTTTAAGCAATCGGAAGACACCGGACGTATTGAAAACTTTAAAGTCGCAGCCAAACTGTCTGATAAGCCCTGGGTGGGTGATTTTGGTTTTAACGACAGCGATGTCTATAAAATCATCGAGGGCGCCTCGTACAGCCTGATGGTTCATCCGGACCCCAAGCTGGATAAATACCTGGATGAAGTCATTTCGTATATTGCCGCCGCACAGGAACCAGATGGGTATCTTTATACGGCATGGACCGCCCGCGCAAAGAAAGACGGCAAAAACATCGCCTGCTGCTATATCAACGAGCCATGGGATAACATTCGGGACAGCCATGAGCTTTACAACCTCGGGCACATGTATGAAGGCGCCGTAGCTCATTACCTGGCCACCGGCAAACGCAGTTTTCTGGATGTGGCGATCAAGAGTGCGGATTTGATCGTTAAAACGTTCGGTGCCGACGGCCGGACCGATGTACCGGGCCACCAGGAAATCGAAATCGGCTTAGTCAAGCTGTATCGGGCAACCGGCAACAAGGCGTACCTGGAACAGGCCAAGCGGTTTCTGGACCGACGCGGAGTCAAAGACGAAGGGTCTTATGCCCAGAAGCATAAACCCGTCACCCAGCAGGATGCGGCGGTCGGGCACGCGGTTCGGGCCGGGTATATGTACAGCGGCATGGCGGATGTCGCAGCCATGACCGGCGATGCCAGCTATATCACGGCAATTAACAAAATCTGGGAAAATGTCGTCTATACCAAGCTGTATATTACCGGCGGCATCGGCGCCCGTCATGCAGGCGAGGCTTTCGGCGACAATTATGAATTGCCCAACCGTACGGCCTACTGCGAAACCTGTGCGGCGATTGCCAATGTTTATTGGAATCACCGGATGTTTCTGCTGCACGGCGACGCCGGGTATATCGATGTAATGGAACGGTCGCTGTATAATAATGTGCTGTCCGGGGTATCACTGGACGGCAAGCTGTTTTTCTATCCCAATCCCCTGGAAAGCACCGGCCATGACCGCCAGCCGTGGTTTGGCTGTGCATGCTGTCCGAGCAATATCTGTCGATTCCTGGCTTCGGTACCGGGGTATGTGTATGCCGTCCGCGACAACGCGGTTTATGTCAACCTGTTTGTCAACAGTACCGCCGATCTGCAGGTTGGGGGAAAGAAAGTTGCCGTCGCCCAGATAACCCGCTATCCCTGGGACGGCAACATAGCAATCAAAATCAGTCCTGCCAGTGCGGGGCAGAAATTCACGCTCAAAGTGCGTATTCCCGGCTGGGCGGTCAATCAGCCCGTTCCCGGCAAGCTGTATTCGGTACTTCACCCGACCGAAGGCGAGATTTCCCTGTCGGTTAACGGGGCACCGATGGAGGTTAAGGCAGACAAGGGATTTGCTGCAATTGAACGCGAATGGAAAGACGGTGACGTGGTCCAGCTCGGTTTGCCCATGACACCGCAGCGGATTATCTGTGACGAACGGGTCAAAGACAACATCGGCCGGGCGGCCATCCAGCGTGGACCGCTGGTCTATTGCCTTGAATGGCCGGACGTGGAAGGCGGCAAGCTGTTCAATCTAATGCTGCCGGATGCGGCAAAATTAACGGTGACCCAAAAACCCGATCTGCTGAACGGTCTGACGGTCATTGAAGGCACTGCGATTGAATTACGCAAGACCGCTGCACCGGGTGTGATGGAACGCACGGAACGCAAATTTGCCGCGATTCCCTACTATGCCTGGGCCCATCGGGGCAAAGGACAGATGATGGTATGGATACCTCGCAACGAGAAAAACGCCAGCCCCCTGCCCAGCCCGACGATTGCTTCGACCAGCAAGGTCAGCACGTCGTTTTTGAGCAATGTCGGCGGAACCAAAACCGAATATGTCAACGACCAGCTTGTGCCGGACAGTTCCGGGGATGAGTCCAAGGGCTTTCTGCACTGGTGGCCGCACAAAGGAACGACCGAGTGGGTCCAGTATGATTTCGACGGTGTTCAGGAAGTCGGTTCCGTATCGGTGTGCTGGTTTGATGATACCGGACGGGGCGAATGCCGTGTGCCGAAGGCCTGGAAGATTCTATACCGGGATAACGGACAATGGAAGCCGGTGAATAATTTCAGCGATTACAAAGTCACCAAAGATGATATGGATCGGCTCAGTTTCACCCCCGTCAAGACGGACGCGTTGCGGATGGAGATTACCTGCCAGCCGGATTATTCTGCCGGCGTCCATGAATGGACGGTCAATTAATCCTGCAACGGTCTGTGATTTGCCCAAACCAAAAGCGGGCCTCGGAAACCCGAGACCCGCTTTTATTTTTACACACTACAGCCGCGAACTGCGACCATCAAGGCAGAACTTAGTTGCAGCCATAGAGGCGGTCGCAGGACAGCCACTGTTCGGCAAATGTCGCAAAGTCCAGCATATCCACAACGCAGTCGGTGTTGAAGTCCATTGCATTGACTTCATCCTGAATGCAGGGATTCGGCCTGGTCAGATAGTTATCCGCACCCTGTTTGTAGTAGGCTTTGACCCAGTACTTGCTCAGGGGGATATCATAGATGCGGAATTCATTGAGCTTGCCGGTGAACATCGCATCCGGCCACTGCGAACGACCCAGCCAGTTGTTGACATCATTGATGTTGGCCAGAGTATGGGTGGTATTGGCCGCCTGGAGGACCTGAACACCGTTGAGGTACACGGTATTGAATCCGGTGGCCGCATCAAACACACATGCAACGCAGACTTCCACATTCTTCAGGGCTGTATTGTCGGACGGATCCACATAAACGCTGTTTGATGGAGGACGAATCAGCGACTCGAAACGCCATGCCGAACCGGTCCCCTGCTGCGGGGTTAGCATCACGTATTCCTGCATATCCGCAGCGGCGGTATCCAGATACGGAATGCCGTTGATGTACTTTACGCCATCTCCGCCAGTGGCAAAGCCTTCGCCGCCGGTGGATGTGCCAAAGTCAAAGATACGAGGCCATCCATCATTGGCAACCGGTGTGAAGGTAAACCACGCCATAAAGGTGGCGCTCTTGCCCAGAGGTGAAATCAGACCGTTGGGCAGATCCACATAGGCACCCTGCGCATCCAGCAGCCGATCACCGACACCCGCTTCATTCTGGATCGGTCTTGAATTCAGGCCTGCATTGTTGAGCACAAGCTGACCGTTTTCGAAAGTATGATTGACGTCGCCCAGATCCACGACGGTACCATGAGCGGTTCCAATCGAGTCATTGGCATTGCCATCGAAGCCATACCGATGCACCAGATAGTTGGTGGAGGCATGGGTATCATCACGGACAAACAGATTGGCCGCCGGAGAAACACCTTCGCATCCGGTTGTACCACCCAGCGGATCCACCAGGCGTACCTTGGCATAGTAGCTGCCGTTGTTTGCCGGCGCTGCATTCACAATCGTCAGGGTAGTCGATGTTGCCGTTGTCAGATTCGGAATGTATGCAATCTGGGTCACGCCGGGCACATGGGTAACCAGCGAGTCCGGCAGGTCATTGGGGTCGAAAACGCCTGTATCCTGCACACCGTTGACCTTGTACCAGCTGATTGCATCCACATTGACTGTACCGCGGGTGATGCCGGCGGTAAAGACGGCATTCTGTGCGGTATAGATTTGCGTAATCGGATCGGGAAGAATCGACACATTGCCGGAAATCGACACCGCCGGGCAGGCCCGAGGCCCAAAGAAGCGAACCGGAGCGCCCTGATAGAGGTGAGGAATGTTATAGACAATATGATTGGGATCCGACTCATTGGGATCCATCGCGACCATATCAATACGCCAGAAGTAATCCTCATTATACGCATACGTGCCGTTATAGCCGCTATAGGACTGTGTAGCGACATTCGTAATTGTATTGGCATGCAGGTACGTCGTGGGTTTTTCCGGTGTCAAATCTACTGCATTATTGGCAATATAGATGGCATAACGATCAAATACAACGCCATTTTCAGTCATCAGGGTTGTGTTTGTGGTCCAGGTATAGGTCGTGGCTGCCGTCGTGGCCAGGAATTCGTCCTTGGCCGGTGAAACCGGCTGGACATACCCGGGAGCCATCAGGAATTCGCTGGGCTTCAGGGCCTTGTCGGAAAGACGAACTTCGTCAAGAAAGCCGTAGAAACGGTCGCCGTGACCGCCGGCATACATACCACGTCCGACTGTAATATCCCCGGCATCCCAGTCACCGCCGTCACCGGCGCCCTTATTCAACGCCGTATTCGTACTGCCGGGATTGGTCACCGTCATATCGGTCTCGGCAATCTTGACATAACCGTTTTGCGGCTGGTTATGGTTGTACAGATATAATCGCAGCCATCTGCCGTCACTGGTGGCCGCGACGGTGTACCAGGGAGCGGTGTTGCCTTGCGGATCTGTTGAATTGTTAAAGCCGACATACGCATCCGGCCCGGCTTCTGCTGAATGCCAATAACCGTCTTTGTCGATGAACTTGATCGCAAGCCCTCTGGCCGGGCTGTCCGTCGTCTGGAGATACAAGGCAGCCAGGTCGCCATTGAGTTCGGTCCCCTTCATGGGAATGCCCCGCGAATCACGACCCACAATGGTTTTCCATCCGCCGTTTGTGCCGTTGTTTTCGGCCTTAAACGTCGCCTCGATGGTCCATTGTGCCGGTTCCCAGGTCGCCAGCGATTTGTTCCACAAAGAAGGATAGCCGGTAATGTTTCTAACGCTGTAAACATTCGCCTCGCCTGTCCATGGAACGTTGGCATAAGGAACATTGGCACGGTACTGCCACTGGTTGCTGTTCCACACAGCCAGGTGATTGCCGTTGCCCGAGACATCCTGAACGTCCGGGCTGAATACACCGTCGGCGGCGCCATGCTGGATATTGGTCCCCGCCGGACCTGTTTCAAAACGCCAGTATGCAACTGTTTTGGCGCTGGCGGATATGCCGACAAGCATCAGGCATATACCGCACACGATAAATAATTTCCTTTTGTTCATTGTAACCTCCATAAATCAGTTAATAAGATACAATTCTTTGCACTGCAACATCCTGATAAATAGAGAGGGAATGGAATTTTTCGCCATTCCCTCTCTCCATAACACGTTCACATTCAATTCTGCTCAAAAGCAGGATTGAATCCTGAATTATTTACGACGCATACGAGCCGCCAACAGGGCGCCAAGACCCATTACCGCCATTGTGGCCGGTTCCGGAACAACCATCAGGAACTGATCCACGCTCAGCGCTGCATCGGAAATACGGACTTCATCGATATAGCCATAGGCACGGTCGCCATGGCCGCCGGCATACAGGCCGCGTCCCACGGACCACTGACCCGCCGTCCAGTCACCAGCGGACCCTGTACCCTTCGTCAGAGCGGTATCAGGGCTGTTGGCCAGCGTCATGTCAGTCTGAGCAATTAACTGCCATGTGCCATTGGTGGTAACATCTCTGAGCCACAGTGACAGAGTCGATCCATCACTTACGCCAGCCATGCTGTACCAATGTGCCTGGGTGCCATCCGGATCGGTTCCCCAGTCAAAACCAACATAGGAACCCGGAGCAGCAACCGCTTCATGCCAGTAACCGGAAACATCACAGAATTTGATTGCAAGACCGTTATCCGGTACGGCCTGAAAATACAGAGCGGCGAGGTCACCATTGATAGACGCGCTTCCACGCGAATCCCGGCCAACGATGGTCTTATAACCGCCGTTTTCCAGTTTGAATGACGCTTCGACGGTGAAGGCTCTGGGAGAGATTGAACTGATGGGATCGGATGGATCGGTCCACATCGCGGGATAACCGCCCGAATTTTTAACGCATAAATTGTTGGCCAGACCATTGACGCTGGTGCCGCCGACATTCGAGCTATACACATAACCCGCCCAGCTTTCATTCCACACGGACAGGCCATTACCGTTGCCCGAGACATCGACAACGCCTTCGTAATACTGACCATCACCCACGGGATGAACCACCTGGGCTCCCGCGGTACCGTCCTCGAAACGCCAATAGGCAACAGTATCAGCACTTACAGTCATCGATAAAAGACTCACTACGGCCAATAAAACTAACACTTGCTTTTTCATCTAAACCACCTCCAAATTAATTATTGTATCGTTTTTTATACGTGTTCACTTAAGCTTATATTCACAAACTACTCACCGTTTTGTCGTGTATGTCATATTCCCCTTTCAAAAAACATTTTTATTCTATTTTGAATAGATTCCCTCTTATATTGTATCATCTGCGTGAGACTTGTTTTTAATTTTGTCGCGTGGAAATATCCTCATGCAACTACTTTCTGTATTCTTATTTCACCCGCCGTCCGTGTTCATCACTTCCATTGAAATACCCAAAAGCCCCACCAGAAACACTGCTGTTTTAGCCGTAACTCTTTGCCAAATAAGCAGATGTCATAATCACAACCTCATCCGTACACACCCAACATCATCACCTCATCGCTGCAATCAACCCCGTCAGCATTGAATTACTGTACTATACTATATTGAATCCTCTTTTTCAATATAAAACATGATTTTTAGAACCCATGGAGCCGCCGTTTGAAACGACGGCTCCATTTTTTAACTTCTTCTCTAACAAACAATTACGGGCAAGTCGTCAATCCGCAATCCAGCCACTCTGCTGCAATCAGGGCGAAATCGTCCAGATCAATCACGCAGTCATTATTAATATCGGACGACGGCTGGTTGACGCAAGGATTGGCTATCAGGGTATCCGGCCCAAGTGCATAGGCAGCAGCAATTTCAAAAGCCGGCAATGCCTGATCATAGATACGAAACTCATTGATGTTTCCCCAGAATCCGTTGTCATTAAATTGAGCACGTCCCAGCCAGTTGTTGATATCATTGACATTGGACAGCTTGAAATGGATATCGCCGGCAGAGACCAGTTTGCCATTACGGTACATTTCCGTACGTCCCGTATCCTCATTCCAGGTAATCGCATAGCACACCTGACCACTTGTGGTCGTCAGGCTGGCTGAAGCATTCAGATACCGCTCTTCGCCCGTGGAAAAATTCTTGTATCCAAAGCGAGGCGTTCTGCCGTCGGCACGGGGTGTCAGCATCAGGTAATTGTTGCCGGTCCCGGACACATTTTCTCCGCCTGTGCTGTTGCCAAAATCAAATACGCGCTGCCAGTTTTGGCCGGTATCCGTCTCTCTCCAGGTAAACCAGGCCATAAATGTCGCCTGAGTGCCGAGCGTGCTGATAACGCCGTTGGGCAGGTCCACATACGCCAGAAGACCGCCGGCAGAACCGGTTCGCGTGGGACCGTTGGCCAGGTATAACTGCCGTTTTGTCGGATCACCGGATGTACCGGGGGCATCGATAAACGTTGCCGGATAATTGGCACTCTGATAGATCGTACCGTTCGCTCCGCTGACGGAATCGTTGGCATTATCGGTGAAGCTGTAGCGGTTGACCAGACCGATTCGCATATAAAGACGCGCCTCTGCAAAGACTTCGTTGCCAAGGGTGTCATACACACGCACGCGATATAAACCGCGATCTGAAGGCTGCAAGCCATTCTTGGTATAGGTCGGCCCGGTTGCCCCCTGGATATCCGTCCAGGTAGTGCCAAAGAAGGTCTTGAAGGACCACTGGTAGCTCAGCGTGGTGTTTGCAAGCGTATCGGCAACCACAGTAAATGACGCACTGCCATTCAAGGTTCCGAAAACATTTCCCGGAGCCGTGACGATGAACGGTTTTCCGTCATTGGTGGTAAATGTCCACTTCTCACCCGTGGTAAAAGACCCTGTACCGCCGGTGTTGGGGTCTGTCACATCGACACGCCAGTAATAGTTTTTGCCGAACTGCAGATTGATACCATCGACCGCACCGGCATCAAAGGCGGTGGTCGTCTGGTCATTCGAGACAAGCGACGAAGGAAACAAATTCGGATCGGTGCTCAGATACACATCGTAAGTCAGTGTCCCCTTCCCGGACCACTTGGCCGGGGGAAGCCAGCTTAGCAGACCCGATTTTACATTGGTCTGGCCATCTGCGGGGATGGGACCACCGGCTTGCTGTTCACCGGCGAAATACTGACTGCCAATGACATCAATGGTGGTGCTGCCGGGAAGAGTCCAGGCAACCGTTGCATAATCACCGCCGGTACCATCGCGATGAATTACAACCATTTTCACCGGAATCCCTGCCTGCAAAGCCACGGGGGCAGACGCTTGCTCGGCAGTGCTGGTGTAATCGCCATAGCCTCTCCATCCAGTCACCCTGCACAACGGAGGCGTGTCAGTCACATTGATGATGGCCTTATCGTTGGCATCCGGAACAATCCACACACCGGCATCATCATCACTGCTGATATAGAACACATAATCACCGGTGACCGGCGGCACAAGCCATGCGGTGAATTTATCAACATATCCATCGATGGTGTCGCCTACAAAATCCAATTTCGCAATGTAACTCGTCGTCGTTGGTGCAGATCCCCCCTGTGCAACCAAAACCGCATCATTCAGCGTCGTCGTTGCAACACCTTCCCACAATTCATGCTTGACAAACCCAGCACCCCATCCTGTACTTGCCATCAGCATCACCGTCAACAGACAGATCAGCATGGCTACCCTACCTCTGCTAACCATAACCTTTTCCTTTCACAAAAAATGTTATCGTTTCAGACCACGATGGTCTTTATTTCAACGCCAATACCTGACACTGAAACAGCCTCATTCCCATCAGTCATTCCTCATCTTTCGCCGTTAGCATCATCCTGATTACTGGCTGACTCGCGTTAAATGCAGTTGCGGCTCAGCGAATAATGCCCAGTCATAGCTGATTGCATACGGGTCATCGCTCTGGGTGGTAATCAGGGTCAGAAAACGGTCCTCGGGCAGCAATTGAACTTTCGCCAGAAGCCGTTTGCCGACCTCGGGAGCAACCGCTTTCTTTGAAAACCGGACCTTGCCGTCAACCAGAACAAAGAAATCGACCCGCGGCACAGTAATATCCGGGATATCCCGTACTTCATAAAAATCAAAAAACGTTTCGCTGATTCCATATACGGAGGTAAATTGCCCAATATCGTAGCCCGGCACCAGACGTCGTATTTCAGCCAGATTGAAGGTTATTCCGCAGTTGGCGTGCATATTGATGGCGGGATTGCCGGGGATGCCATACTCTTTGCCGGCCAATCGCAACTGGTGACGGTAAATTCGCGGATTTCCATAGCTGTAATGCAAGGCCCCGTTGAATACCGTGCCGCTCCAGGCCCCGCCGTTGGTGGCCGGGCAATCGTCAAATTGATGCCCCTGCGAAGACACAATCTGGCCGGGACCGGTTGGAATGAATACGCCATCGACAAACGGATTGGAGAAAACCGGCCTGTAAATTCCGGCATCCACAATGCTGATGGGACCATCAAGCAGAACAGCACTGCCTGTTGCCAGGCTGTAGCCCATATTGATAACGCCGGTGCCAAAGCCATTTCCACCGCCGACCATATCCGCCAGATCCAGGGGCTGCCCTTTCCAAGTCAGTTTTTCCCTGGGATTGAATGAACGGACGAATTCCTCGGCCTTCAATCCCAGATTCCGAACAACACCGTTGCCCTGGACGCCCCGGGCCTGACCGGCATCCAGCGTTTCGACGGTTTTGGCATTCTGCTTGGTGCCTGCGACCAGATAGGTTTTGCCCTGAAATACATGCAAATCCGTCTGCCCGGCACCGTTGGCCTCAACGCCGAATTCCGTACCCAGATCGACAATTCTCGAATTCGGGGTCGTAACCGTAAAGCCTCGCCCGATTTCGGAGACATAGGCATACACCCGGCCATAGTCCATACGCAGTTCCGACGAGGTCGCCAGTTCAAATTTAGCGGGCGATTCGACCACCAGTTCCACCCCATCATCCATCTGAATACGTGCAACCCCCTGCAGCAGGGTCATCGGTACCAGCGTTTTAATTCGCCCCTGGGGTCCGGGCATACGCATTTCTTCAGCCCACTGTACATTCATCGTATCCACCAGCGTCGCTGTTTCAATGCTGGCATACGGATGGAAGTAAATATAGGTCATCATCAGCAGCAGCGCCGCGGCCAGCGAGATAATTGTGGCCAAAGACAAGCGGTTGACTCGATGCCGTATGGGAACAATCCGACTTCGATCGGGAATAATTTTCGCGGCTTCGTCCGCGGTTTTGTCCTGCGGAACGGCCGGGGCGTTCTTCTCTTCCCAGCTCAATTCCCGCCATAACGACAGGTTTCGATCGTCCTGGGCCGCTTCGGGCTGGCAGACAACACCTCCGGAGGTGTTGACCGCCTCATAGACCATCTGGTCCTGCATGCATATCTGGATAAACAACGCACGCATGGCCGGATCGCGCTGAAGCCAGGTTTTAAGCCTGCTCTGCTCTTCGTCCGAAGCCTGATTGTCCAGGTAGGCATAAACCAGGTAAACCAATGTCGCCTCATCCGGGACATTGCTTAGATTATTCTGATTGTGCTGATTTCTGGACATATTATTTCTTATGGATGGCATTTTGCCGCTGAATACATTCAGCCAGAGTCCTGTGAACGCGACTTAACGCCACATAGACCGATTCACATTTACGCCCGAGGGCATCGGCCAGTTTCTGGCCGGTTAAATTTTCACGATAACGGAAATGAATAATTTCCCGGGCATAGGCTGACAGTCTGCCGAGACATTTTTCCAGATAGGAAAAAATCTCATGCTGTTCATAGGCGCTGCGGGTTTCCCAGAACGGCTGCATGATATCCAGCATCTCATTGTCAAAAACCCTGACCGGCTTATTCTGTTCCCGCAAGACATTCAGTGCCCGCGTCCGGCAGGCCACCCAGAGCCACTGCTGCAAATGCTTCATATTCTGAAACTTGTCGGCAGAGCGAATCGCCTCAAGGGAAACACTTTGATAGACATCTTCGCTTAAATGATAATCACA
This sequence comes from uncultured Pirellulales bacterium, assembly GCA_964630775.1. Classification (GTDB taxonomy): domain Bacteria; phylum Planctomycetota; class Phycisphaerae; order Sedimentisphaerales; family Anaerohalosphaeraceae; genus Anaeroglomus. Next base: position 160,642 of record CAZVYY010000003.1, on the reverse strand, counting down.
GATAATCGAACGAATATAGGAGATATATTTAATCCGATACTGGAATATTAATGACAATATCTGCTCTTCCTGCACCCTGGCGGTGCCGTCTTCCAGCCCTTTTTGCCCTGCCTTGTTTTCGGCATTATCCGACATAATTCCCCTTGGGGATAATGTTTATCTATTTATCCCCTCTATGCCAATCTCAAAATATATTATACACATTATACTCAACAATGACTATACAGATAATTACCCGAAATTTTAATTTACTTAACTTGCTAATTAAAATATTTTTTGTATGGTATAAAAATCGATTTCAGGGAAGATGTTTAATAGAATTCTTGTATAGCAATGCCCGCAATAATCAGTCAGCCCGACACCACGGAAAAGCTCAAAATCCTCGGCCGGGACGGCCAGTACGACCTTGCCTGTGCGTGTGCGACCAGCAAAGAGGAACATCGCCGCAAAGGTCCGGACGGAAACTGGATATACCCGGTCGTCTTGCCTGGGGGCGGCTCCACCATCCTGTTTAAAACCCTGATATCAAACGCCTGTTCGAATGATTGTCTTTACTGCCCCCTTCGCGGCGGCAATGATGTTGCCCGATGCACCCTGGGCATCGAAGAAACCGCCAACCTGTTCATGGATTATCTTCGGGCCGGATTTGTACACGGGCTTTTTCTAAGTTCCGGGCTGACCGGCACCCCGGATAAGACCATGGAAAGGCTGAATGGGATTGCTGCTATCATTCGTAAGAAACACCGATTTCGAGGGTATATTCATCTGAAAATCCTTCCCGGAGCCTCGCCTGCCGCCATCGAAGAAACGCTGAAGCTGGCATCGGCAGTATCAATCAATATTGAAACCCCGGGGCAGGAATACCTGTCGCGTTTGTCCCATAAAAAAGACTTTCTCAAGGATATCGTCGCTCCGATGAAGCTGATCAGTGATTTGACTGCCAAGGGCAGCAAATACCAGCGAGTCAAGCAAACCACCCAGTTTATCGTCGGGGCGGCTGGGGAATCTGACAAGCAGATCGTCCGTTATATGGGCAGACTCTATCAGGGATTGAAGCTCAAGCGGGTCTATTTCAGTGCTTATCAATCCATCGCAGGCTCTCCTTCTTTGCCGGGCGACAGCGAAATGCCGGCCCAGCGACTCATTCGGGAACACCGCCTTTATCAGGCTGATTTTCTGATGCGGAAGTATGGATTTACCGACTCGGATATCCTGTTTAATGAAGAAGGTCGATTGTCGCTTGAAAAAGACCCCAAACTGCTCTGGGCGGAGGCTCATCCGGAATATTTCCCGGTGAATATCAACAAAGCAGATACGTTTTCTCTGCTGCGCGTGCCCGGTTTAGGCCCTACTGCTGTTAAAACCATTCTTGAAGCTCGAAAATTGACACATATCACAAAATTGCGGGATGTGCTTCGTCCGACCAAGGTAACCCAAAAAGCCTTATCTTATATCACCTTCTAAAAACGGTTTCGCTTCAAGCACTGTTTCATGCAGCCGGATTTCATGCCCATCCGGAGACACGGTAATATCCTGGCGGGCGAATTGTTTGCCGACAACCAATTCGAGCGACCAGATTAAGGAAAATAACTCTCCTGAAAAACTGTACGGCCCTTCGGGAATCTTAAACTGGTAGGTACGCCGATCATTTTGCTCGGGATTGTTAAATTCAACGCTATCGGCAATGCCTACATCTTCCGTCCCCTTGCCTTTCGTGTACCACAACAGGCGCAGAGATGCTTTTGGGGGTGTCGAGTCTGCCTGCCAGCGAACCTGGCCGCAGATGATTTGGCCAGGCTGGAAGGATGTTTTCATGTCGTCAATATCGATGGTCAATGGACTCATAAATCTCCTTCTTAAACAACAGGTTGAGGGCCCACAAAGAATTGATATTCCTGTTTGACATCCGGCCAGAGAGGGATATCGGCCTTGACCTCAATCGCCCAGATAATCTTGTTATGTTCGGTCTCGAAGGAATGCATTGTTCTTTTTGGAATGGCAATAAGGACTTGGCCCGTTTTCATCTCATGCCGCAACGTGGTGGACAGAAGTTCTTTTTCATAGAAGAGCTTGCGATGCGTATTGGAACCCTCCCCATCTGTGTTTATGACTTCTTCCCTGGCAGTTAATGTAATGACTAATTTGCGGATTCGACCGGCCTGACCATGGATTGTCCACTGGAGTTGACCATTCCCGCCCAGACAGAGTGATGCTGGCTGAATCACCATCTCGAATCGTGGATTGAACAGGGCCAGGAACTGGTAAATCACCCAGATCACAGTTCCAATCCCCGCCAGGACAAAAGGAATCATAAACAGTGTCAAAAACCACTCCGGACGACCGGTCTTAAATCCAGAGAACACCTCATACACAAAAAACGAAAGCAAGCCGTTCCAGAATCCGCAGAATAGCAATGGAAAAGCCAGCATTGCGATTGGATGTTTTTGCGGCTTGAGGGTGATTTTGTCTTCCCGCAGCCCGTAGTGCTGCTGATAACCGGATTGAGGAAAGGACGTAAATGCTGTTTGGGGCTTCCAGCCCCCGATGGACTCTTTGGCCGCACGACGCTTCATGCCGATTACAGCCCCAATCATCACCGCAAGACCCACCGCGACGAAAATCAGAGGGAACAGGCCAATTGCATATTTCCACGTCAGGTCTCGATTCAGGACCGCATCGCGGGGTGATTCGGGATTGACATAACAGACGGCATTTTTGAGCTTCAGGTATTTATCCACCACCTCCCTTTTACCCTGATAACCACTGCTGGAGCCGCTCATGAAATCATAGCGGTTGCTGCGATACTCCTTATCGTCAACCACATATTTATATAAGATATCAATACTGTAAGTGGTGCCATCATCCGAGTCATGACTGAGGACCTGTCCGGAAAGGATGATGCAGGGCGTTTCAATCCATGTTCTGGCACGGACTATATCCAGCATGGGCCGAATCAAAAAGATATAACTGAATCCCGACCCCGCAGCGAAGAATACAAATCCAAACAGAAGCAATCCCCATTGGCTTTTTCCGGTTTTTCCTTTCACTTCGGGCAAAGCGGCTTTCTGGGTTTTCGGTTTTGGCTTATAGAACCACGTACCATAGAAACCTCCTGCGCCGATGATGACAAACACGGTGGGAATCAGGATAAAGCAGGCCGTACCAAGACTATTCTGTTCCAACATGGCTTCGGAAGGATTTTTGGGATTAACATAACAGGTTGTTTCTAAGCCAGCCTGATAAGAATCAGCCAGTTTCTGCACCCTGGCGTAATCGTCGGAGCCGGAATCTTTGAATTGATAGCGTGTGGATTGATACACCGCCCCGTTGACCTGATATTCGTACTTGACGGCAAACCGATAGGGACTTTCAGAATTGGATTCCTGGCGGACGGAACTTTCCAGAATGCGGCAACTGACGACAGACCAGTTTCGTCGGTGGATTACGGAAACGACTTCTCGGACGAGAAAGACCTCAAACAACAATCCCATCCCCCCGAAGAACAGAAAAAAAACGGAGGCAAATAGTCTGCCGGCAACCGAATCCCGCTTATGTGAGTCGCAGCCGCATGTCCTGTGATGTCGAAACTGCAGTCGCACCTGCACGCCTCCTTTTGCAAAACTTTATGAGACCAGAATTATCACCATTTCATACCTTTGCATTTTGTTTTAGTACTATACTATAAGACTCCAGAAACCGCCATATTTTCCAAATAAATTAAGCAACATTTTATCGCATAAAGAGGATATTCTTGACACTGCAAGGCGGTTTTCGTAAAATTTACAGGAGACGAATGGAAAAATAATGGCTTACAGGTTGGGTTCAATTCGAATATCTATTATGTTACTTGCGGCAATGGTGTGCCCAATGGGCTTGTTCTGTGCACAGGCAGAGGAGCCGGGCAGGGTCTATGAAATCCGCTTTGACGTGATTGAACCGCCGGTGGTCGCCCAGAAAGATATTACTGTCAAGGCGCCGATGTCCAACCAGCAAACAGAACCCAAAGCCCTTGAATGCAGCGGGCTGGCCTGGGTGGATGGAGTTCTGATAATTGCCAGTGATCGACATGAGCACCTGCTGTTTACCTGCCCGGTGGATTTGAACAAAATGGAGATTGGAACACCGGAACATCATGTCCTGATACATAACGAGCAATTTCTGCTCGATGATGCAGAGTCACTGACCATTCTGACAAAAGGCGGTCAATCGTCTATCTTTGTGATGTGTTCTCTGAGCAACGCCCCGAACGCCCAGCCTCTGCCGCAGCGCCGCCATTTGTTCCACGGAAAAATCAAGTCCGTCCGGCCGCTGATGCTGGAACGCACCATAGTGGTCTCGGCTGGAACGCTGCGTCAGCAGTTGGAAAACTGCTTTGAGACGATTGGAGTCCTGCCTTATTATACTTTTAACGCAGACCCCGGTGAAAACAAGAATACCTACCGCTGGGCGAATGTGGAGGGAATTGCGTTCACACCCGATGGACAGACGCTGCTTTGCGGGATGCGCAATCCTTTATTTGATAACGCCGCGATGCTGTTTGCGGTGTCGGGCATGCCTGAGATGGGGCAGCCTGTCCAGCCGGATTCTCTCAAGGTGGCGGACCTGTTTTTGCTGGACCTGGAGGGACGGGGAATCAGCGATCTGTGCTGGGATCCCATCACCCAGGGATACCTGATTACCGCGGCCAAAAGCAATGGCCCCCGGCTCAATCCCAACAGCCCGTATCCGCCCAATACGCTGGACAGCGCCCTGTTCTGGTGGAGCGGAAATAAAAAAGACAGCCCGATTCTGGCGGCCCGAATCCCGGATATGACCATCGAAGCGGTCTGCCGACTGGGGGACAGTCGTTATATTGCATTGGGCAGCGACGAAGGGGATATCAGCGAAGGACGCGGGGCCCGACAAAGTATTTTGACGATCATGGAATTTACGGGAATACCCCGATAACCGGATAAGCATGATGGAAGAGTCAAAACACAGCCCTCAGTTCAGTCCCGACGACCAGAAGGTCTTTGCGGAATCGCTGGTGACCCATCATGACTCCGGCGGCAAGCCGCAGAGTTCAGACACCGGCATCCCCTCCTCAGCCGATAAAACCAGCACCAAGCCGCAACCGTGGGTCGGCAAAGTGATGGGGCATTTTAAATTGCTGCGTCTGATTGGGGAAGGCGCCATGGGGCTTGTCATTCAGGCTGAAGACACACATTTAAAACGAATTGTGGCATTAAAGGTCCTGCGAAAAAAGCTGTCCGAAGGTGAAAAGGGCAAAGATGCCGTTGAGCAGTTTCTCCGCGAAGCCCGCGCAGCCGCTTCCATTGAGCATCCCAATATCGTCCGCGTCTATGAGATTAACCAGCACGCAGGCTGGTGGTACATTGCGATGGAAATGGTCTCAGGCAACAGCCTGCAGGAGATTGTCAAGGCCGCCGGCGCCCTGCCGGTGTCCCGGGCGTGTCCGATTATTGCCGATGCGGCCATTGGACTGCAAGTGGCTCACGAACTGGGTATGATTCATCGCGATATCAAGCCCAGCAATATTCTGGTAACGCGTAACGGCCATGGAAAAATCAGTGACTTCGGGCTGGTCCGGGTGGATGACCCCAACGATCCATTTGATACCTACGCCCAGCAATCCATCGGCACGCCGCACTATATGGCGCCGGAAGTGATTCGGCGGGAGCCGCTAACCCCGGCCGTTGATATTTACAGTCTGGGGGCGACGTTGTATTATGTGCTGGCCGGCCGCCCTCCGTTTGCCGGGGGGAAAATGGAGGAGATTCTCAGGCAGCATCTGCATTCTGACCCGCCGGATATTCTGCAATATATGCCCAACGGTTCGCCGGAACTGGCATCTCTGATCCAGCGGATGATGGCCAAGGAGCCGGGAGTGCGTCCCTCCGCGGCGGAAGTGGCCGCCATTCTTCATGCAGAATCCATTACTTTTTCTTCCGACTCCCAGGCGACGGGTGGTCCCGGCGGCTCCACACTGGCCATGGATTGGCAGGGTGTACTGCAGAAAACACGAACCACAATCCCCGGCTCGCTTACTCAAACGAGCCTGAGACAGCCTGTACAGAGGCGATTTGGACAATTTATTTCAAAAATCAGCACGATGTGGCGCATTGTGATTGCGTCTGCACTGATTCTTGTGACTATCGCCATGATCTTATTATTGAGCAGCGATGGCCCCCCCACGCAGAACCGCCGGGCTGTTGGAAAACTATTCCCTAACGCCCCCGAAAGTTTCGGCACTCGGAATACCGGCATCCCGCCCACCCCTGCTCCGCTGATCGAGGTGCCCGGTTTCTCCTGGAAAGGCAAAGTGGACACTTCGGGTGTCCAATTTGTCGCCAGTCAATCCGGCCGATACTTCTATTCCATAGAAGACCGACGCGCCATACTCATCAGAGCCGATCAGTATATCGGGTATGCGTCTGCAGATGAGGCCCTTAAAGACGGCAAACAGCCTGCGCCCTGATACAAATACTGCTCCTGTTATTCTGAAGAAAGAATTCTGCTTATTTTTTTTACTGTTTGGAAAGTTATCCAGGAGTCATTTTGTCTACATATTAATGCATCGCTCCTTTATGTTTGATAAGAACCATCGGCAGCCTTCTGGATTGTTTTCTGGGCTGTTGATGACCGCGAGATTTCCCGAATTGCCTCATCGTTATGTCTCCTGCTTACGAAAAGTGCTCTTAATCCTTCACGACAGCCTTAGAGAGACTAAGGTTTTTACATTACGGCATAAATGGATAGCGTATCGGTAAAGGTGATGCCCGCCCCGTACCGCTGCCGGCCAGGATGCTCAGAACAATCAACAACAGAATCATCGACAGCAACACGAGTGTGGGCCAGAACCATGGGGCACGTATCATCTGCTCAAAACGCTTTTCCACAGCATGCCAATCGGGTCTGTGAAAATGAGGGTAATGGAGTTCACGCATCGTCTTACCTCCCAACTTCATAGTACTACTGTCCTTTGCAACATTCTTGTATACGATGAAAACAGCCGAAAGTTTGCGATGGAAATCCCAATTTCTCCTTCCGGATTGACAGTATATACGATAGAAACTCAATACCCTGTCTTTGCAGTTGTATAGAAATTCTGCCAGAACATAGCCTCACTTTTGGGGGAACTGTTTTGCTATGGTTTCACCAGGTAATTCTGATATTCTGAACATCCTCAATCGCCGGGGATTTGAAAAATACGGTTTTGCTTTTCTCATCCCAGGTGTAACTGTCAAACTCCCTGCCATCAACAGTCATTTTGGCGGGTGGTTTGGGCAAACGCAGTCTGGAAACCATGTTTACCGCTTTGGGGCTGGTGAGGGTAAATTCGATGCCATTAACGATATTTTTCCATGTCTCGATGCGAGCGGCAGAAGCCACTGGTTCGGCTTTGTCGGATGAAACCTTATTCAGGTCGAGCAGCCAGGCGCACTGGCCGGGCTTGAGGGTAACTGCTTCGCACACCGGCAATTGTGCACTAAAGATATCGACAAACAGGCCCTTGAGTTCAAGCGGCTTATCCGATATCGAATCCTCCAGACAGGCGGCGATCACGTAAGGCCCGCGGTTAAGCTGCAGGAAATTATTTTCAATGTATTTCAGGCCAGCGGCTTCGGCAGCCTGTTTTATCAGGGTACGGTATTCATCGGCAGCCGATTTGGAGCGGGTGTAGTACGCAGGATGTTTGCGGGCGACAAAGACATGCCCTTTGCCAAAGGTGTATTTTCCGTCTGCGGCAGTTCGGGTCAGCCCCAGCAGCTCCATCAAATGCTGGGAAGGTGCTGCATACTTATTTTTGCCGGAATTCCACCATTCCGAGACCGCATTGAACGGATCGGTATCGGCTCCGACATAAACTAAAGCCCCCCCCTTGGCGGTCCATTCGGCCAGGGCCTGGTTGATTGCAGGCGACTGCGGCTTGATGAACTCGTAGCTGACCACAAGGACCTGATAGCCGTCCAGATAATTGGCAAATCGGGCTGCATTATCCAACTGTACGGGCTGGACGGGGATACCGTGCTTAAGCAGCGGCAGGGTCAGACCGTAAAAACCTGAAAAGTCTTGAATATCCGATCGCTGAGCTTTGGTCGGGTCACTGCCGTTGTCTTCGGCCAGTCGATACGCAGGCTCGGCACGCTGGAACATACCCGAGTCGGCAATCAGGACACCGATGCCATGGGTACTGCTGACCCACTGGCTATCCGGTTGATTCATATCGCGAAGCTGGTTAAAGACCGTGCAGAGAATCGTGGCATAGTCGGCCGGTATCGGGGCGGCATCGGCAGCCCCGGCAGGATATTTGCCCCGAAAGACCCGCGGCGGCCACGGACAGATTTCATAATGCCAGACATGCGGATGCAGCAGCGAGGCGATAAGAGTCGCCTTATAGTTAAACTGATAATCGTTCCAGTCGTATCGGGGATTATCTTCGATGGGGTCATGCAGAAACCACATCCGGCGGCTGGTATTGCGTACCAGTTCCTGCATCACACCATATTCCAGAAATGCCGTTTCAAAAGTCCGTTCCGCCCGTCGGCCCTGATAGACATTGGGGGTTCGTGAGGTCCCCGTCCAGATTTGGGCGATACAGCCGTCAATCACATCCGAGTCAATCAAGGACGACTGGGGCGAAACGATACACCATTGCGTATAGTTAATCAGGCTGTGCGTCGGGACATAGATTCTGACTTTTCGGTTGTATTTCTGAAGGGCATATTCCTTGCAAGTCTCAGCTACGCGGCGGAGTGTCCGGCCAAAGAGGTAATACTTCAACTGGCTGGCTTTATATTGGGCATCCGCGGAGGTGTCCGGGCGCACAAAGGGCGTGTCGTAATAAAGCTGCCATTCGCGCTGGAAGGCCTCGGAAAAGCCGGTGTAAGCCCAGAATTCCGGCTCTTCCAGATGAATCGCCACCACACCGGCATCAATCATGGTTTTGAGCTTTTCGGACATATAGTCGGCAAATTCAATGGAAGGGACGATGTAGGGGACGCGGTGGCCGTGAAGCTTTAGTGAGCCGTTGGCCTCCATCTGACTCAGCGACATGATATCATTGCCCTTGAGGTCCCGGAAATCCGCATAGGCTCCCCAGGCAATACCCGTCATCAACTGGGGGACGTATCCCTTATCCGCCCAGGACTGGATAAATTGGGGAAGTTTGGGATTGTCGGCCCCATAGACCATCGCAAAATCGTTGCGGAAGTCGCAATAGGGATTATAGGGTCCGGCATCCTGAAACCCGGTCAATTCCAGGCTTCGATCGGTCACCAGCCTGACTCCCTCGCCCGGACAAAGACAAGATGCAGCCATTATCAAAACCAAACCCGAAAACAGCATTACTCGTTTCATACAGCAAACCCTTATTATCCGCCCGAATTTTTATTTTTCTGTACCGACACAATACCAGATATCCTACTGGATACATCCTGAACCATGCCCGAAGATGTTGTCTATATCATTCAGACGAAATCTCGGTTTTCAGGATTACAGCCTGTTTGGTGTGAAAAGAAATTAATTTTATTGACCCGTACATCGCTTTTTCTATAAAATCACCCCAGTTCAACGAAAAACCGGCTTTCAGTAAACAAGGAAAATGCCCGTGAGTCATGGACAAAACAAATGCGGCCCCGTCAAATACAGCAAATCCCTGATTGTCGTTGTTATCGCCCTGCTGACATTGTGCGGCACGGCATCCAGCTCTATGGCAAAAGGACTTGTTCGCGCTGTCTGTTTTGTGCCCAGCGACCGGACCTGCCTGCCGGATTATGAAGAGCGGCTGGATCGCGTTATGAAGGAGGTGCAGCGGTTTTATGCGGAAGGGATGGCGGCAGCGGGATACCCAGACAAAGGATTTGCACTGGATCTGGATGATGCAGGTAAAACACGAATTCATGTGGTGCGAGGGGCTTATCCCGCCAAAACCTATGGCCGGGATGCCTGGGATGCGGTCAGGAACGAGGTCAAGGCAGGGCTTAAAACGGCCGGGCTGGACATGGACCAGGAAACCGTTGTGATTTTTCAGGTACTGCTGGATTGGAAGGATGGCAAGGCAACCGAAGTGGGCCCCTATGTGGGTGCCGGCAGTCATCTGGGCGGTACGGCCTGGGTCTATGATGATGCGAAACTTGATCCAAAACTGCTTGCTTCGACCGAACCGGGCGGCTGGTATGGCGGGCCCTGTTCGATAGGCGAGTTTAATTCGCATTATATCGGCGGTGTGGCTCACGAACTGGGACACGCCTTTGGCCTTCCTCACGCCTGCCAGACGAAAGCTGATCGGCACAAGGGGGCGGCACTGATGGGACACGGCAACCACACCTATGGCCAGCAGTTACGCAACGAGGGACCGGGGACATTCCTCACCCAGACCAGTGCAATGATGCTGGCCCGTACACGCCCCTTTGCCGGAGACCTGCCGGACGGCAAACAGCAGCCTGTATGTGAGATTACTGAAATACAGGCCGCTTTTGCGAACGGAATGCTTGTTTTGTCCGGAAAAATAAAGGCCTCCCCGGCGGTGTATGGCATTGCAGCCTATAACGACCCGGCCAGACGGGAGTCCGACTATGATGCGGTCGGCTGGACCTGCCCGGTTGACCCGCAGGGCCAATTTCAACTTAAAATCGGAGACCTGGAAACCGGCACCTATCAACTCCGGCTCATTGCCTGTCATGAAAATGGTGCCAAGAGCAGGTTTGCCTATGATTATGAGGTGGATAAAGACGGCAGGCCGCCGCTGGAGACATTCGAATACCCGACGCTGCTCAATAAAGCTATTGATGCTTATCAGGCCTCGGACAGAGAAGGTATGCTGGCCGCAATTGATACGCTCGAAAATCGATATGGCCACATCCAGACCGTCAAAAAGAAAACCGCCAGCCTGCGACGTCTGGCAGAGCCGATAAAGCTGGAATCGGCAAAAGCCATCCCCGACTCAGTACAGCAAATCGACCTGTCAACGATTATATCTATTCACGAATCCGTGGGATGGAGACGCCCTATGCGCGGCCAAACCCCCATCGAAAGCGACAGGGGTTGTTTTCTGGAAGTCGGCAGCGAGGTTTTCGCTTCCGGACTGTATGCTCACGCGCCATCGCGCTGGGCCTTTGACCTGGGACGGAAATGGAAAACGCTGAGCTTTGGCTATGGTCTCAAAGACGGGTTTGACGGCTCCGTCGTCTTTGTTATCCTCAAAGATGGAAAAGAAGCATTTCGCTCACATATCGTCAAGGAGCATCAGGTACAGCGATCCCAAATCGACGTTGCAGACACAGAGACTCTGGAACTGATCGTCGAAGACGGCGGCGATGGAACCAGCAGGGACTGGGGCCTGTGGCTTGAACCTGTGCTCAGAAGACATACGTAATAAGGAGCATTGCGATACCTTCCTATCGCTCAGACCGCCGCGACTGTCCGTATGCTGTCCGGATATTTATCGCTCTAACCACATATTCGCTTTTACACCGATCTGGGCGACTGGAATAGGCTGCAATCCGTATTTTTTCAGAACCTCCGGCTCAGCGATCTGTTCGAGGGTTTTGCCCTCGGCCTGTATGGCGGGATTATTCTCAACAACCTGTTTATCATTGCGACGAAGGAAATCCTGTTTGCAATCCGCCAGAAGATTATTTTTGATGATATTCGCATCTGCGTTGAGCCGGATAGTTTTCAATTCCGGGTATTTGTTCTGATAGAGCTCGGAGCGGATGTCCACATCCTCATATATCTTTTTTTGAATGGCAGGTGATTCGAGGTGTTCGAGCCAGCGTTTTTCTCCCCACGATGAAAAACTGACCGCCGCATGACAATGATAAAACAGATTGTTTTCGACCGTGTTATCCTTGCCGCCGTGAATCTGGACACCGCCAAAATCCCGGGTTCCGCAGCGTTCAAAAATATTGCCATAAATCAGGACGCCCGAAATCATGTCGTCAAGCCGCACCCCCGCGGCGCCGTGGCGGGTGCCTCCCGAGATATCCGACCAGCGATTGAATCGGATTACAATTCCCCGATAGGACGGGTTGTACCACATATCAATCCCCCCCTGATCATCGGATTCATTAACCACATGGCTGATTTCATTATATTCAATCTGCATATCATTGCCTTCGAGCCGCATGGCCGAAGAGGATGAGAAACGAAAGCGGTTATGGCTGATGCGTATGCCGCAGCCGGCTGCATGCACGGCGGGTTCATACGTCCGTTTAAATAACGAAAAGTGTTCGACGACGGTGTTTTCAACGAAATGGCCCGCCGGCGTCAGCGTTTTACGGTCACCGCCATTGATTTTAATTCCACCGCAGCCGAACATGTCAAGCAGGCAGCCTGTGATACCATGATTTGAACCGGCCTCAATATGAATTCCATCCTTGCCGAAACGCTCAATCCGGCAATCTGCAATCCGGCAGTTATCCCCATTCCGTATTGAAATGGCACTGCCCCTGCCCTCCTGAAATGTCAGCCCCTGCAATATCAGGTACGAACAGTCCTTCATTTCGACCATAAAGGGGGCATGGAAGACAGAGAATGTAACCTGGGCCTGATTAGGATTAATCCCCTCTGGAACAAACCAATAAAGCACGCCGGCGGTTCTGTCAAGATACCATTCTCCCGGCATGTCCATTTCGCAAAACAGATTGAGACCAAAATACATGAGATGGTCTTTATATCCATAGGAATGATAGGGTTTTTGGAGATAGATGGTCCGGGCATCCGTATCCACTTTGTCCACTTTCTGGTACTCATCGCTCCAGTCCCAATACCAGTAGCCGCCCAGCCGGACATCGCTTTCTTTGGCCCAGCGATCCTGTGTCGGACTGGTATATTCAAAAATGCCCTCCACGGTGCCGCGCTGGTTGGCGTAGGTTGGAGGCAGCGAGGTAGTGCCTTTGACCTGGCCGGCGGTGGTAAATCCCTGATTGGGCCAGCGCGACAGGGGCTGAAGCTGTCCGCTGTAATATAAATCGGGGCGTTTCCCGATATCCGTCGGATCGCCAAAGTCACGGATTCCCGCGGCATTTAAATCGGTTTGGTAAATCTGTCCTTTTGCATCGGGACTCAACAGCTCCAATTTTTCCTGATTGACAAGCGGCTGCCAGTTCTTCAACACACGACTGCCTGTAAAAATGGGTTTTTCGCCATCCACAGCTCGATAAACAACAGGCAATTCTTTACTGCCGGAATCTTCGGCGGTAAACACGACCGGAGATTCAAGATAATACACCCCGCCTTTTATGTTCACAACCACCGCTTTGCCGGGGGCTTGCTTTAATTGAGTCCGGACGGCCTCTTTGGCCTTTTCCAGGCTTTGAAAAGGCTTTTCCTGCGTCCCGGGATTGCTGTCGCTGCCGCCGGCGGCCAGATAAAATTCCACGGCATTGGACTGCGCCCATGAGATGGAAACAAACGGCACGACCATGCAGACGCTGAAAAACAGCCTATAGAAAACACTCATCTCGATTCTCCTGAAATATGGTTTCAATCGCATTAATCGGTTTTTCCATTATCTATTTCAGTATGACCATGTCGTCAGTCTATTTGAATCGTACGCAGCAAATTCCATTTATTCAGCAGAGATGAACACTTGGGCCCCTGCAATTTTATTTACTTTTTTGTAGATTAAAGGAGATGACTCAACATGGATATAAATGCAGAAGGGCATCCTGATTTTTTCAGCCAACTGTTCGAGCAATTCCTGATTCTTTTTCCTGGCTCTGCGGGATTCACTCCAGCGCCACCATGAGCCGACACGATATGCCACCAGAACATAACAGGGTGTCTCCGGCGAAAGCCTGACAACTTTTTGCGCAAGACACACACGCATCGGGATGGAAATGGTCGCAAGGCACTCACGAATCCTGCCCAGTACAGTCTCATCAAGGCCGTGGGGAATAAACTTGTCGGCGTTTGTCAGACTGGCCCGCTCATTTTCCACCGCCTGGGCGGTTTGGTATTCATCATCTATTTTAAATCGCCATGTCTTTGCTTTTTCAAGCTCTCCAATATCGTAATAGTATTTTGCCAGCAGTTCGCATCCCGCCAGTCGGCTTGCGGGGATCTTTTCCATGACCTGCTCGATCAGGCACAGGCCTGATGCATCTTTTTGTTCCAGAAGGATTTTGCCAACGGCAAATCGTGCCTCCATATTGCCGGGATCTGAAGCCGTAAGCTGTTGATAGAGCGTCAGTGCCTTGTGCGGGCCATGAATAGCTTCAGTCAATCGAGCATAATGAAGCGATTGCTGAGTATCGAGAAGCTGGGAAGAGGCCATGGTTTCGAGACGGACAAGCTCTTCACGCTGCTGCTTCATGTAGGCATGACGCTGAGCCCAGTCGGATTCCAGCATCTTCTGCCAGATACTGTCGATTTGCGTAATCAGGTGTTCCCTTTGTCCATCCAGGCATATTTCAGCAGCAGAGGGTTCATGAACCAGGCACATCCTGACAAACTGCTCCACCCGCTCCCGGCTTATCCCGGGGGCCATACCCTCGACAGCAGCAATCCGCTCGGCAAGCACAGGATGACTGTCAGCTCCTTCATGTTTTTGCTGGAAGCTGCGGCGAACCGCAAAATCGGCTGCGATGTAATCATTGAAGGATTTCACGAATGGCCCAATTTCCCCGTAGGGTGCAGGGATTGCCGCTTCCGTATCGGCGAGTTTATAAATCTCCGGCCAGAATCGCTCATCCAGCATTTCCCCATAGAAATGAATCCGTACCAGGGCATTAACCGTGTTCTCACTGCCCGCAATTGTGGCAGACAGCCGGTCCGCTTCAAATTCATGCAGACGGTTTTGCACATAAGCAAAGGCTGAAAACCGCGGGACAAACCACTTGTAAAATGGCAAAAACAGATAGACCGCCACACTGCGATGCTCGGAAAAGTTTTGGATAACCTGCTGCCAGGTCTGATGCACTCTGTAAATCCAGATGCCGAATTTGCCGTGAGAGCCGGATAAATGTCCGAATTCATGGGCCACCACCGCCTTGAACTGTTCGGGTGATAACGCATCGAGCAGGGGCAGGCCGACAGTCAGGTAATTCCTGTACCAGCCGAAAATTCCCAGACGCGGTAACTGTAAAATCCCTGCATTGAATGTCCCGTCAAGAACGATTTCTGAGACTCGGGGTGCTCCAAGCCGGCGGCACACATCCTCAACCATCGCAACAAGCCGCGGGGCTTCTTTGGAAGTCATACGCAAGCCGAATGGTGGCGTAAATTTGATCCATAATCCCCGCAGAATCAGCCAACTGAAAATGCCCAGGACAATAAGGAGCTTAATGGTCCCCCCGTTAACTACACCGCTGAACACAGAGATCAGCAAAAGGATAAATAAAGATAACAGAACAAGCAGAATAATGAGAATATAGGCATAACCAAGGATGGCCATCGCCCCCAATATACTTTTATAAAGTTTTGGATGACGCTGGTAAAGGTGCTCAGCTCCTGCCGAAATTGCCTCGAATTTCTCCCGTTTCATTGTCGTAACCCCTCCGGACTGGTATCTGGATCAATATCAGATAAAATAATCACGCTGTCAGACTCGAACAATGCTTCCTTAAAATAGTAAAATAATGCGAGCGAAGGGAGTCGAACCCCCACATCCGTTAAGATACAAGGACCTAAACCTTGCGCGTCTGCCAATTCCGCCACGCTCGCTTTAGCTTAAAACAACTCATCATTCGAGTCGTCGTCTTTATCTTTTGAATCCGATTCATCCGACTCGGCCGGCTTTTGCTCCTCCTTGGCCGAAATCATCTCAATCCGCTTTTCCGCATCCTGCAAAATCCCCCGGCAATAGCGTATCAATTTCATCCCCTTCTCGTATTGCTCAAGACTTTCCTGCAGCGGCACCTGCCCCATCTCAATACGGGAGACAATCTGATTGAGCTGGTCAATCGCCTGCTCAAAACTCAATTCGTCCGCTTTTTTTTCGCTTTTTGCCATAGTTATGCACTCTGCGTTTTCTGTACAACGCTTTCAATGGTATTCTGCCGGGCCAGTTCCGTCTGAATTACATCGCCCGGATTCACATCCGCTGCCGCAGTAACCACCTTGCCGGTACGCTGGTTGACGGTAATACTGTATCCCCGTTCCAGCACGCCTCTGGGATTCAGAGCCTGTAATCTATTCTCCGCGGCGGTAATTTGCAACACCTTTTCCGAAAGTCGCTTATGAAAGGCATACCCCGCCCGTCCCGCCAACTGGTCAAGACGGTTTCGGCTGGCCAGCAGAAATCGCTTTGGCTCAATCCTGACCATCGCCATCTGGGCCTGCTGAATCGCCTGGCCGGCTCGTTTGAGCTTCTGTTCCAGCGCATCTTCGAGGTTCACCACCACTTCATCCAGCCGCTGGATATTGTTTTCCAGAACCCGCCGGGGTTGTCGGAAGATAGCACTGGCCAGAATAGTCTGCAACTGCAATTTCAGATGCCGCAGCTCCCCTTTCACCACCTGCCCCAGCCGTTTTTCCGCAGATTCAAGAGTCGCTATAACCTCATTTATATCCGGCACCGCCAGCACACCCGCTTGTGTTGGCGTCGAAGCCCGTACATCCGCAACAAAATCGGCAATGGTAAAATCCACCTCATGCCCTACCGCACTGATAATCGGCAGTTGGGAATCATAAATCGCCCGGGCAACCGCTTCTTCATTAAATGCCCACAGGTCCTCCATGGAGCCGCCGCCCCGCCCCACAATCAGGACATCCAATCTCAGTTTTTTTCGCATTTGATTGGCTTTGCGAATAGCCGCTGCAATTTTGGCCGCGGCCCCTTCGCCCTGAACCGGCACATCAAACAGATATAACTCCGCACAGGGCCAGCGCTTATAAATGCTATTGCGAATATCCTCAATCGCCGCTCCGCTGGCACTGGTGATCACCCCAATACACATCGGATACCGCGGCAGCGGCTTTTTGTGCTCTTCTGCAAAAAGCCCCTCGGCCTGCAGCTTGAGTTTCATCTGCTCAAAGGCAAGCTGCAAGACCCCCACTCCAGCCGGGTCCAGTTTGTCGGCATAAAACTGATACCGACCACCCTGAATATAAACCTCGACAGAACCGGTCGCTAATACAGCCATCCCATTTTCCGGCCGGAACTTGAGCGACTTGACTTTGCTGGCCCACATCACGCACGACAGAACGCTTCCCGCATCCTTGAGTGAAAAATAGCAATGGCCGCTGCTGTGGACCTTAAAATCGCTGATTTGACCACTGATTATCAGCCTGGACGGCAGCCGTTCTTCGATTGCCGCCGCAACCATGCTGCTGACCTGAGAAACCGTATAGATTGTTAACTGACTTTTTGCCATTAAAACCACACATTATAGGACTTTTTCGGGTTGGCGCCACAAAACCCGCCAGACTGCTGATTAATATACTGATGGATGCCGAAAAGAACAGAGGCAAACAACAATTATTCGCGTATTGGAAATGATTACCGAAATGCTCTGCTTGCTTGAAAACACACAACCTCTTATCATATAAGAAGTTAAACCCAACGCGCCCGGAGAGATTCGAACTCCCGACCGACGGATTAGAAATCCGTTGCTCTATCCAGCTGAGCTACGGGCGCCTGAGATTGTTGGAATAACTGCCCCGGGAGGACAGTTATCCAGATTAAAGAGGTATAATGTTATCGGTAAATACGATGATTGTCAATTGAAAAAGGCCCGACGGCATTCCAATTCCTCCCCGGCCTTGCCCCGGCAATAAAAAGCCGTTCAGTGCCGACCCAGCAGGGTTTTTGCTTGCAAATCCACATCATATCACTATACTTCAAAGTTTCGTAAACAGGCACAATACAACAGGTTTCGAATTGTCAGGGAAAAATTATGCAATGGATTAAATGGATTCGTAAGAATCGTCAGACTGTCATGACCGTCGTTGTTATCGTCTTAATGGTCGCATTCGTCGGCGGTTACGGTCTCGAAGAGCTGCTGATGCGGATGGGGCAAACCGGCAAGCAAACCTTTGCCACCTATGGCGACGGCAAAAAAATCACCAATCAGGACATGGCCAATTCCGCCCAGGAACTGGAAGTACTCAAGGCCATCGGCGCCAATCAGCTCTTGTTTTCCAAGCAGACCCTCGTTGGAACACCTGATGTTACGTCCATGATGCTGGGGTACCTGCTGTTCGGCGATTCACAGATTGCCGGACGCCTGCGTCTCCAACTGCATCAGTTTGTCCAGGAAGGAAAGGTACCGCTGACCATCTCGCAAATTGATGAGTTTTTCACGCATGATATGGACCGCCCGGATGTCACCTGGATACTGCTGTCCCATGAAGCCAAAAACGCCGGGATTGTCGTCTCCAATGAACAATCCGCCGCAGTGCTGCGTCAGGTTGTTTCGCAAATGTCGCAAAATCAGGGCGACCCGGGTGCCATTATCCGCTTTATCTCCTCCCAGATCAAGGTCGAGCCGGTTGAAATCATTCGCACCTTCGGCAAACTGCTGGCCGTGCTCAAATGGGCCGATACCGTCTGCGACAATGAAAATGTGACCACCGCACAAATCCAGTCCACCGTCGGACGCATGATGGAACGCATCGATGTCGAGTGTGCCAAATTCCCCGCCGACTGGTTTGTCAATGCGTCCGCGGCTCCCTCCGAAGACCAGATTAAAGCCCATTTCGAAGCCTACAAAAACGTTCTTCCCGGCGAAATCTCCGATCAGAATCCGTATGGATTCGGGTATATGCTGCCGCACCGGGTTCAGATGGAATATTTCATCATCCTGTCGGACGATGTGAAAAAACAAATCGAGAAACCCAATGCCGAGGCACTGGAAAGCTACTACAGTTCCAACATTGAACGCTATCGCACACAGATCCCGGTGGATCCCAACAAGCCCGACGGCGACAAAATTACCAAAACGAGAACCTTTGCCGAAGTCTCCAGCGAGATCTATCGGACGCTCGAACGGGAGCGAACCCAGAAACTCATGCAGTTGATCATGAAAGATGCCAGGGACTGGCTGGATGAGAAAATGCTGAACCTGGACATGGAAAAAGCAACCACCGACCAGCTCCAGCAGTCCAGCGGTGATTATTCACAGGTCGCCGCCCGCATCACGGAAAAATATAAAGTCCCGGTCTTTGTCGGACGGACAGGACAATTGAGCCAGAAGGACTTTGCCGAGGATGATTGCCTGAGCAATTTACAGATACAGCCCTCCATGAACCTGCGGCTGGCCGATGTTGTCTTCGCTGTTTCCGCGGACTCCCTTCCGCCAAAGTCCAAAATTGCAAACTATGTCCCCCGGATGTGGGAAAATATCGGTCCCATGAACGGCGGTTATTATTCGCAAAAGGATGCCAAATATTCGGAAATAACCGTCCTGTCCCGTGTCATTGACATCCAGAAGGCTGCTCCCGCTGAGTCGGTGGATATCGAGTATAACGTTGCCGGTGCCGTTTTGGACAAGACCCAGACAGACCAGAAAGTTTTTCAACTGAAAAAACAAGTCACCGAAGACCTGCAAAAACAGCTTGCCATGGCCGAAGCCGGAGCCCGGGCTGAAGAATTTAAACAGCTCATCGCCGCCGGCGACTGGGACAAGGCCTTCGAGCAGTACAATGCCAAATACGCACCCAAAGATCCCAACACCGTCGGCAGCGAGGCCTTCAAAAAACTGACGATTACCTCTCTGCCGCGGCAACTGCTGATTTCCGACAGTGATCTGGCGAAAATGCGGCAGATCGCAGCAGGCAATCCGGCCTATATGAATTTTGTGAAGGAACGTGCCATCAATAACATACTCAACAGAAAATTCTTTGCCATCCTCGGCGACAAGGCGGAAACCGGCGTCATTGCCGAGATGATTGAATTCAAACCCGGCATGGCCTGGTATGTGACCAAGAGCATCAAACGCCAGCCTGCCACCAAAGAAGATTATCTCGACCGCAAGAGCACCACGGCGATGCAGACCAACATATCGGATACCGCCGGACTGGGACTGGTTCATTTCAACCCGCAGAATATCCGTAAACGCCTGAATTATACCCAGGTGGTAATCCCGGAAACCCAGGAAACCACAGGCACCCCGGCAGATCAGGCTTCCAAATAATAAGGATTCATCATGGCCTATCGAACCAAAGCTGATTTCCTGCTGTGGCTGGCGGTCGTGGGACTGGCCGGGTGGATTATCCCCGGCGGCGGCCACTTTCTGATTCAGCAGCCCAAGCGCGGCATCGTTATCTTTGTGACGATAACCCTGACCTTCTGCCTGGGCTTGTACATTGGTTCGATTGGCGTCATCGATTCGGTCGGCGGCTGGGCCTGGTACCTGGGCCAGATGATCGCCACGCCCGCGGTGCGGATTCTGGATGGGATGACCCGCAGCGGCACTTATATAAGCCGCGGCAGACCCTGCGACCTTGGCCAGATTTATACCGCAGTAGCCGGCCTGTTGAATCTGCTGAGTATCATCAGCGCGATGTACATGGCCTATAGCGGTCGCGGCGAATTAATTGGCCAGGAGGATGAAAATGCCTGAGTGGAATGCTATCCTCGCATCGTTTACCACTCCCGAACCGGTGGGCACCACGGCCCTGTCGATGGTGCTGATGTTTCCCCTGCTGCTGGCCATTGCGGTTGTTTACAAGACCACCAAGCTGCGAGCTTTCTTCTGGAAAACCATGGTACGGGAAACGATAATCCTGTTTGGGGTATTGAGCGGATTTATGATTCTGGCGATTGTGGTGCTCAATCTGGTGGTCTGGCTGATGACCAGCTAAGTCAGGCAGACTAGTCTTCTTCCGGTAAAGGCTCCAGCAGCCGCAACTCCACCAGGGCATTGCGGGCGGCACGCTGTTCAGCATCTTTTTTGGTAATCGACCAGGCACTCGGATAACGCCGATGATGAATCACTGCGGCGATTTCGAAGCATTTATTGTGATCCGGCCCTTTTTCATCCAGCAATTCATACGACGGCGTGGTGTTGTAATGTTTCTGACAGTACTGCTGCAGCAGGGACTTGAAATTATCCTGATGTTCGTTGGCATCGGCCTGCATAATGACCGGCTCAAAAACCGACAGCACAAACTGCCTGGCGGCCTCCAGCCCCCCGTCCAGATAAATCGCCGCGATCAGCGCCTCCAGCATCCCGGCGGCAATCGAACCGGTCATGGCCCGACTGTTATCGGTGCCTTTGCCGACGCGAAAATAATCAATCAGGTTCAGTCGGGCGACCACTTCCGAACAGCTTTTGCGGGATACGACCGTGCTTTTAAGCCGGGTCATTTCCCCTTCCAGATACGATGGAAAGGTTTCATACAGGAACTGACAAATCACCAGCGACAAGACCGAATCCCCCAGAAACTCCATACGTTCATTGCTGTTGCGGCGATCATCCGCCTGCGAGGAATGCGTCAAAGCCTCCTTCAATAATTCCTGATGCTCAAAATGATACCCGAGTGCCGCTTCTACCTGTGCGATATCTTCCGACCGCATGATTATGTTTCCTTATAAAACCATGCAGGCAGATTGCGAAGACCGCTTCCGAAGCGGTTTTCGTAATATGCCTGAAACCAACTTGACAGATATATAATTATAAGCCGTCCGGCCGGGATGTCAATTCATAAGATTCAAGTCGGCTTTCATCCCATTTCAGTATAACCGGCCGGTCTTATGTGGAACTCATCTGAAGACCTGCCAGAGCCAGAAACTGGTCATCTACAAATTTGAATACGGAATCCAGCCCCGTCAGCCGGAAGATACCCTTGGTCTGCGGCTTCATCCCGCATAACACAAGCTGACGGCCGTTTTCATAGAGCACCTTGCGAAGTTTCAGCAGTTTGGCCAGGCTCGATGACGTCACCAGGCTCACCCCGGCAAAATCAATGACCACGTTGTTGCCAACGGTTTCCGAGACCATCCCAATGACTGTCTGTAATTCTTCGCCGAGGTAAGGCTCTTCGGCCAGGTTGACCAGAATCACATTTTCAGACCAATTTTGAATTCCCATACGTTACACTCCACAAAGACATTCCTTCCGATGCCGCATTCAATAAAGAAAGCCATCGTTATGACCGGTATATCGTCCGGATGGCACCGTCGATTTACCGCCAGATAAAAAAGTTTTATCATATCGCCCTTTTTGCAGACATAACCACTCTGCAATTTGATGTTATTGTGGGCCGGATTTAGTTGCTTTTGACCCGCCAAATCGCTATAGTAAATTACAGAGTCGCGGGGGAGATTGAGACCGCACCTGGATTAAAACACCAAATCATTGACCCCAAAGAGCTTATGAAATTAAGTCTCGCTCGTATTCGGGCGATAATCCGAAGTGTACACAAACAGACTGTCAAAGTCAGAGATGCCTGAAATTGAGGTGAAAGTATGAAAACGAAGAGTACAGGTCAAACCGCATCGTATTTATTCATCGGACTGGTCTTGTCCGTCAGCCTCTATGCGGACCAGGTCGATTGGCGCATTTCGGGCGGCGGTAAAATCAAAGAAATCCGCTATTTCAACCAGCCGACTGCCGCCCCGGCTGCCCAGACCGCAACCGAGCCGACAACGACCGCTGCTCCGCCGGCGTCAAGCTATTTAATTGATTCTCCTCCTGTGGATGGGTTTGTCCCGTGGATCACCCTTCTGACCACCAACAAACGCGAGGAAGAGCTGGTACTGGATGCCGTTGTGGAGCCGTCGATACGGGGCACACTGACCAACTCGGCATACCAAACCCAGTATGCCATCGGGATTTTCGATACCGGTGCCAGCGCTCACGTGCTGGGGTATCAAAACGCCCAGATGCTCAAGTTATTCAACAGCACCTATAAGACCAATAACGTTTCCGTCGTCAGCGGCGTCACCGGCGAGGTGGATGCCTGGGTCAGCCAGCCTTTGGGGTTGTTTGCCCAGGGGTTGTGGGTGCTTGAACCCAACACTCCAGGCGATCCCAGCCCCGTGCTTCGCTCCACCGCTCATTTTGTCGGCCAAAGCAATGTCTCGGTGCTGATGGGCAGCAATCCCGGCTCGATGCCCGACCTGATTACCGCCATCGGAACTCCGCTGAGCGTGTACTACACGACCTCAATCAAACCCGGCAATACCGTAACAATTACCCGGAACGGCACCACCTATACCGCCCCGGAAGTGCGTATCTATTCGCAGGATGACCCGGCCATTCCATCCTATCCCAACAAGCTGCCTCTCGAATTACGGCCTCTGGGTGCGGCGTATGTACAGTATATTTCCTATGACCTGGAGGGTATCATGGGAATGCTGGTAGATCCCTGGGGCGGCACAGAAATGTCGTTTAATCCCACCACGCCCTCGGTCATCATCGGTACCGGCACACAGAGCCTGTTTTTTGTTCACAGCGTGGACCTGGCCGAAGGAAGCAATACCGCGGTCGATAAAACCCGCTTCATGCTGGACACCGGCGCTCAGATTTCCGTCATCAGTTCCCGTATCGCCGCACGGCTGAAACTCAATCCCGCCAACCCGGATTTTGAAGTCGAAATCGAAGGCGTCACCGGCGAATCCATCATGGCGCCGGGATTTTACCTGGATTCTCTGAAAATGCCCGCTATCGGCGAATGGCTTGAATACACCAACGTCCCGGTAGTTCTGCTGGATATCTCCAGCCCCGAAGGCGGCAAGCTGGACGGCATCATCGGCATGAACCTGTTTACCCAGTACAATATTGTGATTCGCGGCGGCGGCATGTTCCTCCAGGATGACCCTGTGCTTGAATTCGAACGGATTACCACTCCGCTGGCCGGGGATATTGCCCCTGCCCCGTCCGGGGATGGAAAAGTGGATATGCAGGACCTGGGCGCCTACAGCAGCGTATGGATGACCACCAGTCAGTCCGCCAACTGGAATGCCAATGCCGATATTGCTCCCGCAGGCCAGCCGGATAATATCGTCGATGTTCAGGATTTAAGCCAACTGGCCGACAACTGGCTGACCGGTTCCCTGTAAAACGCCTACAGCGTTCTGAGCACCAGCGCCAGCGGCGTCTGGATATTCAGAATGTCCTGCGGCAGAACGAACAGCAAGCGGTCCCCATGAGCGGCCCAGCCGTTTTTCATAATGACGCCGGTGGTTGTCGCAATAAAATCATCAAAATTGCGAGGCCGGGCCTGACAAATGCTGACCACGCCGTAATGCAGACTCATCTGCCGGGCAATCAGCGCATCCGGGCAGACCGTCAGAATCGGCACATCCATCCGGGCCTTGCTTAACAGACGCACACTGTGCCCGGCCTGGGTCCAGACGACCGCCAGTTTCGCCTTGACATGATCCAGCATCTGAGCAACCGCACGTGCCACTGCCGCAAGCTCGCCCAGCCCGGGTTCGGTCTCAATCATCGGACGTTCAATGTTCTGCTGATCCTGCCAGGCCTCAATGCGATGGCAGATATGCGCCACGGCTTTAACCGACTCCACCGGATACTTGCCCACCGCCGACTCGCCGGACAGCATAATGGCATCGGTAAAATCCATCACCGCATTGGCGACATCGCTGGCCTCGGCCCGCGTCGGCGAGGCATTCTGAATCATCGACTGCACCACCTGAGTAGCTACAATTACAGGCTTGCCCAGCTTGCGGCACATTCGGGCGATGCGCTTCTGGGCCAGCGGCACCTCGGCAATATCCATCTCCACGCCCAGGTCGCCGCGGGCAACCATCGCCGCATCCGCCGCCTCCAGAATCGACTCCAGATTCTCCAGGGCCTGCGGCTTTTCAATTTTGGCAATCACCCGTATCCACGAATCCCGACTGGCCAGGTATTCCTTGAGATGGTGTATCTCGGCTGCCGTCTGCACAAAGCTCAGCGCCAGATAATCCAGATTATTGTGAATCGCCCAGTCCACCCAGCGCCAGTCCTTTTCAGTAATGGCGGGAATACTTAATTTTGAATCGGGCAGGTTAATGCCTTTATTGCTCAATACCGCCCCACCGACAAGCACCTTGCAGTGCACCTCGGTGGCGGTCTTTTCGGTTGCCGTCAGCACAAGCTGACCATCATCAATCATCACCCGCTGGCCGGGCAGGACATCCTGCACAAAGGCCGGATAATTCGTCCCAAACCGATGCAAATCCCCCACCGGACAATCCGAACAGATGACCACCTCCTCGCCGGGCTGGAGAACCTGTCCTTCCGGCTGAATCTTGCCGATACGCAGCTTGGGGCCGCATAAATCGCCCAGCACACAGATTTCGTAAGTCAACTGCCTGCGAATCTGGTTAATCATATTCAGCCGCTGCTGATGCTCCTCGAAGGTGCCGTGTGAAAAATTCATGCGGAATGTTGTCACGCCGGATTGAATCATCTCCAGCAGCACCGCCTCGCTGCTGCAGGCCGGTCCGATCGTTGCCACGACTCCCGTTTTTGTCAGAATCATCTGTGTCCCCTTTTTCCTCTGGTCCGGCCCGACACACACCATGTGCGACATAGTCCGTCCTGTTTAATCCAGCTATCATCTTGTCCCGATGGCTGGTCCAAATTATATAACAGGGCATCGGTTTTGTCCAGTTCATACGCATCCATGTTTATTGTCAGCACAGCGACCTCGCCCACAGCCTGACTGCCTCAGACTGCCACACTTATTGCCTCCCTGGGTGACACCACAGTCAAGCTCTGCTTGGCCATGGTGCGTCACCCTGTGCCTGTTGCACTCCAGCCTGACTTTATTGTGAAAACGGAACGACTTTTGGCAAAGAATACCTATCAGGGGCAGGGGGAAAAGAGGGGACTCACTGCACAGTTTGCGTTTTTAAGCAAATATCACAGTGAGCCCCCTTTATTAGGGTACTATATGAATTATTATAATAATAATCCATACCGTGCAGTCAGTACCTGAAATTCTCTCTGGGGGGGGGTATGGAAATGTTTGTATAACTCGTGAAAAAGGTGCAACAAACCATATCCTGAATTCTCCTGTTTTCGGATTCTGTTCCTATGTGGTTCATTTTCCTTGACGTTATGGCTAAAGTAGGTAACAATATCCCTGTTTTTCTCTGTCCGAAATCGATGCATTCGAAAATGGTGGTATAGAATGACTGAAATAAACCAATCAACGGGCCCAGCCCGTTTTGGATTGCCGGCCTGCCTGATTATCTGGGCAGGCATAACCGTCTTTGGCTTTTATGCCTCCACGCACATGGTGGCCGCGGGAGATACCTGGGTCGCCCTGGCCTGCGGCAGGCACCACGCCAACCACGGCGTCGATGTCGTGGAGCCATTCAGCTTCAATTCGCACAAGCCCGGCCCCACCGACGAGCAACTGGACGGCTGGCCTGCATGGACGCACGGCCTGATTCGCACCATCCACCCCACCGGCTGGATTAACCAGAACTGGCTGACCCACCTGACTTTCTATGAACTGGTGCATTTATTCGGGACAGAAGATAATCCCAATTACAATATGCTGATTGTCTGGAAATTCGCCCTGTTCATTGCGACGGCCTTTGTCGTCTATGCCCTCGGGCGGGTGATCGGAGTCAATCCGCTGCTGGCCGGGATTGCGGCCTGTTTTGCGATGATTATCGGCAGGTCGTTTTTCGACATTCGTCCGGCCTGCTGGTCGAATTTCTTTGTGCCGCTGTATCTGCTGGTGCTGGCACTGGCGGTGTATCGCCATATCCGCTATATCTGGCTGCTGATTCCGCTGGTGGTTGTCTGGGCCAATTTCCACGGCGGCTACATCTACGCCTATATGATGATGGTGCCCTTCTGCGGGCTGCATGCGGTCTCGCTGATGAGCAGAACCCGCCTCCGCACCATCCCGTTCAAACAGACCCTGACTATCGGTTATGCGGCCATTGCGTCCTTTATTGCGATGGTGATTTTCAATCCGTATCACCTGACCAACCTGACGCACACTTTCGAAATCAGTGTCAGCAAACACGCCGAATCCTGGCGTAATGTCAACGAGTGGCGGCCGGCATTCAGTTTTCTTGACGAGAAAACCAAGACCCAGGGCCCCAATCCCGTCGGTGACGAAGAAGCCTTTGGCGTGATGTGCATCATTTTATTGGTGATCTTCATCGTCTGGTTCATCGGCCATCTTCTCCGGCCCAATCTGCTGACGGATAAACGCATCAAGCCCGCCGACATCGAGAAGCAGTACGCCCACTGGCCCAAAATTGACCTGCCCCTGGTGGCGATTGCCCTGATGACCACCTACATGGCGGTCCAGTCCCGCCGGTTTATCGCCATTGCAGGCCCGGCCGTCTGCCCGGTCATCGCCCTCCTGCTCCAGCAGACATATCAGACCATCACCACCGCAGTCCGATACAGACCCGCAAACACACTCGAACCGATGCCGGTTCCCCGGACGTATCGCTATCTGAGCCTCGGCCTTTACGGTGCGGTCTGTCTGTTCCTTGGTTTATACTGGGGCATCGCGTTCTATAAAATCTACCTGGCCCCGTGGCCGGAAGACAGCGTTTATAATTCCGTCTTCATGCGAATGACCGCCTCCAATGTCAAGCCCATCGACGTGTGCCGGTTCATCAACGACAACCAGATGACCGGGCGGATGTTCAACTACTGGACCGAAGGCGGAGCGATTGCCTTTGGCCAGAAACCCGACCCCGCTACCGGTGAAATCCCGCTGAAGCTCTTCATGGACGGACGGGCTCAGGCGGCCTATAACCACGATACCTATACCCTCTGGCAGGTCATCTATGGCGGCACAGAATGCCCCGCGGTCAAAAATGCCTATCTGGCAGGCAGATACATGACCGACGCGGACTACCGGGCCATGGCCGAATGGATTAACCAGATGCTCAAGCCCTATGAAGTCTGGGTCGTTTTGGTTCCGATGAGCCAGGGCAATTCCGACTTCATGAAGGCCCTGTCGCGCTCAGGCAACTGGAAGACGGCCTATTACGACAACTGCCAGTGGATGATGGTGGACACCCGCGATGCAAAGGGCGAAACGCTCATCAACAGCATCATCAACGGCACTGCCGCATTCCCCAACGAACTGTCGCGTCACATGACGCTGACCAAACTGCTGCCGACGGTTTTCAACAGCAATCTGTCGGCCAGGCTGGAGCAGTCTGCAGTGGAAGCCTTTCGCATCCGGCCCTGCACGGCAACCCTGATTGAATTGATTAACGCGGGCATGACCACCGGCAATCACAAGCTGATTCTGGAACAGTTGACTAATTTTCTGACGGACTTCGAGGCCAATCGTGCCGCGTATCGGCTGAAAAACGGATACCTTGAACGCCTGCGATGTGCGATTATGACCGCCGACAACCTCAGTCGAAACATGCCGGCCAGGAAGCAGGACTATATCAACCTGTCCAATGATTACAAGGCGGAAGGCGAAGCAATCATCAACCGTGCGATGTGGTAACCTATGGATAAACCCGAAAACACTTCCAAACCCGCCGCAGGAAAACGCCATTCCATCAGCGCCTTTTTCCCCTGCTTCAACGAACAGGCCACCGTCGAACCGCTGACCCGCA
Source organism: uncultured Pirellulales bacterium (assembly GCA_964630775.1). Classification (GTDB taxonomy): domain Bacteria; phylum Planctomycetota; class Phycisphaerae; order Sedimentisphaerales; family Anaerohalosphaeraceae; genus Anaeroglomus. Next base: position 132,183 of record CAZVYY010000003.1, on the reverse strand, counting down.
AGACGGTCGCCGTGCTGCAGAGCCTGACCGATGATTTTGAAGTGATTATCGTCAACGACGGCAGCAGCGACCAGACCGCCGCGATTGCCGACCGGCTGGCCCGCCAAATCCCGCAGGTTCGCGTCGTTCACCACCCGCACAATATGGGATACGGCAAGGCCCTGCAATCCGGCTTCCGGGCGGCCGCCAAAGAGCTGGTTTTCTACACCGACGGCGACAGTCAGTTCAATGTGGAAGAGCTGGCCGACATCCTGCCCCTGATTGAACGCTATGACATTGTAAGCTGCTATCGACTCAACCGACAGGAAGGCCTGGGACGCCGTTTCAATGCCTTCTGCTGGACCCGTCTGGTCTGTCTGGTCTTCGGCCTGCGGCTGCGGGATATTGACTGTGCCTTCAAACTCTACCGCCGCTGTATATTCGACTCGATGAATCTGATTAGCACCGGCGCCCTGATTGATACCGAAGTCCTGGCCCGGGCGACCAAACAGGGCTGCACCATCGTCCAGAAAGGCGTCCGCCATTATCCCCGTGTCGCAGGCAGACCCACCGGCGCCAAGCTGCGGGTCATCCTGCGGGCATTCCGGGAATTGTTTCATCTGTACGGACAAATACGTCATGACACAAAAAAGATGTAATCAATATATATTTATACCGCAGGGCGGCTCGCGACAACCTCCGGCCTTGTGCATCTGTTCTGCCTGCCCCGGCGGCTCCAGTCAGGAACACAATAAATCATGAATACCACACAATTACCTCAATTGATACGCCCCGACCTTCAGGCGCATATTTATTCCGACCAGTTATTGACCAACGTCCGCAACCTCCGCACCTTCTGCCCGGCCCGGACGCGGTTTTGTGCCGTCGTCAAGGCCAACGCCTACGGGCACGGCATCGGCGAGGTCGTCGGGATTCTTAAAAACTATGTCGATGCTTTCGCCGTGGCAACCTTCTACGAAGCCCTGCACATCGAACCGATGACCGGCGGCAAACCGATTCTGATTCTGGAGCCGGTCAACCCGGCCTATACTCCCGAGCAAATCAAGCTGTGCGCCCGCTATGGATTCCACTGCGAACTGTCCTCGCTGGAAGGCGTGGAGTATGTCCACAGTGTCCTGAAAGGCTCGGACCTGCGTATCAGTCTGCATCTGAATGTCGAAACCGGCATGGGACGCTGCGGGCTGGACGAACCCATCTGCTCGGCCATCCTCCAGCGGCTGCCGGACTGCCCCAATATCAAACTGGCAGGGGTCATGACTCACTTTGCCACCGCCGACGAAGACGACCTGTCCTACGCCTACGAACAGTTATTCCGTTTTGAACGATTCCTGACCGAACATCAGCTTAAAAATCGCAACGATATCATCGTCCATGCCTGCAACAGCGCCGGTACTCTGAAAATCCCGCAGGCTCATTATGACATGGTCCGCTGCGGCGTCTCGATGTACGGCTACTATTCCCGGCCGATGAAAAATCCGCCGGTCCCGCTGACGCCGGTCTTGAAACTCCAGGCTCCGATTACGCAGTTAAAAAAGATTCCCGCCGGCCATTCGGTCAGCTACGGCCGGTCGTTTATCCCCAAACGCGATACGCTGGCGGCCATTGTGTACCTCGGGTATGCCGATGGATACCGCCGCTGCTTTTCCAACCGCGCCCAAATGAAAATCGACCAGTGTCTGGCCCCGGTCGTCGGTCGCGTCTGCATGGACCAGGTCATCCTCGACGTCACCGATGTCCCCCATGTCAAACTGGGCCAGATGGTCACGGTCCTGGATAACCAGCATGATTCCCCCTGCGGGGCGTATGCCCTCGCGGAACTGGCCGATACCATCTGCTATGAGATTCTGACGATGATTCATTCCCATGTCAAACGGATCGTTCATTAAGGAATAACAGGCCTGTATGCCCACCGGGTTGAAAGAAAAATCAGTCTATAATTTATTTGTGTACGGCTCCCTGCGGGAACCCACGATTTTCGAATCCGTCTGCGGCCTGAGCTTCACCCTCAAGCCCTCCCGCGTGTATGAGCCGCAGGTCCTGTTTGCAGAACTGGCCATGCTGGACGGCTTCCGCCGGGTCAGCCCCGACAACGTCTATTTTTACGCCATCCGCGAACCGGACTCCAAGATTCAGGGCTTCGTCATCCATAACATCCCGGCCTCGGCGATGGCGGTAATTGACAAATACGAAGGCAAGCTCTACACCCGCGACACCGTCACCGTCAATACCGCAACCGGGCCGGTATCGGCACAGGCCTATCTGAACCGCAACCGCGATATGAAAAAGCAGTTCGGCGACCGCTTTCATGTCAACCTGATTCATGAACTCTGGCTGCGCAAACGCATCGAAAACTTCTTTGCCAAGCATACGCGACCCGGGGAGACCTCCCCGGATGCCGATATCGAACGCCGGGCCAGACGCGAACTCATCGGCACCACCGAACGCGATCTGGTCATCAGCCACCTGGGCCAGGACGCCGTCAGCGATTTTTATCTGGAGCATGAATTGTCCCGTCCGGTGCCGTCAATCAGGGATTTGTTTCACGACGACCAGGCCCGCCCTTATATCGAAAATTATCTGACGCTGGTGGTGCGGCAGACCCTGCTCAACCAGTTTGAATATTATCTCCAGTCACGGTACCGGTTTGAATTGGACCGGATGGTCAAGTCCACACGCTATTACACGCGTACCATTCCCCTGCTGATCGCGCTGCGGATGCTGAATTTCAACACCGCCGCTGTGGATTTGCTGCTCAAACGCTGCTTTGAGGCCCTGCCGCTCAACGGCAGGCACGACCTGCTGGACTATGTCAAATTCGCCGTCGCCGCCGCTGAGAGCATGTTTGACGGCCGCGTCGCCCAGAGCAGCATGCAGATTCTTCGCTACAATCTCCAGCCCGGGCTGGTCCCGATGGGCGCGGAAATGGAATTCAGCAACCTGGGCTATCGGGCCGTACTGAAAAATGTATCCGACAAAGATGCGGCCTTTGATGGCTTTCGCTGGTTTGGGCGGTTTGCCCTCGATGTATTGACCTGGAAACTGGGGGGCTATATCGACGACCACACCGGAGCATTCAGACCGGGAAGCTGCGGCTTCTTTGAACTGGCCCCCGGACGCCTGACCACCCAGGGCGAAGTCTCCAAACCCGCCACCGCCGATCCCTGCATGCTCAGCCAGCTCATCCGCGAAATCGCCGCGTTTTACCCGATTCAGCCCCACAGCCTGCACCTGTCATTCCAGATGCGGCGTCATCAGATTGAACATCAGACCGTGCTGCCGCTGGAATTTGTCAAATGTCTGTTTGTGCTGGGCGGCGGCCTTCAGCTTTCCGACACCGGACGGGTCTTCATTACCCGCATGAGTCAGGATGAAATCCGCCGCGACCAGTATGGTGAAGAACTGGTTTTCGCCCGCACCAGTAAACGACACTCAACCATCACCGGCGAAGATGACATGGGAACCGAACCCAAATTCCAGCCGACCAATTATGTCCAGCAGTATAAATTCATCCGGCTGGATGCCCGCGCCAACTATGAACCGCTGATTCTGGCGCTCAAGGGACTGCAATTGTCGATTAATCCCGGCGATTACCTGACCCCCAAGCAATTGGCAAGTAGTCCGCGATTGCAGGATGAATATGAAGAGTTGAAAAGCTGGGCCGCCAATCCCGCGGCCATTCCGCTGCAGTCCCTGCAGAAATTTTTGAGTACCATTCGCGATGGATTGATGCAGGAAGGACATCATAAACCCTACCATAAGCGGCATTACATTGAGTGGGCCATAGGTGCGGTCGAAACACAAATTCAGTTATTCAATCAGCAGCTGGAAAAGCACCACTAACCTGCAACCCGGACAAACAGATTTATCCGAATTGCAGGTCAGGTGATCATTGTAGATTGGGTATTAAATCATCTCACGTACTTTGGCAACCAGGGCCTTGACCCGGCCCACCGAAGCATCCAGCATCTGCTGTTCTTCGGCGGTCAGTTTCAGTTCAATGACCTTTTCAACGCCGTCTTTGCCCAGAATCACCGGCACGCCTACATACGCCCCGCCGATATGATACTGCCCATCACACCAGGCACAGCAGCTCAATACGGCTTTCTTATCCTGAAGAATGGCCTCGGCCATGCGAACCGCCCCGGCCGCAGGAGCATAATAGGCACTGTAGCCCAGCAGATTGACAATCTCTATGCCGCCGTTGCGGGCGCGATCCACCAGCCGCTGGATCGTCTCAGTCTCCATCAGCTCCGGCAGCGGAATCCCCGCCACCGACGTATAACGCGGCAGCGGCACCATATCATCGCCATGACCGCCCATCAGCACGCCGGTCACATCGCCGACACTGACGTTCAGTTCCTGGGCCACAAAATACGCAAAACGGGCCGAGTCCAGCACCCCCGCCATGCCCATCACGCGGTTCTTCGGAAAGCCGCTGACCTTGCCCGCCACATCCACCATCACATCCAGCGGATTGCAGACCACAATAATATACGAATTCGGACTGTACTTGACCACTTGTTCGGTCACGCTCTTGACGATTTTGGCATTGATCGCCAGCAGGTCATCCCGGCTCATGCCCGGCTTGCGGGGAACGCCGCTGGTAATAATCACAACATCGCTATTGGCTGTGGCCGCCCAGTCCGTTGTGCCGCGGACCTGCCCGCTGAACGGATACACGCCGCTCATCTCGGCCATGTCCAGGGCCTTGCCCTCGGCAAGTCCTTTGACGATATCCACCACCACCACATCCCCCAGATTCCGCTGGGCCGCGATATGGGCCGTTGCCGCACCGACATTCCCTGCACCCACAACCGTAATTTTTTGCCTGCTCACGTTATTCTCCATTGTCTAAAACTGTTTGAATATGCCGTATTGCATTCCGTAAAAACCAAAAAAAATGTCAGACTGCATCAATCTATTTACATACAATCTACATCTTTATCCAGATGTTTTAATAGACTCGTAATTATAAAACACCCGTCGGGAAAAGAAAAATATTTTCCAAAATCCCCTTTTCCGCACCAGATACAATGGATTTTTTCTTGCAAAAACGGCCCAAATCCGGTACTTTCTTTGGGTCTTTTAGTGCTTATGGCGACGTACCCAAGCGGCTCAAGGGGACGGTTTGCAAAACCGTTATTCGTCGGTTCGAATCCGACCGTCGCCTTTTCTTATTTTCCACCTCTTTTATGTCCTATAATAATTCTATTTTCATTTGACTTTTCAACTTCTTTTTTTTACCATGGATACCAGTTTTGGAGAGAAAACGCTTTTTTGAGGAGAGGTAAAAATGAGAAAACCATGGATTACCTCGATAGTGGGATGGATTTTGAGTATTATCATTTGTCCTGTATTCGCTTCGGATTTTCCCACGTTGAATTCCTATGATTATCGATTTGAAATTCCGATTGAAATCAATAATTCCGCCGATGTTCTCATTCACACTCGCTTTTCGATTCCTGAACCGGCCACGCTGGCACTGTGCGGAATGGGACTATTGATTTTACGTCCCAAAAAGAGACCATCTATATCGGCTCGAATGAGCCGGTAATTAGGATGTTAACCGGAGGGGTTATACATAGCATAAGGCCGCGGTAAAGAGGGTGTTGCCGCGGCCTGTGTCTTTATTGGCTATTTTTATTCTCTGCCCGTCGCCGCTGAAAAAACGCCTGCAATTGATACCGGCAATCCTCCTGCAGCACCCCGCTGACAATCTCAAGCCGATGGTTGAGACGGCCGTCCTGCACGATATTATACAGGCTCCCGCAGGCCCCCGCCTTGGGGTCATCGGTCCCGAAGACCAGCCGGTCCACCCTCGCCAGAACCAGTGCTCCTGCACACATCGGGCACGGTTCCAGCGTCACATAAATCGTGCAGCCATGCAGCCGCCAGTTGCCCACCGCTTCCGACGCCTGCGTCAAGGCTATCATCTCCGCATGGGCGGTGGGGTCATTGAGCAACTGCCGCTGATTATGCGCCCGGGCAATCACGCGGTTTTCATGCACAATAATCGCCCCAATCGGCACATCGCCGTTTTCTTCGGCGATATACGCCTGGTCAATCGCCATTCGCATATATCGCTGGTCCAGATTGTTTTGATCAGAAGTGCCCATTGAGCCTGTTTGCCGACATGTACCTCACACGCCAAAATCCCTGACGCGGGCCTGGCCTCATCATTTCAGAAAATACCCCCAAGGGGATTCGAACCCCTGTTTCCGGGATGAGAACCCGATGTCCTGGGCCTCTAGACGATGGGGGCGGGCTCGCTGAATGGCTTGCCATCCGCGTTTTTAAGCCTTGAATTAATCCTGACTTAAAAAAAATAGCGGCGAGTGGATTTGAACCACTGACCACGGGCTTATGAATCCCACGCTCTACCCCTGAGCTACGCCGCCTTGAACAGGTTTGTTAAGCCTGCCAGAGTCTGAAAAGTATAGCGATTTTTCTTATGCTTGCAAGAGGTTTTCGATGGATTTGTTCGATTTCAGCCCAAAACAGCTTGATTTTCAGGCCAAAATGGACGAAACTGAGTGCTGATGATGATTAATGAATTATTTTACAGCCTTCAGGGCGAAGGCCGCTTGGCCGGTGTCCCCAGCCTGTTTCTCCGGCTGGCAGGATGTCCTTTACGCTGCCGCTGGTGCGATACTCAATATGCCCAAAGCGGCTCGGCCGGAAAAAAATTCACCCCCGAATGGCTTTCCGAACAGATCCAGAGTTATCCGGCCCACCATGTCGTCATTACGGGCGGCGAACCCCTGACCCAGCCCAATCTGCCGGCATTTATTAACATGGTCCGCCGGCCGGGGATACATCTGACCATCGAGACCTCGGGCATCATGTTTATCCCGGATTTGCCCTGTGAATTGATGAGTATCAGCCCTAAATTATCCAATTCCACCCCGACCGACCCCATTCAGGCATCCACCCATGAACGGATTCGCCTGAATCTGGCCGCCATACGCCAACTGATGGGATCCTATCCTTATCAGCTCAAATTCGTCATCGACACCCGTGCCGACCTTGATGAGGTCGTTCGCACCATCCACCAGCTTGGTCAGGTTCGCCCACAGGATGTCTTCCTGATGCCCCAGGCGACCAACCGCCAGCAATACCTCGAAAAATCCATGTGGCTGGCCGATTACTGCCTGCGAACCGGCTTTTCGTTCGGCCCGCGACTCCAGGTCATGCTCTGGTCCGGCCAGCGCGGAAAATAACACATTCTCTCCGGAATGCCCCCAAAAAAGGCTTGCCAAATCAAGGGGGGCAAGTATAATAGTTGTTCTGTCGTAAAGTTTAGGCCGGAAACGGCCCGCTTGCAAAATCTTTAAGCCCAGGTGGCGGAATTGGCAGACGCGTCAGGTTGAGGGCCTGATGGGGATTACACCTCGTGCTGGTTCAAATCCAGTCCTGGGCAGTTTTTAACCTGCTAAGACTTCATCATTCGCAGGAAAAACTTCTCCATATTGGACGGGATATCGCCCTGTCCGGTTTTGGCCTGATAATCCATCCCCCCAAGCTCCGCCAGAAACTGCCCGAAATCACGCAGGCTGAACCGCCGAATCTGCTTGATGAATTTCTCCTGCATTTTCGGGAATTTCACGCCGGTTTTGAGCATGGCCGCCTGCTCCGATTCGCCCTTTTCAATCAGGGCCTTGCAGCGAAACAGCCGGCGAAAATGAAATGCAAACGCCCCAATCACCGTATATTCAGCATCCCGGCTGGCCTGGAACATCCGCCGCAGTCGGTCAAACGCCACTCCCTTATCCTGCCCGGACAAGCTCTCAATCACCTCAAATGCATCGAACATCCGGCTGACACCGATCAATTCCTCCACATCCTCCACCGTAATCATCTTGGCCGGATGCTTGAACATAATCAGCTTATCAATTTCCGCCGCCACACGCCCCGGCTCGTTGCCGATCAGTTCCACGATCAGCTCTGCCGCCCCGGGTCCAAGCCGCACGCCCTTCTCCTGGGCACAGGTTGAGGCAAATCCGCTCATGTGCCAGGGCTTGATCTCGCCGACTTCAATCAATTCTGCACGATTGTCCGCCGCTACTTTCTTCGACAATCTCCGGCGGCTGTCCCAGGTCCCGACCGTCAGGATCAACACCCCCGTGGGACTGGGATGGTCCAGATACTTTTCCAGCAGTTCAGCATAGGCCGTCACAAACGGTTCGGCCTCTTTAATCAAAACCACCCGCCGGGACGCCAGAAACGGCAGGGTCCGCAATTCATCCAGCACCTCCGCCCCATCGGCCTTTTCCGCCTCGGGCTGATACAGCGCCATGTCCCGCTGGTCCGGCTCCAGAAGCCGCGAAAGCAGTTTCTCCACGTCCTGGCCGACTAAGTACGCATCCTGCCCCACAATCACATACAGGCTCTTGAACGCCGGCGAGGGTGTATCTTTGGGTTGTGCTGTTTTCCTGGCTGCCATAAATTTTATCGTTCACTCTATAGTTATCAGTCCTCAACCTTGTCGGACCCGTCGTCTTCCACGATCAATCGTTCCGCTGCGACCAGCTTGTCATCATCATCCATGCGAATCATTCGCACGCCGGCGGTATTGCGCCCGATTTCTCGAACCTGTTCCAGCCCGGTGCGGATAATCATGCCATTGGCGGTAATCAGCATCAGCTCATCGTTGTCATGTACCGTTTTAATCGCCACCACGCGCCCGTTGCGTTCGGTGGTCTTGATGTTGATCAGGCCCAGCCCGCCACGATTCTGCGGACGATAATCATCCAGGTCGGTGCGTTTGCCGTAGCCTTTTTCGCAGACCGTCAGCAGCGACGCCCCCTGTTCGACAATCACCATCGACACGACTTCATCACCCTGGCGCAGCTTGATGCCGACAACGCCGATGCTGGCGCGTCCCATGGAACGCACCTGTTCTTCATGGAATCGAATCGCCATGCCGTCGGCAGTCCCCAGAATCACTTCATCCTGCCCGCTGGTGATGGCCGCGCCAATCAGGCTGTCGCCCTCTTCCAGCTTAATCGCTATCAGGCCGCTGCTGCGGGGATTGCCGTAGGCCGACAGCACGGTTTTCTTGACATTGCCTTTGGCTGTGGCCATCATCAACTGGCGCTTGTCATCGAATTCCCGCACCGCCAGTATGGAGGTAATCTTTTCATCGGCACCAATCTGAATCAGGTTGACGATATTGCGTCCCTTGCTCTGCCGCGATAATTCGGGGATGTTATACACCTTGAGCCAGTGACAGATGCCCTTGCTGGTAAAGAACAGCAGGTAATCATGTGTCGAGGCCGCAAACAGATGCTCCAGGAAATCGCCTTCCTTGGTATCGGAGCCAATCACGCCTTTGCCCCCGCGTCCCTGTTTTTTATAGGCATCCATCGGCGTTCGTTTGATATACCCGGCATGAGAAATCGTAACGATCGTCTCCTCGTCGGCAATCAGGTCTTCCATGTTAATATCTTCGGCCTCTTCGCCGGCCAGTTCCGTCCGCCGCGAAGTTGCGTATTTCTTCTTGATTTCCTCCAGATCCGCCTTGATGATATCCAATTGCAGCTTGCGGCTGGCCAGCAGCTCTTCACATTCGTTAATCTGCTTGAATATCTCAGCGTATTCCTTGGCCAGCTTTTCAATTTCCAGCCCGGTCAGCCGCTGCAACTGCATTGTCAAAATCGCATCGGCCTGCTGAGAACTCAAAAACTGATCCGATTTGCTCTTTTCCTCAACAAACACTTCCGGCAGAATCTTGCGCAGCGTCTGGCTTTCAACCAGCCGAAGCGGCTTTTTCATCAGCCGTTCCTTGGCCGTCGGCGCATCCGGCGAGGATTTGATCAGATTGATAATCTCGTCAATATCGCTGACCGCCAGAATCAGGCCTTCCAGAATGTGAGCACGCTGACGGTATTTTTTGAGCAGGAACCGCGTCCGCCGCTGGATGACCACAATACGATGGTCGATGTAATACTGCAGCATCTGCTTGATGTTGAGCATTTCCGGACGATTGTTGACCAGGGCGACATTTTGAATGGCAAATGTGGACTGCAGCGGCGTAAACCGATACAGCTTGTTCAATACGACCTGGCTGTCGATATCCTTCTTCAATTCCACGACAATCCGCATTCCCTGGCGGTCGGATTCATCACGCACATCCGAGATTTCGTCGATATGTCCCTCGTGCACGCAGTCGGCAATCTTGGATACAATCGCCGACTTGACGGTCATATAGGGAATTTCGGTGATGACGATATTTTCTCGTCCCTTTTTGGGACTTTCGACATGAGCCTTGCACCGCACCCGCAGATGACCCTTGCCGCTGACATAGGCATCCACGATTCCCTTGCGGCCGCAGATGATGCCGCCGGTCGGAAAATCCGGCCCGGGCAGTTTTTCAAGAATATCCTTGAATCCGCAATTGGGATCATCAATCATCAGCAGCAGTGCTTCGCAGACTTCACTCACATTGTGCGGGGCGATATTCGTCGCCATACCCACGGCAATCCCCGTGGCGCCGTTGACCAGCAGATTCGGAAATTTCGCCGGCAGAACCGTCGGCTCGGTACGGGTTTCATCATAGTTGGGGACAAAATCGACGGTATCCTGCTTCAAATCTTCCAGCATGTCCATCGCCGCGGCCGTCATGCGGGCTTCGGTATAACGCATCGCCGCCGGCGGGTCATTATCGATGCTGCCGAAGTTGCCCTGCGGGTCCACCAGCGTCGTCCGCATATTCCAGTCCTGCCCCATACGAACCAGCGTGCCGTATGTGGCCTGATCCCCGTGGGGATGGTAATTACCGCTCGTATCACCGACGATCTTGGCGCATTTTCTGTGCTTGCTGCGAGGGCCCAGGCCCAGGTCATTCATGGCCACCAGAATACGCCGCTGGGAGGGTTTCAGGCCGTCGCGCACGTCCGGCAGCGCCCGTGCCACCAGCACACTCATCGCATAATTCAGATACGACGTTTTCATTTCGTCCACAATCTGAATCGGCTCGATCCGCTCTACCGCCTGCGGCTCCTGCTGTTCCTGATTTGTCTCGTCCATAAGTCCCTTATGTGAAATAGCTTATATATCCAATAGTCGAACCGTTCAAAACAGATTTCTTCCCTGTTTTAGAATCGTTCAATGTACCGTCAAAAGCTCTTTTTGTCAAAGCCTTTTAACGCCTGTCAGGGATATTCCGGGCTAAATTTTGACCCCATAAAAAAAGACTTGTCCCAACCGGCAGGCCGCCCCCAAAAACAACAAAAAAAGCGGTCCCGCCGCTGGGCGAAACCGCTTGAAAATACCTCGCAATAAAGCTGGCAGGTTTACTTCTGAGCCGCCTGTTTTTCGTTCTCGCGGCGGCGAAGAATGATTTCTTCAGCCAGCTTATTGGGAACCGGGGCATACCGGCACATTTCCATCGAGAAAGTGGCCATGCCCTTGCTCATCCCGCGAACAATCGTGGCATACCCGAACATGTTGGCCAGCGGCACCTCGGCGGTAATCACCGTCACATTGCCGCGGTTATCAGCCCCCATAATAATGCCGCGACGGGCATTCAAATCGCCGACAATCGATCCCTGGTAATCGCTGGGCGTCTCCACTTCAACCTTCATAATCGGCTCCAGCAGGCACGGACGCGCCTTGCGGAACGCCTCGATAAAGGCATCACGGGCGGCGATGCGGAACGCCATTTCGCTGGAGTCCACCGCATGATAGGAACCATCATCCAGGCACATCTTGCAGCCGACAATTTCATAACCGGCCAACGGGCCTTTTTTCATCGCTGCCTGGAATCCCTTGTTGACCGCAGGAATATATTCGCCCGGAATGCGTCCGCTGACGATATTGTCTTCAAACTCGTAAGTCGTTTCCGCATCCGAGGGCAGCGGTATCAGCCGTCCGACCACATGGGCATACTGGCCCGAACCGCCGGTCTGCTTCTTGTGCTTGTAATCAAAGGTCGATTCAGTCGTCGGGGCCTCGCGGTAGCTGACATTGGGAGCACCCACCACAACATCGGCTTTATATTCACGACGCATCCGCTCGCAATACACATCCAGGTGCAGTTCGCCCATGCCGGCAATAATCGTCTGGCCGGTCTCCGGGTCGGTCGAAACACGGAACGTCGGGTCTTCTTTCATAAACCGGTTCAGGGCCTTGGCCATCCGTTCCTGGTCGGCATTGCTGGCCGGGGTAATCGACAGACTGATCACCGGGTCAGCCACATAAATGCTTTCCAGCGAATAATTGACACCTTCGCCGCAAATCGTATCACCGCTGGCACAATCCAGACCCAGCAGAGCGACAATGTCGCCCGGGCCGGCATCCGAAATATCCTCGCGGTCATTGGCGTGCATCCGCACAATACGGCCAATACGCTGCATCTTGTTGGTACGGGCATTGCGGTAATGCTGGCCCTTCAGAATCCGGCCCTGATACACGCGGGTATAGCTGAGCTGACCGTAGGTTTCGTCCACAATCTTGAAAATCATCGCCACCAGCGGCGCTTCCGGATCGCTGGCAAGCGGGGTTTCGGTACCATCGTTGTCATGGTCGCGGGCAAAGCTGCACCGATCCAGCGGGCTGGGCAGGTAATAGCTGACCGCATCCATCAGCAACTGAACGCCTTTATTCTTGAACGCAGACCCCATCATCACCGGCACGATATCCCGATTAATCGTCGCCTCACGGATGGTCTGGCGAATCATCTCAACACTGACGTCCTTGTCTTCCAGAAGCAATTCCATCATCTCATCATTGAACATGCTCAGCGCTTCAAGCATCTCATGGCGGGCAACCACAGCGGAATCCTTATAGGCATCCGGAATCGGTCCGCGAATGATATCTTCGCCGTTATCGCCTTCAAACGTCACCGCTTCCATGGTAATCAGGTCGATTAAACCGACAAATTGATCGCCTTCGCCCATATTGAGCTGAATCGCCACGGCATTGAGGCCCAGCTTTTCACGAATATCCCGGCGAACGCGTTCGGGGTCGGCACCGGTACGGTCCATCTTGTTGATAAATGCAATGCGCGGGACACGGTATCGCTTCATCTGCTGGTCCACGGTAAACGACTGGCTCTGCACCCCGCCCACCGAACAGAGCACCATAATCGCCCCGTCCAGCACGCGCAGCGAACGCTCCACTTCCACCGTGAAATCCACGTGGCCGGGCGTATCAATCAGGTTGATGACCTTGTCGTCCCAGACCACCTGTGTCGCCGCCGAGGTAATGGTGATGCCGCGTTCACGCTCCAGTTCCATGAAGTCCATCGTGGCTCCGGCGCCATCGCCTTTGACCTCGTTCATCCGGTGAATCCGGCCGGCATAATATAAGATACGCTCACTGAGTGTGGTTTTTCCCGAATCAATGTGCGCCGATATTCCAATGTTTCTGATTTTACTGATCTTTTCCATAGTTCTTAACTGCTCATCATCTCAATTTTTTTATTTATACAACTGTTTCTGACTCTGCTTTATTCTGTTTTAAACTAACAAATCAACCACCATATCAATTAACACCTTTCACCTTAATACGTCAAAGTGGGTGAAATTAGATAGCGATTGCCCCGCCCCAAAGTTAAACAGGTTATCTATCATATCATAAGTAAAATGTGAAAATCAAGCTAAAATCAGATGAATTTTAATAAAAATCACCTCGTCGGCCTCAAAAAACACCCAAAGAAAACATAAATCCGGCCATCGACTTACAATCTGGCATATTGCGATATAGTTTCACCCTTTTACTACAGATACTATCCGTAGCATCGCTAAAATATATGCCCGAATAACTTATCCGATATCCACCGGACCCCAAAACCATGATGAGGGATAAACATCTATACTGAGTATATAACTGGAGTTTTGTAAAATTGAATATGTTTATGTTATATGACCTACAGCACCGATAAAACAACAGGAACCTGCATAAGAATCCCGCTAAGGCTGATCCAGAGTTGTTTCACGCAGACAAAAGGCCGACCAGCCATTTTAATGCAAATGCGGCAAATAACAAGGATTATAGGCGTTTCCAGGCACAAACGAGCTATCTGGCACGACGACCCTTGCCTTATGGAGCAGCCTTCCGACCCTGGCGTTGCCGGGGTGCAGCCACCGTTTTTGCGAAACCGCAAAATGCAGAATTTGTCGGTCTCGCTTGTTTTTTGCGATATTGTAAGCATTTTCGCAAAAGTCCAGTTCAGGAATCGCAATCCCTAACCGTCCCTGTTTTCTCCTCGGATTATTGTAGCAGGTCATTGACCTCGTCGGCATGGAATTCTTCGGGATCAAATTCATACCCGAGCCAATCAACCAGTTCTTTCTTTTTCTTGCTATTCTTTCCCTTCATTGTCTCTAAGATTTCTGAATACCCCCATGGCCCTCCGCAGTCTTCCGGCGGGCAGGCTCGACGGCCATCCAGGCGAATATTCTCTTTGTATTTCCTGTCAGCTAACGGGCCGGAATCATCAGGAACATATTCGAGGATGGCATAGTCATAAACGATGTTGTCCTTTTTATAAAACAACATCTTTTCAGGTACCATGGACAGGTCATCAGAACGATAGTCAAGGCCTTTTTTATTTTTGCGGCGGCATTTCCAATAAAATGTCAAAACTATGCGAAGAAAATAATGGATTACACCTTATATTTAACAAGGATGCACCCGACTTAACGCCCGCTCCAGGTCGGCAATCAAATCCTCCACATCTTCGATGCCAATGGACAGGCGGATGGTGCCTTCGGTAATGCCGATTTTTTTCTTTTCCTCGGGACTCATCACGCCGTGGCTCATCGTCCACGGATGGCAGACCAGCGATTCCACCCCGCCCAGACTTTCGGCAAACAGGAAGACTTCAAGCCCCTTGACAAAGGATTCCACCGCCTTCAGGCCGCCGGGCAACTGGAAGGTAATCATGGCGCCAAAACCTTCCATCTGCGATTTGGCAAGCGCGTGCTGGGGATGACTTTTCAGGCCCGGATAGATTACGCCGGCAGCTTTGGGATGGCCGGCCAGCCACCCGGCTATCTGATTGGCGTTTTCTTCATGCTTTCGCATCCGCACAGCAAGGGTTTTGATGCCGCGAAGGCTTAGCCAGCAATCAAACGCCCCCGGCACGGCCCCCACCGCATTCTGATAAAAGGCATATTTGGCGTGCAGGGCCGGGTCTTTTGTCACCAGCGCCCCGCCGATGACATCCGAATGGCCGCCGATATATTTGGTCGTGCTGTGAATCACCACATCCACCCCCTGCGTCAGGGGACGCTGAAAATACGGGGATGAGAAGGTATTATCTGCCGCCACCAGAATCCGATGCCTGCGGGCAATGGCGACCACCGCCCGGACATCCACCAGTTGCAGCAGCGGATTAGCGGGCGTTTCGATCCATATCATCTTCGTATTTGTTTCAATCGCCGCCTCAAATGCTTCCGGCCGGGTGCCATCGACATACGTAACACGGATGCCGCGAGGGACCGCCACATTTTCAAACAGGCGAAACGTCCCGCCGTAGATATTTTCCGACGAGACAATGTGGTCCCCGGGCCGCAGAATCGAAATGGCTGCATCCACCGCCGCCATCCCCGAGCTGAACGCCAGTCCATACTGCCCTTCTTCCAGGGCCGCAAGGCATTTTTCATACGCCGCCCGCGTGGGATTGCCGCTGCGGGAATATTCAAAGGCGCTGGGCTTGCCGACATCCTTGAACACAAAATTGGCACTCTGGTAAATCGGGACAATAACTGACCCCGTAGTCGGGTCCGGCTCCTGACCGGTCCGAATCGCTTTGGTTGCAAATTTCATAGTTTCTCCGTAAACGGTTTTATTTCGCCCGAAATCAGGCAACAATGTCGGCAAACAGAGCTGAGGATAAATACCGCTCACCGAAGCTGGGTGTAATAACCACAATGGTCTTGTCTTTGTTTTCCGGCCGGGACGCAACAATATCCGCCGCACGCAGCGCCGCACCGGAGGAGATACCGACAAACAACCCTTCGAGTTTGGCCGCCCGCCGTGCCCAGTCAATAGCTTCATCCTGATCTACCGTGACCACCTCATCGACGATCTTGAGATTCAGGGTCTTGGGAACAAATCCGGCGCCAATCCCCTGTATCTTGTGCGGGCCGGGTTTGACTTCCTGGCCGGTCAGGGTCTGGGTCAGGACGGGACTCTGGGCCGGCTCGACGGCAATCGCTTTGAATGCAGGATTGCGTGATTTAATGACCTCGGCAATCCCGGTAATCGTTCCGCCGGTACCGACGCCGGAGACCACCATATCGACTTTGCCCTGGGTATCCGCCCAGATCTCCTCGGCGGTCGTGCGTCGATGGGCCTCGGGATTGGCGGGATTTTCAAATTGCTGCGGCACGAAGGAATTGGTTTCGGCGGAGGCAACTTCCAGTGCGGCAGCGACAGCCCCTTTCATCCCGCCGGCGGCCGGGGTCAATATCAATTCCGCACCGAGCGCCTTGAGCACTTTACGACGCTCAATACTCATCGACTCGGGCATCGTCAGAAACAGCCGATACCCCTTGACCGCGCAGACAAAAGCCAGAGCAATACCGGTATTGCCGCTGGTCGGCTCAATAATCACGGTTTTATTATTAATCTTTCCGGCCCGCTCCCCCGCCTCAATCATCGCCGCACCAATGCGGTCCTTGACAGAAGCCAGCGGATTGCGGCTTTCCAGCTTGGCCAGCACCCTGCCGCCGGGAATCAGTTTATTGATTTTTACCAGCGGGGTTCTGCCCACTGCCTGTATGATATTGTCATAGATGTCCGCCATTATCCAATCCTTTCCTTTTCAGGGTTAAATCTGTCGTGAAATTATATACGACCAGAAGTTATACGTATTATATAGAGTAATCGTCCGCAAAAAAACGGGCATTTTTTAATTGAATAAAGACGGATTCGCCGACATGCAGCATCAATTCATTATAATGCTGACGGGTAATCTCGGCTTCCACCATTTCCTGCGTATCCTGCCGGACAAGCTGGACGCGGGCAATCGGCCCCACAGGCGCGATATGCACTACCCTGGCCGCAATCGCATCGGCGGCAGAGTGCCGGGTAATGTCGATATCGTGCGGCCTGACATAGGCGGCAGCGCTGGAAAATGCTTTGGCCTCATGTCCGCCAAATTGATGACGCCCTTCGCCCGCACGGCAGTGGAAAATATTGACATTACCCAGAAAGTTGAACACGAAAGGATTGGCCGGATTATCATAGACTTCCTCCGGGGCGCCAATCTGTTCAATCCGCCCGGCATTGAGTACTGCAACCCGGTCGGCCACTTCGAGGGCTTCTTCCTGGTCGTGGGTGACAAAGACACTGGTAATGGACATTTCATCATGGAGCTTCCGAAGCCATTGCCGCAATTCCTTACGGACCTTGGCATCCAGCGCCCCGAACGGTTCATCCAGCAGCAGGATTTTCGGCTCGACCGCCAGCGACCGGGCCAGCGCCACGCGCTGCCGCTGACCGCCGGAAAGCTGATGCGGATACATCCCGGCATGGCGTTCCAACTGCACGAGTTTAAGCAGTGCATGAACGCGATCCCGGATTTCGTCCTTGCTCGGGCGAAATTTGCGGGGGCGTACCGTCAGACCAAACGCCACATTTTCAAAGATATTCATGTGCCGAAACAGCGAATAATGCTGAAAAACAAAACCTACCCGACGCTGACGGACCGACTGCGTGCTGACGTCATCGTCGTGAAACAGAACCGGCCCGCTGCCGGGATCAGGCTGCTCCAGCCCGGCAAGAATCCGCAGCAGGGTGGTTTTGCCGCAGCCGGACGGCCCCAGCAGAGCCACCAGTTCACCGTTATGAATTGTCAGGCTGACATTTTTCAACGCGGTAAACGCACCGAATGTCTTGGTTATATTGGTTATCTGAATACTCATCGAATGCCTCCGATTACGGCCTTGGCCTGATCCTTTTTACTCTTCCATTCCACAAGGGTTTTGGCCGCCAGCGTGACCAGCGCCAGCAGGGTCAGCAGCGATGCCATTGCAAAGGCACCAATAACATTATACTCTTCATAAAGAATCTCAATATGCAGCGGGATCGTATTGGTCTGGCCGCGAATGTGGGCAGAGACCACAGATACTGCCCCGAATTCACCGATCGCCCGGGCATTGCAGAGAATAACGCCATACAGCAGCCCCCACTTGATATTGGGCAGTGTCACCCGCCAAAACATCTGCCAGCCGCTGGCACCCAGCACCAGCGCCGCTTGTTCCTGTTCGGTCCCCTGCGACTGCATCAGGGGAATCAATTCCCTCGCGACAAACGGAACTGTTACAAACAGGGTCGCCAGGACAATCCCCGGCACGGCAAAAATAATCTTGATATTGTGTTCCATCAGCCAGGGGCCAAACCAGCCGTGCAGCCCGAACAGCATCACAAAAAGAAAACCCGAAATAACCGGTGAAATCGCAAACGGCAGATCAATCAGGGTCAGGAATATCCCCTTGCCGGGAAAGTCAAACTTGGTTGTCGCCCAGGACGCCGCCACGCCGAACACCAGATTTAACGGAATAACCAGCAGCGTAACCAGCAGCGTCAGTCGTATCGCGGAACGTGCATCCGGGTCGGTGAAGGACTGCAAATACACTCCGATGCCCTTGCGAAAAGCCTCGACAAACACCGCCGCCAGCGGCAGCATCAAAAACACGCCGAGAAACAGTACCGCTATCGTCGTCAGGACAATGGGAATCCATCGCCCTCTGGATGAGGGATGGGTCTGACGCAAATTGGTTTGCGAATAGGCTATTGACATTGCCTGCTCCTTTGCGCCCAGCGCTGCAAAAGATTAATCGTCAGCAGCAGAATAAACGACAGTACCAGCATCACCAGCGCAATCGCCGTCGCCCCGGCATAATCGTATTGCTCCAGCTTGGTGATAATCAGCAGCGATATAATCTCGGTTTTCATCGGCATATTGCCCGCGATAAAAACGACCGAAGCGTATTCGCCCAGCGCCCGGGCAAACGCCAGGGCAAACCCCGTCAAGAGCGACGGCAGCAATTCGGGAAAGAGCACCCGTCGAAAGGTCTGGAAAGGAGTTGCGCCCAGACTGGCCGCGGCCTCTTCGATTTCCGTACCAAGGTCTTCCAGCACCGGCTGCACCGTCCGTACCACAAACGGTAATCCAATAAAGGTCAGGGCGATCATAATCCCCAGCGGCGTAAAGGCCGCCTTGATTCCCAGCGGAGCCAGCAGACGCCCCATCCAGCCATTGGGAGCATAAATGGTCGTCAGGGCAATCCCCGCCACCGCTGTCGGCAATGCAAACGGCAAATCCACCATCGCATCAATCAGCTTGCGGCCGGCAAACCGGTACCGCACCAGAACCCACGCCACCAGCAGCCCAAAGACAGCATTAATGATTGCAGCCGCAAACGATGCCCCAAACGTCAGCCGACAGGACGCCAGCACACGCGGTGATGTAATGGTCTCCCAAAACTGATTGGCATCCATACGTAACGCAGACACAAATAGAGCCGACAGCGGTATCAGGACAATCAGGCATAGATAGAACGCCGAAAATCCGAGCGTCAGCCCGAAGCCGGGAAGCACATTAGTTGGTTTATTCCGTGTTTTCATTGTACAGGTCGGCCGACCGACAACGCCGGCCGGCCTCTCCTTGACTGTTCCGTTGGTTATTTTATCCCATATATCTGGTCGAAGACTCCGCCATCGTCAAAATGACGTTTCTGTGCCTTCTGCCAGCCGCCAAAGACCGCATCGATGGTAATCATTTTTACTTCGGGAAACTGCTCGGCATATTTTTTGGCAACCGATTCCAGCCGGGGACGATAAAAATTCCTGGCGGCAATGTCCTGACCTTTTTCCGAGTAGAGAAATTCCAAATAGGCCTGAGCCACCTCACGCGTCCCGCGGCGATCCACGACCTTGTCCACAACCGTAACCGGTGGTTCTGCCAGTATGCTCAGCGACGGAATGACAATCTCAAATTTATCGGCACCGAATTCCTTGATTGCCAGAAATGCCTCATTTTCCCATGACAGAAAGACATCGCCGATTTCCCGCTGTACAAAAGTGGTGGTGGCGCCACGGGCGCCGGAATCCAGCACCGGAACATTCTTGAACAGTTTGCCGACAAATTCCCGTGCGTAGGCATCAGCCTCGCTGGATTTTTCCGCATCCTTCTGGTCGGGATGCTGAATTTTATAGTGTTCCAGTGCAAATGCCCAGGCCGCCAGATAATTCCAGCGCGCACCGCCGGAGGTCTTGGGATTGGGCGTAATAATCGATACACCCGGCTTAATCAGATCGTCCCAGTCCTTGATCTGTTTGGGATTGCCTTTTCGCACCAGAAATACAATCGTCGAGGTATAGGGCGAACTGTTGTTCGGCAGCCGGGATTGCCAGGTCTTGGGAAACAGCTTGGCCTTTTCTGCAATGGCGTCAATATCATACGCCAGCGCCAGCGTTACCACATCAGCTTCGAGTCCGTCAATAACAGCACGGGCCTGTTTGCCGGAACCGCCATGCGACTGGTTTATCACCACGGTATCGCCGGTCTTTTCCTTCCAATACGCGGCAAATGCTTTGTTAAACTCCTGATACAATTCCCGCGTCGGGTCATACGACACATTCAGCAATTTGATTTCTTTGGCATAGCCCGGAATTGCCGACACCAGTATCCCCAGCATAATTCCTTTGATCCACGTTTTAATATTCATGACCTTATCCTTTCTTTATACATCATTGTTAAAATGTTAGTTGAACACGTCCAATGATCGCATGTTCATCCTTGCGATCCCCCTTCGTCGATCCCTTATCAAAGGATGTCCAATCATAATCCAAAGCCCATTTTACATTGCGATTCCAGTACCAGTTCAATCCCGCCCCAATGTTGGTTGCTGTTTCCGGGTAGGATGTCGAACTCGCATAGGTCGGGAAGGTGTCACTGTCAATATCAAGCCTGCCAAACCGGGCAACGACTTCCCACGCTCCATACGAACCCTCGGTAAAATTCACAGGCTTTCTGGGAATCACGGATTTATAGGTCGCATCTTCACCGGTCAGCACATAGGAGGCGGCAACCTGCCAGCCTTTGTTGGTCAGCTTCTCGGTTGCAGCGGCCTTGCTGACCTTGCGGGAAGAGGTGATATATTCGGCCAACACACCGAAAGAACCATAACTGTAATAAAGCTGGGGGGAATAGCGTTCCTGGGCACCATCCGACACAACGCCCGAGGCATACTTAAACAGATCCGCTTGCCCAATCGTTTTATAAGTCGGCAAATACGTCGAACCGGATGTCCCGTCTTTGATGCCATAAGTCGCCGCAAATCCAACGCCCAGACCGCCAAGGAATGAATCCTCGCCCTTCCAGGGATTGGCAAACAGCCTGGCCGCAACTTCCTTATTGTTGTCGATATCCGAATCGATACTGGCATTATCCGCAGCACCATTCAGCACACCCAGGGTATAACCCAATTTACCCTCGTACAAGTCACCGAATATCGCTGCACCAATATCATAGTTGGGAGTCAGGTTGGACGGCAGCCCCAACTCATTAAATAAAGTATCGGAACTGGATTGCAGCCGTTCAACCCCAAAGGGAGACTTGAACCGTCCGGCCCGGACCTTAAATTCAGGCAGAAACTTAAAATCAAGATAAGCATCCTGAAGTGACGATGAACCCCCGCCAAAATCCGGAACAATCTTAAAATCGATATCCTTCCACAATGTCCCCTCAAAAATCGGACGGACCCGGCGAAGCGTAAAGGTATCATCGGCCAGAGAACCGGAAGACCCGCTGACCGAACGCGTATCAGCCTGGATCAGACCGCGAAACCGCAGGCTGAAATCGCCATCGGCACTCTTCAGTGAGAAACCGTCCTTGCTGGTGGCTGTCACCACCGGCGCCGCCTTGGCTTTTTCCGCCGCCGCCTGCTGCTCAATTTCCCACTTGCGGGCTAATATTTTTTGCTGCTGTTCCAATTCGATAATCCGCTTTTCAAGACTCTTTATCTCATCAATGCGTTCTTCCATTGAACCAGCCGGTTCATTTTCCGGGAACGCCCGACCGCTCAAAAATAATACTCCCAATACAATCCATACTGCATAAACCTTGACCATAAAGATCCTTTCTGCGATTGCTCGCATAGCTCGGATCTTCCGGGTGTCCGGTCAGACCTGCCTTTTATTTTTATCGTACCGCCGGGTGCTCCGGTAGGTTGAACTCGAACTGCGTTTATTAACAATAGCTCATCGCTGCGCCTCCTTTTTAGGCAACCCTTTTATCTCGTTGCCGGTATCAAACCGTATCTTTTGGGTTCGTTCCACCTGGACCACTCTGGAATTGTGAATCACAATCGATACCACACCATAATCCACGCCTTCAATGGTCTTCCTGACCACATCCAGCCAATCCGCATCCTGATTAATCTTCATTCCCGTACCGCCTCATTGTTCGACCATTTTAGTCGTACTTAAATGACAAAAAAACTATATCCCTGCTCCGCCAATCAACTCCATATTAAAAACTTCATCCCGTCGAACCGGGACACCTCGGTAAATGCTTTCCAGTGTCGCAGAATCCATCAACTGAGCCGCATGATTACGCACATCCAAAAACAGCCTGCGAAATCTGCATACCGGCTCCTGTGTGCAGGATTCGTAATGGTAAACCGAAACACAGCCGATGGGCGCCAATACACCGTCAAAATGCCGGATTACCTCGCCGGCGGTGATTTTATCCGGGCTTTTAGCAAGGATATATCCGCCCTGCTTGCCCATCGTACTCTGGACCCAGCCCCGCGATTTCATCTCGAGCATAATCTGCTCCAGAAACCGCTTGGGAACCTCGTTGCGGCGAGCAAGCTCCCGAATCGGGATCGGTCCACGCTGATAATGTTCCACCAGTGTAAATAATACCCGCAACGCATAATCTGTTTTCATCGATATTTTCATGTGCTACACCTTAGTACGACTTATATGGTCGTATATTAACACAAAAACTTAATACCTGTCAATGCAAAAATAAAAAATTTTTCGAATGAGGCGATATATCAGGACAACATCTTGCTTTTATTGGAAGTATGATATCTAAAGCAGCTCACGTTTTTTGAGTTTATACTCGATCAATTTTTCACGCTTTGCACGTGCCGATTCAAGAAGCTGGTTTACTTTATTTGCATCCTGAGCGGCAATGGCCTTTTTCATAATATTCATTTGCCTGATAATCTGGTCAATCCCTCGTGTGATATTCTGATGATTGGTCAGCACAATATCCATCCAGACATCGGCCGGGCCGGAGGCAATCCGCGAGGTATCGATAAATCCCTTGCCGGCAAACTTCATATCATCAAAATCGCTGCCATTAATCAAAGCCGCAGCCAGAACATGCGGCAAATGACTGATCAGACCGAATATTTGATCATGTCTTTTAGGAGCCAAAGTAACCACATTGCAACCCAATGCCGACCAGAATTGTCGCAATACTCTCATTGCATTGGCATTGGTTTTGGCAGTATGGGTAAGAATGCATCGGGCCGAAGTCAACAGGTCGTCGCGGGCATACTCCACCCCTCTTTTTTCCGAGCCGGCTATTGGATGCGAACCCACATAATAGACATTGCGGGGTAGTTTTTTATCGGCCCATTGATGCACAAGGCGTTTGGTTGAACCCACATCTGTTACTATCGCCCCTGGCTTTAAAAAGGGAGCAATCTCACCAAAGTAAGTTTCAAATGTTAAAATTGGGGTAGCCAGAATCACAATATCAGCATCACAAACAGCCTCTTCCAGTGTCTCGGCAATTTGATTTGCCACGTTCAGTTGACGGGATTTGTTACGCGTGGACGCACGATGACTGTACCCGACAGTAAAAACTTTTGGAAAAGCCCGCAGGCAGGCCATCGTCACACTGGCCCCAAGAAGGCCCATGCCAAGCACGCTGATTTTTTGTAAACTATTTATTTTCAGCATTTTACATATCTTTCTATACAATATGCCGCAACTCCAGAAAGTAACGCCAATGAACCTTCAAGTCAATTTTTTTCTTCCCATCGGACAGCAAAAATGCTATATTAGCGGCATAATTATTGTAATTACAGAGGCAATAACTCGCATTTTCCTTCTGTTTGCCCTTCGTGTAAACAGAAGTTTTTTATACCTTGCAATACGATTGCAAGGGAGCAATTTCAAGAGTGTACCTTTATACGCAAGCCCCTGCGAGCAATAAACGAAACGCCCGTCGGGGGGGACATTTATCAGAAGTAAGTTAAAATTAGAATTCTTAAGGATTTAAAAGACATTATGTCTGCAGTAGAAATAAAACCGTCTGCACCCGTTTATTTGCCCTTTGAAGACCAGGTTGCCAAACTGGACCGGCAAATTGAGGAACTGCGCAAACAGGATAATTCCCTGCAGGGGCCTAATGCCCCGAAAATCCGTCAGATTCAAAAAGAGCAAACCCAACTGCTTAAAGATATTTACGCCAATCTGTCACCCTGGCAGACAGTTCAGGTTTCCCGCCATCCCCAGCGTCCCCTGCTCAGTGATTATCTGAGCCTGTTATTCAAGGACGTGCGGATTCTTCACGGCGACCGCTGCTTTGGCGATGACCGGGCGATTGTGACTGCCATGGGACAAATCGGGCGAGAAAAGGTCATGATTATCGGCCAGAACAAAGGCAAAGATATCAAGGAAAAGATCGCCTGTAATTTCGGATGCGCCAATCCCGAGGGGTATCGCAAGGCTTTACTGAAAATGAAAATGGCCGAGAAATTCGGCCTGCCGATTGTGACCTTAATTGACACCCCCGGAGCCTATCCCGGCATCGGTGCTGAAGAACGCGGACAAGCCCAGGCAATTGCGGTTAATCTGATGGAAATGTCGCGGCTGCGTGTACCTATTATCTGTGTTGTTATCGGCGAAGGCGGTTCCGGCGGTGCCCTGGGCATCGGCGTAGGCGACAAACTCGCCATGCTGCAATATTCCTACTATTCGGTGATTTCTCCGGAGGGCTGCGCGGCCATCCTCTGGCATGACGGCTCCCAGGCCCCCAAAGCCGCCGAAGCCCTGAAGCTCACAGCCAAAGACCTCATACAGCTCAACCTGATTGATGCGGTTATCCCCGAACCTCTGGGCGGAGCCCATCGCAATATTCATGATACCGTCTATAACGTAGAACAGTTTATCTTAAAATCACTCACCGAACTGAAACGCCTCAAGATAGATACTCTTCTTGACAGACGCTATCGGAAAATCCGCTCCTTCGGACAGAATTGTGTTGAACTGACCGGACTGGCTGCCCAGGAAGCTCCGGCAATCCCCGACCGGCTTTCGGCCAGGGTACAGATTGCCGAAAGCTCGCAGCCTGCCCCAATTCAGCAATAATCAAGGGGATATCCCACCCTGTGGATACGCCAATCTGCACGCGAATACCGACAGGTTTCGTCATTTTTCCTCTTTTATCTGCCTGCCAGAAAATGTCTTGACAGAAATAGCACCCCGTGGGTACCATACGAGCACCTAAAGGCTTTATTTATGGAGATTTCCGGTGAGACGTATGAAGCAAACTAAAGTGATTTCGTACCTGATGGTCAGTGTCGTCATTGCGGGTCTGGCAAGCTGTAAGGACAATCCCGACGATGCCGCCGCCAAAAAACTTCAGAAAAGCACTGCTGCAGCCCTGGCTCAATACAGCAAAGACCGGGATGTGCAGGCCGCTCAAGAGTCCCTCCAGACAGCTCTGTCCAGCACCCGTCCGACTGGTCTTACCGGAGGCTCGTCCTTGTTCAGTGCCGCCGGCCTGATGGTCACCCAGGCTCAGATGGACCGTGCCCAACTGCAGATAGAAACCCACACACTCAATCAGTCCATCGAAGCCTTCAATATCAAACTGGAACAACTGGCCGACTTGACCGCCCAATCCGAACGTGTGCAGAAACTCCTGACCTTATCGGATGAAGAAATCGCCGAACTCCAGAAGTGGATCGGCACCGAGCAGGAGCCAGTCAGTCTCAAAGGTAAAATTGTTCTGACTCGGGCGGAAGTCAAACAACTTACCGAAAAGAAAGCCGCCCTTGAGAAGGAATTCACGGAAAACCGCGACAAGATGCTGGCCCTCGAATCACAGGCCGATGACCTGCTCCGACAGGCCAATACCGCCTCCGGCCAGCAGAAAGCCGACCTTGAAAAGGCCGCATTTGATATTAAAGACCAGAAAAAGCCTTTTACCCTGAAGGCTCAGGACGCAGAAAACGCTCTCGGACAGGTCGATTCGCAATTGGCAATCATTCAGCCCCATCTTCAGCGTCTTTTAAATGACCTGCAAACCGCAGAGACCAAACTTCAGGGATTAAAAACATCCCCCTCCCGCGATAATCTGCGTGTTCAGCAGCAGGAACTGGCCCAGGAAGTCGCCGCCGGAAGTAAAGCCCTGGCCGAACAAAAGGACATCATCACAAAACAGGTGGCTGAGTTTCTGCAGAAAACCGATGCGGTCATCGCCTCGGTCGAACAGGCCATTGAGATGTTCAAGCAAATCAATGCCCGCCAACTGGAACCCAATCTGAGCATGTCTTTGGGCAATGCTTATGCCCTGCTCGGTTCGCTCTATGCCCAGAAAGTCATTTACACCTCAGACATGGGAACACGTCTTGAGGGTATTCTGGAAACCTATCAGGCGGTTGTCCCCGAAGGAACCACCTCTCCCGTGGCATCCGCTCCGGACACGGATATGGCCAAAAAAGGAATGGAGGCGTTTGATCTGGCCCGTAAAGCTTTTGATGACGCCCTGGCCGCAAGCGGACAGCTTCGAACCGGCGCCAAAGAAGCGGAATTGGCCGCCATCAAAGGGCAGATGCTGTCGCTCAAAAACAAGAGCCGCCTGGCCGACCGCCTTAGCGATTTTGACACCGCCGAAAAAGCCGATGCCGAACTGGAGCAGCTCATGCAGAAAGCCAAAGAATACGGAATGCTGTTCAATCAGTCCGCCACGGCGATGCTCCTGACCAAGGGCCTGGATTATATTCCAACACTGCCGGTGGATACCGCCATGATTCTGGAAGGCATTAAAAAGGAATTCACCAACTGGCGAAGACTCCGCGGCCCCGTACAGGAAGAAGAAGTCACCAAACTGCTTGCTCGCATCGCTGAGCTGAAACTGGAATATGCCGGGGATGACCAGATTATCCCCTTCCTCGATCAGGAACAAAAAGCCATGGAGGAACAGAAAGCCAAAGGCTTTACGGAAGAAGCCGCTGCCGCCGAACCCAACAGCCTTGATGCCGGCGCCGCTCCGATGAATCCGGGATTTTAAACAGGAAATTGTGGAATGAAGTTATCTGACGTAGTTCGCGTCGAATGTATTCGGGCGCAGGCATCGGTTGAAGACAAGGCCATGGTCTTATGCGATATTGCCGCCCTGGCCGGCAAAAGTCCTCTGTGCCGCAATATTTCAGAAGAGACCATCCTGGAAGCCCTTCAGGATCGTGAGACCCTCGGCTCAACAGCCTTCGGCAACGGCATCGCAATCCCCCACTGCCGCCTGAAAAATGTCCACGATTTTGTGGTGGGGCTGATTTCCATTCCTGAAGGCGTCGATTTCGACGCGCCGGATCATAAAAAGGTGCATCTGATTATCTTCATCATCGCCCCCACGTCCGACAGCACAACCCATATCCGCCTGCTGTCTTCCATCTCGCAGGCCCTTCAGGATGCCGCTTCAGTCAGGAAAATGATCGCCGCCAAATCCGCCAAGGCACTCTATGAAAAGTTTCTGCAGGCCGCCGAGGGAGACATTCCGACCTATGAGCCGGGCAAGAAAAATGAATTGCATATCTTCATCCAGGATCGCCTGACGTTCGAAAAAATCCTCGGTTCCATCGCCGGCATCGAGGGGGCGTCTTTTTCGGTGGTGGATTCGCAGAATATCTATCCGTACCTCAAAGCCATCCCGCTTTTTGCCGCGGCCTCCGATCATGACCATCCCGAATTCTGTAAAATGATTATCGCGATTGTCGAGCGTAAACTCAGTAATGAAATTATTCGTCGGATTGAAACGATTACAGGCAGTCTGGCCAAATGCAGCGGAATTCTGGTTACTGTACAGGAGCTTGCCTTTTGTGCGGGAATGCTTGAAGCCTGATGAATCGCTTTTCGGCAAAGGAGCTTGCCTGACTATCCATGGCTGATTTCCGGATTAATTTTTATCAGAACTTATCCACTCTTCTTTCCGCAGGACTCCCGATTCTCCGCGCCCTGCACACGGTACAAAACAATGCGTCCGGGCGATGGAAGAAGCATCTGTCTGAAATTGAACGGGAAGTCGGCGGCGGATACGAATTATCCGAATCCATGTCCAGGCGACCCCGTTACTTTGCAAATCTGGACATCAGCCTCACCAGGATCGGCGAGCAAACCGGTCAATTGGCCGAAGTATTGAACAGTCTGAGCGAATGGTATGAACTTCGGCGAAAACTCAAGCGTCTCATCATCTCCGGCCTGACTTATCCTGTTTTTGTCATTCATGTTGCCGCCTTCACACTCCCCATCCCTGTGATCGCCCTGAGCGGAATGGACTGGAGCACCTATTTACCTCGCGTCCTGAATATCCTGTCATTCTTCTATGTGCCGGTCATTTTTTTCTATCTGATATGCCGATTGTTTCCGCGACACGGCTCAGTTCGCCGCATCTTCGATGAACTGTTTTTGAGGATTCCGCTGCTTGGCTCGGCACTGCGATGCCTGGCCATGGGGCGTTTCTGTTACACCTTTTCCATCATGTATAAAGCCGGCGTTCCAATCATCGAATGCGCACTCCTGTCGCATGAATCCTGCGGCAATGAAGCCGTCAAACATCGACTCAAAGGCGGATACGATGCCGCTCGAAATGGAACACCAATGTCACAGGGCTTTGGCCGAAATCTCGATGCGGAATTCCTGGAACTGTGGAACATCGGTGAAGAATCCGGCAATCTGGATAAGGCGTCCGAGAAACTTGGCCAGATTTATCTGGACAAGGCCCGGTTTCGATTTGAACTCATCGCCAGTTGGGCCCCAAAACTCGTCTATTTCAGCATCATGGGCATCATGGCCTACCTGATTATCAAGCTGTTTTCCCAGATTTACGGCAGCCTCCCCACTCAATTTTAATCGCACATTTGCTGGTTTTGTTCTTCCGGTTTGCCGATATATACCCAACGGGTATATGATTATTCCGCGAGCAAAAGAAGCACGTGGTTGAAGCTGCTGTACTTAGCCGCGACAAAACGGGAATTTTTAAGCAGGATCAATATAGTTAAGAATGATTCCCTGATTTTAGAGGTTATTTTTGAAACGATTGTTTTACAAAAAATCCCAGCGTATTTGCTCGAACGAAGACTTTAAGCAGGTTCTGTCGGCCAGAATCTCGGCCGGTCGGGGGCCATTTCGTCTTTTCGCCGGCCTAAATACGTCTGGAACCCCTCGTTTCGGTGTCTCCATCAGCAAGACAACAGGCAAACCTGTCCTGCGAAATCGGCTTAAACGCCTTGCCCGGGAAGCATTCAGGCTCAACCAGCACAATCTCTACCCCTCCGCCGATTATGTCTTAATTATTTCGTCTAAAATGTCGAAAAAAACGGAATCGGATGGGATGGATAACATCCAGACAATGTCCTATAACCAATATGAAACACTGTTTATGGATTTGGCCGACAAGGTAGCACGACGGCTTAAATCCATGAAAACCAGACAGAGTAATGACAAGGAATTCGCTTCGGATGCCTGATGCCAACGATAAAAAATTGTTCGCTATCGGACCCGCCGCCCGTCAGGCCGGAGTGTCCAGGCAGACGGTACAGTATTATCTGATGATCGGCCTGATGGACCCGACACAAACCACGCCCACCGGCAGACGGCTGTTTGACGATGAGGCGGTAAAAAAAATCCGGATGATCAAAAAGCTCAATCAAAGCGGCTACCCGCTTCGAGCCATACGCGACTTGTTTTTTCAACCGTCAAAACCAGAAAAGACCCAAAACCATGACTGATTATAATACCATTCAAAAGAGACGCAATTTTATCGTCGGCCTGTTTGTGCTGGTGGCGTTTATTCTTTTTATCTTTCTGCTGAACCTGTTCCGCGACCTGCCGTTATTCGTCAGCCAGGCCAAATCGTTCAATGTCCTTGTCAAGTTCCGCGAAGCCCCCGGCGTCCAGAAAGAAACGCCCGTACAGTTTTGCGGCTATCAGATTGGCCGCGTCGTTGTCGTCAGCCCCCCCAAATATGTTGAAGACCAGAATACCGGCAGGGCCTGGCATGAAGTTCATGTCACGATGGCCATCGATAAAAAGTATCGGAATATCCCCTCCAGCGTGGAAGTCAAACTGATGAAACGGGGCCTGGGCAGCAGTTATATCGAATTGCAGGCAAATTCCGATGTGCCGCCGGAGCCTTTGATTGCCGGTCAGCCGCGGACGAAATTTCTGTGCGACGAACTGATCCTGCATGGATCGATAGGTCTTGGCAGTGACTTCTTCCCGCCGGAAATCCAGAAAAAGCTGGAACATCTGCTGGCTTCCATAACGACGCTGTCTGACAACACCAATCGGATTATCGGAGACCCGGAGAATATAACCAACGTCAAAAAGACTTTGGCCCATGTCAGTGTTGTCTCAGAGCAGGCCGGCGAAACACTCAAGTCCATCCAGGAGTTTTCCAACACCGGCAATCAGCAGATGGTTCGCCTTGCCGACAATCTGAATACCGCAATCATCAATTTCCAGCAGGCCCTGACAAAAATCAACGACGGCAAAGGCTCCGTGGGCAAGCTGCTCAACGACGACAGGCTGTATGAAAACCTGATTAACACCACCCAGGAACTGGAAACAGGCATTCGGGATTTCCGGCAAATTCTGGCCAAGATCAACGAGGGCGAAGGCTCCATGGGCAAGATGCTCAATGATGGCCGACTGTATGAAAATCTGCTCGACAGCTCGCAGGAGCTGGAAATGGCACTGGAGCAAATCAAAAAATGGGCGGCCGATGCACGCGAAAAAGGCATTCGCATCAAATGGTAGCCTGAAGAAAAATCAATTGGATATAATCCATGGCATTGGAAATCGAAGCCAAAATTCCGGTTGCTGATCTGAAACCCATCGCCGACAGGCTGACAAGTCTAAAGGCGGTGCTGAAAGGCACCGTGCGGGAAGAAGACATCTATTTTGATAATGGAGCCGTGGAATTGATAAAAAAAGACTGCGGCCTTCGGCTTCGCAAACGCCTCTCAGATACACAGCCCCCGCAGATTATTTTGACCTATAAAGGCCCCCGCCAGGAATCCGCTTTCAAATCCCGCCCCGAATATCAGGTCCGACTCGACAATGCAGAGCCGATGGTGACGATTTTTCAAAGTCTTGGTTTTCGGGAAAGCCTGAAAATTGAAAAGACCCGCCAAATCTGGAAACTGGATGACTGCGAAATCTGCCTCGATGAGGTGGCTCTATTGGGATTATTTGTTGAAGTCGAGGGAATTTCCGACATCTCCGTTCACACCGTGCTGGCAAAACTGGGGCTTAATCCCGCCGACCATGTCTCCGAAGGCTATGCCCGGATGATGGCTGCCCGGCTGAATCTTGGGAAATGAGTGTTGATTATTTTCTAATTCCGGGGTATTGTTCTCTTTAATCAACTGAAATGACAGTGTAGATTTTAGTGCAGAAATGATACCGAAAGACGGCATAATTACCCTGATTGTCAATCCGAAATCCGGAGCCAGCAGCAACAAGCGGCTGGTCAGCGGATTCCGTGCCTATCTGGACCAGAAGGGATATTCGCTGAAAGTGGAGTTTACACAATCCCTCGAACATGGCCGTCAACTGGCCCAGCAGGCTTCGGCTAATCCGGATTGCTCGCTGGTCGTGGGGGCCGGCGGAGATGGCACCATCCGGGAGGTGGTCTGCGGTCTGAGCGGCTCAGCGAAACCTCTGCTGGTTCTGCCCTGCGGGACGGAAAATCTGCTGGCCAATGAACTGGGATACGATGTCCGCTTGGAAACGGTTATCAACGCCTTTGAAAACGGTCAGTTGCGGTCACTGGATCTGGGCAAGGCCAATGATATCCATTTCACGTCAATCGCCGGATTTGGCTTTGACGGGAAAGTTGTAGAGCGTGTTCAGGCCGTCCGCAAAGGCCATATCAGCCATCTGACCTATTTCTGGCCGATATGGAGAACGTTCTGGGATTACACGTTCCCGCCCATGAAAGTGTTGGTTGAGGGAAAAGAATTTTTTGAAGGCCCGGGGCTGGTTTTTGTCGGCAATATTTCCCGATATGCAATCGGCCTGGAGATTCTAAAAAAAGCCAACTACAGCGACGGCCTTCTGGATGTGTGTATTTTCCGGTGCGGAAGCTGCTGGAAATTACTCAAACATGCGGCCTGCACGGTGCTGAAAACTCATCTGAAATCCAGGAACGCCCTCTATACACAGGCCAAATCGATTCGCATCGAATCGTCTGTCAATCACATCCCAACCGAGTTGGATGGCGATCCCGGCCCGGCGCTGCCTTTGGATATCAGTATCATCCCCGCCGCAATTCAGGTCGTTGTTCCGCCCGGCGCAAAACCGGCGGGAATTCGCACACGCATACGAAGAATGATTGGGTGATGCGGCATCCCATAGAAACAAAGCAGGAAATCAAATATGGCAAATCAGTTTCAAATCGGAAATATCCAGGCTGGATTGGATGGCGAGTTTTTCGTATTGGCAGGCCCCTGCGTCATCGAAGATGAAGGCCTCTGCCTTGAAATTGCAGAAGAATTAGTCCGTATCAGCCGCAATACCGGCGTAAAGATAGTCTTTAAAGCCAGTTTCGACAAAGCCAATCGAACGAGCATCAACAGTTTTCGCGGCCCGGGCCTCGAACAAGGCTTAAACACACTGGCTCACATCAAAGCCAAAACCGGCCTGCCGCTGGTTACTGATATTCACGAACAGAATCAGGCCCAACCCGCCTCCAAAGTTGTAGACATTCTCCAGATTCCAGCATTTTTATGTCGGCAAACCGACTTGCTTGCAGCCTGCGCGAAAACCGGCAAGGTTCTCAATATTAAAAAAGGGCAGTTCGTATCTCCTTCTGAGATGAAAAATGCTGTCAACAAAGTCCGAGAGTGCGGAAATACGCAGATTATGCTGACCGAACGCGGGACTTTCTTCGGATATAATCGCTTGGTCAACGACATGACCGCCATCCCGGAGATGCAATCTCTGGATTGTCCGGTCGTCTTTGACTGCACCCACAGCACGCAGCGCCCCGGCGGCCTCGGTCAGGCCAGCGGCGGCAGCCGGGAGCTGGCCCCGGTCCTTGCACGAGCTGCGGTTGCCGCAGGCGCCAATGCCCTGTTTATGGAAGTTCACCCCCAGCCGGAAAAGGCCCTCTGTGACGCTGCCTGTATGCTGGAACTGCACAAGGTCGAATCCCTGATAAAGACCTGTAAAACCATTTTTGACCTGGTTCGCAAATGAGTCACAAAGAAAAATACCTCTTTGGCCCTGTCCCCTCCCGCCGACTGGGGCTGAGTCTGGGTGTAGATATTGTACCGCTTAAAACCTGCACACAAAATTGCCTCTATTGCCAGCTTGGGATGGATGCGCCGCAATCCCTCGAACGCAAAGAATATGTACCCCTGCAGGATGTTCTGGCCGAGATTCAGCATCGACTCCAGATAGGCCTGAAAGCGGATTACATCACAATCAGCGGCTCAGGGGAACCGACCCTGAATTCCGGCCTGGGCTGGCTGATAGACCGCATCCACGAAAATACGACGATCCCGGTGGCCGTGATTACCAACGGCAGTCTGCTTTGGCGACCGGACGTACAAAATGATTGCAGCAAAGCCGATGTCGTATTGCCTTCTCTGGATGCAGGCGACAATGAGACTTTCCAGAAATTAAACCATCCCCATCCGGATATAGATTTTTCTCGTTTTGCAGAAGGCTTGATCGCCTTCCGAAACATCTATAAAGGGCAAATCTGGCTGGAAGTGTTCATTTGTGAAGACATCAATACATCAGATGCTGCTCTGCGTAATATCGGACACATCATTGACCAAATCAAACCCAATAAGGTACAGCTCAATACAGCGGTTCGCCCCACCGCTCATCCTGAGATTCGAGCTGTCTGGCCGCAAAAAATGGCTGAAATTGCACGAATAATTGGCCGAAACGCAGAGGTTATTGCTGATTTCCCCAAAGACAAGACTGGTTCGGCGGAATGCACACCCGAATCCGTCATGGAAACCCTCGTTCGGCGTCCCTGCACGATTGATGGCCTTGCCTCCAGCCTGGGAGCAGACAAAAAGGCTGTCCTCTATGCTATAAAACGACTTCTTGATAATGGATGTATAACATCCGATGAAAGAGACGGACTTGTTTATTATAAACCTTCTCCACAATAAACCTTTCCAAGCCATGCTTTTGCCGCTTCTGTCATAAAATCCTTCCCACAAATCAGCATTTTTGCTTTAAGACCCGCAAGTTATCGGTCGATAAATCCTGTATGGAGTCATGGAGCTGAATAAGTGCCATAATTCTTCATTATTTTCAAAATAAGACTTAAGAGATTGTCATTCAGCCCGATAAAAAAGGAATAGGAGAGTTGTTTTGATAATCTGGAGAAGCCGTTATGGAAGCAGCGAAAAAACAGTTGGTTTTGAATAAAGGCGATCAGCAATACATCTACCGATATGAAAGTGGATGTGAGGGTCAGCTTCTGGACGCGCTGGTTGCCGCTGCTTCGGATGAAAAATCCGGGTTCGACTGGTTTGACGCCGCAGTCCTGAGCTTCAAACTCAGCCAGTCCCTGATGGGGCAGGCCGACGAGCTTTTATATCGAGACTTGCCGGATCCAATGCAGTCTCTCCAATAATACCAAACGGATTTGGTCTGGGGACTCCCCCGTAAACGGATAAAACTAAGGAAAAGACTATGAAAGACGCCGCCACCATTCAGGAATTTATCAGTTACCTAAAGTTTGAGAAGCATTTTTCTGACTATACTTCTCGCTGTTACGGTACCGATTTGGAGCAATATGTTGCTCACTTGCAGAATCAGGCTCAATCGGCCGACAACGCTTCTCAGACCGAGTCCGGAGACCACGGCGGCACAGCCACAGCCGTTCAGACCGAACAGAAAGTGGACCAGATGCTGCTGGCGGCGGATGTCAACTCCATCCGGAGCTATATGGCATCCCTGAATGAACATCAGTATTCCAAATCGACTCTGGCACGCAAGCTGGCGACGCTTCGAAGCTTCTACAAATTCCTGGTCAAACGGCATTATCTGGCGAATAACCCTGTCAGCACCATCAAGACCCCCAAGCAGGAAAAGAAACTGCCCAAATTCCTTGAATACGAACAGATTCAGAAACTGCTGGACACCCCCCCCGCCAACTGCTGGCTGGGTGCCCGCGACCGCGCCATGCTGGAAACCATGTACAGCACCGGAATGCGCGTCAGCGAACTGGTGGCTCTGAATCTGGACGATGTGGACTTTCTCAGTGAAGTCCTTCACATCCGCGGCAAAGGCAAAAAAGAACGCATTTGTCCCATCGGCTCCCGCGCCCTGCAGGCCATCCAGCACTATCTGGAATATCGCAATCGCCGGATGGAATGCGACCCGGCCTTCGACAGCAAAGTCCTGTTTGCCAACAAACACGGCAAACGGCTCAGCACCCGCAGCGTTCGTCGTAAAATGGATAAGTATCTGATTGAAGCAGGCCTGGATCCGGCCATCAGCCCGCATACCCTGCGGCACAGCTTTGCGACCCACATGCTCAACAACGGCGCCGACCTGCGGAGCGTTCAGGAACTGCTGGGCCATCAATCCCTGTCAACAACCCAGATTTACACCCACGTGACGACCAGCCGCATGAAAGAGCAGTATCATAATGCTCATCCAAGAGAAACGATAACGGGGTAAGAAGTCTCATACTGGTAAGAAGTCACTACCCCTACCTCGAAAGCCCGTCCGTCAGGATGGGCTTTTTTATTTGCCATTGAAGGTGGACAATCGCCTGTTATTTTGTATAATCGGTATATGTCGGTTAGTCCTGATACGCAGAAGACAGAATTCACAACTTGATTTTACGGAACAGAAAATATGCTCAAAGAAAGCCAGAATCCTCCGATTGTTTACCCGGAGGATAAATCAATTGCTGATTTTCAAGGCACCTGGTGGGTTGCTCATACCCGCAGCCGGAACGAAAAAGCCGTGGCATGGGCCATGGCCGGCAAGTCCATCCAGTATTTTCTGCCGATGTCCTGGAAAGTCAGCCGGAAAACCAGCCGGACTGTCCGTTCGCTGTTGCCTGTTTTTACCAGTTATGTCTTTTTCTGCGGCAATGAAAATGATCGCCTGGAAGTACTGAAAACCAACCGTATCGCAGCAGTCATCCCAGTATTTGACCAGGCCCATCTGGTTGCGGAACTGCTGCCCATTGAAAAAGCCCTGCTGGCAGGCAAGACCCTCCAGCCTCACGAATACATCAAAGTCGGTCAAAAATGCAAGGTTGTTGCAGGCCCGCTGATGGGCACCGAAGGTTTTGTCGTCCGACAGGGTGATAAAAATCTCAGGCTGGTACTGGCCGTCGAAATGCTCGGACAGGCTACCAGCGTGGAAATCAGTGCAGATTTGATTGAACCCGTTGAATAGTATCCCAATGGAGGTTTCCGTTTACAGCGGAAAATAAGCCATGGCATATCTGATTTGTTTTATCGGGCTGTTTACCGCGATGATGGGTTGCTACGTCATAATGCAGCCGACGGTACTCCGCAAAACCCTGCAATTCTGTAAAAAACCACCGTTTTTATATCTTTCCAGCGGAATCAAGGCGGCAATCGGCATCCTGTTTCTGATATGGGCCACCTCCTGCAATCGCCCGTGGATTATTATCCTGGTCGGGATACTGACCACCATTGGCAGTCTTTCGATATTCTTTATGCCCAAAACGCGGAGTCAAAAACTCTTTGATTATATCCTGCGGCAGCCGCAATGGATTTTTCGCATCTGGGGTCTGCTTGCCCTGGCTTTTGGAGTGCTGATAATCTGGGCGGGCTGGCCTAAATAAAAGAGGACGCGCACTGTCCAGCTATTCTAATTCGGATTTGTTTTTGTTTTCAGGATTCGGGCAGTCTGAATGACCTTTGGCATGGCACATACACTTAGGCCCGCAACCACCCTCTGGATGCTTTTTCTTTCTGGGCCAGACCAGCAATGCCGACAGCAGGCTGACTACCAGAATGACCGCGATTTGCCCTATCGTTTTCACCGTCTGAATTGGCCCTTTGAGATTACACAACAATTATGGATTCTGTTTATCCTGTGTTACAAAGGCAATCTTTCTGGCCCCCGAGCGGTACAGCACATCATAGACCTTGACCACATAATCCCACTCGACGGCATCCTCGCAATGCAATTCAAGCCCATTTTCTGTTATATTGAACGACTTGGCTGCTTCCAGAAAATCATTTGTGACCGCCGCTAATCCAACCTCGATGTTGTCCTGCACCAATTCAATTGGGTTCGTTTCGCCAAACATCACCTGACAGCCGGACGGCATGGCCTTAAGATATATTTTCATAGGGCCAGTGTCGGAAACAGCAGCCGTTTCCGTCGAAGGCTTTGGCATCACCACCGGCAAATTGGCTTCGGGCTTGGGAAATCGTGCGGTCAGGACAAAAAAAGTCAACAGCAGGAAGATGACATCAATCATCGCCGTCATGCGCAGTCCCATCCCCCCGCCGCCGCGCCGCATCAGGCCGCCCATGACCTGCCCGGCCAGTCCTTTTTGTGCTGTCTCATTTGACATAAGCTTCGCTATTCACTGCTATTCAATCCATTCAGGACTGGCATTCTCATGAATTCCTGCTTTTCTGTCAAGCTTATTTATCAGG
Source organism: uncultured Pirellulales bacterium (assembly GCA_964630775.1). GTDB lineage: Bacteria > Planctomycetota > Phycisphaerae > Sedimentisphaerales > Anaerohalosphaeraceae > Anaeroglomus. Next base: position 94,288 of record CAZVYY010000003.1, on the reverse strand, counting down.
AAGCATGGACTCCGGGACGATCTGACCCGCCAGCAGATACCACAAGGCCGGGCCTTCTGTGGTGGTCTGGTGCTGAATCAGGCCGACAGAATCGATTACGAAGGCTTCCGGTATCATCTTAATACCATAAATCCTGCCAACTAGCTGATTGCTGTCAACCAGGACCGTAAAATAATCTTGTTATCACTGACAAATTTTTGGGCATCTGTTGAAGTAGATCCTAAAACTATATAAACCACCTTGAAATCGCCTTGTTTATGCAATTCGTTCAGCAACGGAAGCTTACCACGAATATATGGACATTGTGTATTTCTAATAACCAGAAGAACTTCCAGGACAACGTATCTGGACTATATTAGTCTTTTTTATCAATCTGAGATATTATCGCCTTGCCAGATATGTATTTATAAAAGTTCTCACAAGGGCCTCATGCGTCGGGAAGTTTTTGATTATATCCATCCTGTTTCAATTTAACTTATGGAATGCAAAAGGTTTTTGTGGAAAACTTGTGAAAAACTTATCCATCAAGACTTATTAGATGATTTTTTTTATCTGCAAATAGAACTTTGAAGACCTCTTGAGCCGGATGAAAAAAGCGTTATGCTGTGTATGAACGGCACATATAAACTGCAAGCTATTTATTTACAGTAACATACAACTATCATCAGATTTTCTTATCGATATATATACCGACTGGTATGCATAATGAGCATCATTTAATACAATAGTCGCATTAATATATCTGGTTTATTTTTGGTGTTAATTTTTCGTGGATAACGTGTTTATAAAATGGAAACAATCACAGGATTGAAGCTTGGAATTCAGTCATATTCCCTAATTTAATGCGGCACAAAATCGGTTAACACGCGTTTAAAATCCCGGCAGGCCTTCTCAGGAGAATCGGCCGAGCATATTGCTCCGCATAGTGCAATGCAATGAACGCCTTTCTCCAGTACCTGATGGACATTATCCAATGTAATGCCGCCAATTGCAACATGACTTATAGAGCAGTGTTTGAGGACATCCATTGCCTGATGCAGATAGGAAAGCCCCGCTACGGGTTCATGGGATTTGGTTTGAGTTGCAAATACTGGGCCCAGCGCTACATAATCACACGGCTGTGTGACGGCCTGATGCAGCTGCTCGATGTTGTGCGTACTTATCCCGGCAATCAGGGGACGCGGCTGCAGCAGCCGCACTTTTCCTACGGAGATATCCTCCTGCCCCAGATGGACGCCATCGGCCCCGCTGAGAATCGCGATATCCGGGCTGTCATTGATAATACTGAGAACCTCTCCCTTTCGGCATAAATCCGTAAAAGTCTCCGAAAGATTCAGTATCTCTCGATCAGGAAATCCCTTACAGCGAAGCTGCAGGCAGTCCGCCCCGCCGGCAATGCAGGCCCTGGTTAATTCCGGCAGTCTTTGTTTATCCTGCTCGCTCTTTACAGTCAGCAGCACATAAAGCCTGACTTTCTTCATGCGTAAATAACCAAATCCAGCACTATAAATATCTTTTTCAAGGGTATAAGCATCAAAGCGGAGCTTTTCAAAGGCATCATACAAAGACGGGGATATGGTCTGCCCAACCTCAGCCAGGGCACGCAGGGCTTCAGTGATGCGTTTGGCAGAAGCAACAAAACAATCCTCGAGGCTGACGCGCTTCATCTGTCCATCAAAGCGAAGTGCTTTGCCGACATCATTTTGAGAATCACGGGAACAGAGCAACTTGCCCTGCTCCAGTTGTGCAGCCGTCTGACACAGAGCGTGACGCAGGGCTTTTACCCGGCCGGAGAGTGTGGAATTATCAAGAACAAACCGGCAATATTCCTCCATGCCCCGCAGAGCTTCACGGGCACGGTTTAAATTGGCATCTAAAATTCGATAAACGGCTTTTTCCATACCCGGAATTATAGCGATATGACAGGCAAATCAAAGGATTTTTGCGCAAAAAAGAGGAGCCGAATCCTTGAAAACGGCTCCATTACACCCTCTTCCGAAGCAGAGTCGGAGTCAATACCCTCTTCATCGCATATAAGCCAGCATAAATATGCATCACGATGAAATATCCTTTGTAAGAGTTGCAATGACTATGCCAGATATGAGACCGACCTTGACTTTCTATCCAATGAACACTTAAGATATTACAAAATAATTATTTATGAAAATACGGCCAGATCTTTTCTAAAATATTGTAAAATAAAAATGTCCTGTTTTGTTGATATTTTACAACATTCTTTTTTCTAATAATGATAATTATTTTGTTTTTATAGGCCTTTAATTTGGATAATTCAAGGAAAACGGGAAATGTTGAAAAAAAGAAACAAAAAGGCTCAAGTAATTATTAAATGCAACACGCGGGCCGCAAACTATGCATGTAAAGGATTGTTCGCAAAAATAAGGACAAGGCGTGTCCGGATCGGCGATGGGCGCACCGATCCGGACTGGGCCAAACGAGGTATGGAAAACATACTGGTAAAAAAGATATTACAACTACAGTTTGAATCAATTTCCCAAAACTTAACCCCCGTATCAGCATTGATACTAAAATATAACAAATGAAACACAAGCAGCCAAATGATCAATTAATGCCCCTATTTAGAAAGAAAGCCGGACCCATCCATCAGATCCGGCTTTTCAACAGTTTCTCCCCTCACTCAAATAATACTGCCCTGTTATGGTTGTGAGGTTAACCATTGCTGGGCAAATAAAGCAAAGTCGGCCAAATCCACAAAGCCGCTGTAATTCAGGTCCGCACTGGCAGGGATCGTCGGCTTGTTGGTGCTTAATTCAAATGCCATATCCCAGGACTGGCCATTTGCCGCCGGCCATGGCGGCAACTGGATTGGAATCCCATTGAGATATTTGGCACCCAGTTTAATCGGCCAGATATCGGTGTTGGCAATCCGCACCGCATCGTCGTTAAACTTATGCGGGCGGGTCTTCCAGCCCCACGGATAGGCAGGCTGTACTCCGTCTGGAGTCTGGGGGTAAATCGCTGCAATACTCAGCCAGTAGATATTCGGTACGGCCGGATCGGTCAGCGGTTTTTGATGGAACCATTCGTTTTCACTCAGAAGCTGCGTAAACTGGAAGCAGGCCTCATCTTTTTGGCAGGTCATATCCGGATAGTCGCATCGCGGATCGACATCGTATCCTGCAAAATTCCACACCCAACTGGTGCAGACATTTTCCCAGATTAATTTGCCCGGATGGCTGTAAGGCGCATCCTGTCCTGCAGGAACATCCGTCCAGATGCCAAGATGAAAAGCCTTTGGCAAAACCTTCGGCAGATAGGGCTTGTTCCATCCGACAAACGAACCCCACCAGTGGATATCGGTAATGGGTCGATCGTCCTTGCAGGGCCAGTCATCCGCAATAATCGGATAGTGCGGCGGCCAATAGACCGATGGTTCATCCCAGCCTCTGATCAAAGGAGGATTTGCATCTCCGATGGCTACCGGAGGCTGGCCATATTTGATATAGAACCATTTCCGCGGCTGCGTATTTTTGGTCACTCTGAGCCAATGCCAGTAATTCCATGCCATAAACTGCTGCTGTCCGGGCGGAGGAACCGGCTGCTGACCAAAGACATACCGGAAATTCTCGTCCACATCGAAGAATTGCGAGCGGGTCAAATCAAAACCCGGCGCATTCATATAGCCGGTTGCAACCGGGGACGCCGCATTGATTCCCACCATCGCCGTATTAATCGTCACCGTTGTGGGAACACCCAGCGGGATGGCCGCCGGCACAGCCCACCACCAGGTTCGCATCCTCCCGGCAATATCCACAATTGAAAACGATACGGCATTGATGCGGGACGGACTTCCCGCCGGAGGTGCAGGCGGAGTTACGGTTACCTGAATGGTGCAATTGGTCAAGTCCGGATCCCAGCCATAGTCAAATCGCCATGCACTGGCATATTCCCCTGATTCCCAGGGTTTTTCGGACGGCATCCAGGCCATCACAAGTCCCGCATCGCCTAATCCCCCGCCGCCACCGCCGTTGCTGGGATCGCCCGGCCAGACGTATAATAATCCGGAACCATATTCTTTGTCACAGGGTACAAAGGTTGTTTTCGGATACGGCTGGCCTTCTTTTTCCGAGTCCGGATTATTCCAGTACTGCATGTATTGTTCCCACTGCGTCATGCTCATCGGACGAATCCCTGGATCCGGACTTTGTCCTTCCAAAGCCCGAGACCATTCACCAAAGCCGTTGATATAGACCCCGGCTTGTGCTTTAGCCGGCTCACCAATCAGGATATCGGTTCTGGACGGATAGGGCAGCATTCCCCCCTGTCCTGTGGGCGGGAATGGATACAGCACTGTTTTTTCTCCGAGAATAACCGATGTAATTGCCGGGTCCGCCGGCGCAAACACATCAAAGAACACATCAAAAAATGAGGTTGGACTCTCCTTGAAAAGAATCGGGACCGGCATCATCGCTTCCCCCCAGACCTCAATCATCCCCTCCTGCAGATTGTAATTGACCATAATCTGAGGATTCGCCGGCCCAACGCCGACACAATTCATCCTGGTTGGGTCATATACCAATTGCACATAAAATCCGGATATCTGCATGGCAATCGGAGCGGGATTATCCAGATATGCTGCCACGGTTAAAGGCGGCTGAATGCCCGCAGAGGCAAAATTAGAAGGATTGAGCCGGACGCAAAGATCAGGATTGATTTGAACTGTACTTGAAATCCAGACATTCTTGGTTTCAGAATAACTGGCACACGTCCATGTCGTACTGCCGGCGAGAAAATTCCTGGAAGCCTTAAGCTTCATATTCTTACCCTTGAAGTCTGAATCCGCAGTGGGGCTAAACGTAAAAGAACCATCCTCGGCTGTAAACGATGAACTGCTGGACCACATCCCGGGTGCCCATTCTATCTCGTGAGTAACCACGGCATTTGATACGGGGGTTCCCGTAGCCGAATAATAGACCTTACCGCTGACGGTGTAGGAGTAGCTTCCTATTGCAACAGCAGACAAAGCTACTCCCAGGATTAAAAGAAAGAAATGTTTGTTCATAATACGATCTCCTGAACATGAGACATATTATCGCATAAACATTGCGGCCCATCGATGCATGACATGAAACGCAGATGCATCACACTCACTGATACTCGCTTCAACAAGCGGTCATTGATAGTGCATAGACTTTCGGTGGGAAATGATAAAGACGTCAGGCTGTTCTCCAAGCACCCTCATTTCTTTCCATCTCCCAATTCATTCAATTGTATCGTTTGACAGGAACACTTCATATCCGTAAAAATACTGCTTTTGATAAAAATCGTGAATATTCCTAATCCGCTTTAAAACAGTAAACTGGTGTCAGGAAATAAAGAATTGTCTATCGACAAAAAACATAATTCCTGGATAGATATACCTGTAAACAGGTTAATGATCACAGACAAGCAAGACGGAGGCGTTTTAAATTGCGTTACTTTGAAAAAATGTGGGGATGCCGTACAATCCAATTGAACATTTCAGAATAACTCAGGATTCCGCAGAATTTATTCTGGGTATCCGTGACCGCAAGGCAGCCGGTGGATTGATGGGCAAGCAATGTTACGGCACTGGATAATGCGGCTTTGCCGGAGACGACCTGGGGTTCTTTTTGCAGTAAGGAACTGACAGGACGGTCCAGGATGTTGTCTTTATTTTCGAACACAGAAATGCAAACCGGATCCAGCAGTGAAGCCGCGTAGTCCAGGACGTCCTGCTGCGAAACAATCCCGACCAGTCGGGCTTGTTTATCCAGGACCGGGATATACCGGGCCGCCGTTGCCAGGAAAAGACAGATTGCCCTGGCGATGTCATCATCGGGCTCCAGGCAAATGACATATCCAGCCACCAAGTCGTTGACGCACAGTTTTGAAAAGCAGGCTAACCGGTCGTTTTCAATCGCGGATCCTGCAGATGCGATGCTCAAAACCAGTTTCAAGATGGATTCTGAATTCACCTGCCCTGCCAGTTTTCCATCCTGTTCAATCCCTATGACCTGTGTGTAATCGGCCAGCATGGCCGTGACAACCTCGATAATGTCAGCCCAGGGGGTCACTGTTTTGGGGTGAGCAATCACCATCCCGTCAACCGGGGCCGCCAGCACGTCATGAAACGCCTTCATATCCTTGCGTAAAAGACTGGGCAAAATGAGACGCAAAACATCTTTAATGCAGACTCGCCCGGCCAGTTTCTGGCAGCGCGACAAATCGGCCTCCTTAAGCACAAGCAAGGTATCCAGGTGCTGCGAAATGAAATTTTCAATTGCCTGCTGTACCGTATGCCGCTGACGCAGCATGACAGGATTGACTTGCATCACATCCTGCGCCCAGCGACAAGCGCCTGCCGGGGCCGAAGAAAATGGAACAGCATCCTCGCCCCTGTTTAGATGTAGGGACTCAAAGTGCATCATTGTCCTTATGCATGACAGCGCGGCACTCCATATTTTCCCGCTGTCTGATTTGCTGCAAAAAGTTACCGTTTTTGTTTACAGATTACGTTCGTATAGACTTCCAAAACTATTTGTCATATCGACAACCAAAAAGTGAAACATTAAGTGATTTTTAAGAAATGTACGTATTTTTACCATATACATATAGGTATTTTTACCTATATATACAGCCTTCATGGAGGGAAACTGAAAATAAGTCTGCAAAAGAGCAGGGTTGTCTATCCGTTATTTATATTTTCCTTGGTGTATAATGTTTCGGACTTCGTTTGAGAATTTTTATTGGACTCGGCAGGGATTTCCTGTATCCGAATTCGCGGCTGCGGAGAAGGCTTATCCGATAATTCAGGAATGTCAATGGTTTTCAACTCTGCCAACAGCGGATCATCATCATCCAAAATATCGTCCTCATCCGATAACGTATGAGTTGATACACTTTCGGATGTGGTTTCAGCCAATTCTTCCTGGGTCTCCTGGTCTTCCTGCTCCAGTTCCTGTGCCTCGGAAGACTGCTGCTGTTCGACGGCCATGCGGGATAATATCGCCTGCTGCACCGCTTGTTCGGCGGGCCGGTCGGTCAGTGCCGTCAAATAAATAGGACCTTTAATTTCGGTCTGCTCGACGCGGATAAGCTGATTGCGCATCAGTTCCAGCATGGCCAGAAACAGGCCAATCATCACCAGTTTGTTTGTTTTGCCCTGAAAGATTTTTTCAAAGGTCAGCGGGCCTTCGACCTGAAGCCGATGCAGAACCTCGATTTGGTACAAGTCAATCGGCGTCTCATCGGTGATATGACTGTAGCTGGAGGTGTACCCTGTCGCCTTCATGATGGAATCGAAAGCTTCCAGCAGTGTCCAGATGCTGACCTGATCCAGGTCTAATTCCGGCTCAGCACTGTTTTTCATGCCGGACAAAATCGTATCGGGGCGGGTGAACCGCTGTTCTCGCTGCTGAGCAGCACCGGCCAGCAGATTCGCGGCATCTTTGATGCGTTTGTATTCCAGAAGTTGACGAACCAGATCGGCTCGCGGGTCGCCGGTTTCAGCCTGTTCGGTTCCTTCAGCTTCGGTTCGCGGCAGCAGCATCGCGGATTTGATTTCCATCAGCGTCGCCGCCATAATCAGAAAATCCCCGGCCAGATCGATATCCAGGGACTGCATCATCTGAATATATTCGACATATTGGGCCGTAACACGCGCAATGGGGATATCGTAAATATCCACTTCTTCCTTGCGGACCAGATACAGCAGCAGGTCCAGCGGCCCGGCAAACACCTCTAAATTGACGCGATATTCGTTCATCGATTCCCCATGGGACACAGCCCCACCGCCTTGCGTACTTCATCGATGGTCTTTCTGCCGATCGCACGAGCCCGCTGGGCGCCGTCCTGTAATATCTTTTCCACCTCGTCGAGATTATTTTCGAGGTCTTTGCGTTTTTCACGGTACGGACGGAAATAATCATGAATCATTTCGACCAGCCGCTTCTTGGCATGTCCATACCCCATGCCCCCCTGCCGATATTTCTGGTCCCATTCGGCGAGTTCCTCGGGGCTGGCAAACAGCTTGAGCATCGCAAAGACATTGCATTTGGATGGATCCTTGGGGGACTCCATCGGTGTTGAGTCCGTCACCACACTCATGACTTTTTTCTTGACGCTGTTTTCCGGCTCGAATATCTCGATGGTGTTGCCATAGCTTTTGCTCATCTTGCGTCCGTCAATCCCCGGAACCACCGCAACCGACTCAAGAATATAATCCTTAGGCAGCGGGAAGATTTCGCCATAAGCATTATTGAAACGCTGGGCCATATCGCGGGTCATCTCCAGGTGCTGCTTCTGATCGGCGCCGACGGGGACCAGATCGCTCTTGAACAGCAGAATATCGGCAGCCATGAGAGCCGGATACGTAAACAGCCCCAGATTCGGAGAAAGGCCCTGAGCCACTTTGTCCTTATAGGTGGTGCATCGCTGGAGCAATCCCAGAGGCGTTACACACGACAGAAACCAGGTCAGTTCGGCCACTTCAGGGACATCAGACTGCCGCCAGAATACGGATTTTTTGGGGTCCAGTCCCAGCGCCAGATAGTCCATCGCCACGTCCAGTATCCGTTGGCGGATGTCATCTGAAGTGGGATTGGATGTCAGCGCATGATAATCGGCAATGAAGTAAAAACCTTCATTTTCATCCTGCAGCTTGAGATTCTGCCGCATCGCACCAAAATAATTACCTATATGCAACTTACCCGATGGCTGAATACCTGATAATACTCGCACTCTCATCTCCTGAATTAGGCATTGAAGAATAAAACGCAAATACTATCAACTTTCCATCGATAAGTCAATCTTGCATCCATATTTCCAAGGCGTTATTCAGCCATTACCTGTCTTTTTTAAAGTATACAAAAATCTTATTCCAGCCAATTTCCCGCCATAATCATATAATCAAGGATGTCAATCTGGCAATCGCCATTCAAATCGATATCAAGCGGCATCCTGCAATCCGCTTTGAGCCACTGGGCTGCAAACAGCGAAAAGTCAGATTGATTAATATATCCATCATGCGAAATATCGCCACGCATCGGCCCTGTCCAGGGACTTAGATAAGTTCCATCGATGATTTGTCTGGAAAGGCCCTGCCCCTGCCAGGCGACGGCCATGTGATCGGCGCCGTCTTTGTCTTTATGCAGGACTTCCATGTAATATTTTCGTCCGGCCAGCAATTCCACTGCAGCCGATTGCTGGAAGGTGTATTTATCCCATTGGTAGGGATTCGTCCAGCCTGGAACCGATGCTATGAGGGCGGCTTTGTCCGGCGCTGCATCCGGACTGAGCCATAATTCACAGGAATCATCTCCGGCAATCCAGAAGGTGTAACTGCCGCTTTGAGTGGGGCTCAGATACCCGCGGATGCGGCAGCCATAGCTGTCACCGAAATTGGATGGGATTTCCAGTCGGGGCAGATATTCGAAACCAGATGGATTATCAGGATAATTCGGATTGGATGTCAGAGTGCTGACCTGATCGCCGGCAACGCCATTCCACCATTCCCGAAGCACCGTTCCGGTCAGGTCGCCCACCAGCCGTATCGCCGGGTAAGGCGGCTGGGCCATTCCATCGCCCAAATAAAAGCTGGTATGCGGCGGCTGATTGTAAGCCACATTCTGCCAGGCTACACCCAGTCGGTAAACCGGGTCGTGCATCAGGGTATAAAGCCGATATGCCGTTGGAATCGTGGTCGTAAAAATTCGCAGACGGGTGTTGTCATTAGTCCGCAACATGATCTCTTCGCGCCAGTCCCCGAGAATATCCGCCTGAAGGCAGGGATTGGATTTAGTTCCATTGTTGCTTGCGACATCGTAATTGTAGATGGTCAGAAGCCGGCTGGAAGAGCCTGTCGCGGCATTCCACTTATCCAGTTTTGTACCATCCAGCAGTTCCCTTAATACATCGCCATCCCACCAGATTGCATAATTGGCCGAGGGCGGATTGGTGGTGCTAATGACTTCGCCCGTACAACTGCGGATGCCGCCAAATCCCCAGCATTCATAACCTGGATACCGCGGGTCAATATCGGCTGAAACGCCCCGCCCGACATCGGCATTGTCCGTCTGCCAGAGAATCTGGCCGGTATTGGCATCCCGGAACGAGGCGCCGGGCGTCCCCGATCCCTCGTGGATGGTATATACTTCATATCCCGGCCGGCTCGGGTCCAGGTCTGACACATGCATCGCATCGCCGTGACCAAAGCCCGTGGAATACAGTCCCTTGCCGTTGTCGTCGATTGCACAGGCGCCATACAGGATTTCATCTTTGCCATCGCCGTCCACATCGGCCACACTGAGATTATGATTGCCCTGACCGCGATAGGCACTGTTGCCTGCGGTGCCGTCATCACTGTCAAAGACCCATCGCAGGCTGAGTTTGCCATAGCGAAAATCCCATGCAGCCAGCACCGTTCGCGTGTAATAACCTCGACACATCACGATACTGGGACGTTCTCCGTCCAGATACGCCACACAGGCCAGAAACCGATCCACGCGGTTGCCGTAATCATCCCCCCAGATGGCATTAATCTGAGACGATGTGGGCGTCAAAGTCGTTGGATGACGCGGAACAACATAATCTGCACTATCCAGAATCGCTCCGGTTTGTCCGTCAAAAACGGTAAAATATTCCGGACCGGCAAGGATATATCCGCTGGAATTCCGCCAGTCGGCAGCGGCATTGCCAATTAGGTTGCCAACACCGTCAATCGTTCCATCGGCTGTTTTGCAGGCGACCTCCGCTTTCCCGTCACCATCGAAATCATAGACTATAAACTGAGTGTAATGAGCGCCCGCACGGATATTAACGCCCAGGTCTATCCGCCATAAAAAGGTACCATCCATTTCATAAGCGTCCAAATACACATTTCCCGTGTAGCCGGACTGGGAATTATCTTTGGCATTGGATGGGTCCCATTTGAGAATGATTTCATACTGGCCATCTCCATCCACATCGCCCACACTGGCATCATTGGGGCTGTAAGTATAGCGGACACCATCGGGCGTAGTACCGCCGGCGGGAACCTGAAGCGGTATATCATGATAAAAAGTACTCCACACCGCAACCGGGGCGGACAACTCCTGTTCCACGCCGTCAATGACAGCGGCGATGCTGTATATACTGCTCGCACTGCCGCCGGTATCGACATAATTGGTTGATGTTGTAATTGGGCTTGTGTTTATTTTTACAGAATTACGATAGACATTAAATGCAATATCCTTCGGGTCCGTACCCAACAGACGCCACCCGATATAGACCTTGCCGCCCCCCTGCCAGACAGCCAAAACCCCGCGGTCCAGCTTTTCCATATAGCGCTTTGGGGTTGATAATTGAATCGTCGTCAGGATGGTTTGATTAAGTGCTTCACTATAGGTAATTTCGACTTTCCAACCCGGTTCAGTCGTCAGAAGTCCCGCATCAACCAAGCCTGCAAAAAAACTAACCATATCACCCGTACAGCGGGCAACGCCATTTTTCCGTATATTGATTTTTCCGGTCGCTCCGTTATAAGCCACACGAGCGCCCCCCATGTACACCTCGCCGCCCCAGATATTCAGCAGTCCGCTGCTTCCTGAACCATACCCGACTGTTAATACACTTTTACAGACTAAGGTTCCTCCGGTAATGGTCACAACACCAGTGCCTGAGCCGCTGCCGATATAAATATTATTCCTGACATTCAGCGAGCCGCCGGTAACTGATACGATACCATTCCAATAAGCGGCACTGCCTGGCCGCAATTCACCTGCTGAGACAGTTAAGATTCCGCCGGCATTAACAGGCAAAGATGATACAGAATAATAGGATACAGATGTATTTGAAAAGATGGGATTATATGGGGTGCCTGCCACGATGGTCACAACGCCATTTGGAGCGCCGGAAGGATTCCAATTGCCGGAGTCCATAAAATTCGTACTGACAGACCCTACCCAGGTAGTGTCGGCACAAGCCAGACCGGCGGCAAAAACACATCGTAAAATCAAAATCGCCTGTTTGATTGCTGTCTTTGTTTTCATTCCTTCCTTATATCCATAAATCATTTATATATAATAATTTATATAACCAATAAAGATATCAGCCACGACCCGATAACATACATACCCCCATCTTTAACCACTATTATAATAGCAAATCGCTGTATGAATTTGCTAAAATTCTTTTAAGAAATACGGTTTTGACGGGATTTAGGGGCCGGGTTATAAAATTTTTCAAAAATACATCTAATTTCTCCGAGTTTGTCTATATTCTTAATGATTCAGGGAATCTTAAATTGAAATGAATTAAGATATCTAAGATATGCCGCATCATAAAATACACAATGAAGATTACCAGCTTTTCATCAAGCTGTATCTGGCTAACGAACGGCGGATTTATGGATACGTCAGGGCACTAATTCCCAATTGGTCTGATGTGGATGATATTATTCAGGAATCGGCTTCGGTCATGTGGTCGAAATTCGACGAATTCGAAAAAGGCTCCAATTTCAGCGCATGGGCCTTGCGAATCGCCCATTTTCAGGTCTTGAATTACTACAAAATAAAAAAGAACAACAAGCTTTACTTCAGCGAAGAAACCGTCCATTCCCTGTCGCAGAAAATCCTGTCCACCAATCCCAATACCGATGAACGATTAAATGTCCTGAAAAAATGCATTCAGAAGCTGCATGACCATGAACGGTCGTTGATTGAACTGCGATATGAGCCCGGGGCAACGACCAAAAGCGTCGCCCATCAGACCGGCAAAGAAGTCCATTCCCTGTACAAATTATTCAACAAGATTCACGCCCGGCTGCTGTTGTGTGTCCGGCGTACTCTGGCCGAGGGGGAACTGATATGAAGATGACCCCGGAGCAGTTCAACAGACTCATGACCCTGCTGGGTGCCTTACGTGAAGACATCCTGACGGACGCCGAATTCGCAGAATTAAACCAGATGCTTGAGACAATCCCTCAGGCGCAGGATATCTATCTGGATTATATTACTCTGTGCACCGAGCTATGCAATCTTCAGGCGGCAACCCGCCATAACCCGACAATCACGCATGCACTCCAGCACTCTGAAAACGCTGCGGTCGGCGATCCTTCCATTCCGCTGGATGTCCTGGAGATGATGGGCGATTATGAGCGTACCGCAGAGCGGATTGAACTGCCCCGTGAAACGGAAGAATCATGTTCCCCGATGCCAATCCACAGGGTCTCGCATAATATCTCCAGGACGCCGATCATCACGGCGATTGCATCCCTGGCAGCCCTTGTTTTTCTGCTGATTTATATTTATCTCAAGCCTCAAGCCACCTTTGAGGTGGCTACTATCACCGATTCCATTCATGCAAAATGGTCTTCCAGCCACCCCATCAAGCCCGGTTATCGTGTTTCGGTCGAACTGGAACCGATTCAACTGCTTTCGGGGGTGCTTGAAATGGAAACCGACCATGGGGTCAAATTGCTTCTGGAAGGGCCGGCGGAGTTTCGCTTTACGAATTCCGCGGAAATCGCCATGAACTACGGGAAACTGTATTCCACGGTCGGACTTGCCGGCAACGGCTTTACCGTCCAGACCAAAAACTCCAGAGTTATCGACCTGGGGACGGAGTTCGGCGTGCTGGCGGAGCTGCATGGCAACTCGGAAGTGCATGTGTTTCGCGGCAAAACGCTGTTTATTGCCGGCAGTAAAGATGCGGCGAAAACAACCGTCGATGTGCCGGCCGGCCAGGCGTATGCGGCCAATCATTCCGCGGCCCGCCGGATTGACCTGAATAACACCGGATTTGTCAAAGCGATTGATTCCGAAACCAGCCTGATATGGCGCGGACAAAATGAAATCAGCCTGGCCGATGTGGTTGGCGGAGGTAATGGATTTGAGGCCGGCAGGCCCAACGTGGGGATCAATCCGCTTTCCGGGACTTTCGAGACCATCAATCGTTTGAGCCGAAAGGCCGGCAATCGATTTACAGCGGTTGTGTCCAATGCATTCATCAATGGTATTTTTGTTCCGGATGGAACGACCGAACAGGTCGTCAGTTCGGCCGGGCATATATTTAAAGAATGCCCGACAACACACGGTTTCTTTTACGCCCCAGCCTCCAACACGCCCAGTGAATTCAAGGATTTGACGCTGTTTCTGGGGGGCACCAACTACAGCCTGCCGCAGAATCCCAGCATCTTTCTCCACGCCAATCTGGGCATCACATTTGACTTGAATGCCTTCCGCAGCCGCCTGCCGGGAGCAGCTATCGAACAATTTGTGTCTGAAGTCGGTGTTTGTGATACCGCACCAGGCCCCTTCAATGTGGATATCTGGGTGCTGGTTGATGGACAGGTGCGATATTCCAGAACCGGTATCACCGAAAAAGGGCTTCAGGATTTGCTGAAAATAGACATCCGGGCCCAGGACAGCTTTTTAACCTTAATCGCCACTGAAGGCGAAAACTCGGATGATAATCCGGACTATCAGCGGTCTTCCATCGGCTGCGACTGGGTTTTATTCGGCAGGCCGGTGTTGAAATTGAAAAATATCCCTTAGTAACCCGTGTACTAAGGAACTGATCAACTTTATTTCAGGAGGTTATGTTATGAGAAGAAAAGTATGGTTTATGATTCTTTTGGCGGGTATCTGCGGGCTTGTCGCCCAGGCGGATGTAACCACCACCGTAGTCAGCTCCGCCGACACAGGAATCCGCAGCGCTTCAGCCACCTACGGTGCAGATACCTATATGTACATTTATGGTGCAACTTCAACGTATTATATTGGCTATGTGCGTTTTGACCTGAAAGGATTAAGTATTTCAACCGTTCTGGATGCCAGTTTGAAAATGACCGTATCCGGCGGCGCCCCCCGCAATGACACGGTTGTGACCGGGCGGTATGGTCTGCATGGATTAAACAATGTTGCCGGCAACACCCCCCAGAACTGGGACGAGGCGACACTGAACCAGAGCAACACCGGTCTGGAAGTAAGCTGGTCCACCTCCGGCGGAACCCTCGATTTGGCCCGGCTGACCAACCTGGATTCGGACGATTCTACCGGTACCACCGAGACCCTCGTAGCCGGAACCGGCGGGGCTTATGCACCGGGAACAACCATCACCACCACAGGCGCTCCGCTTGTGAGTTTCCTGCAGAGTCGCGTCGATGACGACGGCCTGGTCACATTCATCATCCGTCAGGACGCCAGCGGAGC
Source organism: uncultured Pirellulales bacterium (assembly GCA_964630775.1). Classification (GTDB taxonomy): domain Bacteria; phylum Planctomycetota; class Phycisphaerae; order Sedimentisphaerales; family Anaerohalosphaeraceae; genus Anaeroglomus. The sequence goes on along the minus strand of CAZVYY010000003.1, from coordinate 79,100 downwards.
CCGAGGCTACGGTCTGGCCACCAAAGAAAATGCCACCGTGGACTATCGGCCTGTTTTGACTCTCACCTATATTCCCGGCGGCGCCAGCAACCCCCAGCCCGAAAATGGCGCGGTTGTCAATAAAGATCTGCTGACAACGTTAAGCTGGAATCTCAATCAACCCGGCATCGGGAAATGCGATGTTTATCTGGGCACAGAACCCAACCTGCGGACCATGGACAAAGTGACCCTGTTCCCGGCGGGCAGTTCCGTTGCGATTAACGACTTTGCAAAATACAGTGCGCCGCTCAACGACGGCACCTATTACTGGCGCGTGGATTGCTACATCGGCACCCCCCTGCCGAACGAACCGAATCTGCCCGGACAGTTCTGGAGTTTTACCGCCACGTCCACACCGGTTATTACCCAGCAGACCTCTCCGGCAAAGCAATCCAAGTTTGACGGCAAGGGTGAAACGGCGGAATTTACCGTCGGTCTCAACAGTTCCACCCCGATTACCTATAGCTGGTACAAGAGTATCGATAATGCCAACAACACACCTGCCGATGATATTCTGGTGGGCACCAATTCCCCGACGCTGACCCTGAGCAATGTTACGACTGCTGATCAGGGCTATTACTACTGCAAAGCCGCCAACCCGGGTGAAACCAGAACCAATCCGGCACGGTTGTCCATCAAACGGCTGCTGGCCCACTGGAAACTGGACGGCGACGCAGCGGATGCCTCGGGCAGCAATCTCAACGGTACGCTGTTTGGAGAACCTGTCTTTGCCGGCGGCGTCAATGACAAAACCGGCCAGGCAATGGTATTTGACGGTGTCAATGATTATATCCGTGAACCCAACAGTTTTGATGATTTCACACCCGGCGTCACGGTTTCGGTCTGGGCCAAACCCACCGCCGCCGGAAGCTGGGCACGATTCCTGGATTTCGGCAATTATGATGGAACGACCTACAGCGACATCATTTACCTGAGCCGAAACGGCACATCGAACAGCTTGAGCTTCACGGTGTACGGCGGGACAGCCGGCACAACGATTACCGCCACCAATGCGATTGCGTTGAATGAATGGCAAATGTTTGTTGCCACGATGGATGACCAGGGTGCTGTGGTACTCTATAAAAACGGTCTGCCTATCCAGACCGGAACCATTCCCCAGACACCGGCGATCATCACCCGAACAAGCAACTTCATCGGCAGAAGCAACTGGTCGGCTGATGCATTGTATGCCGGCTCCATGGATGATATTTATCTGTATAACTATGCTCTCACCGCAGATAATGTGGCCGATATGTACTCGGACATTGCGGGGAATTTCTGCAGAACCAGACCGGCTTATGACTGGGATGGAAACTGCAAAGTGGACATCGGCGATTTTGCGACCTTCGCAGCTCAATGGCTGACCTGCGGCATGTATCCGGAATGTCCGTAACAATCAAAGAATTGTGTTTCAAGTCAAGGCGGGCGGTGCAAACTGCCCGCCTTGTTTATTTCACGTTACGAGCGGCAATCCGGTCGGCCCATTTCTTCTGCCACTTTTTATAGTCATTGGCAACGGTCCGGCCCCAGCCGCCATACCAGGAATAACCGTTTCTGCGGTCGGTACTCAAATCATTAAAATTATAATATTTGACTCCGTCGCGGTCGGCAAAAAAAGGACGATTGGTTTCGATCTCATAAAACCGGGCCCACAAAGGCTCTGCCTGCGGATCCTCAACGGCAATGCGATTGCCGCCGGACTTGGTAATCCGAATGCCGTGAATCACGGATGCCTCATACCACTGTGCTCCGGCCATCACAGCATCGATCACCTCGGGACCGGGATTGTCCAGCGTCATCAGCAAGCGTAAAATAGAGGCGCTTTCTGAACCACTAAGCGACACCAGTTCGTAACTGCGGGCCGGACGGGGGGAAAAATCTACGGCATCGTGCTGGGCACACCAGACAGTCAGCTTGCCATTAACCCGAATCTGACACTTGAGAATACAATCGATGCCGCGGTCGAAGGCTTGTTGTGCTGCGTTGCGATTGCGGGCATCCAGGAAATCATATAAAGGCAGGGAAGCGGCATCCCGCATAAAAACCATCAGGTGCACCATGGTATCATCGTTGAAGGTAATGTAACGATGATACTGTTTGCTCAGGGGGTAATACTGCGGCCAGCCGCCGGAAGGATACTGAGCTTCGAGAATATGTGCAAATCCCTTGAGAAAGGCCTGTTTATAACGCTCATTACCGGTGGCCTTGAAGATACGGGCCAGAAATCGCATCTCTCCCACGGTGGCCCCATTATCAAAAGTGCCTTTGAGAGCATTGGGATCACCCGTGTAAGGCTTGCGGGTCGTATCCACATTTTTCGGCCAGCTTCCCGCCGGGCTTTGCCAGGTCAGAAAGGTCTCGGCAACCTGTTTTGCCTCGGGGCCGGCAAACCAGGACTCAACTTTGTTTTCATACTGATCCAGATATGATTCCGCATAAACCGACACCATCAATAATAACACAAATCCGGCTAATCCTATCTTTTTCATAAATGCCTCGTTTTATTGTTGTGGTTTGATCCCATCTGCAAGCAGGTATTTACATAATGCACAGTGTTCAAGTCTCTCAAGGCCTTCTACCACGGATAGTGCGTTTAATTTCGCTCCGGCCGGGGTGGTATGGGTGTGATCTTCGAGAAAGAACTCCGTTTTTACTTTTTCCTGTCCTAATGCTTCATAGTGGTCAGCGATAATATCATTTAAATCCACAAAATCCGCTCCGCCCTGTTTGGCCGCCTGTGAAGCCCATAAAGTATAATCATTGGTCGCACGGTTAACTGTTTTGCCTTCGCTATCCCACATATTGCGAGGGACCAGTGACAGGATTATCGGGGTGGCTCCTTTGGCTTTGGCATCGGCGATATATTTGCGAAGATACCAGCCGTAGGAATATACAACTTCGGTCTTGCCGGTGGCTTCCATAACCACTTCCTGAGTATCGTCACTGTTGTTATGCAGAGAGGCCCTTGCCCGGCCGGTGTTGAGCGGGCCGTTATCGTTGTGGCCGAACTGAATCAGGACAAAATCGCCCGATTTCATCTCGGAAAGGACCTTGTCCCAGAGGCCTTCAGTCTGAAACGTCCGGCTGCTGCGGCCGCCGAGGGCACGGTTTTTGATGTTGATTTTGGTGGTATCGAAATAGGCCGCAATCGGATCCCCCCATCCCTGCAACCCACGCGTGTTGTTTTTAACCGTCGAGTCTCCGATAATCCACAGTGTCGGCAGATTATTTGCCTGTTCCGGACTGGGTTTGTCAAGTTGAATCCTTAGCAATGGAATCAGTCGAACCGGGCCTAAGAGGCCGGCGTCGCGTATCGGCCAGTTGGAAGCATCAAACGGCTTATAGTCGATATTGACAACGTTGGTGTCGTGGAAATTTTTCCAAGGCACCTTGTTGATATCCATATCACGAATACGATTGGCCGCCACATTGGTTACATCGATTTCCAACAGATTGCCGGATGCTTTGAGCAGCGACGAGGGTACCCGGATTTTAAACGGTGTGGTAAAGGCTGTTCCCAGACTCTGACCATTCAAGAAAACGACAGCGCTGTCGGCTACTTGCCCAAGGTCCAGCGTCCAGGCTTCGGCCTCGATGTCGGGCTTGTCAAATACCAATGAATATCGGGCGGTGCCGGCAAATCGGCGTGCATTGTCATCCCCAAGAACCGTCCAGGACGCCAGTGACTGGGTTTCAAACGATGCCGGGATTGCAGGCCCGCCGTCGGTAAACCGGACTTTCCAGAGGCCTTCGAGGGCCATCGGCTGGCCGGCGGCTTGATAATAATCCCATTTGGCAATCGGGGCGGTTGCCGTTTTCAAGGCACGCAGAATCATCGACTGGCCCGGTTCAAGCTGCAAATACACTTCGGTCTGCCCTTCGGCTGTTTTTCTGGATGCTGCCAGGCCGGCTTTGCCCGTCAGCGGGTCCATCATCACAACCGACTCGGCCTTAACCGACAATTTAACCCAGTCGTTCAGATACGGCGTCGCAGGATTATGGATGAATTGTTCATCCTGGTTGGTGATGAAATACCAGCATCCGGCATCATCCGCACGCCGGATATAATAAATCCCTTGATGATCCACCATGGATTCCCGTCGTACCGCGGCAGACTGAAGCATTGTTTCCAAATCCGCATTGACAAAAAACCGCCCCTTGCCGACCGATGCCGTCCGACCGGACTGGACGGAGGTATCCCAGGTGATGGAATCCATCAACGCCTGCATGGTTTTGCGCTGCGTTTTCAGATCGTTTAGTCCAAACACATCGGACGGGAGTTTATCCACAAATAAAACCGCGGCCCCCTCTTGTGCAAGACGATGAAGGGTTTGCAGGGTTTGCAGCGGAATATAAGACACCGGCGGTACAACAATCGCCTGGTAAGTGCCGCCGGGAAGACTCACACCCGGAGAGCCGGCCTTGGCCTGGGCTAACTGCCGGTCGGATACATAATCAAACGCATAGCCTTTTTTCCACAGAATTGAGGCGACCTGGCCAACCGGCTGGCCGCGCAGCCATCCGGTCCCATGCACGGTCAAATCCTGATTCAGACCGGCCGGTTCGGACCAGTAGTCGCAAATCGGCCAGTACAGCAGGATATCATTGTCTGGCTTTCCCGCCTGCAAAACCGACTGACACCGCGCCAGATAGGTATTCAGTGCCAAGACATCCTTCCAGATGGAATTGCGAGGATTCATTTGTGTTGAAGCATAAAAAATCCAGCCCGGCCAGGGTGCTTCTTTCGGAGAATAGCAGGTTCCATGGTAAAAGACATGATTGATGCCGCTGACAAAAAGGCCGTCGATAAACGGTTTTAAATGCCCCAATGTCACCTGAAAATGCTCCTGCAGCCAGGTTCCCGTCTCACAGGAGGTGAATTGACGCCCTGCCGTGTGAGCGGCCGAGGAGGCAAATTTGGCAACCAGCGGATTACGGTCAAACCGGAAAAATTCGGTTTCAGGGCTGTCAGACAGGGCATATAAGTCAAGCAGATTGGCCGGTGAGCCATGAGCCTCGTTGCGTGTTATAAAACCTTTCGACTTGGCCCACTGGACCCAGGTCTGTGTGAAATTATCGGTCATCATCTCGGAAATCGTCCAGCGATAATCGGCCTTGACGCGCGAGGCAAGCTGCGGATCGGCATCTTTATCCAGTAACGCCGGCAGATAATCCTGCAGTCGATAGCCCCTGCGTTTTTGGAACTCGCTGAGCAAATCCGGCGACCAGTTGCATACATATTCATAGGAATCATGATAGATGGCTCTGGGCATGCGTCCTTTATAACCGCTGAATGCCTTGTCGAACTCTTTCAGAAATGTTTCTGTCGCTTCGCGTGAGAAGGGATTGAGCATGTGCCCCTGCCCGCCGGGGGCGGCACGTTTGACCTTGCGTCCCGAAGGCTGCTGCCACAGTTCATAAATCTGCCAGTCGCCCTGCGGGGCCGACCATTGAATCTGGCCCTCTGCAATCTTCTCGGTCAACTCCATAATCTGCCCATTCGGGCCATACGCTACGACGGCCTGAACCGCCGGATTAACTTTATACTGGACTTCGGTCGGGCCTGTTACTTTTTCAACCTTGTATTTGACGCTCGCATTGGCCAGACCATCGGGAATCATCGGCCCGCCGAAACACCACCCGGTACCCAGCGTCATATCCACGCCCATGCCCAGCCGGTCGGCTTCAGTCACCGACCAGTCCAGCATCTCCATCCATTGCGGGCTGAGATAGTCGATATAGCGATCTTCGTATCCTTTAGCTCCGTAAATCGGAATAATATGCACGCCGCCCATCCCGGCCTTCTGATATTCCTGAAGCTGGGAGGTGATATTGTCCTTATCCACCGCGCTGCCCATCCACCACCAGTAGGCCCAGGGACGCATGTGTCGGGAGATTTCCGGCCAGACCTGGACATCGGATTGCGCTGCGGCAAGAGAACACCAGCCGGCAATCCATAATACAAACAGTCCAATACCATATTTCCAGATGAATTGACGATGCCGAACGCTATGGTAAACATCATGTTTCATTGTGCTGTCCTTATTCTAAACCCTCAACATTATCGCAGTTTTTTAACTGCGGTTTGGTGCCGTCTTTGGTTTCAATCCTGGTATTGGTAAACGTCCAATCCTCGGCATTGCTAATGGTACCAGCGGTTGCTGCTTTGATCAGGATATTGTCAAAGATAAACCGTCCGGCACGCTGATTTTTCCGCCCGGCCACCGCAAAGGCCATTTCGGAATCGATAGATTCGATATTCTTAATGGTAATATCGTGAATATACGGCGTGCCTTCTTCCTGTCCCACCTGTCGCATCAATACCATCCAGTGCAGCGGCAGCGGCTTGCCTTCGGCTTCGATCTGTTTGCGGACTTCCTCGGGCACGGTGTTATAGGCCGGGTACCAGTCGTAATTCAAATCGATGGTCTTTTCCACTTTCCACATGGTAATGTCATGAATCTGAATATCCTGAACCGTCCCGCCGCGGCCCTGTGTGGACTTGAAACGAATCCCCGAGCCGGTTCCATAGGCCTTGAGCCGATACACCTCGACATTGCGAATGCCGCCGGAGGTTTCGCTGCCGAAGGTAATCAGACCATGCCCCCTGCGGGCGATACAATCCCGGATGATGACATTTTCCGTAGGCCGGTTGACCCGCAGACCATCGGCATCGCGTCCGGCCTTCAGGCAGAAATTGTCGTCGTTGCAGTCGATGTCGCAATTCTGGACCAGAATATCATTGGATGAATCGATATCAATCCCGTCGGAACTGGGGCCGAACTGGTCGTCCCGATTGGCCTTAATTGTCACGCCATCCACCACCACATGGTCACTGAAACAAATATGAATCGTCCAGAAGCCCGGCTCCTTGAGCGTCAATTCCTCCACCGACACATTCGAGGATTTATAAATCAGCACCAGCCGCGGCCGCTTGCAGTCGTAATCCACAATCCAGCGAAGCCCCCTGGCACTGTATTCTTCATTCATCGCCCAGTACCGATCCCACCACATCTTGCCCGAACCGGTAATGGTTCCCTTGCCGTGAATTTTAACATCTTTGAGATAATGGGCGTTAATCAAAGCCGCCGGCCAGTACATCTCAATCCCCGCCACACGGGTAAATACCTGCGGATACGCGGCATCATCCTGTACACCCTGAATCGTAACACCTTCATCCACTCGGAGATTGACCTTGTCTCGCAGAAAGATTGAGCCGGTCAAATACGTCCCCGGCGAAAATACAACCGTTCCCCCGCCAAAGAAATAACAGACATCAATCGCCCGCTGAATCGATTCCGTGCATACGGTTTTGCCGTCGGCTTTGGCTCCGTAATCACAGGCGTTATATTCTTTGCCCGAAGCCGCCGCAGCATCTGTCTTCGGCTCAATCGGAGGCTTCAAGTCTATATAGGTAACTGCATCCCGGTCACAGGTTACAACCCCATCCTGATACTCCAGCTCGACAACCTGAATGGAACTGCGCCGCTGCTCTGGTGCATCTTTATTTGCATCCGTGCCCCTGCGTCCGGGGTGGGTGAAGTAGAACACATAAGCACGCTCGCCGCTGACCACCACATCGGGATGTCCGCCCTTGACCTGGTCGTCAGTCCCCTGCCCGGGTTTTTCCAGCAGATTGCTCTTTTGGCGTGTCCAGTTGACCCCATCGTCAGAGACATAAAGCCCCAGCCCATTCCACACATCCACCACCATCCAATATTTGTCTTTCCATCGAAAGACCTTGGGGCCTTCGCCCGGCTGGTCGCCGATCACTTTGCCGCCATCCTGCCAGTGATACAAATCCTTGCTGTCGGCATAATAGATCGACTTCCTGTCCTTTTCATTGTTATACCACATCCGCCAGTTTCCGTCGGGCATCCGCGACACACAGGCATCAATGACCCGATCCGACGCCAGGGCAAGGGTTGATTCGTATTTCCATTTCTGCAAATCGCTGCTGGTCAGGTGAATAATCTGGCGTGTTCCCGACCAGTCAGTGTGCATGCCCGGAACAAAGGTCAGGTACATGTGATAGACCCCCTCATGGGCAATGACCTCCGGCGCCCAATAGCTGAATTCTCCTTGGCCATAGCCAATCTCCGCTTTCCCGCGATATGTCCAGGTCGCCCCGCCATCGGAGGATTCGGCAATCCCTATCGGCGTCCCATGCACCCAGGACACGCCGGGGGTATTCGGCACATTCGCCCGGCGGTTGGTGTACAGCATAAACCACTTGTTGTCCTGCTGGTTCCAGCAGAGTACCGGATCGGCGGCGCCATCATAAACCGGGTCACGGAAAAGGGGTTTGGGGGCAGGCTTGCCCGGCCGGGGAGCCGATTCTGCGGCGGCGGAATATTCGCAAAACAAGGTCGAAAATACAAGAATACCGACAAAAGCCACCATCGATGGTTTACAGCGTATCACTGTCATGAAAATCTCCTTATTCTGACATTAGCGACTCCATTTGGCCGGCAGTGAGTCCGACTCTATCCGCTAACCACCGGCAAAATCGTCTAAGAGAATTTGAACAGAATCGGGCAACCTTGGGCCGGCCGGATACATCACTGTCCGAGTTGCATCATTATAACAACGAGAGACTGCTTTGGAACAGGCTGAATTAACTGTTCCATTCATAAATAGGCTAAATCAGTCGAGATTTGCTTTTATTTTTGCAGAAATTTACATTTTACAATTTCCATTCAATTGCTCACTATTCTGACTCCAAAATACACAAAATAGGCCGTATTTCTGGATAGGAAGTGTATTTTGATTTTTATATAAATTAAAATGGCTAATTCAGGCCCCTTTTCTGATTAATAATATGGTAGAATAACCTAAACGGAACACGATGGATTCAAACAATAAAAACCGAGCCGAGTTTTTGTCGTTGTTTATGTCCAACCACAAGGCCATTTATGCCTACATCCTGGCTGTGGTATGTGACGTCCACAACGCCGATGATCTGATGCAGGAGACCGTCCTGTTTCTATGGGATCATTTTGACCAGTATAAATCCGGAACCAGTTTTATTGCCTGGGCACGGTCGGTATCCCGTTATAAAATATTGCAGTTTTTTGACCGCAATAAGAAGGAACCTGCCTTTCTGACCCATAACCTGCTGGAAGCCATCGAAAAAGACCTGGACCAGCGGGAACACGGGCTTGATGAACAATTTCGTATTCTGCAAAACTGTCTGGAAAAACTGCCTGAAGAACAGCGACAACTGCTGCAGGATAAATACAACAAAGGCCTTAATATCAACCAGATTGCCGATATCCTAGGCAATACCGCAAATGCCCTGTATAAACGAATGGCCCGTATTCACCTGGCCCTGCTGGATTGCATGAATCGTTCCATGAAAATCCGGGAGGCCAATCCATGAATTCGTCTGCTGCCAATGCCCGGCTCTGTGAATGGATTTTACGGAAGCTCGAGGGGACTCTGACTGCCGAGGAAAACAAGGCCCTGATTCAACTGCTCGAATCCTCTCCCGATGCGGTGCATTTATACAATGATATGATTCTTTTGTATTCCAGTCTGGCCACGCCTGGCAGGATTTCACTAAGCCCGAAAACGCTGGCCCCATCCAGCAAACAACTCGACGCCCTGCTGTTCAGCATGGCTGAGGCTGAAAATGATGCGCCTTCGCTTGAGATAGAATTGACACCCAAGACACCCGACATCATCCCGGCACAAAACATCACAATTGAAAAGGCCGTCTCGAAAATCAATACCACATCCCTGGTCACTGCCATTGTATCCCTTGCAGCGATGACATTGATGATTGTCTATGTCATTCTGAATCCCCGTATCTCCACGGAAGTGGCTACGCTGGCCGATTCCATCGATGCCCAGTGGTCGTCCGACAGTCCCGTCAAAGACGGCGGACGTCTTATTGCGTCAACCCCGCTGCATCTGCTGGGGGGGACAGCCAAAATCATCACCGACAAGAACGTGGAATTGCTGCTGGAAGGCCCGATGGAGTTTTCATTTGATTCCGTTTCTGAACTCCGGATGAAGTACGGCCGCCTGACAGCCAAAGTGTCCAGTCAGGGCGTTGGCTTCTCCGTCAATACCCCCAATACCAAAATCATTGACCTGGGGACGGAGTTCGGGGTGTTTTCCGACTTGAACGAATCCACCGAACTTCATGTTTTCACAGGCAGGACCAATCTGATTACGCTGCAAAACAACAGCATTGTCAGCTCGCAGATGGTCACCGAAGGTCTGGCCCGACGGGTCAACCCGCTCTCTGAAATCCAGACTATCACCCTCAAAACCGAGTCCTTCATACGTCATATCGATTCCTCGCACCAACTGATTCTCCGAAGCAGACATTTGAATCTTTCCGATATGGTTGGCGGAGGCAACGGCAGCAATACAGGGCAACTGAACGCGGGCATCAATTACCGCGGCGATATCGACATTCTGGACACGGTCAGTTCAGCCCAGGGACCAGAGCATTACATCCCCGTGGATTCCAGCCCCTTTGTGGATGGGGTTTTTATTCCCAACGGTTCGACCCAGGTCTCGTCACAGGGTTTGCAGTTTGAGTTTGAGCCGACCAATGGCCGCTACTGGATGGGGATTCTGAACGGTGCCTGGCACAAAGTCACGATTTCCGCCCGGATACCTCGACACAACCTGCGGTTAAATGGGACTGAATACGGCGTGGACGGCCGGCCTGCGATGTACTTAGCCGCCAACCAGGGCGTCACATTTGACCTGGAGGCGATACGAACCTATTACAAGACCGATGTAACGGAATTCACGGCCCTGTGCGGCATTTCCGAAACTTATAATGACTATAAACATTGGATGGACAAGAAAGCGTTCAGTGATTCGCCCAGGGCTGATTTTTATGTGCTGGTGGATGGACAGTGTTATTATGAACGCAGGGATGTCACCCCGACCGACCAGGCCGACAGTATTCGTTTGAGCATCCCTGCCGGTGCCCGTTTTCTGACGCTGGCAACCACACAGGGAAGCGACAACACCAACAATGGAGACTGGACGCTGTTTGCCGAACCGATGCTGCATTTGAAATAGCCATAGAATCACTATGAAAACAGCGAGACGATATGCGATAAACAAGCAGACAAATATGCCGGGGCGGGTCATCGGGATCCGCATCGGTTATGATGTACACTTTTATATGTGTGGAGGATAAATGATGAAAAAGATGAGTATTTTGATGCTGCTGTGTGTCATAGCAGGTCTGGCATCCGCGGCGGTGATCCAGACATCGAACACCCTGCATTACTGGAACTTCAACGATGGCACAGGCAAGGATTTGGCCGGGACCTTTGATGTGGCCGCGTATGAAGGCGCATCCTTAGCCAATGGTGTCGCCAATACGTTTGACAACCAGGCAACCAACACGGGAAAACTGGTCGCGGACGCCACAGGCTATACCAATCTGACGGCCCTTTCAAACTTTATCGGTGCCGATGGGTCGTTTACCTTCGAGGCGATGGTCAAGCCGATGCTGGCTGATTCCGGCGCCCATCAGGAGATCATCTGCGGCGAGAGTGACTCAGGCACTGCCAGCAGCCGCGGCTTTCAGTTCCGGATTCAGAATGACGATAAAACCCTTCGATTCCAGACGCTTTCCGGCTCCGTGGCGGCGTATGATGCAGCCATCGCTTATACCCCGGGACAATGGTATCATACCGCCGTAACCTTTAATGCGGCCACCAGCACCTTAACCCTGTACTGGACGATTGCAGGCGGTACGCTTGCCCAGGCCGGTTCATGGGGCAATGTCGTCCCGCTCAACGGCGCCACAATGACACGGTTCTGCATCGGCAATGAACTGCGTTCAGTGAGCGGCTATGGCAATGAAAACTTCGAAGGCTGGATCGACGAAGTCGGCATTCACGGCGTCGCACTGACTGCGTTCAATACAGCCATTCCGGAACCGGCAACGATGACGCTGCTGGGGCTGGGCGTATTGGGCCTGATGAAACGCCGTCGCGTCTAATTCTGTTTGTTTTATCAATATCTGTGAGGGATGCTCTGTCAGGAGCATCTCTCACAGCAGGCTGACTTGTTTTATGTATAGGTCAAACCAAAGCGGACGATTTTAAGCCGTATGGGTAAACGCATACGCACAGTGACAGGCCGCAGGACTCATAATGAAAACCTATCATTTTATTCTTCCGATCTTGATCGGAATCTTAAGCATCCGGGGTTATGCGATTATCGCAGGGTCATATTCTGCTGATGAGCATACGCTTCATTTGTATCATTTTGACGGCAATGCCAATGATGCGGTCGCCTCCAACGCCCTCGATTTAATCCAGTCCGATGCCACAGTCACCGCCGCGTCTTACTCCACCTTCGGCACGGCGCTGGATACCTTCACCGGCGGCAACACCGCGATTGCCTATACCGACGAGAAACTGGTAAGCACCTATTTTACGGGGGCTGACGGGGCCTTCACATTCGAAGCGATGATTCGGCCTTTTGTCGCCATCACCGCCATCCCCAATCACATGGAAATCATCTCCGGCGATGACGAGGACGCCAGTCGGGGCTGGCAGTTCCGAATCACCACCGCCGGCCAGCTTGAATTCAACAATCTCTCCGCCGGCGGCAATCAATTTCTGGCTGCATTGCCGACTGCGGGTGCCCATGCTTATGAAGCCGGCAAGTGGTATCATGTGGCGGTCACGTATAATGGTCAGCAAGGCACCGCCGGCAATCTGAAATTCTACTGGACCAAACTCGAGGCCGAGACAGGAACCGCCATCGAGCTGGCGTCCTTTCAAATGTCCGGCGATATCAATCCCAATTACGCCCCGGATTTTGCCGTCGGCAATGAAGCCCGCAACGACCCCGGCGAAAATTTCGAAGGATTAATCGATGAAGTCCGCATCAGCTCGATTGCCCGCGGACCCGATGATATGCTGTTTACCTCCAATCCGTATATCCCGGCATTTGTGGCACACCCTGCCGATGTGATCGCCAAACAGCCGCAATCGGCCCAACTGACAGCCGTTTTTCAGAGTCCCCTGATTCCATCGGTCCGATGGTTCAAGGCGGATTCCCATGGCGACATTGAAATCCTGCCTTCCGAGCCGGAAATCACCGTGACTATCACCTATGATATCAGTTCGAGCACTTATACAACCATTCTGCGATTAAGCATGGTAAGCATGGCAGACTCCGGAATGTATTACTGTATTGCCAGCAATGCCCAGGCTCAGGCAAAAAGCAATTCAGCTCAACTTCAGGTCCTCGGGATGACGGCTCACTGGTCCCTGGATTTGGCGGATTTCTCGGCCAATACGTATCTGGACCAGGTCGGCGGCCATCATGCCCAGGCGACCGGCTTTCCGGTCTTTACAGCCGGGGCCGATGGCAAGCCCAGCGGTGCAGTCCTGATTGATTCACAAAACGGCTGGGCACAGACGGAGGCCTTCGACCCCTCGCTTGGAACCCGCACAATGACGATCAGTTTCTGGGTCAACTGGCAGAATCCCAACGGCAATGCAGAGGATTTATGGATGAAATCCTCCACAGCCGAAAACGATATCACGGTGGCCGATGGCATCCGGGCCGATGACCAGTGGCATCACATCTGCGCTGTATTTGACGGCACACTCGGCAGAGTTTATGCCGATGGCGTCCGCATCGCCGAAGGCCCCTGGCCGATGCCGCAAAATACAACTGCCCTGTTGAATATCGGCTCGTCGCTCGATGGCCAGCAGCCTCTGGCGGCGGCGATGGACGACCTGCGGATTTATAACTACCCCATGACCGACACCGAAGTGGCGGATGTTTACTATGCAATCTCGACAAAGGGTGTCTGTATCCTGGATTTCACCTCGGCCTTTGACCTGTCCGGTCCCGATGGCCGGCCGGACTGCCGGGTTGACTTGCTGGATTTTGCCATTGTCGCACAAGGCTGGCTCGATATGTACAATGCTCCCGACTTGTCAGGACTGGCCGCCGACTGGCTGTCATGCAAACTCTACCCCACCTGCTCACAATAGCGACGGAAACAGTGATAACGCCCACAGCCTGACTGCGTCAGACTGCCACATCTATTGTGCTCTGGCCTGACTTTATTGTGAAAACGGAACGACTTTTGGCAATCACCATCAGGGTGCAGGGGGTGTTGGGACTGCTGGGACTGCCGGGACTGTATTTTTGAGTAAATAATCCAGTCATTGCTATTATTATATGTATAAGACTGATTATTTTAATAATAATCCAATCTCGGCAGTCCCGTGCATTATCACTCCCTCGGGTTACATAGAAATGTTTGCAAAACTCGTGAAAAAGGTGCATTAAATACCCCATGGACTGAATGTTCGATATTTACCATTGTACCCTTTTCAAGAGATTATCTCTTGACAAATAAGAGAATCAGCCGGTATCCTAAGGCCCCAGGACAGGAATCAATCCTACCCATCCTGCATGTACTGTATTCGCTATAAGTTGAAATGGATTTTGAAAGGAGTACACAATGGCCCGTTCTTGTATCGGTCGCATCCTGACATCGTGTTGTCTTGCCTCAATCGTTATCCTTATTGCATCGTGTCATAGAACATCTTCCGGCCCTGTAACACCGTTTTCTAAATTCGACGCTCAGGCCCGGCAATGGGTCGCCAAAATGACCCTCGATGAGAAAGTCGGCCAGATGACGCAGGCGGAATTATCCGGCCTCAAAGAGATGTCGGATATCGAGACCTATTTTATCGGCTCTATCCTCAGCGGCGGCAGCTCCGACCCCAAGGAAGGCAACAGCCTCGAGGCATGGACCAACACCTATGACAACTGCCAGAAACACGCACTGAAAACCCGCCTGAAAATCCCCCTGCTGTACGGCATCGACGGCGTTCATGGCCATAACAACGTAATCGGCGCGGTGGTATTCCCCCACAATGTCGGCCTGGGCTGCACACGCAATCCGGAATTGATTAAAGAAATCTCCCGCATCACTGCCCTTGAAATCCGGGCCACCGGCATCAACTGGACCTTTGCCCCCTGCATCACGGTACCACAGGATGAACGCTGGGGCCGCACTTATGAAGGCTTTTCGGAAGACCCCAAGCTGGTCAGTCAACTCGGCCAGGCCGCTGTGGAAGGGCTGCAGGGAACCGACCTGTCCAACCCGGTCACGGTGCTGGCCTGTGCCAAACACTATGTCGGTGACGGCGGAACAGCCTTCGGCTCGGCCCAGAAACCCAACAGCAAGAGCCTGCTGGATCAGGGCGATACCCGTATTGACGAGGCAACCCTGCGGCGGATTCACCTGTATCCGTATCCGGCATCCATTGCCGCAGGCGTCGGGTCGATTATGCCCTCGTATAATAGCTGGAACGGCTCCAAATGCTCCGGCAATAAATACCTGCTGACCGATGTACTCAAGACAGAACTGGGCTTTGATGGCTTCCTGATTTCCGACTATAACGCCATCGACCAGATCACCAAAGACTACAAAACAGCCATCATGATTTCCATCAACGCCGGCATGGATATGGGAATGGTCCCCAACACCTATCGGGAATACATCACATGCCTCAAGGAACTGGTGCAGGAAGGCAAAATCCCGATGTCGCGTATTGACGATGCGGTCACACGAATTTTGCGTGTCAAGGCCGCGATGGGCCTTCTGGACAAGCATGCTTCGGTTCTGGCCGACCGCACGCTCCAACAGGAATTCGGCTCTCTCAAGCATCGTCAGGTCGCTCGTCAGGCCGTCCGTGAATCACTGGTCCTGCTGAAAAATCAGGGCAAAACGCTGCCCCTCTCCAAAACTGCCGCCCGCATCCATGTCGCCGGCAAAAATGCCGATGATATCGGCAACCAGTGCGGCGGCTGGACCATCGACTGGCAGGGTAAAAGCGGCGCCATCACCACCGGCGGCACCACGATTCTTGCCGCTATCAGGAAAACCGTCTCCGCCAATACGCAGGTCACATTCTCCAAAGACGGTATCGGGGCTGAGGGGGCGACTCTGGGTATCGTTGTGATTGGTGAGACCCCGTATGCCGAGATGGAAGGCGACCGAAGCGACCTGGCATTGGACGTCGAAGATGTCCAGGCGGTTGCCGAGATGAAAAAGGCCGGCATCCCGGTGGTGGTCGTCCTGCTGTCAGGCCGTCCTATGATTATCAACAACGTACTGGAGCAGGCGGATGCCTTTGTAGCCGCATGGCTGCCCGGCACCGAAGGTCAGGGCGTCGCGGATGTGCTGTTCGGCGATTATAAGCCCACCGGCAAGCTGTCGTACACCTGGCCGCGTTCGATGGATCAGATTCCGATTAATGTCGGCGACAAGCATTATGACCCGCTGTTTCCGTATGGTTTCGGCCTGACCTATTAAAAGAATATGATGCGGCATAAGAATACACACAGACTGCGGCTGCTGTGCATGGCAGGCCTTTTATGGGGGGCGATCTGCTGGGGCAGCACCGATATTCGGCTGAATTCGCTGGGCTTTTTGCCGTCGATGCCCAAGAAAGCAGCGATAATCAAGCCCTGCTCTGATTTTACGGTTCATCAGTCTTCCGACAACCGCGTTGTCTTTTCCGGCAAGACAACCGGTCCGACCTCTCAGAAAGATGTCAATCAGGACGTCTGGATTGCGGATTTTTCAGCAGTTAAAATGCCGGGGCAGTATTATCTGACCATCCCCGGCGTTGGGCGTTCCATTGACTTTCCGATTGGTGATAAGGTGTATGACTCCGCCTTTTATACAGTCATGCGGGGCTTTACTCTGTGGCGATGCGGTACGGCGGTCCAGGGCGAGCACAACGGCATCCGATACAGCCATGCCCCCTGCCATCTGAACGATGCGTATCAGACATATACCGGCTTTGGCGACACGATCCGCGACGGCACCGGCGGCTGGCATGACGCCGGCGACTATGGCAAGTACACCGTCAACGCAGGCATTACCGTCGGCATGTTGTTTCTGGCCTGGGATCACTTCCAGCCCCGGCTTCAATCCTTCGCATTGAACATTCCCGACGCCGACGCCGGCTGGCCGGACTTTCTCAGGGAAATCAAATGGGAAATCGACTGGCTCTTGAAAATGCAGTATCCCGACGGTTCCGGCAAAGTCTCTCATAAACTGACCCCGTTGAATTTCCCCGGATTTGTCATGCCGGAAAAAGATGCATCGAAGACCTATTTTACCGACTGGGGTTCAGCCGCTACCGCCGATTTTGTCGCTATGACCGCCATGGCCGCACGGTATTTTAAGCCCTATGATGCCGCCTATGCTCAGCGGTGTCTGGATGCATCGAAGAACAGCTATGCGTTTCTGAAGGCGAATCCCGCCGATAAAAAACCGGACCAGAAGGCCTTTTCGACTGGCGGATACGGCACCTCGGATTCGGATGACCGCCTCTGGGCGGCTGCAGAACTGTGGCAGACCACCGGCGACGCACAGGTCCTGCAGGATTTTGAAAATCAGGCCAGGACCATCGACAACAAGATTGATATCGTATGGGATTGGTCCAATATTCGAAATCTTGCGATGTTTACCTATCTGCTGTCGGGCCGGGAGGGAAAGAATCCGGATATTGCAGAGGACATCAGGCGTGATTTGCTTTCTGTCGCAGACGCCATCGTCCAGCAGGCCCGCAAGGATGTGTACAGCAGGCCTCTCGGCGGTACGTATTACTGGGGCAGCAACGGGACCGTCGCCCGGCAGGCGCTGACCCTGCAGATAGCTTATAAAATTGACCCGAAACCTGACTATCGCCACACCATACTGGACGCAATCTCGCATCTATTCGGCCATAATACCTATGGTCGATCTTTTGTCACCGGAATCGGGTATTTGCCGCCTATGAATCCGCACGACCGACGTTCGGGAGCGGATGGGATTAAAAATCCCTGGCCGGGCTATCTGGTCGGCGGCGGAACCTCCGCCAGCAACTGGCAGGATGTTGAAGAAGATTATCGAACCAATGAAATCGCCATTAACTGGCAGGCGGCACTGGTTTATGCCCTGGCCGGATTTGTCAGTCAATAAAGGATTCCATCAACACAGAACAAGGAGTTGCAATGATGTACATTCACAAAACTAAAATCATGTTAACGGTTTTTATCGTCCTTTTGCTGCTGACGGCGATCCAGACTGGGTGGTGTCAGCAGGCCGCATCGGATGGTAAATGGACGCTGTGGTATCCCAAGCCTGCAGAAAAGTGGGTCGAGGCACTGCCGATTGGAAACGGGATCATGGGTGCAATGGTCTTCGGCAAGACCGACGTCGAACGCATCCAGTTCAACGAAGACAGCCTCTGGACCGGACAGCCCTGCGACTATCAGAATCCCGGCGCAGCCGAGGTCCTGCCTCAACTGCGGCAGCTTCTATTTGACGGCAAACAGGCCGAGGCCCAGAAACTGGCGATGGAACGCTTTATGAGTAATCCTCTGCGACAGGCCTTTTACCAGCCCTTTGGCGACTTGAAGCTGACTTTCGACGGGCATCAGAACCCCACCGACTATCGTCGCAGTCTTGACCTGCGGGATGCCATATCGCGCGTTCAGTATAAAGTCAGCGGCGTAACCTATACGCGCGAGATTTTCGCAAGCTATCCGGATCGGGTGATTGTCCTGAAATTATCCTGCGACAAGCCGGGAGCGCTGTCGTTTCTGGCTCAACTGACCAGCCCGCACCGTTCGTCTCAGATTGTTCGCCTGAATGATTACAGCCTCGCTCTTCGCGGCCAGGTCACCAATCGCGGTGAAAACGGCCAGGAAAGCAAACTGCGTTTCGAAGCTCAATTGCTCGCAGCGGCCCAGAGCGGTCAGTGTTTCGTGTCTGACAACGGTATTCAGATTACCAATGCCGACTCGGTCACTCTGCTGCTGACGGCGGCAACCAGCTATGTCAATTACAAGGATATCTCCGCCGACCCGACCGCCCGATGCGAGAAGGTTTGCGCTGCGGCTCAGCAGTATTCCTATGACCAGCTCAAGGGGCGTCACCTGTCCGATTATCAGGCCCTGATGAATCGCGTGGATATCGAGCTGGGCGATACACCCGCATCACAAAATCCCACCGATCAGCGCGTCCGGGAATTCAGCAAAATCGAGGACCCCGCCCTGGCCGCTCTGTATTTCCAGTTCGGGCGGTATCTGCTGATTGCCTCCAGCCGTCCCGGCGGCCAGCCCGCCAATCTCCAGGGGCTTTGGAATGAGCAGATGTCACCGCCGTGGGGAAGCAAGTACACCGTCAACATCAATACCGAAATGAACTACTGGCCCGCCCAGATTACCAACCTGTTCGAATGTGCCGAGCCGCTGTTCAGCATGATTCAGGACTGCTCACAGACCGGCGCCATGACCGCCAAAACCTACTACAACTGTCCCGGCTGGGTGCTGCACCACAACACCGACCTGTGGCGGGCTACTGCGGCAATCAACGCTTCCGACCATGGCATCTGGGTCACCGGCGGAGCCTGGCTGTGCCAGCATCTCTGGTGGCAATATGAATTCACCGGGGACAAGGAATTCCTGAAAAACCGGGCCTATCCCATTATCAAAAGTGCGTCCGAATTTTTCGCCGCCTATCTCGTCGAAGACCCGCGCAATCCGAATCGCTGGCTCATCTCCGGCCCGTCGAATTCTCCTGAACAGGGCGGCTTAGTCATGGGCCCGACCATGGACCATCAAATCATTCGGGCCTTGTTTACCAACTGCATCGATGCGTCCAAAATCCTTGAGGTCGATGCCGATTTTCGTGAGAAACTGGTTTCCATGCGTGCCCGCATAGCGCCCAATATGATTGGCAAACACGGCCAGCTTCAGGAATGGCTGGAAGATGTGGACGACCCCAGGAATGAGCACCGCCATATTTCGCACCTGTGGGCGCTGCATCCCGGACAGGACATCAACCGCTACGACACCCCCGACCTGTGGCAGGCCGCCCGTAAATCACTGGAATTCCGCGGCGACGGCGGAACCGGCTGGTCGATGGGCTGGAAAATCAACTGCTGGGCCCGCTTCCACGACGGCAACCATGCCTTCACGATGCTGAAAAATCAACTGACCCCGGAAAAAACGCTGCCCAATCTGTTCGATAACCATCCGCCGTTCCAGATTGACGGCAATTTCGGCGCCACCTCCGGCATCACCGAAATGCTGCTGCAATCGCACGCCGGACGAGTCGAACTGCTGCCCGCCCTGCCCGATGCCTGGGCTGCCGGCTCCGTCAAAGGACTCCGCGCCCGGGGCGGCTTTGAAGTCGATATCCAATGGAACGAAGGCAAGCTTGTTAAAGCCAATATCAAAAATCTGACAGGACAGCCTCTGAAGGTACGCTATGGCGGCAAGGACATCCAGGTGGAAATCCCCAAAGGACAAACCCGCACCCTGACCGCGGAGCAGTTTAAATAGGCTTTGATACTATCGCAGGCAATCCTGTATCAGTGCGAAGAAACGTTGTCCAATAACCACCGCGTCATGTTGTTGGGCAACGTTTCTTCCATTCTGGCCCATACTCTGCCGCCGGGATACATCATCAATGAGGGCCTTGATGGCATCAATCCATTCGTTCTCCTGCCCAGCAGCAAGCCCCGTTTTGCCGCCCATTAGAAAATCGGCGTTAATCCCTACCGGCGATGCAATCACCGGAAGCCCCGCTGCGAAATACTGCAAAATCTTGAAGCCGCACTTGCCGCGGGTGAAATTATCATCCGGCAATGGACACAGCCCGATGTCACAGGCCGCCAAATCCGCCGCCTCGGTTTCCAGCGACCAGGCCTTTTTCTCCACAGCCATTGCAGACAGGTCAAAGAAATCATCGCAGATAATTCGCAAAACCACCTGCGGACAGGTCCTGCCAATCTGTTCCAGGGCAGGCGACAATTCCTTTAAATACCGCAATGTCGCCTTACTCCCAATCCAAACCAGGCGAATCCTGCCATCCGATGGCACCTTCTGTATGCCGCTAAATTTCGACGTATCCAGTCCGGTTGGTAAAATATGAACAGCCGAACAAAACGGCCGGGCCTGTCCGGCCAGCCAGGCATTGCCCGCAATCACACAATCCACCAGCCGCATCGTCCGCTCAAACAGGCGAAAATGGCTCGAATGCCGGCAATCCGGCTTGCGCGGGCTGAACATAATGGCATCGTCAAAATCATAAATGATCCGCCGGGCGTGCTTGCGTAAAATCCGGGCATCCCAGAAATTCAGCGTCTTTTTGTGCAGCAGGACCGCATCGTACTGCCCCGCCCCGACAAACAGCTTCCACCGTGCCCAGTACCCTTTCGGAAACCGCGCAACCGTGCATGCAATCCCCGCCGCTTCCAACAGAGGCAGGTAAATCCCAATCCGCTGCCGGAAACTGGCCCGGTCCGGATTATGTGACAAGATTAACAGGCGTTTGTGAGTCATCTGATAATTTCTATTCCAGGATTAGCCATAATCTGGAATTATTATATTGAAAATATCGATAAAAACAAGTATTTTGCTGACAGTATCCGGACTTCATCGGTTTGAGAATAGATGGACCATTGTCTCTGCGGAGCAGGATATCCATGGAAACAATAGTAAAAGTTGATATTCAAGAATTAATCCAGAAAAAAACACCGATTGTGATCGATATCGGCTGCGGCGCCAAGAAGAAGGAAGGCCGCATCGGCATCGATCGGGTTGATGCGCCCCAGGTGGACATTGTGACGGACATTGAACGCGGATTGCCGTTTTTCCCTGATCAGTCCGTGGACCAGATACACTGCCGGAGCGTCCTCGAACACATCCACAACTTCGACCACCTGCTCAGGGAAATGATGCGGGTACTCAAAAAAGATGGAAAAGCCTATATCTTTGTCCCGCATTTTTCAAATCCCTATTATTATTCCGACCCCACACACGTCCGGCATTTTGGCCTGTACACGTTTTATTATTTTGTTGATTATCCGCTTCAATTGCGACGGAAAGTCCCGAATTTCTATTCCGACCTTCGCCTGCAAATCATCTCTCAGCGTCTGATATTCCGGTCCAAGTTCGGCCTGCTGGGATTTCTGAAGAAGGCCTTCGGCTGGCTGATTAACTGCTCCACACTGTTTCAGGAATACTACGAGGAAAACCTGGTGTACACCATCCCTGCTCATGGGATTGAATTTGTTCTCGGGCATCCTTCTAAATCATAAACGGGTCTTGCCGGCTATTGTTTTTCTGCCTCAAGAATAAACTTCGTAATGTCCGGATTCAGCAGCAAAGGCAGATACTGTTCAATCTTTGCGTCGTCCCAGTTCCACCAGGCAATCTTGAGCAGCCGCAGGATGGTCTCGTCGTCAAATCGCTTTTTGATCAGTTTGGCAGGATTGCCGCCCACGATCCCGTATGCGGGTACGTCTTTGGTCACCACCGCCCCGGCTGCAATCACAGCACCGTCACCAATGGTCACCCCGGAGAGAATAATCGCTCGATAGCCTATCCAGACATCGCTGCCAATCACCACGTCACCTTTGGTGGCCGGGTGCCCCGTAAAGTGTTCGGCGGATTTCCACAATGAATTAAAAGGAAATGTGGTCACCCAGTCAATACGATGCTCCCCTCCGAGAAATATAGTAACGTCAGCGCCAAAAGAACAGAACGCCCCGACTTTCAGCACCGCCCCTTCCCCCCACGACATCACTTTGGGTTTTCCATAGCTCCATTTGCCGATTTGATATTCAGGAAAACGGACATTCAGATATCGGCTTTCTTTTTTCTTTTTGAAAAACCTGAACATAAATTCCTTTCTCGCCAACAAAATAAGATCGACGGACGGCATTCCTGCATAAGATGTACATCAGCACTCAGATGACGCGATTCCACGGAGCAGAACAGGCGTTCTTTTCCACCAAATCCATAAAGTGCCTGGCCATGACGACACAGTTGTATTCTCGATGCGCCTGCTCCATCCCCGCAGCAGCGATTTTTTGCCTTTCGGATTCGTGCTGGATATACCAGTCGGCCAATTCGATAAATTCCTCATACGTATCAAAATAGCACAAGTGCTTTTTGTCCTGATGCAGCAGTTCGGTCTCAGGAACCCGCTTGGC
The DNA here is from genome assembly GCA_964630775.1 of uncultured Pirellulales bacterium. Classification (GTDB taxonomy): domain Bacteria; phylum Planctomycetota; class Phycisphaerae; order Sedimentisphaerales; family Anaerohalosphaeraceae; genus Anaeroglomus. The sequence continues at coordinate 56,037 of CAZVYY010000003.1, read as the reverse complement.
CAGCACCAGCGGCCCACAGGCCAGGCTGTTAATCAATCGGTCGGAATGGTACAGGGGAATTTCATTGGTGATATTGATGCTCAGGGCCACTTTGGCATTGCTCAGGGCACGGAAATAATCCAGTCCCTCGACACGCGGTACGCCAAAGGCCCCATAGACCCGACAGCCCGGGCGCTGTGCAATCGACTCAATCAGATGATATCGGTCGCCAACCTGCCCCAGACGCTGATGGATGGGCTTGCCGGTAAAAATGATATCCGCCTGCCATTTCGGGTCGGGAGCATAACGGTATTGAATATCCGGATCACAGACATTGGGCAAGAATGCACATCGCGGTACGCCGGCTTTTTTGTAGGTCTCCAGAAACACCCCGCCGCTGGTGTTGACCACCATATCACACTTGGCCGCAATCGCCAGCCGTTCCTGATTTTTATCCGGGAAGGGATCTTCGTCGCGTCCTACGACGAACACCCCGGGTGCGGCCTGGCGAATAACTCGAATCGTTTCCGGTTCCAGATATTTCATCCCGAATATATACACGATATCGGGGTAATAGGTCTTAATCTGGCACACCAGCAGCTCATCCGTGCGGCGCTTGACGAATTTCGGCATAAAACGACGGAAATATTTGCCGGAAAAGGGATTAAACTGCGTCAGTACATTGCGATAGCTGAAACGCTGGACATCGTGTCCGGCCCGCAGAAGGCCTTTAATCCACATCCGGGACTGCAGGCGAATCGAACGTTCCGACTCGTCCTTGAAATCCGCGATAATCAAAATTCTTTTCATAGTCTCCCTGCACCCGCATTTCACTTCATAAATCCGGCGGCAAATACTCCATCTGAATCGTACAAACGGGCGATGTCATTTTTCAGGCATTGCGGGCAAATGCATAGATATCGCCGAAATTGGATATCTGGTTTCCCATATTTGTCAAATAAGCCTTCATATCCTGGGCCGAGAGACGTGAAGCCATCTCAAATTGCCCTGCTTCGCCAAAACAGAAATTATACTCATATTGACCGATAGCCGCCAGCCGATCGATGCATTCGAGTGTCTTTTCAATTTTTTCCGGGACAAACTCAAACGACAAGCAGGCAATCGGACAGGACAGCCCCTTGAGCACTTCGGCCTCGGCTCCTTCTACATCAATCTTGCAAAACCGCGGTCTCCCGTGAATCTGAATCAGCCGATCCATCGTCGTGGTTTTGACCTCCACCTGGTCGGCCCATTTGTGCGATGGAAAACGCCCGCTTTTTTTGACTGCGTCGATCCATTCTTTGCTGGTGGATGAAATCGTTGAGGATTTGTCAATATACAGCGTAATTACGCCTTCTTTTTCGCCCAGCGCCGAGGTCACAATAACCACCCTGTCTTTCTGTTGTCCAAAACGCCTGGTCAGAATACGCCAACAGCTTTCCTGCGGTTCGACGGCGATCACTTTGGCACCGGCCTGCAGAAAGATGGCCGTCTTGTCGCCTACATTGGCTCCCACATCAAACACAATATCCCCGGCTGAAAAGAGCTGCTTGTAGAAGGCCAGCTGCACTTCTGTGTCCTGGGCATGCGTCTGACAGCGTTTCTGGACTTTTTTCCAGTTTCGATGTGCCTTGTATATCTCTTTTATTTTGGTAATCCATTTCATGGTGCATTTTTCCTTTATTTGGTAAACCAGAACATGCCGCAGGCATAACGCATGGCCGCGAACGGCTGCATATCCGTATTCCGGAGAAAGGTTTTGTCGTCGGTACTGCCCGAAAATTCAACCAGCTTCAATCCCTTGAAGTAGTCCAGAATCTGCTGGGGAGCATGAATGCGATGCGCATTAAAGCAGAGTTTGGGCTGTCCGACCGGCAGCGAAAAATATAAATTCCCGCCCGGCTTCAGGCAGCGTGCCAGCTCTGCCGCCGCCTTCTTTGTACCCTGCGGGTCCAGCGGATCGCCGTATCGCCCCAAACCAATATGCTCCGCCACGTGCAGACAGGAAATCGATTCCACACTGTTATCGGCATAGGGAAGCTCGAGGATAGACCCATAGGTGCTTTCCAGATTCGGCAGATTGTTGACCGCCATCGGGCGGATATCCACAAACTGGACTTTGGTAATCGTGCTGAGCAGGCCGACAAAATCCACATTGGACCCGACATCCACATGCTGTGCCGGCCGATGCGCCGCGATCTTTTCCATCGCCCAGACATGCTGATAAAAATAATGGCTGTCCACCCCCGTCCCGCTGGTCTTGTCAAACAGACAGGGGTAGGTGTCTTTGAGCTGAATCGGCTCCGCCCCTTCCATACGGCTGTAGCGGCGCCAATCCCGGAAATATCCCGGAAATCGGCTCAGGCCTGACAGAATCTTCGAGCGAATCAGTTGTTTTTTCCATCGACTATAAAATTTTGACATCGCAATTCCTGTTTTTTACTGAACCCACTTGAAATAGTCCAATTCGTCGCGGCTCAGTACAGCAGTTCCATTCCGTTTTTGCATAACTGAAACCGCTCGGGACCGCTATGGGTTTGCCCGGGCTTATCCGCAGCCAGGCTGGCGATATCCAGCCGCCAGCCCTGCCGATATTTTTCCGCCAGCACTTCCACCGTCAGCTTAGCCGAATCATCCCACTCATTGACCGTCGTCGTATTCACCATGTTCACCTGGATGGCCGTACCGCAAATCGACCGATAGGCCAGCAGATGTCCAAACGCATCGGGATGCCTTTGTACATACCGGCAGCACCACGACTCCAGTGTGTTGGGATTATAAAAGAAACCAAATCGTTTGTACAGATTCCGGATTTTCAAAAAACACCCATAAACGTGCGCCACCTTTGAACCGGGTCGAAAATACCGATTGGCAATCCAATTGTGACTCACAACCCTGCTGAATAATCGGCGAATATCTTCGGTCCGATAAACTGTCGCACAAAGCTCAAACGGATATCGCGTATTCGATGTCTGCCCTTTTGTCCAATCCAGAGCATAGATGGTCTGCCCGTCAACATTCTCCGGACGGACACTGCCAGCAGCAAAATCCTCGGGCATCTGCTGCTGATCCAGCCGTAACGAAAAACCAAACAGCAAATCCCCCAGCTTGTCAAAGGTTTTCTGGATTGTCTCCAGTCCAATGCCGTCAAAATACACCAGGTCATCAATACCAAACAAAATGTAGGGGGTCTTGATTCGCTCAAATAATCGCATAAAATCCAGATGGAAATTCGTCTCACGAATGACCTGACAGGCCGGAAACGAACGAAAACACTGTTCATATTCCTCACTAAACAGTTCCGGTTTATAGAGAATATAGACCTGAATCGCCTCCGACGGAAAATATCGGTGAAGACTCTCTAAATATCCATGCAATTGCAGGGGGCGATTTTTCGTAAATACAATGATACTGACAAGTTTGTCCATTATTTCTCAGGGATAAAGACGAGATTCTGATCTTGTGCCCGGTATAAATCGGCTTTATGACAGCCGCAGATTTCATACGCCGTGTATCCAAAATCCTTCATGAATGTTTCAAATTCCGCAATGGTATGATGTGTCAGTGAAAAAGCCCTGTGTGATATCTCAATGACCAGAATGGGCAGACGGCCTTTGGCCTTTTTCAGAAATCCTGTCAATCCCAGCAGCACAGGGAATTCATAGCCTTCCGTATCAATTTTAATCAGCGCCACCCGGTCTATCGATTTCTGTTCGAGATACGTATCCAATCGATGAACGGCAATCTCATGAGTTGTCTCAGGCTGGCCGGAAAGGAAATATCCGGACAAAAGCGAATGCCCGCCGGTATTTTCACTCTGGTAAATAATCGTCTTGTCCTCTTTGTCCCCCAGGGCGGCCTGATTGACCGAGATGGAATAACCGGGATTCAACAAGCGAAATTGTTCCAAATACCTGAACAGCCACGGGACAGGCTCGAAGCAGTGCACCTGTCCCGACGTTCCCACACGAGCCGCTCCCACGGCGCTGAAATACCCCACGTTGGCACCTACATCCACGAACACATCCCCCGGACGGAGGTTTTTTTCGATAATTCTGCGTATCTCGATATCATAAGCTCCAAAATACATACTCCGAGTCATTTTCCCCAGCGCCAAATCACAGGGAAATTTGACGCCGTGAATATCCACAACCGAAAGCCCGTCCGGTGCCTTGCCATGTTTGAGTATATGATGGTAATATTTATTTTTATAATACAAGATCGGGTGCTGCAGTACTGATAATCTTGGCATCGTATTTATCCTTTATTGATCCAGGGAATCGTCCTTTACTATCTGCTGAACCTGCTCGGATCGCATAATCTGTTCAATCAGCCGGCTGATTTTTCGTATGGTGCGTTGTCGGAGATTATATTGCCCGGCATTGACCACCTGGGTCGCATGGGCCAGGTGATACAGATACTGCCGCATCAACCGGTCCGGCAGTTCCACCGTCTTATAGCCCCGGTCCACCAGCTCAAAATACAGTTTTTTCCCGACCGTCAACCCTTTATCCCGATCCATCAGAAACGACAGTTTTTCGCGTTTGAGAATCTCGGTTCGGTAGATGCTGCATACCGTACGATTATAATACCGGTGCATTCCCACAGGATCCGGCACACGCAGCAGTTTTCGCTTGAACGTCCTGAAATCCGTCAGTTTCTTCAGCCAGACCTGCCATTCCGGTGTTAGTTCCACCTTGCCGGCGCCGACACAGGCCATCCGGGCATCCTGACCAAACATCACCAGCAGTTCGTCCAGCCAGTTGTCCCGCCGGACGAACGTATCCGAATGCATGGCCACAAAAAACTCAGTCTGGGTCTGCTCCAGGGCCATATCCAGCGCCGCGGCATGGGCATACCCGCCGCTGCTGTCATTGGTTTTGTCTTTCCGCTCAATCAGCCGAATCCACTTCAGCGACCGCAGGTATTCCGTCGAGGCGTCCTGTGAATCATTATCCACCACAATCACCTCGTACGGCCGGCGGGTATATTTACGAATGCTGCGAAGACACAACCGGGTCAAATCCAGGGTTTTGTAATTGACCACACCTATCGTCGCTCTGGCCTGTCGCTGGTTATCCATAGACCCATTCCGAAAAGCCGGTTATTGCGGCGACATCAACTGTGTCTCATACAGATTCTTATACACCTGGCAGCTTTGAATCAATTCCTGATGCTTGCCGTCGGCGACGATGCGACCCTTGTCCACGACAACGATTCGATCCGCGGAAATCACCGTGCTGAAACGATGGGCAATCAGAAAACAGGTGCGTCCCTTCATAATATCACCCAGCGCGGCATGAATCTTGGCCTCGCTTTCGGCATCAATCTGGCTCATCGCTTCATCAAAAATCAGAATTCGCGGATTTTTCAGAATCGCCCGGGCAATCACAATCCGCTGCAGTTGGCCGCCGCTGAAGCCGCTGCTTAATTCGCCGATCATGGAATCATAGCCGTTGGGGAGGGTCGTGATAAACTCATGGGCATAGGCCCGTTTGGCCGCCGCAATCACCTCATCTCGCGTCGCATCCGGCTTGCCGTAGGCAATATTGTTGGCAATCGTATCATTGAAGGTGGCGACCATCTGGGTCACCATGCTGATCTGATCACGCAGGCTGTAAAATGTCGCCTGATGGATATCCTGCCCGTCAATCAGAATCTGTCCCCTGTCGGGGTCATAAAACCGCGGCAGCAGATTGACCAGGGTCGTCTTGCCGGAACCGTTGGAGCCGACCACCGCCACCGTCTGCCCCGCCGGGACTGTCAAATTTATCCCTTCCAGCGCCGGCTGCTGGGCACCAGGGTAAGTAAAGACGATATCGCGAAATTCAATCTGCCGTTCCAGCGGCTTCATCGCAAACGCCCCCGGTGCCTCTTTCTCTTTGGGCTGATCAATCACCGCAAACACACGCTCCGCCGCCGCGTTGGCCTGCTGCACATTATTCCATACATCGCTGACCTTGCGTACCGATTCCGCCGCCGCCCCGAGGCAAATCAGCAGGGCAAAAAACGAACTCGACTGCATGCCATCATATTGATAAGTCACCCAGGCAGCCCCCAGCAGGATGACCGCCCCGCCGGCGACCATCCCCAGCGCATCCATCATAGGATTTGTGGCGGCTTCTATCCTGGACATCCGCAAATTATATTTGAGCAGGGCCTGGTTGGTGTTTTCGTACTGGTCAATTTCCCATTTCTGCCGGTTATATACCTTGACCACGCGAAGCGCATTCATAGCCTCCTGAATGCGCCCCAGCATCTGAGCTGTCGTCACCAGCGATTTTTTCGTGGCCTTTTTCATCTTTCGGCCCAGAATCGCTATCACGCCGATTACCGCCGGAGCCGAGGTCATAAATATCAGTGTCAGCTTCCAGTTGATCGCAAACGCCCCGCACAATGCCCCGATGGTCACAAGCGGCTCACGAATCGTCTTGCCGAAGACAATCTTGATGCCCTTGCCGCTGATTGCCACATCACTGATAATCCGGCTGGTCGTATCACTGGTCCCCCGGGCGGAAAAAAATCCCACCGGCATATACATCACATGGCGGAACACGTCCTCACGCAGCTTCGTGTTGGCAATTGAGACAATTTTTTCCGCCAGATACGACTGATAAAATCTCGCCCAGCACCGGATAATCGTCACCAGCGTCACGGCACAAATGACCAGAATCATTGCATGAAGCACATTTTCCTTGGTTTCGCTGCGAGGGATAAAACTGACAGGCCACTGCGCCCAATCCGCATAAAACGGACGGGCCGGACTTTGAAACTCAATCGATTGAGGCTCCAACTGCTCCTGGTGTTCCCGCTTGAAAGATATCACAACCGGCAAATCCGGATCCATCGTCGCCAGAACCTCAAGTATCCGGCTCAGGGACATGGCCTGTTCAGTCTGGCCGCCTACGGCTACGCTGAAAATCTGATCCCCTCGCTGCAATCCAACCCGACTGGCCCATTTGCCCTCTTCAATCCGGTTGATTAACAGATATTTGGTCTTGCCGGAAGTCGTATCAAAAAAATCCGTCCGGCTGGGTACATAAAAATCCATCCCATATCGCCAGGTGCAGACTTTCCGATCCACCCAGCCATGCAATCCTTCTTCTTCCATCATGACTTTCAATAACGGAATAATCGTCAGAAAACTGACCGACAACATCCCGGCAATCAGCATCGCCCAGAAAAACACGGCAATCAGGCTCGGCCACTGCGGCCAGACATAACCCAAGACCCGTTTAAAAGCAGACAAATTTGTTGTTTTTTCACTCATTCCCTGTTCAGCCTTTCTCAAGAAAACGGCAAAGTTTACTCCAGAAGGCCCCCTCGGTCAAGACATTCCTTGTCCCGCCTGCTGCCGCCAAATCTTCGGTTATCGATTGCTATACATACTCTGATAATATTGCTGATATTGCCCGGATACAATATGATTAAGCCAGCTCGTATTCGCCAGATACCAGTCGATAGTTTTGATGATTCCCTCTTCAAAGGTCACTGTCGGACGCCAGCCCAGCTCTTTCATCATCTTGCCCGAATCGATTGCATACCGCCGGTCGTGCCCGGGGCGGTCTTTGACATGGCGAATCAGCGTCTTGGGCTTGCCCAGACGCTCTAAAATAATCCCTACCACCTCCAGATTGGTCTTTTCATTGTTGCCGCCCACATTATATATCGTACCCGGCTCAGCCTGTGTCAGGACTTTCCAGATGGCCGTGCAATGGTCATACACATACAGCCAGTCCCGAATGTACAAGCCATCACCATAGACCGGCAACTCTTTGTCATTCAAGGCATTATGAATCATCAAAGGAATCATTTTTTCCGGAAATTGATACGGCCCGTAATTATTCGAGCATCGGGTGATATTGCACCGCAGTCCCCAGCTATGTGAAAACGCCCGCACCAGCATATCCGCTGAAGCCTTGCTGGCCGAGTAAGGCGAATTCGGACTAAGTGGAGTGGTTTCTGTGAAAAAACCCTCCGTCCCCAGCGAACCATACACTTCATCGGTAGAAACCTGCAAAAACCGCTCCAGTTTGTGGTCCAATGCCACTTTCAGCAGCGTCAGCGTTCCGGTGACATTGGTCTGAATAAACACCCCCGGCTCTACCAGAGAACGGTCCACATGGCTTTCGGCCGCAAAATTGACAATCGCATCAATTTTATGCTGGACCACAAGTTCATTCACCAGCTTTCCATCACAAATATCACCTTTGACAAAGATATGGTTCTTGTGATTCAAAAACTCACCCAGGCTTTCCAGATTGCCCGCATAGGTCAGTAAATCCAGATTCACGACTCGCACATCCGGATGCTCGCTGAGCACCATCCGCACAAAATTGCTGCCGATAAATCCAGCCCCGCCGGTTACCAGAATCGTTCGCATAGTCAATCCTTATCGTCTAAAAAATCAAATTAAATCGCTGCCAAATAATCCCGTAAAGCATCCTGCCATGAACGCATCTTGGTTCCCAGCAGTCTGTCCAGCTTAGTGCAATTAAATCGGCTGTTCAGAGGCCGTTTGGCTGCCGATGGAAAATCACTGGTCTTGCACGGGCTTAAATCCACAGTCATTCCCAGCGTCGTAAACAAATATTTAGCCATCTCAAATCGACTCACATACCCGCCGGCCGCCAGGTGATATACTCCCTCCGGAAACGCCGGCAATTGAATCATTGAACAAAGTATCTTCGCAACGTCCTCGGTTGCCGTCGGAGCACCCACCTGGTCATCCACCACCTTGAGCGGTTTACCCGCACGCGCCGCATCCAGCAGCTTCTTGATAAAATTGACACCGTTTCGACCGTACGTCCACTGCACCCGAACGATGCAGCAGCGGCAGCCCGATGCAATTAACGCCTTCTCCCCTGCATATTTGCTCGCTCCATAAGCACTGACCGGATTGGCCGCATCGGTTTCGACATAAGGCCTGTCCAGTGTCCCGTCAAAAACAAAATCCGTACTGATATGCAGCACCGGGATGCCTTTACTGCCGGCCATCCGACCCAGCATTCCCACCGCGTCACCGTTGACCTGAAACGCAAGGGCCTGCTCGCTCTCGGCTTTCTCCACATTCGTATAAGCAGCGCAGTTAATCACAACACCGGCGCCGTCAATCGCCGTGTCAACCTGCCTTTGATTCACAATCGAAAAATCAGGCAGGTCATACCCCCTGGCCGCGATCCCCTGCCGGGCCAGGCAGGCCATCAAATCCGTCCCGAGCATCCCCCGGGCACCAAGCACAACTACTGGACTGTTCATCATCGTACTCCCTGCTGATAACGAGGCAGCCGTTCCACTGGATAGCTTTTCAACGGTCCGTATGTTGAATCTTTGGCCGACAGTGTCGGCTGCGATATCGGCCATTCTATCCCAATGTCCGGATCATTCCAGGCAATTCCGCCTTCATTGGCCGGGGCGTAATATTCTGTGCACTTATAATGAAACAGGGCTGTCTCACTCAGCACGCAGAACCCATGAGCAAATCCGGCCGGGATAAAAAACTGCCGTTTGTTTTCCGCCGACAGCGTTACCCCCACCCACCTGCCGAACGTCGGCGAACCGAGACGTATATCCACCGCCACATCATACACCTCGCCCTGCAGAACCTGCACCAGCTTGCCCTGCCCATTGGGATTCTGGAAATGCAGACCTCGCAGCACACCCCGCAGGGAAAACGAGATATTATCCTGCACAAACATCTCCGGGATGCCCGCCTGGGCATATCGTTTTGCACTGTAGGTCTCGACAAAAAAACCCCGCGCATCGCCAAACACCTTCGGCTCCAGAATAATCGCATCAGGGATCGCAGTTTCAACTCGGTTCATCCGTTTCCGCCTTTAATCAACTGAATCAGATACTGGCCATATTCATTTTTCTTCAGCGGCTCAGCCAGACGCATCACCTGCTCGGCCGTGATCCAGCCCATACGATAGGCAATCTCTTCCGGGCACGAAATCATCAATCCCTGCCGCTGCTGCACCGTTTGGACAAAATTTCCCGCCTGAAGCATCGACTCATGTGTGCCTGTATCCAGCCAGGCAATTCCGCGGCTGAGCAGTTCCACCCGAAGCTGCCCGCGTTTGAGATATTCCCGGTTGACATCGGTAATCTCCAGCTCGCCGCGGGCCGAAGGCTTTATGGACGCGGCAATTTCCGTAATCTGCCGATCATAATAATACAGGCCCACCGCCGCATAATTCGATTTGGGTTTTGCTGGCTTTTCCTCCACGCTCAGGGCTTTGCCGGATGCATCAAACTCAATCACCCCATACCGTTCCGGGTCGCGAACCCAATAGCCGAAAATCGTCGCCCCATCCTGATTTACCGCAGCATTTCGCAGGGAAGGCGTCAGGCCGTGCCCATAGAAAATATTATCGCCCAGAATCAGACACGCCGGCCCTCCGGCCAAAAAGGATTTGCCGATGATAAATGCCTGTGCCAGCCCTTCCGGTCTGGGCTGAACGGCATAGTCTATCGAGATTCCCCACTGACTTCCGTCCCCCAGCAGCGTCCGAAACAGCGGCGTATCCTGGGGCGTCGAAATCACCAGAATCTCACGAATCCCCGACAGCATCAGTGTCGCCAGCGGATAATAAATCATCGGTTTGTCGTACACCGGCAACAACTGCTTGCTGGCCGCCTGGGTTGCAGGGTAAAGCCGGGTCCCGCTGCCTCCGGCCAGAATGATCCCTTTTCGTGCCATACTCTCTCCCGTATCCACAGTAGTTATTTTGGATTATGAAAACTGCCGCAAAAATCGCAAATCATTTTCAAACAGCAGACGAATGTCGGTAATCCCGTATTTCTTCATCGTCAGTCGCTCGATGCCGAATCCAAACGCCCAGCCGGTGTATTTCTCACTGTCGATATTAACCGCCTTGAACACATTCGGGTCCACCATCCCGCAGCCGCCGATTTCCATCCACGATTCCCGGCCGCTTTTGTCCACCCACAGGATATCCACCTCGCAGCTCGGCTCGGTGAATGGGAAAAAGCTCGGTCGAAAACGGAACTGGGTGTCCGGCCCGAAAAAGACATGAATGAACTGGCTGATGGTCGTCTTCAAATCCACCATCGTCACCCCTTCATCCACAACCAGGGCCTCAAGCTGATGGAACATGAACATGTGTGTCGCATCCACCGTATCCGGCCGATACACACGCCCCGGGGCCACGACGCGAATCGGCGGGGTCTGTTTTTCCATCGCCCGAATCTGAATCGTCGAAGTCTGGCTTCGCAGCAGCATCGAGTCGCTGATATAATAATTATCCATTGGATCCCGCGCCGGATGTTCCGCCGGGATATTCAGGGCGATGAAATTATGCCATTCATCCTCGATCTCCGGTCCATAGGCAATCTGGAATCCCATCCGCCCGAAAATATCCAGCAGTTCACTGACCGTTTGCGTCAGCACGTGACTGCGTCCGCGATGAATCGAAGCCCCCGGCAGGGTCACATCAATCATCGGCTCCTGTTTGACACGGCTGGCCCCCAGATTCTGTTTTTTGCTCTCAAACGCCTCAGTCACCTGCTGCTTGATGCGATTGGCCGTCTGCCCGCCCTGTTTCTTCTGCTCCGGCGGCAGGCTGCCGATCTGACTGAGCATGTTCGTCACAAGACCCTTGCGTCCCAGATATTTGACCCGGTAATTCTCAAGCTCTTCAGCCGTCTTTATCGTATCCAGTTCCGCCATGGCGGAAGCGGCAATTTGTTCAAACTGTTCCAGCATAGTCGTGTGTATCCTTATCCTGATTTCACCTGAATTATCGCAGGTCGTCGCGGTTGTGTTGCCCGGGATAACTCATGGCAAATTATACCCTGTGGGTATAAAAAAGAACAGCCTTCAGCGATAATTTTAATCTTAGCGCCGAAGGCAGTTCTCTGTCGTGATGATTTCGTTTGATAAAATGCTATTTTGCTGCAGCCAGCGCCTTTTCGACAATCTTGTCAAAACCGGCCGGATCAGCAATCGCTATCTCGCTGAGCATCTTGCGGTTTAATTCAATCGCCGCCTTCTTGCATCCGTTAATCAGCAGACTGTAGCGGATCCCGCGTTCACGGCAGGCCGCATTCAGACGGACAATCCACATCTCGCGGAATAAACGCTTTTTCTGGCGACGGCCGACGCGGCTGTACACGTTGGCGCGAACCACCGCTTCTTTGGCCAGACGAATCTGATTTTTCCTTGGGCCGTAAAACCCCTTTGCGGCCTTTAAAACGCGCTTTTTGGACTGATGACGCGCATGTCCCTGACGTACTCTTGGCATACCAGCTTTTCCTTTCTGAACTTGGTTACATCGATTACACCCACTACGGCAGCTGATGGAGCCGGGAAGCGGGTTGCTTTATTTTAATTTTGTTACGCTGCGAAACGCTTATGCACCCAGCAGTGTCCGGATCGCACGAGCCTTGGCGCCTTCGACAATCGCTGTCGATTTAATCGAACGCAGCTTGCGACTGCTCTTGTTGCTCAGCAGATGACCGCCATTGCAGCGATGGCGTTTCACCTTGCCGGTGCCGGTAATCTTGACGCGTTTCTTTAATCCCTTGTGGGTTTTCATTTTCGGCATATAACTTCTTCCTCTTTAAGAGTTTACGAAAATCATAGTCAAATTCGTACTGGAAAGCGGAATACTATACCCGCTTTGCACCATAAGGTCAACAAAAAAACTACCCGGAATCAACAAAAGCCGATTTCTCAGGCTTTTGTCTTTAATTCGATATTTAATCCGGAGGGTTCAGGTCCCTTTTGTACAGGCTGCCCCGCTGCAGGAGTTCCCGCTGCTTTGGAAGGAACCAGAATCAGCGTCATGCGTTTGCCCAGCAAGTCCGCCGGACGCTCCACCTTGGAACATCCCTGCAATCGCTCGATGATATAGTTCATCACTTCTTTACCGTGATCTACATACATCATCTCGCGGCCTCGGAACATCATCGTAAACTGAACTTTGTCGCCGCGCAGCAGGAATTCCTCGGCATGCTTAATCTTGATATCCCGGTCATGATCGTCAATTTTGGGACGAATCCGAAGTTCCTTTAATTCCATCACATGCTGCTTTTTCTGGCTCAGCTTGGCTTTGCGCTTCTGCTGATAGAGGAACTTGCCGTAATCCATTATCCGACAAACAGGCGGCTGGGTATTCGGCGACACCTCCACCAGATCAAGACCCGCTTCGCGTGCCTTATCCAGTGCGATTTGAATCGTCACAACGCCCACCTGACTGTTCGATTCGTCAATCAGCCGAACCGGGCTGATGCGAATCTTTTCATTGATGCGGAAACCTTCTGTACTGATAGCTGCTGCCTTTCCATTTTATATTGTTTTTATGGTCTTCATTTTTCATTCACCGCCGAATGAAAAATCACATGCCTAATTGATCGCTTTTTTGTGCGATTTGTTCCTTAGCTTTTGCGATAAACTGGTCAACCGATACCGTCACTGTCTGCTGGCTCTGACGCATACGCACATTGACTGCATTCTGTTCGGCCTCTTTGGGGCCAACAACCAGCATATAAGGCACACGGTCACCATGGGCCTTGACAATCTTGGCCCCGATCTTGTCGTCCGACAAATCCGTCGAGACGCGGAAATCATGGCATTTGAGCGTCTCGGCCAGCTTCATGGCATACTCATTGGTCTTTTCGCTGATGGGCATAATCCGCACCTGTTCCGGTGCCAGCCACAGCGGAAAATTGCCCGCATAATGCTCAATCAGAATTCCCAGGAATCGTTCCAGTGACCCGAGAATGGCACGATGCAGCATCACCGGCGTCTTTTCCGTGTTGTCCTTGTCGGTATAAGTTACCTCAAACCGCATCGGCATCGAGAAGTCAAGCTGAATGGTGCCCAACTGCCACGACCGCCCGATGCAGTCATTAATATGAAAATCAATCTTGGGCCCATAGAACGCCCCGTCACCCTCGTTAATCTGGTATGCCAGACCCTTATGCTTCAAGGCCCCAGCCAGAGCATTGGTTGCAACCTCCCAGATTTCATCCGACCCGATATGGTCTTCCGGCTTGGTCGAAAGCTCTATATGATAATCCTTGAAGCCAAACGCTGAATAGAGTTCCTGCACCAGCGAAATGACGCCGATGACTTCGCTTTCGATCTGATCCGGAGTGCAGAAAATATGAGCATCATCCTGGGTAAACTGCCGCACACGCACCAGCCCGTGCATCTGACCACTGGCCTCGTAGCGGTGCACCAGTCCCAGTTCCGCAACACGCATCGGAAACTCGCGATACGAATGCTTGTTGGATTTGTACACCAGCAATCCGCCCGGACAGTTCATCGGCTTGATGGCGTAGGTCATCTCATCGACCGTGGTAAAGTACATATTCTGTTTATAATGGTCCCAATGTCCGCTGCGATGCCACAGGGATTCATTAAGCATAATCGGAGTTTTGATTTCACAGTACCCGTATTTGCGATGAATCATCCGCCAGAAGTCGATAATCTCATTCCAGACCACCATCCCCTTGGGGTGCAAAAACGCAAAGCCCGGCCCTTCATCCTGAAAACTGAATAAATCCATCTGCCGGCCAATCACACGGTGATCCCGCTTTCTGGCCTCTTCTATCCGGGTAATATGTTCATCCAGCTCTTTTTTATTGCGCCAGACCGTTCCATAAACCCGCTGCAGCATTTTCTGGCTGGCATCCCCATGCCAGTAGGCCCCCGCTACGGACATAATTTTGACCGCTTTCGGGTCAATCACCCCTGTCCGCGGAATATGCGGCCCCCGACACAAATCCATAAATCCGTCTCCCTGCCGGTAAAAACTGATGACATCCCCCGTAGCACGGTCGATATTGTCCAGTTTATACACATCTCCCGCCATTTTCTGACGGGCTTCATCGCGATTCATCTCGATGCGTTCAAATGGCCGGTCGGATTTGATAATCTCGGCCATCTTCGATTCGATTTTCGGGAAATCTTCCGGCCGGATCGGGGTATCCAGGTCCACATCATAATAAAAGCCATCCGCTACCGTCGGCCCATACACCAGCCGGGTCTTCGGCCACAGGCTGCATATCGCCTCGGCCATAATATGCGCACAGCTATGACGCAGTATCTCTACCCCTTCGGCGTCTTTATTGGTAATGATTTGCAGGCTTACTTCGCCGGCAATGGGTGTGGATAAATCAACCATTTTATCATTAATGCGAGCCGCCAGAGCTGCACGGGCTAAACCCGCGCCAATCATCTCGGCGAATTGATACGCGTTCGTGCCGTCTGGAGCCTCCAACACCGCCCCGTTCGGGAGTTTTACTTTTGCCATGGACCTTTCCAATAAATAGCTGAAATTGCTCAGTTTGCGTCAATTCCAAGGCGCATCTAATGTGAGCATACACAAATTATAACAATATAGGAATTTTGTCCTAAATGTCAAGAGACAATACGCGGATCGAGGTAATATATTTAGACCTGCCCTATATACTTACATCTTTTATCTAAAATAGGCCTTTAATACGTATTGCTGCATCATCCGCTGGGTGTTAAAGAACGACCCATTCATTGCCACGGTTATCGTCATAATACGATAAAAATGATGCTTATTATGATAATATAAATCTGCCACTTTGGTCAGCTTGTCATATAAGGATACCGCATCTGAGGCCCTGTTTCCGCCCTGTTCGTTGCGCCGCCGGTGATTTTCGCCTATGGCCCAGCCTGTCATTCCCTCGATACATCCCTCAATCCACCATCCATCCAGAATGCTCAAGGAAGGAACTCCGTTCAGGGCGGCCTTCATCCCGCTGGTCCCAGAGGCCTCCATCGGCGGCTCAGGCGTATTCAGCCAGACATCGACTCCCGCAACCAGCAATTTCGCCAAAGCCATATCATAATTAGGTAAATAGACAATTTTCAGGTCATTTTTCAGTTGTCCTGCCGCCGCGACGATGCGTTTGATTAACTCTTTGCCTTCCGTATCGTTGGGGTGGGCTTTGCCGCCATAGATAATCTGTATTTTGCCGACTTCCCGACTGATCCGAACCAGTTGTTTGGGGTTTGTAAAAACCAAATCCGCCCGTTTATAACTGGTCGCCCGCCGGGCAAATCCCAGCGTCAGCACATCTCCATCCATCCCGATATTGGCCTGTCGATTGACATATTCGATCAGTTCCCGCTTGGCCGATGCCTTTGCTTCAGCAAATTGTTCCTGGGGAATACTGACTGCATACCGCAGGCTGAAATTGTCCTCACGCCATCCCGGGACATGCCGGTCATATAAATCCGCCAATTGCGGGCAAACCCATCGTGCAGCATGGACCCCATTGGTAATTGAATCGATGACGTAAGATGCAAACATGTGCTGTGAGACTTCGCCATGCTTTTTGGCTACGCCATTGACGTAATGGCTCAGATTCAATGCCAGATAGGTCATATTGAGCTTATCATCGCAGCAAAAGATGTCCGGATTCTGCATGGCCTGATGCCGGCCCAGAATTTTATGGACCAGGTCTAACGGGAATTTATCATGCCCTGCCGCCACCGGCGTATGGGTTGTAAAGACGCATTTTTCACGCACGGCAATAATATCTTCTTCCGTCATATCCGACCGTTTGGCCACACGAAGATGTTCATCCAGCAGTTCCAGTGTTAAAAGACTGGCATGGCCTTCATTCATGTGAAACCGATCGATCTCGGTATAGCCCAGAGCACGCAGCATTCGGACTCCGCCAATGCCCAGCACAATTTCCTGACTCAGACGATACCCCGGATCCCCACCATGCCCGTACAGATAATCCGTCAGGGCACGATCCTCTGGAGTATTTTCCGCAAGGTCCGTATCCAGAAAGTAAATGGGAACTTTGTATCCGGAAATACCATGCACCTCATACCTCCACGCCCGGATATGCACGGTCCGTCCTGCAATGGTCACTTCCACCCTGCTGGGCAGTTCTTTAGCATAATACTCCACCACCCATTCGGATGGCTCTTCTGTCTGCCATCCATCCGGCCCGAGCTTCTGGAAAAAATACCCCTTGCGATGCAGCAGCGTCACCGCAACCATCGGCACCTTCATATCCGCCGCCGACATAATGGTATCCCCCGCCAAAATCCCAAGGCCACCACTGTACGTCGGCATACCCTCTTCAATTCCGATTTCCATCGAGAAATAAGCAACTTTGCGTTCATTTTCCATAGCGTCATCCCTTCCCTGAATCGGAGTTTATGTTTGTAAGCCCATCATACGTCCGGATACGTCGACAATCCAGCAAAAATCCCTCAAAAAACGAGAGGCTTACTCCCTCAAAAATTAAGTAAATTCTTAACTTGTCACAATCGATTATTCCGTATATAATGATTATAATGAGTAGTGAATGGAATCTGTCGTTTTTTTAGGGAGAATGAATTATGCAGGAAAAAATTGGACAGGCCGCGGGCACCGTATGGCAATATTTAGCCCAGAGCCAGGAACCGGTCAGTTTATCTACGTTAGCAAAGAAAGCGGATTTGAATTCCCAGATAGCCGCCATGGCGATTGGCTGGCTTGCCCGTGAAAACAAGCTGGTGTTTCAGGAAAAAGGAAAAACTATTCTTGTAAGTCTTGCTTCTGCCTGTACTTGCTAAATTTCATCTGAAATATATTTGCGTTTGAAGCAGATTTCAGATATAATCCGGCTCAATCTTTACATACAACGCTGAATCCCAGCGTTCAACAAATTAATTTGCCGGATTTAAATTGACAATGAGGCCGCAAAGCGATTATGCTTTTCGGCCTTTATTTTTTGTAATTAAAGAAGTTATATGATTTCGGGAAAATTTATGTCAGTACAGCAGCACATTCGTAACGTGGCAATTATCGCACACGTTGACCATGGCAAGACGACCCTGGTGGACCAGCTTTTATATCAGTCCGGCATGTTCCGTGACGCCGAACTGGATAAGCTGGCCGGTGGACAGCATGGTCTGATTATGGACTCCAACCCCCTCGAACGCGAACGAGGCATCACGATTCTTTCCAAGAATTGCGCGATTAACTACACAGACCCTGACGGCGAAGAATACAAAATTAACCTGATTGACACCCCCGGCCACGCCGATTTCGGCGGTGAAGTCGAACGCGTACTCAAACTGGCCGACGGGGTTTTGCTGCTGGTCGATGCCTTTGATGGCCCGATGCCTCAGACACGATTCGTCTTATCCAAGGCACTGTCGCATGGGTTAAAGCCCATCGTGGTCATTAACAAGGTCGACCGCCCTGATGCACGTCCCAACGATGCCGTCAATGAGGTCTTCGATTTGTTCGTCTCGCTGAATGCCAATGATGACGCCCTTGATTTCCCCGTTATCTTCTCCTCCGGCAAACACGGATGGGCCACCCTGGATCTGGCCAAACCCAACAATAATATGCAGCCCATCTTTGACGCTATTATTAACCAGATTCCCGCTCCGAAAGCCGATCCAGACGCACCTCTTCAAATGCTGGTCAACACGCTGGATTATTCCGACTATGTCGGCAGGATCGCCATCGGGCGGATTTTTGCCGGCACCGTCCATCAGGCAGATACCGTCACCGTCATCGATAATAACGGCACACATACCCAGCAGAGAATTATCCAGCTCTATGAATTCGACGGCCTGGGCAAAAAACAAGCCGACCGTTGCGAGGCCGGGGATATCTGTGCCATCGCAGGTCTGGACCCCATCGACATCGGCAATACGATTGCCTGTGCCGACAAACCCGCGGCCCTGCCGGTCATTGCGGTCGATGAGCCGACAATGAATATGGTCTTTCGGGTCAATGACGGTCCGTTTGCCGGCCGTGACGGCAAATACGTCACCAGCCGTCATGTCAAAGATCGTCTCGATAAAGAACTCAAGGTGAATGTGGCACTGCGTGTGGAAATGGGTCAGACTGCCGATGAATTTCTCGTCTCCGGACGCGGACTGCTCCACCTCGGGATTCTTCTGGAAACCATGCGTCGCGAAGGCTATGAACTGACCGTGGGCAAACCCCAGGTGATTGTCCGCAACATCGACGGCCTGCGTCACGAACCCATTGAGCGGCTGGTCGTGGACTGTCCGATAGATTGTCAGAGTGCTGTCATGTGCCTGCTGGGTGATCGCCGCAGCGAGCTGATCAGCGTGGACGCCAAAGCCGGTGCCGACAACTACATTCACATGGAATTCAATATCCCCTCACGCGGACTCTTCGGTCTGCACGCCCGGCTGCTGACCGCGACCCAGGGACGCGCCATCCTGCATCATAACTTCGAAAGCTATGAACCGATGCGAGGCTCCATTCCCCAGCGCCAGGCCGGCGTCATGATCGCCACTGAACCGGGCATCGTTACTGCATACGCGCTGGATGCCCTTTTCGACCGGGGAACGTTCTTCGTAGAACCCGGCGACCAGGTCTATGAAGGCCAGATCGTCGGCGAACACTGCAAAGACAATGATATCCCGGTCAATGCCGTCAAAGCCAAACAGTTGACCAATATGCGTGCTGCGGGCAAAGATGACAACGCCCGCGTGAAGCCGCCCCGTCGTCTGAGCCTCGAGCAGACCCTCGAATATATCCAGGAAGATGAACTGGTGGAAATCACCCCCAAAACCATTCGCATGAGAAAACGCCTGCTCAAAGAAGCAGACCGCAAACGCGATGCAAGAAAAAAGCAGAACTAAAAGCCTGCCTCCATGTCACTTAGCACAGAATGCACTACTTACAGGGCCGGGCATGATTGTCCGGCCCTTTTTGTTTCGGGATATTACATGGCTTCGTCGATTGCCGCTGTCAGAACTGCCTTCTGCGTCAGCCCAACCCATTTCTTAACCATCTGGCCATCCTTGAACAGGATGATCGTCGGAATCGCACTGATGCCGAATTGAATCGCCGCCTGCCGCTGATCATCGGTATTCATTTTGCACACCACGGCCTTGCCCGCATATTCATTGGCAATCTGCTCAATGACCGGGGTCAGCATCTTGCACGGCCCGCACCACGGCGCCCAGAAATCCACCAGAACCGGCATGTCGCCATTAATCGTCGCATCAAATGTATCATCAGTCAGCTCAATTACATTGCCCGCCATAGAGCATCCTTTCGTTCGCTAAGGTTCATGTCCATTTTCCGACCGCATTGTAACGGCCCTCCTTCAGTCTGTCAAACTCGTTTTCACCCCCTCGCCTGTTTTGACAGTCCGGGCAGCATGTCACAACATAGCCGAAATAATATTTCCCCTTAAATAAATCATATCTAATTACCATACAATGGTTTACGGTAAGCCAACTGGATTCTTTTTCGGCCTTTTTTGACAAATGCATTTGTATAATCTATACTTTAAATGTTGCCGGTGCAATATATGGCGATTAATGCCTGATCGAACGATACCTAGGACCGTTCACAAACGGCACAGCGGGCAACAGGGAGTGCGGCCCACAACCTATTGATGCGTAAAAGCGCTTGCCTCCCTACCAAAAAGCATACGGCCTGTCGCGAGCCAGCCTCGCCCAGGCCGTTTTTATTTTACGCAACACCGAATTTCTTATTTCTGGTTAAGAAAAAATTATCCGCATCCTGGTTTGAAATTGGGGTCTGAGATATTTTCATAGGAACGACGTGTCATAAGATACTTCACGGTCGATTTATTCTGATTGATAACATGAATCAGTTTCTGCCAATCTGCCCTTCTTAGAGAATGAAAAAAACTTAGATATACTTTTTTTGTCCCATCCCTATTCGACAAAACTATGGTTTTATTAACAGACACTATAACCGAAATATTGTTCCCACTGTTTTCGGACTTTTCAACTTGTTCGACGTTTAATTCCGTTAATAGAAAAGGAGATACAATCTTGACATCGGCATTTGAAAACTCGTCTTTTAAATCATCAAGTTCCTCCAAACTGATGTGAAAAGGCGACAACAGACTTGTCACCTTTTCGAAATCAAAATTATGGGTTATTTTAAGTTCTTTTAGAATTTTCTTTTTATCAACTTTGGGTATTGCGTATTTGTCGAGAATAGTCTCGAGACTCATTAAAATCCCGGTGGCCGTATAATCATCAAGTGCATTCTGCAAATTACACTCGAATTTATTGATTACTTCTGTGGGTACTTTATATTTATCGACAAGATTTTCCTTTCGATAATCCATTTCATTTGCATGAATCTTATACTTTCGAAGTTTGTGGCGATAGTTTCGAAGCAGGCGATATTCTTTTTCCGCATAGTATACATAGTCAATGTCCTCAAAACAGATTTCCTGGTGCCTGTCATACGCGGGATACGATGTGAATGAATAATCATTAATAATCAATTTTTCTTCGCAGATAATTACCCATCGTGTAAAATACCAAAACAATCGCAGCAGCAAAATTAATGGAAACAACAATAGAATTAGCAACGTGACCATCATAACTCGATTTTGAAAAATCAATCCGATAATAAGCCAAAGCATCCCAAAAATCAGAATGGAAAGAAAGAATGCTTTATTCCTTTCCGGTATGACTGGAGGCCTTAAAATATCCTTAATGGTTTTGTTCTCGATTGGGTTGTTCACTTACTGTCGCTCCTCTTCAGGCATAGCCTTTAAATCATTTGGATGGGCAGGCTACGCTCTCGCAGAAAATTTATCTCCCAAAAAAACGGGGCAGCAGAACTGCTGCACAATCCCACTGCCCCTGCAATGTGTGTTATTCCACCGGCGACGGGGCAATCGCTATCACTTCATAATGATGTTCGCCACTGGGATTCTTGACCACCGCCTTCTCATTGACGGCAAGCCCGTGGATCGCATCGCCCACGGGGGAAAGAATCGAAATGCTGCCGTTATCGATATCCGCATCGTGGGGGCCCAGCAATTGATAGGTCATCTTCTGCTGGGTTTTGAGATTCAGCAGGGTCACGACCGTGCCGAACACCGCCCGGTCGCACGCCACTTTGGTACAGTCCACAATTTCCGAGCGGTTTAACTGTGCGCGGATTTGTCCCATCCGCCCTTCGAGAAAACCGAGCTGCTGACGGCCGTAAATATACTCGCCATTTTCCTTCAGGTCGCCCTGTTCACGGGCCTCACTGACGCGTATACGAACTTCGGCCGCCTCTTTTTCGAGATGGGCGAGTTCCTCCTTGAGTTTATTGTATCCTGTCTTTGAAATTGGCACAAGATCAAGCATTCTGACATACTCCACAAATCAAATCATTTATTTCAAGAATTATTTTATCTCCATGCCCAGCTACGCTGCCGGGCTGCGTTTTGTTTGCTAAGCAATCTGTTTGACCGAGACAATCTCCACGGTCGTCGTCGGCACATCATCATAATAGCCCCTGGAGCCGGTCTTGACCGCGGCGATCTTATCGACCACATCCATCCCCTCGGTCACCTTGCCGAAGACCGCATAACCAATCCGGTCCGGTGTCGGCCCGGTGTAATCCAGAAAGGTATTGTCCGCATGATTGATAAAAAACTGGCTGGTGGCACTGTCCGGGTCCGCAGTCCGTGCCATGGCAATTGTACCCCGCTTATTTTTGAGCCCATTCGAGGCCTCGTTGACAATCGGGTCATTCCCCGGCTTGGACTGCATCTTGGCCGTCAGGCCGCCGCCCTGAATCATAAAGCCTTTAATGACGCGGTGAAAAATCGTCCCGTCATAATAGCCGTCGTTGACGTATTCCAGAAAATTCTTCACGCTGACCGGGGCAGCGGCGGCATCCAGTTCCAGGGCGATATCCCCCAGCGTCGTCTGTATCTTTACTTTCGGATTACTCATATTAGTCCTTTCAGTCCTGACCTGATTGTTTATTGCGACGGTTCAAGGCCGTACACAGATTCTTATAATAATCGACTTTCTCTGGCCCCAATAGCAGCATCGGAAAAGCCGACTTGTTATGATACAACGGTTCGTCCAAATCCACAACCCCCCGGCATAACTGGCCGTCAGGGGTCCCGGGAATCGGCGAAAAATCGCTGAGCATCACCCGGATTCCCAGCGAACTGGCAAACCGCATCGACTCCTCAATTCCCTGCACATCCGCCAGCGGATGGCCCAGGATTTCGTAGGCCGTGATGGCTCCCGCCGGCACACCCGCCGACCGCAGAGCCTCGACGGCACCCGCCAAATCTTCACCCGCCACCTTCGCCCCGGTCTGGCGCTGGAATTCGGCGCTGACGCTTTCGTAGCCCAGATAAAACGACTTCATCCCCGCCGCAACCAGCCGTCGGGCCGTTTCCGGAGTCATCAGCCGGGCATGCATTGCGTTGGGCGAATGCAGCGACACGCCTCCACCGGCCCGCTGGACATAATCCAAAAACGGATATAACACATCGTTTGGCCGATAGAGCAAGGCATCATCATAAAATGCCAGATGCCGCACTCCCGCCCGTCGGGCCGACTCAAAATCCGCAATCGTCTCATTGAGCCTTCGCGGTCGAAATCCGCCGCCGGCCACCGGCACATAACAATACGAACACCGATACGGACATCCCCGCGTCAGCGTAATCGCCGCGGTTACCGGCTCAGGATACAATTCCCATGCCGCCGGCGTCACCCCCTCCGGCCTGCCAAGGCCCAGCCAGTCCCACATCGGCCCTAAATCCTGGCCCGATGCTACCCAGTCGGCTCCCAGCCTCAGTGCGTGCTCCCGGCAGGCCGTCGCATAAAAGCCACCCAGTACAATACGCCCGCCCGGACAGCACCGCCGGACCGTCTGGATCACTTCCTGAACACCCAAATACCAGTAGGTCATCACCGTCTGGACAAAGACAAAGTCAAAAGGCCCGTGAGCCTGCAAATACTGCTCAAAATTCTCCTGCGGCAGCCCAAATCGCCGGTAATACCGCCGGATCGGCCTGAACACCTCCGGCTTGGCCACACGCTGCTCGAGGAACTTGCCCCGGCCCCATGCATCATCCTGCAGCCCTTTACCCCGCGACAGCGGATGCCGTCGGTCCAGAAAGTCGTATAATGACAACTCCGCCCGCCCCCGCAGCATCCCAGCCACCGTCAGCAGACCCAGCGGACGCAGCCAGAAATCATACGCCGCGAAGTCGTAAATCGGCGGATTCACAAACAGACATTTCGGTTTGGCATCCTGCATCGGCCCGTGTCTCTTTCGCTGTGCGCATAAAAAATCCGGACAGGAGGGTGGGTTCCCACGCCTTCTGTCCGGCCGTAGTCTATGGATTTAAAACGCTTACGCGGGATTCGAACTGAAGATCCGTGCCATCCGCTCTGATTTCTTCCGTTTCCGACGGCCTTTTTCGGAGGGCTTTTCATAATACCCATTCCGCTTGATGTCACGAATCAGACCTTCTTTTTCGCACATCTTCTTGAACCGCTTGATCATCTGCTGAACGGATTCACCAGTACGGGACTTCACTTTAATCATAATATCGTTCGACCTTCCCTTTGCTATCGCGTAAACAATACTTAACTTATCTTTAATCTGACTGAGAACATACAATTTTATGTTTTTTAAACCTGGATGCAAGTAAATTTTTCGGCTTTTTCGCCCCTGAATTTCAGAAAAATCCCCCTTTTTACAAGACTTCACAGGTCGCCTATGGGCATTTTATCTCAATAACAATATATATGTATCCAGTATCACTGCATTTATACTGGTTGCAAGTCAGGTTATTACTCAGCAGCGGGTGAGGGCGGGGCAAATTCAATCGCCATCCGCGTATCAATCCATGCAGCCCGCTGGGCAAGCCAGTCTTTAAGATGCTGGATTTCATTGGCCCAACTGGAAGCAGGAGCCGCTTCTGGCCAGCGTGCAAAGTTGCGGACCTGAGCCTCGCCAAGCTGGGCAGCCATCGCATCAATGACCGCATGGATATTGCTGGTACTCAGCGCCCCTGCCCGCATGGCATACCACCGCTGGGCGTAACGCTGACGGAATGCCGGATCGTCAAACAGCTTGTCCCACCACTCATAATGGAAATAGTCTGTGCCGTCGCCGGTTCCTTTCCATGTGTTATAGCTATCATCCCGGCCATCATAGGAATCCATCGCCCGGTCAAAGTCCCAAATCGGACCGGCCTGAATTTTCCCCTCACGGGATTTGTGGAAATAGGCACTCAGACGCAAAGCATCCACATTCTTGGCAAACATATTCAGCAGGTTATGGTCCACCCAACTGTCCACATCGATAAAATCGCTGTAATGTCGGCCGGCGGGTGAATAAAGAGCGTCTTCAAAAGCCTGGAAAGCATCTTTGAGATAAGTCAACTGAGCATCGGTGATATTTTCCTGTTCCGGATAGACCAGGGACAAGGCGCTGCCCATCCCACCCTGCGAGGAGGGTCTGCCCCGCGTGGTGTACCAGCCCATCTCGCCGGATTCGAGCCAGTCGTTTTTGAAGATATAGCCGCCGGCCACATCCGGCAGAGTATTATCCGAGGCATCGAGTTTTTCGACTGCCACACGGTCTTTGCCGCGTTTGATTTTCTCGGTCAGTGCATAAACACCGATATAATCGCCCGCCTCCAGTGCTCCGCCATTGGTATTGAGAAAGACTTCGACAAAACGTGTCCGAGGAGCATACCGGCCGACCTGATTGCTCAATTCGTAAATCAGCGAATTGCGGATCATCGCCCGGTCAAAATAATACGGGGCATACAGAACCCAGTCGGAATCGGCAGGCATATCCAGAACGGCCAGAGACTTGTCCTCATCCCTTTCATCCCAGAATTCGACCGCATACCCTTTTTTCGGATAAGACGACGAACTGATTCCCCGCACCTTGGCACCAGCCCGGCTCAGAATCTGGGGGGCATGCGTCAGCCGGCTGCGGCCATCAGACTGAACCGTAAACAAGCCGACCACCGACGGTTTGAACGCATGCGCCGTCGAGGGATTATCATCACCTAAAGCCCCCCCGCCGAAGTTATCGATGACCAGCAGCGGCAGATTTGAATGAAATCCCTGTACGGAGGGTGCCAGAAAGACATAATACTGGCTGGTGACAGGACCGTTCACTTTGCCCGGCTCGACGGCTCTGGCCCGTACGACGGTTGTGGTCGTAATCGAAATGGGACCGGTATAGCGAGTAGACTGCTCAGTCGGCTCGGAATTATTGGTGGTATAATAAATCGCAGCAGTGGGATTATTGACCGAAAGCGTCAACACCTGCGATTCGGTGAATACGCCTCCGCCGATTGAAAATTTCACCTCATCCTCAACGACACCGACAAAGCCCCGGCCGTTGCCTTGCTGGGGCGTCGGGCTGCTGAAATAGCCGTATTCGTATCGACGGGAATCATCGAACACCGTCAATCCATAAGAAATATCCTGATACTGCGGCGGAAAATGCGGCGTAAATGCATGGGAAATGCTGCCGTCGGGCCTGACCAGGGCCAGGTATTCGCCGCCTTTGCTGAGCTGGAAGTTGGCATGCAGCGATCCGGCCGGATCAACACGGTCTTTGTCCGAGGCAAATACCAGCCGAAAACCATGGGCATCGATAGTAACATTGGGGAATTTCCATTTGCCGGGCTTGGCCGGATCATCGGTCAGCGACCAACCGTTGAGATTCACCGCCGCATCCGAAAGATTTTTGATCTCGATCCAGTCCGATGCAGCACCGTCTTCGTCAATCAGGCCTCGGCTATTGCTTGCCAGGAACTCGTTGACTACAACCACCGGACCATCTTTTTGCCACTCCCCGGCAAGCCGTGCGAAATCGGAAAAGTCAATACCGCCGGCCTGATTCATATCCGCACAGAACGGTCCCGCACACACCCCCAGCCACTGCTCCGCAAAAGCCAGCAAATCTGCAATGTCTGTGATACAGTCGGCGTTGAAATCGGAATCCAGCGACAGGCAGTTAAAGGAAGGCAGCGCCGTCGTAAACTGCAATACGCGACCGGGATAGGTCTGGCCGTCCACAACCACATCCACACGCCAGTAATAAGCCGTCCAGGTTTTCAGCAGGCCGGGAGAAAACATTTGAGCAGACTGGCTTGCGGCAAAGACGGAACTATCGCCGGTAGCCACAGCGGATTGCTGTTCGCCGAAATAAATATTATAAGTCACTTCCGACAACGATCCGCTCATTTGCCATGTTAATTGCGTATCGACGGCCACCTCGACAGCTCCGTTGGCAGGAAATGCATGGGTGATCGCAGGACCTGCAATGTCCGTAAAGGAATTGGAAATGACCAGGTCATCCCACAGGCTTTGCGCCCCGCCAGCCAGACGTACCGACGTGCTCCAGTTGCTGCCGGTATAAGCCAGAGTCACATCGGCGGAGTTATCGGCGGTGCCATGGTCATAATCACTGCTATCCGGATTGATCCACAAACGAAGCTGGTCGCCATCGAAATCCAGAGCCGATACCAGTCGATAGGTCTGCCCCACAACGACAGGAATGGTGCTTAAGGCCCTGCCCGACCCGGAGATTTCAATTCCGAAAAATTGCGCCCCGCCGGGCCGACCGAAAAAGATGCGTTCGGTACCGAAATCATAGCTGCTGAAACCGCACCAGGAATTTTCGGTCAGCTCGGTCATCGTTACCCCGTAATACACCGTCCCCGACCCACGAAATGCTCCCAGCCGCTCATCAGTGCTGTCCCCCGACCCTTCTGTCGGGCCGTTGTATTCGCGGCGTGCCCCGCTGGAATCAATGAATAAAGCTTTGTTCTGGACGACGGGGGAACCAAAGACCGTGTTCCAGTTGGAAACCGTTCCGGTGTGGAGGCCGGCCGTATTGTTCCAATCCCAGTACTGCCCCCCCGCCTGGCCGGTAATGGCTCCGTCACTGTAATTAAACTCCTCGATGCCCAGAATGTCGGCACTGGCAGTTATGCCGAAAAACAAAATCCAAACCAGACAAAACATCAGTCTTTTCATCATGATTCCTCAGATTCAGGCAGAATATCAATTCTATACCCAATAGCTATCGTTTTGCTGCTGTATATTTCCCCGATGTCCTATGATTCAGACCCATATTGTAAGCATAACAGGTCTTTTTCATCAGACAATATCGCTCTTATTCGTCCTATCGTCTATAACTTAATGACAGACTGGCGTCATTTTGCACAAAAATTGGAGAATTTTTCTCGCATTAATTGTCGAATATACCTGTTGTAAATAATCACGCTCCACTATATCTGTTTTTTTCAGACTCTCACAAGATGATTAAATATAAGTAGTCTCAGATAGAGAATAAATAGATATGCAGATAAGGGTATGCAGATTTGAAATTATTGCCGCAGCTTAACTGGACAATATCATCTGGAACGCGTGTACATGGTCCTGCATGAATTCCTGACTTCGCCCCCTGCCGATAATGGATACTATTTTCACATCCGAAACATTTCCAAACGTATCGTATATAACCGATTAAAACCTTAATCAATCTTAAAAACTATATCGCACTGCGGTGTAAAGGTTGGTGTTATTCTCAAACTGGCCGAAGAAACTATAGGAATAATCGCCAAAGAAAATATTCGCACCTGCTTCCCAGAACAGGGAATCGCTCAGTTTATAATTGACGTTAGGACGCAGATACACATCACGATCGGTCGGCGAGAAATAGGTAAACATCGACAATCGAAGATTCTGGTTCAACAGCAGTTTCGTCAGTCGCAGTGTCAGCAACTGACGAAACTGGTCCCGATTGGCAAAAGGCGTAGTCCGCTTGTAATCACTGTAGTGCATTAATTGCTCAACATAGTACTGCAGTCCCGCAGTAAAATCCGTCCCGATTTCCTGCGAATAACCAACCAGATAACGCATTTCAGAGTTATTAATATAAGGATTCCTGCCGCTTTTATCATCGGCGGAGTCATAATAACCGATTTCGGCGTTCCCGATGCCCTTGCCCACCGCCCCCTGAACACTGGCTCCATAGACATTCAAATCAGGAAAAAGGGCCTGCCCCGAAACCGTCTGCCCAGCCGGGCTTTTCCAGAAACCATGATAGCCATACAGGGCAAATTCATAATTATTGATGTTTTTGTAAAGACGGGCAGCCACCTCATCATCCCGGAACCAGCGGTCGGGCCGATTGGTATGGACCAGGGCATCCCGGCCGGCGTGCCGCTGCAGATTGGCGTTCCAGTAGGAGATATATTCACCATCGATATAACGGTCAGGATCGAATTGGGGTGTATAGACCACATCCAGGTTCACTTCCTCGCTGAACAGGCTGACCTTGGCGGCATCTGAGGGGGCCTTGAGATAGTCAGTATCGCGGCCGATAAAAAACGAATTCCAGTCCTTGGGAAACAGATCATTGATAAAAACCATATCGCCCGTGCCCCAAGTCAGAATCTGCCTGCCGACCTTGACATCCATCCAATCGGCAGGACGGGTAAAAATATTGGCTTCACGCAGGTCAAAATCTCCCTGTTCGGTGACCAGGTCTCCATAAATATCGCCTTTAACCTTAAAATCCGCCCAGTCTGTCGCACTGAATAAATCAGTCTGCAAACGGGTTTCCATCACAGACATATCTTTTTCATAGCGGTCATTCCGGGTTCGATACCCTGCACGTGTTTCAAAAAAACCGTGCGCCTCGACAGGCCACTTAAACCATCCCTGTTCATTGTCTTCTGCACAGATTCCCTCTGACACCACAAGCAAAAGAACAAGCAGCATACTATATAAACAAGTGACCGAAGATGTTGTAACAGTATGCTTGCCCACACGAAATTCCTTTTTCATGGCCAGTCAGCCCTTTCGTATTAACAATACACTTTGGGTTACATCGCTATTTACCGCATGGATTCTTTCGGAGGACGACGCAGATAGCGTTCTGTAAAGACATCTTCCAGATTCAGATTATATTGAATCTCTGAAAATTTCATTTCCGTTGTGCTGCCGGTGTTCAGGTCTTTGACAACCGCTTCTGTTGCAGTAGGATATTTGACCTCTTTATCCCCTTCTTTGGCAGCAATATCATCCACTTTTTTTGTCTCAATCGTTCGATATAATTTATCGTTTTTATCGTAAAACTCCATCTTCATCGGCATATAATTTTTACGGTCAATCGAAACCAGATAATAGGAAAATTCCACTGTTTCCGGCTTAAGAGGAGTGTTTTTGACCACAAAATATTGCTCGTCGGTCTTAATCAATTCATGTTTATCCTCGGCGAGGTTGCGGCCGGAGACATCCTCGTACAGAAAGTCCGAGCCAACAAAACTGGTGCGTTTATCACCAGCGGCTATTCGTTTGACTAAATCCAGGTTCGGCAGATACAGCCAGCGGTCATCATCAGTCCCCTGGGCGGTGTGTTTATGCACCATAAATACCATTTTACGGACATCGGCAGGCCCCAGGAAATAGACAAAATATTTCTGGTCTCCCCCAGCCTGTACCGTCTTGCGTAGAATGGTAAAATCCCGCGTCCGGGTCCGCCCCTGCTTGTCAGTAATGGTCATGTTGACTTTGCTTTTACCATCCACCCCCTGATAGTAGGCCACAAGATTGGCTTTATTGACAATCTCATCGACCGAAGGGATTGCTGATGGTGTTGTTTCTGATTCCGCCGTAATAGAAATACACGACAAAACTAACGTTACTGCCAATACAAACTGTTTGTTCATAGTACACCTTCCTTTATGGATTATAGTGACACTGTATATCAGAATATTCAAGTTTACGCAACAAGCTCATTATAGCTCCGCAATTTTATGTGTTTATCTCTTTGGTTTCTGTCAATCGGCAGGCTTTCCGGCGAGAAAGAAAACCGCAGGCCGTCACCATGATGATCACCACAGCCATGCTGATCCAAGCCAATGTATTGAGTTTCAAATTCCAGAATAATTGAATATTCAAGTCCACGACCACCACCGCAGAAATCGCCGAAACGATACAGGTCCAGCAATTACAGGTCACCGATTGCGGATTGGCCAGGTCACGGAACAACGGCTTTTCCAGCAGCTTCATCAATGCGGGCAAAATAAACATCGTTACCGCCCCGGACAGGCCCATAATAGCACAAATAAAAATACCAACGGTCTTATACGGTATCAGGGGTGCCGCCAGCAGAGGAAGAAAGCCAATAGCAATCACCAGTACATTGCGGCTGATCGCCCGGGCCGGTTCGCCGAATATCTCCGGGGCCAGTTCTTTCCACGTTTTTCCGGATTTATACATATCCCTCGAGCGTTCAAGAAAATGAATCGCAAAGTCCACTGCCATACCGAGTGTCAAGGCACTGAGTACCGCTACCGGCATATCATAGTCCTTGCCGATAATACCGATAAAACCGTAAATGCCGACAATCGTCATCGTTAGTGGAATCATGCTGAGCAATCCCCACAACACCGACCGGAACAAAATAACCATCATTAAAAAGACCATCAGAAAACTGCCAAGAAAGGATTGCAGCATCCCGCTGACCATTTTGTTCTGCCAGATAATATTGATATATGTCTGTCCGGCCCAGTTGTACTGCAGTTCAACCGGAGGAAGATGCTGTTTGACATAATCATCCACCGCCCGGACGACTTTTTCCATATCCTTGTTATCCCCACTTTTCAACTGAAACCAGATATTGGCATGCCTGAAATCAGGCGTCACCAGGTGCCACAGATATTGCGGCTTATGACTGCTCTGGTATTGAATCAGGCATTCACTGACACCTTTAAGATGGTCCGGAATGCGATAATTGGCCGGTTTGCCGTCCATTAACTCCTGGTTGACCTTGCGAACTACATCGGCAACTGAACTGCTTTTGCCCGCCAGCCCGATTTTTTCCAGATGTTCCTGCAGTCCAATCATATAATTCAGCACATCCGGCCTTTTGAACACCCCAAGACGTTCCTGCTCAACACCAAAATAGGCCGCGATTTCATCCCAAATTGCAAACTCGTCATCCGATGCATCCCCGGCTTTCTGTTGTGCAAATGCCGTCAACTGTTCAAGCAGTTTTGCTTCGGTCGGATCCGATACCGTCAACTCTTTTATTTTTTCCGAGGCCTGCAAAATCAGATTGGCTGCCTTGGGGTTTTCTGCGGCCAGCGACTCCTGCAGTCGGCCTAATCCGTCGTGAAGCGACTGTATCCATGCCGACTCAGCCCGTCTGGGTTCCGGGGCATCCAGAACCAGGTAAGCCATATAGGTCCCGCCAAAATGCTGATTCAGAGCGATATCGGCCTTGCGAATCGGATGGCTCCTGGCAAACCATTTCACGGGATTATCATTGACCTGAATTTGGGTAATGCCCCAGACCGCAACACCCGTCAGAATCACCAGCAAAACCAGAATAAGCCTGGCTCCGCTGTAGGTTAATTTCCCCAGCCGTCTTAGTATCCGCGACAGAAGGCTTTGCGAGTCCTCGGTATGCACCGCATGGCCGAAATGAGTCAGTGATTTTTCCGGAATCATCATGACATACGCCGGCATGAAAGTCACAGTAAACAACCATGCAATCATAATACCCGCGGCAACAAATGCGCCAAAAACCTGAACCGGGGGAATCGGTGTCAGGGCCAGGGAAATAAACCCCGCAGCCGACGTCAGCGAGGTATAAAGCATGGACGTGAATAAAACCTGCATAACCTCAATAATGGTTTGCTTGCGGCCTTTTTCATGAGTGTAGCGTTCAAAAAATTCCGATAAAATATGAACGGAATCCACGACCGCTATCGGCATCAGAAATATGGGTATCATGGAACTCATAATATGGACTGGAAATTGCATTCCAATCAAAAGCCCCATCGTGGAAAGTACGGTAACCATCGCGACAATCATCGGTGCAGCAACCAGCACTATTTTCCGGAAAAATATCAGCATCAGGACGAATATTGTCCCCATCGCCATGGGGGCCGAGATTGCCATCTGCACAAACATCTCCACACCAAACGTGTCCTGGGCAACAGGTAAGCCTGTAATATGGTATGTCTCCACTGCCTCATATGTGGCAATTTGCTCATTTAATGCCCGATAGACCCTGTAGCTCAAATCCTTACTGGTCAAAGGCAGATAAAGACACAGTGCTTTCCCGTTTTCAGATACCATCGTTCCTTTAAACAGGGGGTTGGACATCGCTTTGTCACGCACAATCTGGGCTTGTTCACGCGTTTGCGGCGGTTCTTTCATCAGCCATTCAAAACTGATTTCCCCAGGCCCTTTCTGCCCAATATGGTCCACTTCAGAAGGTGCAATGATATCCACTTCAACCACACCCAGGGTTTTGGACGAATCTTTGGGATCCACCCAGCGAAGAGTCTTGGCATATTGAGCCAGTTGGTAAATATTGTTCAGTGTTGCCGGATTAAAAACCCCATCGGGATCTTTATCATTGACCACCCCAACGACCACCATATCGCTGAGATCAAAAATCCTTTTCGTTTGGTCATGAAAAACACGTACCGGCTCACTGGAAGATAACATGTTTTCAGGGTCGGTATCCACACGAATCATGGGAATAAACGCCGCACACAACAGCGTAAAGACAACCATAACCAACGTGACCAGCTTCCAATGCTCTACAGACCAGCTAACAATCGTATCACCTGCTGTCTTCATAAAGGCCTCCGTATTGAGTCAAAATTATTATAGTCCCTGAAAAAAAGATTTCACCTGTTTTCCATGCTGCAATTGGCGTACACACATTTAAGCAATTGGATCACCGCGGGATTTGCAATCCGGTAATATACACTGGTTTTATCCCGCCTGCATGCCAATACACCTTTGTCTTTCATAATGGCCAGATGACGGCTGATAACTGCCTGTTGAACCTCCAGCAACTCCACTAAGGCATTCACGGCATGTTCTCGATTTTCCAGAGCCTCAATGATTTGAAGTCGAATCGGATGCCCAATTGCCTTCAAAACATTAGCTACTTTTTCTGCTATTGCATTATCCATGGCATTACTCCATATATATCAATAGATGTATATATGTATTTTAGTATATTATGTTCGATCTTTTTTGATCAGGTAATAACTTTTCAAGAAAATCCGCTGTTTTATTGAGGAATATATGGTCAATTTGTACCCTGATTGTCTATAGTTTTTGTCGTCATGAAAAACTATTTGTTATCTACCATTACAAGCCGGTATAAATTCCGAGAGTATTTGATGAGAGACTACTGACGGGGAATATAAAAAGTGCCGCCGGGGCTGACGGCATCCGGATAGGGGATTGTTCCATCCGGACGGATGGATATCTTCATTAAGGTCATCTCTGACACAGAAACGCTTTCCACGTGACCATCCGTATATCCCGCTCGAATCTGAATATCGATGGCTGCCGGGGTAAGCTGGCCATCTCTATTCTGTCTGGACCAGAAATCACAGGAAACGGGCGTACCCGGCGTCAATGAAGCGGATGGCATTTTTTCGCAGCTTCCAAAGGCTTCACGGGTTCCATACACCAATTCATTCCGCCAATGGCCGTAACCAAAATAATCACTGATTAACAATTTGCTTTGACGACGGTCTCCACCAGCAGATTGGGGCCCAATAAAGGGACGTTTATATTCAGCAAGATAGCCTACATAATTCCAGTATAAACAGTAATTGCCAAAGAGTGGATCTTCGACCGCCGTGTTGGGAGTAGGATTATCCCAGGCATCCCCCGCTTCCCATGCCTGTTGAGCAAACGGGTATTGAGCTGGCGAAGAAGGACAGAACATTGTGGATGAGGAATCAATATAATTCTTTAGATAGGCAGCCACAGACCGGTACGACGAGGGAGTTTGTTTTTGGAATCCGGCCAGCACGGTCGGCTCATGCCAGCTCCAGACTGTCCCTTTTCCTAATTTTGCTACTGATTCGGGAAAACGATCCTCTTGATCCGCAGCATAACAAAATACACCTTCCGCAATGTGTCGTTGATTTGTCGCAGATACCAGTGAGCGAACTTTCTGTTTGACTTTAGACAAAGCTGGAACAAGTACCCCCACCAGCAAACTGATGATACACACAACCACCAGCAGCTCTACTAAAGTAAAGGCTTTTTTGTGCAATCGACTCACTTGGTTCCGACCTTGTCTATGCTAATCTGCGCCATTACTCCTTGCGTTTACGGCTCTATTAATAGCCAGTTCACAATAAACCATTGTAAATCTTTTACCTCGACATGTCCATTGGTATTTGTGTCTGCTTTTAATGGCCAGGGACTTTTGCTCGCAAATGGTGTGCCGCCGTAGGCTCCCATATTAACACGCCCGCCATTGGGCATAGCCTCTCGCATCGGATTCTGGGCAGCTAATCCCGCGTCAATACAAGGGCTTTGAACCATATCCGTTACCCAGGTATCCGGATTCTGACCGGGATTATTGTTCGGCAGACACCTGCCGACCATGGATTTAAGATGATAGTCATTATTGGCTGGGTCGGCAAATAATGGATCCTCACTGATATTGCCTTCCCCCGCAACAACTCGTTGTACACAGCAATAGCTGATATTGGCTGCAAAGGCTTCGGTATAAAGATCGCTGTTGGAGTTATACCAGAAAATACAATTCTGAATGGTCGGAAAAGAATAACCCCACGAATCCACGCCATATTGATTGCTGACAAATGTTATCTGTTTAAGTGTCGGACTTCCAGAAGAAATGGAAACCCCAACCATACTGTCCCGAATAATGAAATTTTCAACCACAGAATCGGCCTGTTCACCAAAATAAAACCAGACTGCATAAGAACCGGGGCTACGAATAACTGCCGGCTCAGCAGCACTCCTAAGGGTAATCGCCTTACCGAGAAAACTGATGGATTCAGTATAAATTCCCGGCCAGACCATGACCACATCTCCGGAATCTGCCATATCTATCGCATGCTGGATGGTTTTAAAGGCTGAGGGCCGCCCCTGCCCATTACTCTTGTCATTGCCGGTGCTGCCATCCACATGCCATGTCTTGCGATGGAAAATCTCATTAGCGGATAAGGCATAGTTATAAATACGAATATTGTCCAGTGTGCCTGTCCACCAATTTCCATCAACCGGATGCTGGGGATCTCCTCCAATCCAGATGTCATACTCGCTCCAACTGACCGATCCGGAGGCATCAGCCTGAGCGTCAAGCACTTCATCCACATAGAGATACATCTTTTGGGCCGTATCATCATAAACCGCGGCAAGATGATGCCATATCCCATCTGTCAGGATTGTTGACCCGACAAGATACGAAGTACCAGCCAGACCCGGACATGAAAAATAGGCTTTATGGGTAGCCCCTTCAACACCAAGCTGCCAACTGCTGCTGCCTTTGGAAATAATCGTCTGATTTTGATTATTCCCAGTCGTTTTAATCCATGCATCAATGGTAAACGAGCCATCCAGGACTGGAAATGAGTCCGCATCAATGGCAATATAATCCTGCCCATCCATGAAAACCGCTCCGGAGCCGACTTTGGCCCCCGATGCGGGGACCCATACCGGACTGCCATAAGATGCACCATCAAAAGACGACTGGCTGTCCTGGGCATTCATATCCAGGCGCCAGTACGCCAGCAGTTGCGGCGGCAATCCATCCGGCCCCCAGGGTAAAGTCACATTCCATGATTTTGACAGCATGGAAAAATCCTCAATGTTGACGATGCCATCATCATTGAAATCACAGGACGTTTCTCCGAGGACACATGGACAGACAAAGACTGTCGCTGCTGCCCAAAGCAGTGCAATCAGTCTTTTCAGCTTGTCCTCTTCAACCATCTTCATTCTTCTCACAGGCTCTCCGAAGCCAGTTCTGCAATCCAGTTCACCGGTTGATTTATCGGGGTCTGAGCACTGGGCAACGAAGTCGGTAAAGCAGCACTTCCCCCCGTCGGCCGAGTTTCTGAGTAAGCAAACACAATCTCGCCGCAGGTATTTCCCGATGCATCTAAAAATCTAATCTGTTCAATCCAATCCTGCTCCATATTCAGCAGATATTCAATCTTTCCTTCTTTCAGCAAAAGTGTTACTTTGGATTTGTCGGCATCGGACAGCAGCAGGGTTTGAAATGGAATGGATGCGGCAGCGGCATCCCGACGGACACTGTCAATGCAGTGAAGACCCATCCAGGGTGTATTCAATCCCGCAAATAAGGCGTTGGGACCATACGTGTTCACAATTCCCGAACTGTCTTTCTTTATTGCTCCGCCGGCAGAGTCATATAACTCAGTCTGATTGCCGATTTTCACGGACAGCCAGGCGGGTTTTGTCCGGCTGATTCCGTAATAGAACGGCATTTGCCCCTGGCCCGTAATACGCTGGTCTTTGTAATATCCCGTCATGGTAAAATAACACCAGCCCTGGCGATGAATTGCATCCCTTTGGTCCTGAACCGCAGATTGCGATGACCAGTTATAATGAAACCGTTCTTCCATCAGGGCATCGTAATTTTGCAATGTGAAGGTTGTATTATTTTTGTCTTCTGTGCGCGTTGCCACAACCAATAATGCCTTCGAAGCGGCAAATGGTCTTCGCAAAACCGGGCTTCGGTGTTCGATAGCCGCGATAAACGTTTCCAGTTCCGGGCTGTCCGTGGGAAGCTGCATAACCGACAAGTCCGGATTCCAATAACGGGCATTGCGAATCACGGCACCTGAATGGGTGTTGTCAAATAAATAATTACCCGTATCGTTCTGAAGTGCCTGATATGTTTTACTCTCTTTGGAGACAGACAGCCGCATCATAACGGGTCCGCCGCTGCCCTGCGGATAATAATAGTATCCTTCCATATCCGTATAGGGAGAGAGCGTGCGCCCAGAGTCCCGGGCAATCGTGGACGAGGAGGAATTCGACAGGGGGTGTGCCGCATGATTGCCATTCAGTGATTCATGTGCCACAACACCTACAGTAACAACACTTGCGGTTGTCAGCAGCAAGACTGTTTTTGTCGTCAATGCCCCAAGGGTCGCTGCCGCTGCACCGACAGAAAGGGTGGATGATGAGATGCAAACCTGAGCTGCCGAAGCTTCGCTGGACGCTGTCATTTCACCAAATAAAACCAGCGCCATCACTAAGGATTTTTTCCCAAAGCCGGAATTGAAAAGCAGCTTTTGAAGTTTATGCTTGGTCCGGAAAAATAAAATCCGAACGCTTAATTCCGACATTCCCATGATTTGCGCAATCTGCGAATAGGGCATATTCTCATAACACCGCATGGACAGGACTGCTTTTTGCTGGTCATTCAGACTCAATACCGCTTCAAAAACAGTCTGTTTGATTTCATCATGAATAACATTGGCCAGCCCTTCAAGATTTGCAGGTTTCGCAGCCAGTTGCTCGGCATGCTGCTGCAGGAGGTGCTTTTGCCGTGTCTGGGTTCGGGATTGCATACGAATCTTATTCAGGGCTATCTTGCACAACCAGGGCCAGAAACGGTCGCCATTCCGTAATTGTCCAAATATCTTATACATTTCCAGAATCGTCTCCTGAACGATATCGTCGGTCAAATCCTCTGACAAAGTAATCCGAAATACATAGCTGCGAAGTGAATCATAGACCGACTCTGCCAGAATCGGCAAAACCTCAGTCTGCCCCTGAATCGCCTTTTCGGCCAGCTCATTATAATCATATTGTTCGATCACTTCACACCCAACACAAGGTGCTCAAAGCACTGATTTGTTTCAATAAAAATCAGAATTTATTATGTATCCCCTTGTCATTGATGTTTTGGTTCTATTTTAACATTTTAGATAAACAAATGCAAATATTCTAACATTTCCTCCCATAAACACGACCCCTGCTCACATTGCAGCAGGGGCCATTTAAATAGGACTTTGGGGGCAGGAAGAATATGTACATAGTCCAGATCGCCCCTTTGGCACTATTCCTGACAAGAGCCATCCTGTTTTTGGTCACGAGTCTGGTCCCGTTTCTGGTCCTGAATGGGATCACACGTTTCATCACAAGTCTTTTTCTGATCCCGGGTTTGTGTTCTTGTCTGGTCCGGCGTGCCATCCTGATCGCCAGGGCCATTCGCCTTTAAGACTGTTTCCTGACACGTTCCATCCTGTTTCTGCTGGCGGAGTTGATCCTGCTTTCGCTCACGTACCTGGTCACAGGTTTGCTCGCAGGTCTGAGCACACGTCTTTTTTTGCTCACGAGTCTGCGTTCTGGTCTGGTCCGGCGTGCCGTCCTGATCTCCGGCGCCATTGGCCTTCAGCACTGTTTGCTGACATGTACCATCCTGTTTTTGCAGACGAAGCTGATCCTGTTTCTGTTCACGTACCTGGTCGCAGGTTTGCTCGCAGGTCTGATCACAGGTCTTTTTCTGGTCGCGTGTCTGCGTTCTGGTCTGGAGTTGGTCGGGATCCGTGTCACCAAACAGGGCCTTCAAGAAAGCTTCATATTCGGCATCAGTATCTTGACAAGAACCATCCTGTTTCTGATCGCGAATCCGATCCTGTTTTTGTTCCCCCGTTTGGGCCGCCTGTTTTTTCTGGTCGCGGATGCGATCACGATCCCGATCTTTGTAGCCATCACCACCATCGACAATGCTTTTCAGAACTGTTTCCTCGGCAAGCTGTTTTTGATACCGATACTGTTCCTGAACTTTCTGGACAAGAGCCTGCTGATACTGGGCCTTTTTTTGCTGCCGTGTCTGCTGTTTTTGGGCCGCCTGAGCGGAAACGGCCAAAATCCCCAGAATTACACACATCGCTACGATTTTTTTGGTACTCATTGTCATTCCTTTCCTTTGTCTGAATCCATTATTACCTTTTTATATCCCGTTTTCCCATAACGCTCCTTTTTCGTCACTCTAACTGTTTAACGCCGCAAGTTGCCAAAGACCTGCGGTCAGGACCTGCTTTTTTTGAAAAAATTCCATTTTTCAAAATACATCCCTGTAAAATCATTGCCTCCGTCACCGAATTTTATTTTTTTTGTAACAAATTTGACCTTTATTAACCTTTCTTCTGAATTATTGCCCTCTCTGTTGTGGAGAAGGTATTTCCTGAAATATGCGATAAACGGAGGTTGATCATGAATAGGTTATACTCTCCTCGACCGGTTATTATTTTAATCCTATCGTATTGTTTATTTTATTGTCCTGTACAAGCTGAGATTCAGGGCGATTTTTGTCAGAACGCGATCCCACTGACAGAGTCGACTTCCTATAACGGTAACAGCACTGGTGCAACAGGAACCTCAACCAGCAGTTGTTCCCTCAAAGACACCAAAGATGTCTGGCATCGTTTTATCCCTTCGCAATCCGGCAATTACACCATCAGTCTTTGCGGCAGTTCCTTCGATACCACGTTATCCGTTTATGATGCCTGCGGAGGAATGGAACTGGCCTGCAACGATGATCTATGCAGCGTTCAATCGGAAGTCGTGGTCAGCCTAACTGCCGGATATACGTATTTAGTCCGTGTCGCCGGTTATAATGGCGCCACAGGGCAATATACGCTGCTGGCTGACAAACGACCTGACGCCCCCGCCAATGATGAATTCGCAGGTGCGATCGAGGTATTCGAAACCATTCCATTCAATGGCACAACGCTTGGGGCAACCGGAGACACCTACAGCAGTTGCGCCCAGGGATATGATTTTTACGATGTCTGGCATTTGTTTACCCCGCCGGCAGCCACCGAATATATCATCAGCCTGTGCAACAGCGGTTTTGACACCACCCTGGCTGTATTTGATGATACAGGACTGGAAATCGGCTGTAATGACGACGCCTGTGATTCCCAGTCCAAATTAAATATAACCCTGACCGGCGGCAGAACTTATGCGATCCGCGTTGCAGGCTTCGACGGAGCCGCCGGGGATTACATTTTAAATATTACGCGGTATTCACAGCAGCCCGTCAATGATTTGTGCAACAATGCAATTCCCCTGTCTCTGGACCTGCCCTATTACGGAACGACTCTCGGTGCAACCGGCCAGAAATCAAGCAGTTGCGCAGGTAATGACAAACTTGATGTATGGCATACCTTCAGGCCTGCCAGGAGCGGTTATCACACCATCAGCCTGTGCGGCAGCAGTTTTGACACCACCCTGGCTGTTTATACCAGTTGCACAGGATCCGAGCTGGCCTGTAATGACAATATGTGTGATGTAAAATCGGAAGTCGTGGTGTATCTGACTGCCGGCCAGACATACTATATCCGCATTGCTGGAAAAGGCGGCAATACCGGCGATTATGTCGTTGTTGTGACCGAACGGTTTACACAGCCGGCCAATGATGACTGCACCAAAGCCATTGAAGTCTTTGAAGATATTCCATTTCAGGGTTCCACATTGGGGGCCTTGGGCAGTATCGGCAGCAGTTGCGGGTTTTAT
Organism: uncultured Pirellulales bacterium; assembly: GCA_964630775.1. Taxonomy (GTDB): domain Bacteria; phylum Planctomycetota; class Phycisphaerae; order Sedimentisphaerales; family Anaerohalosphaeraceae; genus Anaeroglomus. The sequence goes on along the minus strand of CAZVYY010000003.1, from coordinate 14,918 downwards.
TTTGATTTTTACGATGTCTGGCATCTCTTTACACCCTCCAAAACCGGAGATTATCTGATCAGCCTGTGCGGCAGTGATTTCGATACAACCCTGTCTGTCTATTCCGGCTGCCAGGGAAGCGAATTGGCCTGCAATGATGACAGTTGCGGCAGCCAGTCCGAACTCGTACTGGGCCTCACTGCCGGACAGACGTATTGGATCCGCATCGCTGGCTATGATGGCGATATGGGGAATTATGACTTGCTTATCACTGAAAGCCTGCCTCCTCCGGCCAATGACAACTGCATCAATGCCATCGACGTGGAGCTGAATGTCCCCTGCCATGGAACAACGCGGAGCGCAACAGGCGCATCCGTCAGCTCCTGCGGTGAAGAGGACACCCTGGATGTCTGGTTCAGATTCACGCCCCCCATCAGCGGCAATTATGAAATCAGTCTGTGCGGCAGTCAATTCGACACCACGCTGTCCGTCTATGATGGCTGCAATGGAATGGAACTGGCCTGCAACGATGATTACTGTAAAGAGCAATCCGGATTGGATATTTACCTGGAAGCCGATGATGCGATTTTGATTCGAGTGGCTGGCTACCGCGGAGCCATTGGGGATTATACTTTGGTCGTCAGTTCGGATTGCATGCCGCTGACCGAACCTGCCAATCCTTATCCTGCTGATTTATCCTTCGATACGGAACGAGAGCCTGTTCTGAGTTGGAACAATGGAGCCGCCATCTTAGAGAATACATCCCAACCGAAATTCGTGTTAAAGGGAATCTATGGCACGGATGATCGAATAGACGAATACCAGGTCGCCAATATGACATTAAAAGCTATCGGCGATTCCACTGCGGCAATCATCCCCCTGGGAGATTTAACATTTAACGCTGACGGTTCTTTTTCAATGCCCTCAACAACACTTGCACAGACTTATCTGGATACCTATGCAAGAACGCTTTGCAGTGATGTCCCGTTTATTAACCAGCCGGCCCCGGCAGTATGCACGGCATTTCTTGTTGCACCGGATATCGTAGCCACCACCGGCCATTGCATTGATGATTCCAGCGTCTGTATCGACATGGCCTTTGTATTCGGCTTCACCATGATCAACGCCACAACCCCCGTTCTGACCGTGCATGAATCCGATGTCTATTTCTGCAGCGGCATCATCGCCCGGGTACAGACGGCCGATTCAGACTGGGCACTGATTCGTCTGGATCGTGAGATCTTAACCCATGCCCCGCTGATCACCCGCCGGGCCGGCAAAGTGCCGGACCGGCAGGCCCTTGCCGTCATTGGCCATACCCTGGGACTGCCTCGAAAATATGCAAATAATGCCTGGGTTCAGGACAATCTCGCATCAGGCAGTTTTCAGGCGAATCTGGATACCTTCATGGGCAACTCAGGTTCGGCGGTGATTAATATGGCAACCTATGAGGTCGAAGGCATTCTGTATGCAGGAAATCCGGATTTCGTTCAGGACGGCAGTTGCGACCGGATGTCACAATGCCCTGACACGGGCTGCCCGGAATGGGAACAGGCAACTCGCACAACCGAATTCAGCAGCTTAATTCCAGTGTTCGATGTTTATCTCGGAACGAGTCCCGATACGATGGAGTTAATCTCTGCCGACAATCCGCGTCCCTGGTTCCAGACAAATATGCTCACTTGCGGTACAACCTGGTTTTGGCAAGTCATAACCAAAACCAGTTGTACGCAGACGCCGGGACCTGTCTGGGTCTTTTCAACCAAACTGGCCGGCGACTATGACCATGATTGCGATGTGGACATGCTGGATTACGCCGTGCTGGCAGAGGCCTGGATGCTCCAGAACTGTGACGCGTCCAACTTTTACTGCCAGGGAGCTGATATCGACAAGATGGGTTCCGTAAACCTGGCAGATCTGTTGATTTTTGCAAATCATTGGATGGAACGAATCAATCCTTAAGCCAGTGAAATGCTCTTATGGGAATGACTATCAACCATCCGGCAAAGACACCTCCTGATGACTGCGAGCTGATGACCGCCATCGCCCAAGGCGATACCTCGGAGTTGGGCCGACTGTATTTGCGGCACAAAGAGCGGGTATTGGCGCTGGCATACCGAATTCTGGGACAATGGAATCTTGCCGAGGATGTATGCCAGGAAGCCTTTCTTCGGGTCTATCAGGGAGCGGAAAAATACAAACCCGAGGCCGAGTTTACCACCTGGCTGTACCGGATTGTTGTCAATTTATGCATGGATGAAAAACGCAAAACACAGCGGACTCAGATCATGCTTCACCATCAGGAAGAATCCAGGCATACTGACAGGAATAAAGGGGGTGCCCAAACCGAAAAAACAGATATGTCTGACACAATCTGGAAAGCGATTCAGACACTCAATCCCCGTCAGAAACAGGTCGTCATCCTGCACAAAATTGAAGGCCTGAATTATACGGAGATTTCCAATAAGACAGGCTGGACGAAATCAGCCATCGAATCACTGCTGGGCAGAGCCTACAAACGATTACGAAATGAGCTGATCATTCAACAGAAAAATAATCCTTGATTTCCACACCGTTATTTTGCCAGCATGTGTGCCAACCATGGTGTGGCGTATCGAAAGGCTCTGGCCTGGTTAGGACACAGCAATTCCGAGATGCTGGATTTGTATTATCACCTCCACGATGACGACAGCCGGAAGACGATGATGGAACTTGCCAAATCGGAAACATCTGAACTTGCTGATGATGATTTAGAGGACAGTTTGAGGACAGTGGACGAGTATAAAATAGGCAGGAATCTGCAACCCATTGAATTACAAGAACTTATAGACGTGATTTTAGCCAATAAAGAAAAAAACGGAGAGGGTGGGATTCGAACCCACGGTAGAGTAAACCCTACACAGCCTTTCCAAGGCTGCTCGATCAGCCGCTCCGACACCTCTCCAGAGCAAGTCACACTCAGGGGGGCAATGATACCATAAACCCGGCCTGCTTCAAGGCTAAAAACCAATTTTGCCAACAAAATCAAGCCGTCCAGTCTTATCCTTACGCACCCCGCATCACATATTTTATCAAGATATTTCCTTGCTTTTACTATATACTATTTCTTCGTCAGCCATTCATTCAGATTTTTAGCCAGAACCTGCACATCCCGAGATTCCAGGATATGCTTCTTAACGGCCGGCTTAATATCCAGTTTCCCTATCGCCTTTTCCGCCTGCTCCCAGAGCCGCTGCCGCTTCTTGTCCGTATCGGCTAAAAACAACTCCGTCACCAGTTCCTGCAATCGCTGCAAAGCCATCGTATCCAGATTCTGATAATAATTGGATATAATCTTTTGCTGATATTTACTGTACTCGCGTTGAGCCATAATTTCACTTCCTTTTATCGTCGTGGTTGATTTTCAAGGCATCTTTCCAAAATCGTCAAATGCCGATAAAATCCTGTAGCATTTCCATTGAAAACCGCTATTTTTTTGTTATAGTAGTTTCTACATTGTGAATTAAATCACATTTATTGTTCCACAAGGAACAATACGAACCCGAAAACTACTACATTAACTAAGAAATTATGGAAATTAAACCTTTTTGTGCTTACCGATTTGATGGATCGGTTACCGGTAACGCAGGGCAGTGTATCGCCCCGCCGTATGATGTGATTGACGCTAAACTCCAGCAGGCCCTTTACGATGCCAATCCGTACAATATCGTCCGGGCCATCCTCGGCAAAACTGCGCCGTCGGACACCCAGACCGACAATCAGTACACCCGCGCCCGCGAGTATCTGGATAAAGCCATTGCGGACGGTGCCTTAAAGCAGGATCCCCAAAAGGCTGTTTACGCCTATGTTCAGGATTTTGCGATTGGCACCAGGACCTATCGCCGCAGCGGCATTATCGCCCTGGGCAAGATTGAGCCGTTCGGCAAAGGCGTCCAGCCGCATGAGAAAACCCTCGACGGCCCCAAGGCCGACCGCCTGCGTCTGACTCGGGCCACCGCGTCTCAGTTCGGCCAGATTTTCATGCTGTACGATGATCCCCAAAAGACCGCTGAAGCCATTATCAAAAAGGCATCCGCCAGTCATCCCGTCCTGGATCACACCGACAACGAAAATGTCCGCCACCGCGTCTATATGATCACCCAGCAGGACATGATCAAGACCTTTGCGGACATGATTCAGACCCGTAAAACAATCATTGCCGACGGCCACCACCGCTACGAAACCGCCCTGAACTACTGGAAGCAGACCGGCCACCCGGATGCCCAGTACCTGATGATGACCTTCGTCAATATGCACAATGAAGGCCTTGTCATTCAGCCGACCCATCGCCTGATCAACGATGTGAAAAATTTCTCCATCGACAAGCTGATATCGGAACTGAAAAGCGAGTTTGACCCCATCGCCAAATTTGATTTCACCGATGAAAAGTCCAAAGCCAAAGCCCGACAGGCGATGTTCAGCCGGATGAATCAGGCCGGCAGCGAAGGCAAAAACATCTTCGGCATCTATGCCGCCAACAACGCCTTCTACACCGTGACCCTCAAAGACACCGCGGCCATGAAAAAAATCGCCCCGACCATGAGCGATGCCGCCCGCGGCCTCGATGTCAATGTCCTGCATCTGCTGATTCTCGAAAAGCACCTCGGCATCGGCGACAAGCAGCTTGCCGAAGAAAGCAATATCGAATACATCAAGGATATCGGCGACGCCATCGACCAGTCGATTCATAAAGTGGACAGCGGCCATTGTCAGGCCGTGTTCTTCGTCAATCCCACACGGATTGACCAGGTCCAGGCCGTCGCCGCCGCCGGTGAAAAAATGCCCCAGAAATCAACCTTCTTCTATCCCAAGGTCTTTTCAGGCGTCACCATTAACAGATTACCCATCGCCCCGATGGAACCGTACGATAACCGTCCTCTGACACAATGTATTGGAAAGGAGTAACTCATGGTTGACTGGAAGAATCCGCCGAAATTATTTATCCCCGGTCCGGTACACGTGCTGCCGGAAGTGCTTCAGCAACTGGCTCGTCCCACCATGGGACACCGCAACAAGGAATACGCTCAGCTTCACAATGAAACCATTGCGATGCTCAAGCAGCTTTTATTCACCGAACAGCATGTCTTTCTGGTCACCTCATCGGCCTCAGGCATCTGGGAAGGCGCCATCCGCAACTGTGTCGCCAAAGATGAAACCGTACTGGCCTGCGGCTGCGGCGCCTTCAGCGATAAATGGGGCAGCGTCGTCAAGTCCTGCGGACGCAACGTGGACATGCTCAAGGTCGAATGGGGCAAACCCAATACACCCGAAGCCATCGACGAAAAATTAGCCACCGGCAAATACGCCGCCATCACCCTGGTCTATTCCGAAACCAGCACCGGCCTGGCCAACCCCGTCTATGAAATCAGCGACATGATGAAGAAGAAATACCCCAACGTGATGGTCTTCGTCGATTCCGTCAGCGCCATGGTCGGCATGCCGATTCATTTCGATAAGCTCGGATGGGACGTGACCTTCGCCTCCGTCCAGAAGGCCTTCGCCATTCCGCCGGGATTTACCGTGGCCGCCGTCAGCAAACGCGCCGTCGAAAAGGCCAAGACCGTCCCCGAACGCGGCTATTATTTCGATTTCGTCGATTTCGCCAAGAATAACGAAAAAGACAATACCCCGACGACACCCTCCATCCCGCACATTGCAGCCGTGAACTATCAGGCCGCAAAGCTGCTCAGGGAAGGCATGGAAAACGTCTGGAAACGCCACAAGGAAATGGCCGATTATTGCCGTGCCTGGGCCAAAAAGAATTTCGACCTGTTCTGCGAAGAGAAATACTGCACCAACACCCTGACGACCATCAAGAACACCCGCAATATCGATATCTCCGCACTGAACAAGGCCCTGCAGGCCAAGCACAACCTGATCATCAGCAATGGCTACGGCGACCTGAAAGACAAGACTTTCCGCATCGCTCACATGGGCGATATCACCATGAAAGACCTCAAAGAAGTGCTCGCCTGGATTGACGAAGAAACCAAATAAATCCCGTCGATTCGATTGAGTTCCAAAGGCCTTTGGCAAATTGTCCAAAGGCCTTTTTTCGTGCTTGACAGCTCCGCACAAAATGCACAAACTACACGGATGGAACTTGGACAAAAACTTCTTTTACGAGAAAAACGATGAAGATTGTAGCCGACCAGAATATCCCGTTTGTGGAACCGTGTTGTGCCCATCTGGGCGAAGTCATACTCTGCCCCGGGCGAAAAATCACCCCCGACCTCGTCGCCGATGCCGATGCCCTGCTGGTCCGCAGTGTCACCCAGGTCAACAGCACCCTGCTGGCCGGCAGCCGGGTCCGCTTTGTCGCCACCGCCACCATCGGTTTTGAACACATCGACCGGGACTATCTGGCTCAGCACGGCATCGGGTTTTCCTCCGCCCCCGGCTCCAACGCCAACAGCGTCGCCGAATACATCACCGCCGCCCTGCTGGCACTCGGCAAAAAACACAAATTCCATCTGGCCGGCAAATCCATCGGTATCGTCGGCGTTGGCAATGTCGGCTCCCGCGTCGCCAAAAAATGCGACGCGCTGGGCATGACCACCATCCTGAACGACCCCCCGCTGGCCCGCCAGACCGGCGACCCCAAATACCGCCCCATCGAGGAGGTCTTCAACTGCGATTTCGTCACCCTGCACACCCCGCTGACCCGCGATGGACAGGACAAAACGTATCATCTGGCCGATGCCGCCTTTTTCGCCCGGCTCAAAAAAGGAGCCTTTTTCCTGAATACCTCCCGCGGCGGCGTCATGGACACAATCGCCCTCAAAAAGGCCATGCATGAAAAACGCCTCGCCGGCGTCGTGCTCGACGTCTGGGAAAACGAACCCAATATCGACGGCGACCTGCTGGCCCGCGTCGATTTATCCACCCCGCATATCGCCGGCTATTCCTTCGATGGCAAAGTCGCAGGCCTGATGATGATTTACGAAGCCCTGTGCAAATTCTTCAATCGCAAAACCGTCCACGCCATCGCCGATTTCCTCCCGAAACCGCAGGTCCCGGAAATCCGTCTGACCGCCGACCAGCTCAAACAATTCGAGGAACAGATCATTCACGATGTTGTCCAGTCGATTTATGTCATCAACCGCGACGACTTCAACACCCGCGAAATCCTGCTGCAGGAACCGGCCAAACGCGGCGAATTCTTCGACATGCTCCGTAAAAACTATCCCGAACGTCGGGAATTCCAGAATACCAAAGTCTTTGTGCCGGACACCCGCAGCTCGCTGGCCCGCAAACTCGCCGGAATCGGTTTTCAGATATGTCAGGGTTAACGCCGTCCATCCTTCGCTGGCCCGCAGGGACGCTGGATTTTTCCTCCGGCTGCCTCATCATGGGCATCCTCAACGTTACGCCCGATTCGTTCAGTGACGGCGGGCAATTTCTGTCCGCAGACAAAGCCGTTGACCACGGCCTGCAGATGCTCGCCGACGGTGCCGCCATCATCGATATCGGCCCCGAATCCACCCGTCCCGGCTCCCTGCCCGTCGAGCCAGCCGAGCAGATTCGCCGTGCCGTCCCTGTCATCGCGGCCCTGCGAAAACAGACCGACGCCCCCATCAGTATCGACACCGCCCATCCCGACGTCGCCGCCGCCGCCCTGGATGCGGGAGCTTCCATCATCAACGATGTCACCGCCCTGGCTAATCCGCAGATGACCGCCCTGGCCGCCGCCAGGCAAGTCCCTGTCGTGTTAATGCACGCCCAGGGCACCCCCGCCACCATGCAGCATAATCCGCACTATACCGACGTCGTCGCGGAGGTCAAAGATGTCCTGCTTGCGCGTGCCGCTTCTGCCCAACAGGCCGGCATCCCCAAAGAGCGAATCTTTCTCGACCCCGGCATCGGTTTTGGCAAGACCACCGCCCACAACCTGACGCTGCTCAATCACCTCGATGCACTGACCGCCGCGGGCTTTCGAGTCCTCGTCGGCACCAGCCGCAAACGCTTCATCGGCCAGCTTACCGGCAAAGACACCCCCGCCGACCGCCTCTACGGCACCGCCGCCACCGTCGCACTGGCCATCGCCAAAGGCGCCTCCATCGTCCGCGTCCACGATGTCGCCCAAATGGCCGATGTCGTCAAAGTCGCCAACGCCATCATCAGAGCCTGAGCATGAGCATCGTTCGGGCCTATCTGGATATTGAGACCACCGGCAGCAGCCGCACCCACCACGCCCTGACTGTCATCGGCGTCGCCCTCGAAAAAGAGGACATCATCACCCCCTTCCAGCTCGTCGGCCCGCAGATTACAGACCTTGCCCTGTCCGACATCCTGGCCGGCGTCAACACCCTCTACACCTACAACGGCCGTCGTTTTGACCTGCCATTCATCAAACACAGCCTCGGCCTGGACCTCGAACGGCAGTTCAAGCACCGGGATTTGATGTATGACTGCTGGAGACACAAGCTCAAAGGCGGCCTCAAGGCCGTCGAAGTCAAGCTGGGAATCGCCCGCCAGTCCAAAGGCATCGATGGCTGGATGGCCGTTAAACTCTGGTGGGATTATATCAACAACAACGACCTCGCCGCCCTCCAGACCCTGCTTATCTACAACCGTGAAGACGTCGTCAACCTCCAAACCCTCCGCCTCAAACTCGGTGTCGAGTAACGCCCCCCCCAAAAAAACTCTCCGACCGATAATTTCGCGGGTGGATCATATCCACGCCGTTACTACCCCCGTGCCTGCCCCTTCTTCAATCCCGTGCATTTTGATTCTGAAGTAACATCGTGGTTGTCCTTTCTGAAATCTGAAATTTCAAATCTTCTACGAACTCCGAACTACGAACTTTCTCATTTTGCTTCGGATTTAGTATTTTGTCATTCTGTATACCCGCATACTTGTATTCTTGCATACCTCACTTATATTCCCGTCTTCTTGTCTTCCTGATTCAGTCCCGCAGGGACATCCCACAATAACCACACGAAAAGCCAAAAATGATACTGAAAAAACCAAATACACTAATACCGTTTTGCGCCAATATCTTTTCATGGTTTCATCCATGTTACCTTCTCTTTCTGACCATTTTTGATCTCAGCATTCAGACCCCGAACGGGGTCACGCCACAATAGCCGGCGGTGGAAACCGCCGGAAACATACCCCCCCCCACCCAAAAGCCCCAGCGGGGCGACACATGCCCACGCAATTTCTCCCAATCCCTCAATCATCAATCGAAAACGACACGCCTACTTGACACCCAATTCCTGCAGGAGATTGTCCGCATGGTCCACATCCTGCATAATCCACAGGATATATCGAATATCCACATGGATGGCGCGGGTGATATCGGGCATAAAAATCCAGTTGCTGGCCAGCGCCTCGGAGTTGCCGTCAAAGACCAGCCCCACCAGTTCGCCTTTGCGGTTGAGCGTCGCTGAGCCGGAGTTGCCGCCGGTAATATCCAGATCGCTCAGGAAATCCACCGGAATATCCCCCAGTGCCCACGACTCGAACCGGCTGCCCTGTCGCTGTTTGGCCGCCTCGATCAGTGCATCGGGCACATCAAACGGCGGCTGGCCGGTGTGTTTTTTCAGCATTTCCTCAACCGTCGTAAACGGCCGATAGGTCGACGCATACCACGCCGGCCGATAGCCCTTGACCGTCCCGTAGGTAATCCGCAGCGTGCCGTTGGCATCCGGGGCGACCGGGCTGCCCGCAAAGGCATTCATCGCCTCGACATAGCCCTTGCGCGCCAATAACATCTGGCCTTCGTAAATCTTGCCGTCATCGTCCATCTGTTTGGTCAGCGGCCGCAATCGCAGTGCAAGTTGCATGATCGGGTCCGGCATCGCCTGCAATTCCTCCAGCGTCGCGGTATTCAGCAGCTTGACGCGATACTCCGCATCCGCCAGCTTCACATCCCGATACAGCGATTCAATCATAAACTGCGTCCCCGCCGCATCCCAGTTGACCTCCTCGCCGAATGCCGCCAGCACAGGAGCCTGGTCCTCGTCGGACAGGCCGCGGAGTTTGGACAGGTAAAAGCCCAGAACCGCCTTATCGATGACCGGATCATAGCTGACCTGAATCTGCCGCAGGCCGTCGGCGATACGGTCCCAGTTGCGCTGCTGGAATTCCGGGTCGCGTTCGGCGTCCGCCTTGGGCCGTTCCTCGGCCATCCGGACAATCGTATGCGCTGCCCGAATCATCTGCACCGACCCGGCAATGTTGCCAACCATGTAATCGCGGTACCAGCGCTGCTGCCGCGGTGCGTTAATCTGGTTAATCTGCTCAAACACATCGCCCCACTGCTGCTGCCGCTGCGGGTCGCCTTGAATCCACCGCACCAGCTTGGCCTGCGACTGCTCTTTGACCTTGACCAGCCCGTACTGCACGAAATTATCCTGCGTCATTTCCAGCAACTGCAGGTGATTCATCACACCGCGCAGCGACGGCGTAATCTTGATTTCGATATCCTCACTGCGCTCGCCAAGCTGGCGATACAAATCCGCCACCTCTTTCATAATTGCAATCTGCTGCGGCTGCTGCACGTTGCAGGCAAACGCCAGTTCCTCGGCGGTCTTCCACCGCTGGGTCCTGCCGGGAAAACCCGCCACCATCACGAAGTCCCCTTCGCACAGCGGCTCAGTCGCAATCTTCAGGTAATGTTTGGGCTGATAAGGCACGTTGTTTTTGGAATACTCCGCCGGCTTGCCGTCCGGCCCGACATACGCCCGCAGGAACGTATAATCGCCCGTGTGCCGCGGCCAGTGCCAGTTGTCGATATCGCCGCCGTACCAGCCGATGCCGCTGTGCGGGGCATAGACCAGCCGCACATCGCGTATTTCAAACTGGGTAATCAGGTAATACTGCTGCTGTTCATAAAATGACCGCACCGAGCAGCGAATGCCCTCATCGGATTTCTCATGCTCGGCAATAATGGCCTTGATGCGATCCTCAATCGTGTTGGTCCGCTCCATCGGGTCGGCCACGGTGTCCAGACTCTCCAGCACACGTCCGGTAACATCCTGAATATCATGGATGAGCCAGACCTTCTTGCCGATTTCGCCGGGCAGTTCTTCTTCCCTGGTGCGTGCCAGAAATCCCTGTTCGAGGCGATTGCACTCAGCGGTCGAATTGCATTGCAGCGTGGACGTCGCGCAATGGTGATTGGTGATAATCAGGCCGTCGGGCGAGACAAACGATGCCGAGCAGCCGCCCAGCCAGACAATCGCCCCCAGCGGATGGCCGGTCAGGTCGGTAAATTGTTCGGGCTGCTCCACACCCAATGCCCGCAAGGTCTCGATATGCCCGCTCATCTGGTGCGGCATCCACATCCCGCCGGGGTTGCAGTAGGCCGATTCCCGGCCGGTCCGCGTCTGGCAGCCGGCGACTAACAGTACCGATAACACGACACATCCCATGGTCTTTCGCATCGAAAACTCCTTTAGCTGGATTCAGATTTTGGTATTCACTCCGTAATAAACGAACAGAGTACCGAAAAATAAATTTTTTACAAAAATAATTTAAGTTTCTTTAGTTATTTTCCCTCTTGTCTTTATGAAATTTTCGTCCGATAAGAACCCCCGGCCCCGTTTTCAGTATTATTAGAGGCCTTGATTTTAAAACGGCATATTTGCTATAATCAGGCGTGAAAGAATCGTAATCGCTAAGTATTGGAGAGCTATGGAGTCGCCCAAAACCAATGTAGCTGTCAGTGAGCTGACGTTTTCGCTGTTTCAGCGGCCGCTGCACCCTGAACTGTTCACCATTTTCGGCCGCAGGCACCTCAAAACCGAAAATTACGAAATGATGCTGTGGGCGACGGGATGCTCGCATGTGGTCAGCCTCTTCGTGGGCGATATGTGCCTGACCGAACTGATCAGCCCCAACAGCATGCTGCTGCCCAAACGCGGCCTGATTGAGCGATTCCAATTCCGGGGTCAGCGGACCCACAAATGCTCCCTGAGCCGGGGTCTCAACTACATGACCGATTTTCAGATCGAAAAAATGAGCGCCAACCTGTACCGCCAGAGCCACACGGATTTGCAGCGGTTTGCGAGAAATCGGGGAATGTTTATCGCTTTTCCGGAGTATGCAGCCGGCGGGCTGGAGCCGTTCAGTTACATAGATTTTGAAGCACGTCGTCACGAACTGCACATCCATGCGTTTCATGCGTTTCCGGATCAGGTGACGATTATTAAGACACAATCGCTGTTTGACCTGCATACGTAAGGTTGATTCAGGCCGGATACCTTCGACGGACCCGGAGACTTCGGGGTGGTCTTGTGTGTGGCCGTCCTGCGGTGAGGTATTTGGTTTTATCATTTCCTATCTGTTCTCCTTTTCTATATGTTTTACGGGCAGGATGCCCGTGCGCCCTGAATACCCTTCTCATTTCCATGTCACCCATCAGGCGTTTTCTCTCGCCCTCTACCTAAGGGACGGACTTGCGTTTTTTGTTCGAAAAATCGAAATAGCACAGAGCGTGAGTTTTTATAAACCCAGGCCGGATAAGGAGAAAAAAATTTTTATTTTTTTGACGAATAGCAAGATAGTGTTAGCGTAATTTGCGCTATGTGGACAAAAGGAATACAGAATACAGGGATGTAAGGATACAGGAGGGATATTTTCTATTTTCCATTGAATTGAATGTTCCGCGTGGGCATGGGCTGTTGGGAATCTGGATTTAGACCTCATCGGCCCCGACATCGACAGCATTGCCATATTGGCGATCAACACCGTCGCCGTCGATATTCATAAAAAAGGCTCCTGCTTATGACAGCAGAAGCCTTTTGATTTTTAGCGCCGCAACTTCATCTCTTACAGCGAAGCATCAATCCGCCCAAACTAAGCAGCAGCATGGTGGCCGGTTCGGGGATGATGACATTGACGTTGGACCAGACCGGGTCGTAATCAGGATCATTGAGGAATCTGATGTTTAATGCGGAGCCGTCCCGCCACTGGCCGATAATGCCGCGGATGACATTATTTTCATACGTCCACGACCACCCGGGATTGCAGTAAATGTTGATATGCTGTCCCTGCGGTTGACCGTCAATCCAATTCACGAATTGTCGGCTTGTGATATAGTCAATGCGGCCACCATAAAGATTGGAAATTGCGCTTCCGCGTACCGTCAATTCCTGAGTCAATCCGCCGTAATAGTCCAGATGGGCTTTGCCATAAAGCACAATGTCCTGTATGCCGCCATTGAACCAGTTCTTATCCGGCAATGATGTGGACCGAACCTCAAGACGTGCGGGACTCAGAACTTCGATTCGATATGCCCCCCCCCCATCCACCACAAGCAAACCGCTGTCCCACTCAACACCCCCTTCATACTCGCCGGGGCCAATCAAGCCATCGCTGTAACCAGCACAGACCACAGGAACGCCACACGCAATCATTAGAAGTGAAACAATTCTTTTCATCATTTTTGGACCCCTCATTTAGTTTTTGAAGGCCGTGTACGCATAATGGCTTATTCGTACACGGCCATTTTACCTCATTATACAATTACAGAGATTTCAAGTCAAGATATTCTTTTTGGACAGCATTTGTCTGTAAATCAGACAGGTCTTGAACAACCGACTCCATAAATCGACTCCAATCATCCGGATTAATCTCCTGCCGGAGGTCGGGATTTTCCAGCCAGAGCGCTTCAAGCTGAGCGATTGTACTGGCCAATTCCACAGCCTGTTCCTGAATGGTTTTTTCCGCAACAGACTGGGTTAAGACAACTTCGGACTCCGCAAGGCCGGATATCCTCATGGCCGGCTGGGAACTCTCCGTCGGATAAATGTCCGTTTTCCAGCAGGCCGTCCACAGCCACGGCGAGTCTTCTATCCAGACCATCAGGTCAGCCAGGTCGATGGCATATTGACTTAACCCGACCGTTGAATAGTTCAAGGTGTGCCCATCCGGATACCACAGGGCAACGCTTGTCGTCGTGACAATCCCCGGCCCATTCGGATCGGTCAGATACTCATGCTCGGGGTAATTCGGGTCATACAAGGCCGGATCAGCGGGGTCATGGGCCCGCCAGACCCTGGCAAAAGCATTGAATTCAGCCAGATTGACCAGCCCGTCGGCATTCCAGTCCCAGGCGTTGGACGTGTCCTCGCAAACCACTTCGTATGCCCCGATGTCAACGACAAGGTCGGCGACTCTGATTCTATCATCCATATCCACCTGATCATCATAGCTCAAATAAGGATTGCCTGCATTTTTACAGGGGGATGCATAGGCAATACGCACATTGTTGGGGTCAATGTAAGCAAACTGCGGATTGGCGCTGATATTGTAATTGACATCCGGGATCAGGCTGCCCTGCGGGTTATTGGGGTCGTAGATGCAGCTATACTGAATATGGTCTTTTCGGAATCCTGCGAACTGGTCATTGCCGGCATTGTTATACCACAGAATGCAGTTCTGGACGTCTGGATAATCCTTGTCATTGGGGTCGCTTAGGGTTCGGTCGTCAGTAAAGGCGACTCCAATATTACGATTATGAGCGAACGTGCAGTTGTATAAAACGGGGCTGGCGGTGGGATTATATGCAAAAACCCCGGCACTTCCCGCTTCCGCCAAATCGCTCTCGCTGACAATGCTGTTAAAAATAAACGGCGTCGAGTTCTGACAGAAAACGCCACTCTGCATCTGCTTTTTTATCCAGCAATTATGGATTGAAAGCGTATAGCCCGCTCCGGAGTGCCGGATTCCATCACTTTTATTTCCCCGGATGTCACAAAATTCCAGAGTCACATTGCCGTTGATTGCCCGGATGCCATAATCATCGTTATTTTCCACGACACAATTGGCCAGCGTAAAGTTCACGCCGGACCCGTAAACGCCATAGCTTGGCCCTTCGGGATTGGCCGCACCGGTGATGGTGAATCCATCGAGCAGGGACTCATCGCCAATTGTCACGATTGTCTCAT
>CAZVYY010000002.1:0-204068 GCA_964630775.1 uncultured Pirellulales bacterium | reverse complement strand
AACGCGTCTTCATTTGCACTGTTGTCTTGCCTGTTCCGTTGCCGCTGATAGTCTGCTTTCTGTAAAAACGCAACCCCGCAGCTGGTCGTCATGGAAGCCACCGGCGGATATGAAGTAACGCTGGCAGCGGCCCTCCAGGCCGAAGGATTGCCCGTCGCCGTGGTCAATCCCCGCCGGATTCGGGACTTCGCCAGAGCCGCCGGTCAGATCGCGAAAACAGACCAGCTGGACGCCCAGATCATCGCCCGGTATGGCGCCACTCTGGAACCGATGCCCACCGAACGGCTGGATGATAACTCCAGGAAAATGAAGGCTTTAGTCGCTCGACGCCAGCAGCTCGTGCAGATGTATACCGCCGAGAATAACCGCACCGAAACCGGAAAAATTCAAGTGGGATCAGCCTACATAAAAAGCATACAAGTCCATATTCTAAATCCAGTTATGGCTTTGAGTATCACAGACTTCTCTCATGTCTATGGAAAGACAAAACGAACTCTTTCATTGAAGGTTGGATTCGTTGGATGTATGCCTGGCAGTCCCCGAGGAGGGTCCTTCAAATGAAATGACGAGGGCCTCGTTCATGCGCCAGCGGAGGGGGAATTCGGTGCCGCTGCCGAGATTCTGGCCGGTGCGTTCATTGCGGACATCATTGACAGGCCGGTCAAAACGGAGGGTGATGGCCGACTCGCCGGTTTTGAGCGAAGTCGCATGACCGCCGCCAAGCATGGTCACTTCAAGCTCGGGATTGTACCCGACAAACATCAGCGTCCGGCCGGGGATTTGCCAATAGGTGATTTCATATCCAAAAGTGTCGGGGCCTGAAATCTCCACCCAGCGGGTCAGGCCGGCGGCTTTGAGGGGGGCCATAAAGACGCTTCGCTTGGCGGCGAGTTCCGGACTTTCGGTTCGATAGGCGTTATACCACTGGGGGGAAAGGTTCATCAGGACTGCCCTGCCCTTGCCGAAAGGATTGGTATGATTGACGGACATTGTGCGGACAGCCCGGTTGAATCCGCAGTCATCGGTCAGGCAGGTATTTGCATTGGTCAACAGGTCTCGGAAGGTTTTATACTCGTAATTGGCATCCTGATCCGTCTCGGCCCAGAGCCGGGTCTGGAAAATGTCTCCTGCCTTCATGGCCGGATCGTGCCGGAGGCCGAACATGTCGTCGAGGACGCCGCCGGTGCTTCGTCCCCGTCCGTGCTGGTCCCACAGGCCCGGCAGATAATCGGCGATAACCGTTCCTCCATTACGGCAGAAGTCTCGGATGCGGGCCGCTTCCACATCTGACAGACACAGAACGGCCGGCAGGATCAGGACTTTATAGCGGCCGGGAATGCCTTTTTCAACCACATCGGCATAACTGATAAAATTATACTGCAATCCCTCATCCCGGAGCATATTTTCCCATGCGTGACGCACGAGGTAACTGCCGGCCAGGCGGGCATCGTTGTTGCGGTTTCGCCAGGTCCGTCCGTGGGCTTCGGCATCCAGTATCCAGCCCAGTTGAATCGAGGCATGGCTGTAATAGATTGCAACGCCGTCGTCAATCCATTTGGCGCCCTGCATAAGCGGCCCGATTTTAGCCGAGGCCTCGAGATAGTGCGGCGAGACGGCCTGATGCCAGTCTCTGGGTTTAGCGCCGTCGAACCAGTTTTCCACCCATCCGATAAAACCCCGATTGCCGTGGGCCAGGTAATACCAGGTCTGCCAGATGGTGTCGGCGACATTTTTATGAAAATGCGTTGTCACGGCGGGCAAGGCGTTATCCGGATTGAAGGACCGCACGATGGCCTGAGAGCCGCCGATATTGTATGCCTCCAGAAACTGCACCTTGCGCATGAGTTTAGCATAATCATAGCCGCCGAAGGAATTGGGGCTCTGACCTCCGACATAGCCGACAGGGGTATTGGGGTCGATGGTATTGCCGTATTCCACGAGTTCGCCGATGAAGTTGTTCCAATATGAATCGTTAAACGTCCACTGGTCCATCAACTGGCTGCAATCGAATTGGCCGATGGACCACTGGGGCAGCTTGGGCAGGATCTGGTCATAGCTGATCCATCCTTCATGGGGGGGGACGCTGTCGGGGCCGTAGATTTCCTTGAGCCAGGTGTCGTAGGCTGCGCGGTCGTCGGTTACACACCACATGGTCGGATGGACGAAATGCCCCCAGGATAATTCATCGTCCAGTGCATAGGCGGCCCGACAGGGAGACGATTTGACCTGATTGATGTTTTCTTTGATGAGGGCTTTGAGCTTCGCAGCCATCTTGGCATTCACGGGCCGGGTTCGAATGCCGGGTGCGTGGAGGGCATCGTAATGGCCGGCTACGGCATTGCCGTCCCAGAGATGAAGGTCGCCTTTGCCTGCGGTATGATCGACATAGAATCTCAGGCCGTGCTTATTGATCCAGTTGAGTTTGTCGACGCCGTCGATGAGGGTCTGTCCATGGTCGATAAATGCACCGTTATACCCCTGCTCCAGCGACCATCGGCCCGACTGGTCTGTGTAACCGATAGTCCACTGATAGCTCCAGGGCATATAGGTCCAGGACGGCCAGGCTTTCAAGGCCCAGTCTTTGTCCTGGCGGACGCGCTGGAAATCTCTGGATGTCAGGATATAGGTTTCGTAGGCATCGGCCTGAACCTCGCGGCAGATTGCCGTCCATAATACCGCAATCATCAGCACTGCCGCAGGTATCGATTTTATGGTTGACATTATCATACTCCTGAATGAACGTCCTCGGGCTGTATTATAGCCGTTCCGGTCTGTCAGCTCCATCCTGTATTATGCAAACCTTCGTTTTTTTTAACATGGCGACTTTACTGCAATATCGGCTCGGACTGCGTACTGAATTGAGCCGGGAAGAAATTTGTTGAAAAACAAAGTCGTCCGGGGTTATGATGGGCGTAATCGATTTAAGGAGTTGTGCAATGAGACAGTGGATTGTGTGTTTTGTTGTTCTGGCCGGGTTTTGGCAATGGGGTTGGGCGGAACAGTCCGCCCGCGAGGCGACAGCGATTGGCGGGGACTGGTTTCTGATGACTTCGCATCGGGAACCCAACCAGACCGACGGCCTGCATCTGGCGGTCAGTCAGGATGGGCTGAAATGGCAGGTTGTTAACCAGGACCGCAGTGTGCTCAAGCCGACGGTCGGCGAGGTCTTTCGTGACCCGTCCATTGCCCGGGATGAATCCGGGACCTATCATCTGGTGTGGACGATTGCCTGGGGATGTGCGAAATTCAAGGGTATCGGCTATGCCAGTTCCAAAGACCTGATTGAGTGGAGCCGGCAGCGGGTCATTGCGGTGATGGAAAACGAGGCCAAGACCGAGTTTGTCTGGGCGCCGGAACTTTTTTGGGACCAACAGACGAAAGAATGGGTGATTCACTGGTCTTCTTCGGTAACGGATAAATTTCCAGAGACGCTGGGGCTGTTTGATGGGCGGGCCAATCCCCGGATTTATTATACCGTGACGAAGGATTTCCAGCAGTTCTCGCCGTCGAAACTGTTATTTAATGCCGATTGCCTGGCGATTGACTCGTATCTGTATCGCGGGCAGGACAAGCAGTATTATGTGTTTTTCAAGGCCGACCGGCAAGCGGAACCCAAACGGGGGATTCTGATGGCGAAGGCTCCGGGGCGGGATGGGCCTTATACGGTGGACCCGGCTATGATTACTGCGCCGGAGGAGGGCTGGGCGGAAGGGCCGTGTGCGGTGACAATCGGCGACAAAATCCGGCTTTACTATGCCTGTCACAACTATTCGAGTGCATACGAGAGCAAGGACATGAAAGCCTGGACCTCGATTCGCAAGGATATCGTGCCGCCGGGCGGGTATCGGCATGGTACGGTGATTCGCATCAGCGAGGAGCAGGCAAAACAATTACTGGGACACGATTATAATTTATAGGACATACTATACTTTTTTTGTCTTTTATAAAATTTATCGCAGTTTATCAATTATTCATAATTTATTTATATACAACCATTTACATTGTTTCCAGAAGAGCTTTGATGTGTATTACATTCTGGTTTTGTGGGCATTATGGCTTCCCAGCAAGGAGAAAATAGGGGATTTGGGGAATACTGTTGATTTTGCCGTGGTAATTATGATACACTTTATGGGACTACTGTGCGTATTTGCCGGCTTGAACGGTAAATAAAATAATCGTAAGTCAATCTATGGAGGAATGTGTGATGAAAAGACTTTTGATTTTGATGAGTATTGGGGTGGCCGTGCTGGGTGTCGGTTCCGTTCATGCCGAGCTGATTGGTTCGGACAGTTTTGATTATGCCGACGGGGCTTTCGTCAACCAGTATGATGTTGCAGACGCGACCGGTTTGACCGGCGGACAGGGTTGGGACTGGGACAACATTAATCAAGTCCACACCGGGACTGTTTCGGACTGGGACTGCTGGTGGGGAAACACCTACATTGAAAACAAATCTCTGATTACCGACAATGGCGGCGCAGTACGTCAGTATAATGGCCCGTCTGAACTGTGGTATGAGAATCCGGAAACCGATGAGCGTATCGGTGCGTTCCGTGCAAACGGCGTCATCTATTATGGTGTTACGGTAACCCCGATAACCGATGGCGGCTGGTTTGGTGTCAGCGGTTATGACTTCCCGACCGAGCGCGTTTTCGCGGGTATGCCCTGGCAGAGCGGATTCTGGGGCGTTGAAGTATCCGGCGGCGACAAGGCCCTGAGTGCATTTTCCGTCGAATACAACCGATCTGTCCGCATTGTATCAGTCCTTGATTTTGACGGAGACCAGCTTCGTTTATGGTTTAATCCGGATCAGAACGACTATGACAATGGCGTCGGCAACAACACCGCCGATGTGCAGTTGACCTATACCGGCACGAACTGGAACACGGCGGTTCGTCTGGCTTCCGGCGGCAAGACCCAGTGGGACGACCTGGTCGTTGCCACGGACTTCGCAACGGCGATGGCTATTCCGGAACCGACAACGCTGGCCCTGCTGGGCTTGAGCGGACTGTTTCTGGTTCGTCGAAAGAAATAAGTTCTGACTGACAGGTTAGACACACAGGACTAAAGGGCAGGCTTTCGAGTCTGCCCTTTTCTTTTGGATGGTATTGGATGATTGGGGCAGATGACGCCGTCTGCGGGAAATCGTGAAATGCTGCTGCCAGGCACCAGCATTGGTGCTATCATGGGGTGGTATCGGGAAATATACTTAACAAGTATCATTTTGCCGCGAGGATGGCCACAGAATACATTGAAACGGTACTTAGCCGCGCCTCGGGCGGACAATTTCATTCAGGAACAGTATATAAACCGTGATTCAGAACAGACTCTATTTATAGCCAACGGGTATGATTATCCCGCGAGGGCCACAGGCCGTTTTGGGGACCAGTGCACCCTTGATGCAAGGTGTGAATATTACCAGCTTTGGGCTTTAAAATGGTCGCACACTTGATTCAAAACAGGAATCAGGTATTTTACCATGCCGTAATGGTCCGTGGGGTACCATTCGATCCGGGCGGCGGTGCTTTCGGCTAATTTTTTTGCACATCCGGCGGGAACAATCGTGTCGTCGGCGGCATTAATCATCAGAATTGCGGCCCCCCTGAGTCGATCTGAATAATTCAGAGGTTCAATCTCGGACAGTATTTCTCTGAGCTGTTGTTTCTGTATCCCGGATTGGGCAAGTCCTTCTTTAATGCGACGGACTTCCCTGGCCTCTGTTGAAAGCACTTCGGTCAGATCGCCGCCGGCCAGGATAAACGAGGCTCGCTTGAACCGGCCGTCGATTCCAGCGCTCAGTGCGGCCACGAATCCGCCCAGACTGGTCCCGCAAATACCGATTTTGTCCGAATCCACAGTGTCCTGAGCAGCAAGCCAGCGGGCCGTCCGCCGCACATCGACGACGGCCTGACGGACGGCATCGGTAAAGAAGTTGATTCCCCGGTCCATAAATACCCGCTCATCGACATCCGCAGGCTTACGTTTGTCGTAATAGGGCAGCGTCATAATACAGGCACTGATGCCCTCGCTTGCCAGTCCATTTGCCAGAATTCGGCTGATGATTTTGGACCCGACCATAATATCCAGCAGGATGACCGCCGGACGCCTGCCCTGGGTTTTTGATTTGTAATATTCACAATATATGGTGTTATTCTCATCGACAGTGCTGATAAAGCTCGACGGAAAACTCACTTCGTAAATGGTGTAGAGGTCGGTTGCGCCCTGCTCTGTCATCCGATATGAAAAACCGCTATTGTCGTCTTTATATCCGGCCAGCAGCTTTCGCTGATCCTCACTGCTGCCAGCAGCCATTTTCCGAACTATCGTCTCATCCACCACGCCGGTCCGGTCGTCTTTTTTCTGTTCGCTGCGGCGCGAAGGGGCCGTTGGGAACAGCATGATTTTCAACTCATTGGGCTCGACGATCATTTCTGCAGGCGTTTTTGATTGATCTGGAATCATACCCAGAAGCCGATTGAAATCAAACCGATACCAGGGCTGATAACAAGCCTGAAATTCGCCATCACTGACCGCGGCTGCATTGGCAACCCAGAACATGCCGTCCCGGGGCGAGAACAGGACTCTGTGCAGACAGCTTTTCATCGCCACGGGGCGATTCATCAGATCCAATGCTTCATCGACATCGATTTTCCCATATTCCGCCCTGACCAGGCGTGCCAGATGCTGATACCGCTCGTCGGCACTCATCAAGACCGCATCTTCAATCGCTTCGGGAAGTCGCTCGTAGCTTTTGCCGGGATCGAATATGAGCATTTTGTCCGGCCAGCAGGCCAGCCCGCGGGCGTCGGAGCATTTGCCGTCCGAGACGACATAAAAATATTCACACGTTCGGGGTGTGTTCTGAAAAATCTCCAGGGCCTCTTCCAGGGTATCCGCCTCTTCAGCGACCTTGCGCATCAAAAACGACATGGGCATCCCGTCCCAGGCCCCCTCGCCTTTGCCGCCCATTTCCCCCAGGGCGATCTGCTTTTGGTTCATGGCCGTTACGCTGCCGACAAATCCCGCATATCCAACCGTCACAAAAGCGTGACCGTCGTCCGGTTTTGCGATGGTGATTACCGCGAAATCCTGCAGGCCCGCCTCCGTCATATAATCCAGTATCCTGCCGTGAAACAGGGTTCCGTTGTGTGTGGCCTTTCCAAAAACGGCAAAGCCGCTGCAGTGAAACAGTTCGGGGAAAATATTGGCCAGTTCCACGTCATGCATCGGGATTCCGGCACCCTCGGAAAGCCCTTTCATCTCCTCATAAAAGCGCCGGTCAATAAACTTTCCGGATCGGGCCAGTGCTTCTTCAAGGCTGCCCAATTTCAGAAATTCCTTCTGGCCCGCCGCTTCGGCCGCCCGGGTAAAAAACAGAACCTTTTGGATCAGGTCCCGACATTCTTCAGCCAGCAGCTTGCCCTGCTGATACCCCATTTCATAAGGGGTTCCCGCCACCAGCAAGACCCGCTGACCGCCTGCATCCAGAAGCATGCCGCGGCCGTAAGTACGCACAGGCCGGAGCGGTTCAGCCGGATGAATCGTCGCTGCACAGATTAGACCGGTTTGACAGATACAGAAAAGCACCACGCCGATATGTCTGACTGTTTTCATAGCCTTGCCTCACAAAACCTGTTTTACGGACT
Organism: uncultured Pirellulales bacterium; assembly: GCA_964630775.1. Classification (GTDB taxonomy): domain Bacteria; phylum Planctomycetota; class Phycisphaerae; order Sedimentisphaerales; family Anaerohalosphaeraceae; genus Anaeroglomus. The sequence goes on along the minus strand of CAZVYY010000002.1, from coordinate 196,422 downwards.
TGGCACGATGACTCCTGAGCATCCTGCCTAAGCGATACCGGCTTCAGGGATGCGTTCGGCACATGCCGCAGACCGCAATCCTGAATCGCCATTCTATTCTATCGAGTCCATGCTGTTTTGCAATACTTAAGGCTTCGTGAACTCCGTGACCCCCGTGAGGACAATACGATCATTTTTTGGGGTGATTCGAAAGACCACGCCATCTTCTTTTGTAAAGTAACCTTGGTGGGCAACCAGAGAATAGTTCATTCCCTTGAAACGACAATCAATACGTTCAATGGCTATCTTCGTGAAAGGCAAACTGGCGTTGTCTTTGGCAGTCAGATCAAGAAACCAGTTCAGAGACTCCGCACCTTCCATATTCATGACGATCAAACTTTCTTCAAACAAGTCCACCACAAGGGTTCCCGGGCAGGAGGTTAATGGCCAGGTGATGTGCAACAGGCCGCTTGACGGACTGGTGATCACGGGGTCTCCGCCCTGCAGCAGGATTTCCTTTCCATCCACCCTGGCCTTGAGCCGAAGACCCGCCAGTTTTTCCGCCGTGCTCCACAGGTATCCATCCACCACCGGCAGGGTAAAAAACGAACATTCGTTGGACGTGACCGGCTTTGTCAAATAGTCCGACGGCAGGTTTTCATCAAACAGATGCAAATCCCGCAAACGCAGGGTGCCGTCTTCCCATATCAGATTGACGCGATAAAACGGGCTGTTAAACCAGACGGTCTTACGATTGCTGCCGGGTATGTCCTGATTGACAGTCACCGATGTGGCAGGGGTGGTTTTATATCGGGACTTAAACCACTGGCCGGTTTGGGCGAGGGTTTCGACCTGGAGTTTCTTTTCATCACGCAGGCGGGCAATCAGGGGCATCTGTATCTCATAGCCTTTTGCCATGGCACCCCAGGTAAAGGAGTTTTCCTGCCCGGCCTGGACGTAGGCAAATTCCATTGCCTCGCCTTCCACGAATTCTCGGAAATACCAGTTGACCCAGGCGGCATCGGCGCCCGCACTGCCGTACACCGGCTCCAGCGTGATGACACCCTGCCAGTTTCCTCCAATGCCGGTGTCGTATTGACGGACCGGATCGCTGCCCAGCATCCGGAAGATGGGGACTGAAATCTGGTTCTTTTCAGTCTGTGCGGGCATGTATGAATTGAGCCTGCTGGGGTAGTAGGCCTGATTCCAATAGCCGCCCCACAGGGTATAGCCATCGGTGCCGACCTGATCCTTGCAGTTGCAGGAGGCGACGATGCCGTATTTTTCAACCATATAATTCAACGTGTGTTCATCGATGAACCACGAGCCGACCGATTTGGGATAGGCGCCAAAGATTTGTTTGAAATCCTTCATATACACATCGACCAGCTTTTCCCGCTCCTGGGGGGTGTAGCCGGTCGAAAAACCGACATCGGCGTGCCAATCCCAGGGATAACGGCCTCGCCATTTCATCCCGGCATTTTCCACCAGCGGCTGGGGAATTTCCCACCAGGCCCCGATTTCGAAGGACTCGGCAGGAAGGCTTTTGAGGAGGGTCTGGTAGCGGGCATCGAGCAAGGCATCATACTGGAGCAGGAAGGTGCCGCCCAGGCCGTACTGCTTCATGATTTCGACCTGTTTGACGACCGTATTATACAGCACCTCCTGGGTAATCTTCTGGTCCCGCGGTTCGCACAGGCGGATAAAATTGATGATATTGACGATTTTGGGGGTGTCTTTGCGTGTCTTGGGTGTTTCGGGCTGGCCCCCCGCCGCCTGACAGGAGGAATTAGAGAATAACAAGGAAATCGCCGCCAAGCCGATAAGCAGAGGTTTGTTTTTCATGGTCGAATATCTTCCAAATCGCAGCATTTCGTTAAAGACTGTTTATCATTCCACGGCACGAGCCATAATTGTGATAAACACATCCGCTAACATCGCTATTATAATCCCCGGTTACGGCCTGTCAATTACGGGTCATTTGATTCCTGGGATAGACAGGCCATGGCCTCTGCCTTTAAATGGCGGTCATCGGCTGAAGCCCTTGTACATGCTGTAAGGGATATTCTGGCCGGTTGTTTCCATGATTTTATCCACGGCGCCGTCGGCAAACAGGACATTCACATTGCCGTTGGGAGTGCTGTTGACCTGGGGGATTCGTGCGACAAGCTGCGAGGGGTCGTCGAGGCTGTTGTTTCTTTTGTAATGCCGAAAGATGCCTTTATAAAAAGCCTGCCGGTCTCCCGTGCGATAGTGTATCAGGTTATAGGAACCTCCTGTCGGGATACTGAGCATATCACCCTGATCGCCGCCGCTGGAATCTCCTTCCACTTTCGGTTCTACGTGATCGTGCATCACAATAAACCGGCTCGGCGACTTCAGGACACTGATTTTCCGGTGGTTTCGGTTGATGTCGGTGGTTGCGGCATCCGGATCACGGAAAAAATAGCTGTTCAGACCATAGCCGGAGGCATGATACAAATCGGTCTTAGTCGTTGTATAGTTGGGGCGATTCGTGTACAGCAGGTCGGCCATGTCCTTGAGGACAAACGAAGGGCAACTGAACACCTTCTCATCGGAGGTGTATGCCCGGTAGCCCAGTCCCCAATAGGCATCCTCCCACCAGCTTGCAGAGGCGGGGGTGATGTAATTACCATTATTATCGTACCAGAGATGGCCATTGGAGTTTCTGTTATTAAACGCCCGGGAATCATTTTCGCTCAAATAGAGCTGAATTGCCAGGCCGGTGCCTTTGACGTGGGTGCGGCAGATGATGTCTTTGGCTTTGTCTCTGGCCTTTTTGAGGCTTGGCACAATAATAGACAATAGAAGAGCGATAATGGCGATAACGACGAGCAGTTCGATCAACGTGAAAGCGTTTTTCTTCATGTTTTCTTCGTTTCTGTGCTGAAGAGTCCTGAGTCAGGCACAATGACTTGCAAGCCTTGCAAGGATATTTATAGATATTATACCCGTAAGTTCAGCTTCAGAAAAGATTTTTCTCTGATTCCAGGGCAGCGTGGTTAAGGAATGTCCGTCTGAGTTTTATTGTTGTCATCCGGACAGCGTATATTTGGTTTATCACCAAAGACCTCTACGGCAATATTTTAAGGGCGCAAATTCGGGCAGGTTATTCCTGTCCACGTCTTCTGAACCGGGATGCCGGTGCACATATATACTGACCCTACTTGAAATTTTCCGGTTCGTCGCGGCTAAGTACAGCCACTTCAACCACGTGCTTATTTTGCTCGCGGAATAATCATACCCATTGGGTATAAATAAAAAAGCCGCGGACATCCATTCCGCGGCTTTGAACGCGTGTTAAACGTTGATAAATTAACAGCTTACAGAGCCTGACGCCGTCTCAGCCAGCCCACCAGCCCCATACCCATCGAAGCCAGCAAAATCGCTCCGGGAGCGGGAACACAAACTAACGCGTCTTGAACTTTATACTGAGGATCTCCAATATGACCTGCTACCCATATATTCATGACTCTAACCGCATACGCACCATTATTATCATCGTCCCAATCATTTATAGTAGTAGTTACACCAAATTCGCCTTTGAGTAATGCCACATAAGCAGCGCTTATGTAACCACCTTCGCCTTCGAGTGCCCAGATCGCGTTCTGCAAATCAAGAGCAGAGGCCTCGCGTTGAGCCTCTGTACCATTGTAGTTGTACCCTGATAGCGTGCCTTTTTGAAATTCATGATACAGAAATGCTGCCCCTTTAGAAAGCGGATCTGAGGTGTTGGTTCCCCCATACACTGCTGCATCGCTGATCACTACGTCATAAGTTGTATTAGCGTATATGTTCTCACCTCGTTCAACACAGAAAGTCTGGAACGTACCTGCAACTCCTTGGTCTTTTGCCACACCAGCATAATAGGGCAGAGGATTCCAATTAATTGGCTTAAAAGTAAATTCACCCCCTTGTCCTGTCTGATAAATTCCGTAACCTGGTACAACATAAATCTGTGTTACCGCTGCCATAACTGGGCAGGCGAGGATGGCCACGAGGCCTAATACAATAAATAGTTTTTTCTCCATTTTGAATCTCCCTTCACAAAATAGTATTTTCTAATTTGGAGAAACCCTCCTACTCAGGCAGGATTTCTCCCCTCACAAGAGTCTATATCGCTACACACGTTACGACCCATATAATCCATTATGGAGATTCCAGCCGGAATTGCAATCCGTAGAAGTACTTATTATTGGACGGTAAAAACATATGTCTTTTTCATACAACGACTTATGATTTCGGAATTGGTAAATTTTATACAAAAATTAACAAAAAAGCCGCGGAATTTTGGATTCCGCGGCTTGCGATAAACCGATTTTACGATTTTTTGGATGTCTTAGATCGATTGGCGACGTCTCAGGTAGCCAACAAAAGCCATACCCATCGAGGCCAGAACGATCGCTCCCGGGGCCGGGACATACACGATCTGGTCCTGGGCAAACTTGGTATGAGCCGCATCAGCCCACAGATTCAGAACGCGAACTCCGCCGTAGCTGTTGGCGCCTGAAGCCAGGGCATCTTCAACATATTTCTGCCACAGATTTTTCGACGGATCCCATTTTGCAGAACCGATGAGAATGCTCGTCAGGGCTGTATTTTCAGCTTCGATATAATGAATCGCGTTCTGAAGGGCAGCCTGATTCTGATAGTTTGCATTTTTCGTGACGAACTGGGTGAACAGCCAGGCGGAGCTGTAATCCAACTGATCCGTTCCATTTGAAGCAACCACGGCACTGGTGCCAACGCCGCCAGACCAGACATTGCCGCCCAGTGTGGCCTCGTACATCTCGTTCATCACCCCATAGTACGACGCACCGGGAGTAAACGTCTCATCCTTTTCGATGCAAATCGAGGCATAGACACCCGGCTTGACATCGCCGATCTGAGTCAGAACCTGCATCGTGTACGCCGGTGTGCTGTCATTAAGCATTTTCAGATTCACCGCCGCCATTGCCGGCAGAGCCGTCAATGACAAAAGAGCCGCCACCATCATCAATTTTGTTTTCATCTTCATTCCCCTCAATTAAAATAGTATTCGATTACCCTCACCAGGGTAAATTTCAAAACAACAATCCGACCGCCGGATCATTCCATAACAGATGAAACACTCATCTGGTCTTGTCATAAAAAGTGTTTGTGCTGTCCTGAAAACCGCAACCCCCATCCTGGGTGAGTCACAAAGCTGAACTTCATTATGTATGTCTTATTGTACGAAAAAAGCAGGCCAAAAATCAAGTCGGCTGCATCAGGAATTCCTGTTTTCTCAATTTAAAAAGAGCCTTTTGTAGCGACTGTACAGCCTGTACGGCGAGTTACAGCGTCCGTCCGCGCCGGAGATAGCCAACCAGCGTCATACCCATCACTGCCAGAATCATCGCACCCGGGGCCGGGACGGCCGGCGGCGGGGTCACGATCGTATCATTTTTTACGACGCGAACCGACCATTCCTCAAAACCCGAATCCGCAGCAATATTTTTTCCGAACAGCGAATACAGATATACATACGGCCCATATTCGGCCTTGAACAGCGCATCCGGAATATAGGCGAGCATATCACCACGACCGCTGCCGGGGTTGAGGCTGGAATCCAGCTTGATCCAGTTGTCACCGCCTGCATCCAGATCATAAATTGGGGTCCAGCTTGTCTGGAGTTGTGCAAGCGTCCCATGGAGATTCCCGGCATTCGCCTGGAAAATCTGAATCGCGTCCAGAGACAGGGTGCTCTTGGTGGTGGTGTTGGCTTCATTGATATCCAGCAGGAATTCCCGGTACAGCGTTCCATTGAGATTTACGATCGGAATCGATGTCAGCAGCAGCGAGCGCGTGAACTGAATCGATGCATTTTCGTCATAGGACGTGGGACGATAGTCGGTATTATAACCTTCTTCGAAGCCTTTCTTTTGAATGCGCAGGAAAGCGTCGATGACGCCAGTCCCCATGGACGGCGCATTGATTTGCTGAAAAATGGCACCATTAATGGTCCCCGAAGCGCCGGCTGTGGACAAATCCACCGTCGGCCCGGCTAACACCACGGCCTGCAAAGCAGCTAAAACTAAAATCGCATATATTGTTTTCATAGTTAATCCTCTCGGATTCAAAACATTCATTGATCCCTGCCCATACGGGCAAATTGCAAATCTAATCCAACTCCATGATTCGCGATGCCAGATGACACTATCATCTGACCCTGCAAAAAAGCATTTTTGTGTTATCCAGAAAAACTGAAACCCCCATCCTGGGTGACTCACAAAATGACTTCATACATCAGTATCATGCTACAAAATAATGATTTTAAAAGCAAGGTCAACATCTCGTTTCTGTCTGATAATTTAGTTAAAACAACCCCATCCGTATCGATTGTATCGCCTGTACAGGACATTTCTCTGCATACAAAAAAAACCGCAGCAATTCACTGCGGTTTTTGCTGAAGCAGGTTTTGATTTACATTGTCCGTCCGCGCCGGAGATATCCGACCAGCACCATGCCCATCGAGGAAAGCAGCAGTGCTCCCGGGGCCGGTACCGGGACGGCGATGGCATAATCCTGATAGCGGTCATTGAGCAGAGCCCCCACCGAGGCCGGTTCGGCATGGGCCAACTGCCCCATCCAGGTATTGGCATAGGTGATAAACGCACCGCTGGAGGTCGTGTAAAAACTTCCGGCTCCATTGCTGATGGAAAGGTCGTTATCGAAAATGAGATTCCATACCGACAATTGAAATGCGGCGGTAATATCTTTATTGGCGGCCGACGGCGTCTTTTCCAGTTCCGGCAGCACATAGTCGTAATACGCCACATCAAACAGGCGGCGGATATTATCGGCCTTGGCCGCGGTCATCGGGCCGTTCGGGTTATTGGTGCTTCGCGGGGCGTTTTCGAGGGTGGAGACCTCAAACACGCCCGGATTGGAATGGTCGTACAAATCGATGCAGAAACCGAACAGGTTGCCCTGTTCAGTGGTCAGCTTCAAGGCGCCGACATAGGCCTGCCCGGTATAAAGGTCACTTTTGATGCCGATAATTTTCGAATAATCGGCGTAATTGACGCCGGAGATGGTTAATGTCTCGGCAGCCAGACACGGGACAGACACCATAGCCGCCAGCAGCAAACATGCAATTACACTCTTGTTCATAGTAAATCCCCCAAAAATGTTTAGAGTTCAGACAGATAACACTATCCGGCATTATCCTTCAAATCCAAAAAACGATTGAGTCGAATTCAACCCCCCAGGTCGAATGGCTCGGATACGGCGGCAAATCTTCTCTCGGGCCGCATCTAATTCAGTGAGCTTACTATAAAAAAAAACGAGTTTCGGTGCAAGGTCCGGAACTCAGTTATTTACCCACAATCCAGGAAAAACAGGAAAGATGTACTACCTGTAGCGTTTGTATAGGCTAAATTGCAAAGCCAATAAAAAAGGCCGGGAACGGATCACGTTCTCGGCCTTGTTTAAACGATACTCTGAACTACACCGATTGACGGCGTCTGAGACCGCCAACCACAGCCATTCCGATGGAGGCCAGCAGTAAGGCTCCCGGTGCGGGAACCAGAACCAGTTGATCCTGGGCATAGCCGCTGTAGGTTTTCGTCTGCGGATCATAGCTGGTCCACAGATTCACCACGCGCACATTGCCGATGGTCGTCCAGCCGCTTGCATTGGCCGCTGCATACAGGGTCGCAGCCTGCCCCGACCAGGGATTACCCACCGACAGCGACGCCCGTTCGCCTTCGATGTAATGAATGACTTCCTGCAGGGCGTTTTCTGTATTAAAATCGTAGCCATACGCTCCGGCCATATAGTTGGTATACAGATAAGCCGTACGCGGATCCAGCGGGTCGGAAGTACCCGTACCGCCTTTGACCGCTGCGGTATTGATGACCGCATAGTAGGTCACACCATTGGCAAACGTTTCGCCGGCTTCCAAGCAGAATGTTCTGAAATTCTGGCCGACGGTGTAAATGCCAAGCGAACCGCTGGTGACTTTAAATTCATACGCCGGGCTTAAGGGAGCGCCGTCGGCGATGGCTTTGACTGTTGTTGGGGCCGCATAAACCACACCGGCCATAATTGTTAATGCCACTATCGTTGTCAATTGCTTCGTACTCATCGTTGTTTCTCCTAAACAAGTTTTCTCCGTGTTCATCCGTAAAGTTGTACTTTTCTACCTTATAGGTCCTATATTGTCAACAGTTATTCAGAAAATTTCTGAATCTGATTGATGTCCGTTTTAATTTACATAAACTCAACTACATTTGAGGTGTTTGGAAAGTTCTGATAGAAATTGCTATTTTCTGTAAATTAACAACTCTTAACAATTCCTAAACAAAACCTGTTTATTACAGCGACTACTGCAAATTTGCGATTGCAGGGCTGCCGTTGACTGTTCTGCGAAAATTAATGCGATGCAAACAAATACTCCCGCACGGGTGCGTTGTGCGCATAAAAAAAAGCCGCAGGCTCACTCCGTCCCGCGGCTTTTCAAAGAGACTCGATAATTGGATTTAAATCACCGTCCGACGCCTCAGATAACCCACCAGCCCTGTTCCCATCGCCGCCAACAGAATTGCTCCGGGGGCGGGCACGATAATGACGCTATCGGGCCGAAGAATGTGATTATTAATAGAACCATTCGAGGCCGGGGCTGTCGGATCAGCAGCTAAAAATCCAGTGTTATACACATATGACTTCGGTTCGTCATTGCCATCTTTAGCATAAAAATCACCCCAGACAGGTATTCGGTTGGAGGTGAACGAAATCGTATAATTCGTCGTATCGCCAACAACATCGTATTTTACACCCCACATTTCTCCTGGCATACCGGGGTTACTTTTCCCATCAGAAGAAGAATACAGAGCAGGCTTGATTATCACATCATCATCATTGATCAGAACATCTTTATCCGATACTTCGATGATTAGATGACTAATGTCCTTTTTTGCTACAGTCATGGTATACTCATATGACCACAGCGATCCAATCTGCTCAACTTTCCAGCTCAAGGTCACACCCGATGCCCAATCGCTTCCGGGATTACCAGTCAATCCGCCATCAGCCGTTGATAATGAACCTGTATATGCCGCACCCGCAAGGCCAGCCAGCGCTGCCATCGCCACCATAATAAACCATTTTCTCAGCTTCATGTTTTCTCCCTTCCAAACTACGCTTTAACCCTTTCTACAAGAGTTCATACTGGCATTTTACCTGTCGGCTAAAGACAAAGTCCAATAAATATTTTGAATACGCTTCTGTTTGCCTGTTTTTCAAAAGAAATGACGGAAATATTCACCATAACAACTTATTCTGCAAGAGGTTATGAGGCTCATACGAATATCCCACTAATTTGCAATCCGTAGTTTTCCGGACGTTTATTTTTGCGGGTTTTTGAGGGCTTGAAAATCGCTTTTTTGCCCATTTGAGATGCGGCTGGATCACTGGAACATCAACAAAGCAGGCGGGGGCCTTTCGGTCCCTGCCTACTCTGCGGGTAATGGCTTATCGGCAGCTACGACTTAATAGCCGATGACACTCTATGCCGAGGGCTTATTCTGTGAAAATACCGCGGTGGCGGTTTTAATCATCCCAGCAATATCTGATAAGTTGGTGGGGATAATCATGGTATTATTCGTCTGGGCCAGCTTGCCGAATTCATTGAGGTATTGCTCGGCCACACGCAGCTTGACTGCATCGGCTCCGCCCTGCTCGTTGATGGCCTTGGCGATTTGGCGAATACCTGTGGCGGTGGCGGTGGCGATTTTCTCGATTTCGGCCGCCCGGCCATCGGCTTCGTTGATGCGTTTCTGCTTTTCACCTTCAGACTGGAAGATCATTTCCTGCTTGTCGCCGTCGGCCCGGTTGATCTTGGCCTGCCGTTCACCCTCGGACTGGGCAATCACGGCACGCTTTTCGCGTTCGGCACGCATCTGCTTTTCCATCGCGTCCTTGATGCTCTGGGGCGGATAGATATTCTTGACTTCGTACCGGGTTATCTTCACACCCCAGGGGTCGGACGCCTTATCGACAGCGGCTACAATGGCGCTGTTGATGACATCGCGTTCTTCGAATGTCTTATCGAGTTCGAGCTTACCCATCACCGAACGCATGGTTGTCTGGGCGATCTGAATCGAGGCAAACATATAGTTGTCAATGCCGTAGGATGCTTTCTTGGGGTCCACGACCTGCAGGTACAGGATGCCATCGACTTCCACGGCAATATTATCCTTGGTGATACACACCTGCGGCTTGACATCGAGGGCCTGTTCCTTGAGCGTGTGCTTATACGAAACCCGGTCAATAAATGGAATCAGGATATGAAAACCCGCTTCCAGTGTGGCCGAATATTTTCCCAGGCGTTCCACGATGTATGCCTCGCGCTGGGGAACGATGCGAATCGTCTTGACAAAGGCAATCAGGACGAATACCAGAATTGCGATAATAATCACAGTCAATGGATCAATCGGCCCGCGAGCCGCCAAAATCAGCATCTCATTCATTTTTTCTCTCCTTCCTGCGTCATCGCAGGTTTGACAATTAACGTTAAGTTGTCATTTCCGATAATTTCCACCACGGTTCCAACGGCAATGGCGCGATCCGCCCGGGCCTTCCACGCTGTTCCGTGCAGTTCGACAACACCCGGAACCAGGGGATTAATTGCCGCGGTCACAGAGACCTTTTCGCCGACAAAATCAGTCAGGTTCTGTGATGAATCCTGCCGGCCGCGGGTGAATCCGAGAAATACCCCCTTGAGCCAGTTTCGCAGCACCAGCATCAGTACGACGGAGGTCGCAATGAACAGCATCAACTGGGCATTAACACCAATGTTCACAAACACGCAGAGAATGCCTACGGCCAGCGCTCCGACGCCGAAGAAAAACACGAACAGCCCTGGAATAAACAGCTCCATAATCAGCAGAAACACGCCGATAATCGCCCAGATATATTCCGCCTTGAGAAACTCATTCCAATCCACGGCAATACCTCCAATTAAAACAGTGATATAGCAACATCGTGCTATTCTATAGACTTAAACAGTAGCCCTTTTTTCCAGAATTTCCATACATTTTTTGCAATCGAGACGAATTTGGTCGATTAAAGCCTCTTTGCTCTCAAATCGCTGCTGGCCGCGTACCCGCTCTACAAACTCCATCGCGAGGTACTTGCCGTAGAGATTTTCGACTTTCGGCTCGAGAATATGGGCTTCGATGAGCAGCGGATAATCGCTCAGGAATGTCTTTGCCCGGCCCAGACTGAACGCACTGGGGCGACGATGTCCGCCCACGCAGACCTCTTCCAGCGACTCTCCCACAACCACAAATCCCGCATAGACCCCTTCGTCCGGGATAATCTGCTTTTCGGGGTAAATGTTGGCCGTCGGGAATCCCAGCTCCCGGCCCACCCCGCGTCCCGGAATGGTTTTGCCGATTAGTCGATATCGTCTGCCCAGAATGCTTGCCGCTTCCTGAACCTCGCCTTTTTCCAGCAGACGGCGAATCAGGGAGCTTGAACAGACTACCGACCGCCGGTCCGAATCGAGATGGATTTCCCGATAGGACACCTCGACTACCTCAAATCCCCAATCTTGCCCAAGTTGACGCAATACCTGCACGTTGCCGCTGCGACCGTAACCGAAATTGAAATTCGGACCTTCGACTACGGCTTTGGGGCCTACGGTTTTCATCAGGAATTCATCGACAAAATCTTTTGGCGACAGATTCAGAAGACGCAGGCTGTCGGTAATCACGACAAGTTGGTCCACGCCGGCCTGTTCGAGCAGCTTGATTTTCATCGGTAAGGGACTCAGCACGCCGGGGGCTTTTTCAGGATGCAATATCGCCGCAGGGTGCGGTTCGAAGGTCATTGCCGTCACCGGCCCGGCCGGACATATCTCCCGGCACGCCCGCAAAATGTCCTGATGCCCCAGGTGCAGGCCGTCAAAGTTGCCGATACTGACTGCCCCCCCCCGCCGTATCTGCTCTAATTGTGTCGAATCAAAAACTCGCATCGCCGTTCTCTGCTTTCAGATGAGTATTTGAAAAACTGTTTTCGCTCTTTCATCATATCCGCATTCCCGCACGCCGTAAACGAAAAACATGGCACCGATATCTGACTGATCCTGAATACAATTGTTTACTCGAGACGCGGCGATGCAAGGAAATCCCATCATAATTATAGGTATTTTCCCTATGGTACTCCCGAAAAAATATTTTAAGTTGAACCGCATACCAAGTTGAACGTGGTAACTAAGTGTTTCAATGGACAGTTTCAATTAAATTACTGACAGGAGATGTTATGAAATCGACGCGACGAATGAACTGTGTGCCCGTGCTTTTTGCCATGCTGCTGGTTATATCTTTCTTTTTTATGGGATGCGAATTTCGCCAATCCCCGACACGCGGGGCGAAAAATTTGTCCTGGTCCCATTCCGGACTGGATCATCCGGCTGTGCCGGGAATCGACAGCGCGGACGTCCATATCTATGTATGGAATGAGGGTGCCGCGTTTGTGGTCTGGAGCGATGGGGCTGGCGGCAGCCATGGGACCCTGCCCCGACAGCCCGGCGACCCGAAAGGCAGCGCCCGCTACCAGGGCAAGGTCGGCAACCATATCGTGGAATGCGTCACCACAGACGGCAAGACCGGCAAGGTTAAAATCGGCGATACATCATACGATCTTGGCGATGGCCCCCTGTTTCTGGTCTCGACTCAGGACCACAATCCTCGGATTAAGCAGCTTGCCCTGAGCAAACTCAACCTCATACCGGACGGAAAACTTACATCGGATCAAATGACGCTTGAACACGTTGAGGCAATAGGCAAATCCGACCCCGATATTCGACAGTTTTTCATCGAGGCTGCCGGTCAGGCCCAGCCCCAATAAATCTTATGAACAGCCTGGAACAGTCTGTTCCAAAGACATAGCTTGCATCGGACGGATAAAGTGCGTATAATCAGGGCACCTAAACAGTGAGCCTCGGTTATCAGGAGAAAACCATGGACAGGAATGAAAAACAATCCAAATCGGAACTGAATCGTCGTGAATTTATTGCCGCGTCCGTCACCGCCGGTGCTGCGATGGCTATGGGCGTAGGGGCCGCGGCTGGAGGCGAAGCAGCGGCAGTGCCGTTTGTGCTGGAATCCTTGCCGTTTGCCGAGAATGCCCTGGAGCCTGTAATTTCGGCCCGCACACTGAGTTTTCATTATGATAAGCACCACCGGGGGTACTTGAATAATTTGAATCGACTGATCGAAAATACGCCGTATGCGAAGATGCCACTGGAACAGATCGTGCGTGAAACAGCGGGCAAAGCCGAAGCGACGGGACTTTTCAACAATGCTGCACAGACATGGAATCATACCTTCTATTGGAAGAGTCTCAAGCCCGGCGGATGCGAGGTTCCGGCCGAGCTGCGGTCCAAAATTGAGGCCGACTTCGGCAGCGTTGAAGCGTGCACCAAGGCTCTCGCAGAGGCCGCGGTGACACAGTTTGCCAGCGGATGGGCGTGGCTGGTCGCTGAAAACGGACGGCTGAAGATCGTCAAGACGTCCAATGCCGAAACACCGCTGACACAGGGTGCCAAGCCCCTGCTGACGATTGATGTATGGGAACACGCGTATTATCTGGATTATCAGAATCGGCGGGCCGATCATGTCGCGGCGGTGATTGCCAAATTGCTGAATTGGGACTTTGCGGCAAAGAATTTACAGGCGTAAGTGACACTGTAGTTGATATCGCGGTCGGGTAAGATTCAACCCCTGCGGGACTGGAAATGGAAATTTGCAATTTTCCATTTTCGATTTTCCATTTGGAAATTATACCCAACGGGTATGATTATTCCGCGAGCAAAAGAAGCACGTGGTTGAAGCTACTGTACTTAGCCGCGACGAAACGGGAAATTTCAAGCAGGATCAGTATAAATACCGCGTGGGCAGGGTCCACCCTGCTGTGGACGAAATCCTCAGTCGTATTTTCTTACAAAACCGTAAAGATTATTTCGGCAGCGAGGCGGTGAAGGAATAGCTGCCCGATTGGATTTTATAAATCAGGCAATGGCCTTCGGTGCGGACAAAGATGGCGCCGGACGATTGTGCTGCGGACTGTCCTGCTTCGTTGACGGCGGCGGCATCCCGGGCCGGGACATAGACCAGAGCGGTGGTATTGGCCGGGATGGTGACGTTTAAAGTGAGGGTATCGTCCTTGCAGGTCCAGTGGCTTTCGATACGGCCATATACCGAATCATAGACGGCTTTGACCCACTGGAGGTCTTTGAGGATAGCGGGCCTGATGATGATGTTTTTAAAGCCGGGGACGGCGGGGTCCGGCTGGATGCCGGCAAGGTCGTGATAGAACCATTCCATAATCTGGCCGAGCATGAAGTGATTCTGGGAGGAGGCGCGGCCGGCATCCCAGGCCTCAGTCAGGCTGGTCGCCCCCATTTTCAACTGATAGCCGTAGCCGGGCTTTTCGGACTGGTTATTCATCTGATAAATCACATCCGACCGGCCGCCGTCGGCCAGGGCACGCAGCAGGTAGCGGTAGCCGACATCGCCGGCCGTCAGGCCGCGGGTTTGCACATCGCTGACAATGGCGTTGAGGACGGACTGACGGTTGGCTTCCTCGACAAGCCCGGTGACCAGCGACATGGCGTTGGCAGTCTGGGAACCTGTGGCGTACTGACCAGTCTGGGAATTGAAGTATTTTTTATTATACGCTGTTCTGATGACTTCGGCACGGCGGGTGAAGGCGGCGGCATCGTCATGATAGCCCAGCAGCTTAGCCTCGCGGGACAGGATACCGGCACATTCATAATAAATGGCGGTGGCCGTCAAATCCACCGGCGTAAGCTGTGATTTGCCCGGGCCGGCGGGGCCGATGTCATACCAGTCGCCCAGGCTCCCGCGAATGGAAAGAATACCATCGGGGGCAAAGGTGCCCAGATAGTCAAAATAGCGTTTCATCGGGCCGTAAAAGCGGCGCATCAGTTCGATATCGCCCGACCAGAGATACTGCTGCCAGGGGACCTCGATGAGGGCCGCCCCCCATTCGACCGATTCGCGGAATTGGGTCTCTCCGCCCTGTGGGAAGATGACATATTCGGGGGCGATGTTGGGCATCAGGCCGTTTTCGAGCTGGGAGTTGGCCATGTCATTGGTGCCTTTGGTAAACAGGGCCGCCAGATCGAATTCATAGCGGAGGGAGGGGCCGTTGAGGTGATACTGCTCCAGCCAGCCGAGCTTTTCGCGATGGGGGCAATCGGTAATCACGCTGACCAGATTACTGCGCTGGGCCCAGCGGACAAGCGTGTGAATACGATTGAATAAATCGTTGGAACAGGCAAATTCACCGACGGGGGTGGACGAAGAATGGACGACCACACCTTCGATGGACTCAAGCTGGGCATCTTTGGAACATTCGACCCGCAGGTAGCGGGCGCCGCGATAATAAAATGTCGGCTGCCAGGTTCGGGCCGGGCCGCCGTCGTGGGTGTAAGTCAGATAGGAATTGCCGCCGCAGGCTACGTCTTCAATATCGCCGTTGGGACGTACCAATTCAGATGGAATAACCTTGACGGTGGCCCCCGCCGGGCCGGTCACTGTCAAACGAGGTATCATCGAGGCATTCTGCCCGAGGTCGTAGACCTTTATGCCGGGACTGAGGTCTGTGACATGGACCGGCTTGAGAATATCAAAGGCACGAATCGGCGGTGCGGCACAGGAAAGCCCTTTGAGCTGACCGCCGGGGCCGTTGGTGATTTTTGCAGCATCCCAACTGGAAGCATCGAAACCAGGAACATCCCAGCCGGGCTGTTCGAGGCGGGCGTCGTAATCTTCACCGCCATAGACACAGGTGAAAGTGACGGGGCCGGGATGGGTGCGCCAGGTGCCATCGGTAACGAGGGTCTGGGTGGAACCGTCGGCATAGTCCAGCCGGAGGTGAGCGATTGCTTTTTGAGGGCCGAAAGAGCCGTCGAATTTGATATAGCGTCCGCCGGGAACGTTATACATGCCGTTGCCAAGCGAAAGGCCTGCGGCATTGGGGCCTTCCTTGAGCAGACCGGTGATGTCATAGGTGTCGTAGAGGCAGGTCTTTTTGTAATTGGACCAGCCGGGGGAAAGCAGGTCGTCGCTGACTTTCCGGCCGTTTAAGGTCATCTGGTAATGGCCCAGTCCGCAGACAAATACGACCGCGCGGGTCAGGCCGGGTTTGACGGTAAAATCACGGCGGAGCAATGTCGCGGCACAGGCCTTGCCGGATTTTTGTTCCAGGTCGAGCAGGCCCTTGCCGTCGGTGAGGCTGTCTTTACCCCAGCCAAATTGCTCGACGGTGTCTTTGGCGGCGACTGCGGCGCCAACGGCTGCATTTTTGCCTTTGGACAGGATTTCGATTTGATTGAGTGCCAGACAATATCTGGTTGTGTATTTGCCAAGTTTGGTCGCGGTCAGGCGGATATAGCGGCCAGTGGTATTACGAGCGTCGAATTCGACGGGCTTGATGCCGGGATTGACAAAATCGTCGGCGGTGTGGTCGGCAATCAGTATCGGCTGGTTGAATTTCGGCTCGTCTGCAATTTCCACCTTGAAACGAATCGGGAAGCCGAAGCCGTCTTTATCGGCATGACGCATCGGCAGCAGGCGGATGGTTTCTATCGGCATGGCCTGCCCCAGGTCCACCTGCACCCATTTGGTATCGTCTTCCCGGTCGGCCTCGGCGGCGTGGTAGCCGCGTGCGGTACGCCTGTCGGCACCGGCGGCCATAATCCATTCGGCCTTCCAATCCGAGGGTTTGAGCAGTCCCATCGTCCAGGTTGCGGGCCGGCTCCAGGGGGAAGGCTGGCCGGCGTTGTCCCAGATACGGACTTTCCAGAAGACCTGTTGGCCCGAGGCGAGCGGTTTGCCGGCATAGACGACACCGGCGCTCTGGTCGGATTCAACTTTTCCGCTGTCCCAGAGGTCGGGCTGGTCTTTAGCCAGAGCGTCCGCAGAGGAAGCCGCCATAACCTGAAACGCCGTTTGCATCAGGCCGCGAAAAGCCGGACTGGCAGGTTTAAGATTCCAGCTCAGGCGAGGCTGGGGGCTATCAATACCCAGCGGGGTGTCGCGGAATTCGCAGCGGAGGGATGTCACACTGACGGGGTCTGCAGCCAGTGCCGGGCCGCAAAATACCGCGGTCAGAACCACAAGAATCAAAATCGAATGAATACCGCTTTCGTGCCTTCCTGAAATCCATTTGCCTTGTCTCATCGTATGGCTCCTGTGAAAAAAAGTTTTTCACAATGTACCATAATTTGAAAGACAAGTCTATAGCGGCACAAAGTTTAAGTAGTCCTCCAATAATTCAATTTTGACAGACCAGATAATCTTTCGTCGCTGCAAAGTATTGATGACAGCCTCCCTTAATTTATGCCAACTGGGGTGGACTGCCGATATACAACAAACCACCGTATGATGACAACTTCAAGACTGTTAAAATAGTAAATTAATCGGAAACTGTAATTCGGAGTATTCCTGTAATGAAACTTGGCAACGTTGTTCTGGCGGGGGCAATTTTTTGTTTATCAGGCATGGTGACTGCCGGCGGAGATTCCCCAAAAACTGTCGATCTGTCGGCCGTGCAATGGGTTACGCAAAACCCGCCCGCCAGCGACGAATTGAATTCATGCGTAAAGGTGGTTGAGTTCTGGGCAACATGGTGCTGGCCGTGCAGAACCCAGATATCCCATTTCAAGTCGCTGGCCAAAAAGTATGAAGATCGCAATGTTATTTTTATCGGGCTTTCCAAGGACCGGTCAGTTGATACCATCAGCGAATTTGTCGCAAAAAAAGAGATTAATTATCATGTCGGGATGGACAACGGCATTGGCGACAGTTGGGGAGTACAAAGCATTCCGATGGCTTTTGTCATCAGCCATGAAGGCAAATTCCTGTGGTGCGGCAATCCCCGCGATGCGAAATGTGAAGCGGTAATAAAACAGGCGGTTGCCGCCGCGCCAAAACCGCTGCTGGAGGGAGTGGACCTGGGACGGTTTTCTCATTTGCGAATCAAACTTTGCGGGGGGAAACATTTCGCCGAAGCCTATACCGCATTGGAAAACGAGGCCAAAGACTGCGGGTGCACTGAAAAGCTGTGCGCCTGCAAAGTGCTTGCCAGCGTCAACACGAAGCTGCGAGAAAAAATCACGGCTGCCCAGGCGATACGCCGCACGAATCCCAAGACGGCACTGGCCCGGTACAAAGACATCGTGGACAACTTCGGCGGCATCCGTCTGACCCGTGAGTGTGAATTGATCTATGCCCAGCTTCAACAGGAGCTTGGCGGTCAGATTCCCGCCGTTGCAAAGGCGGAATAAAAAAAGGCGTCAGCACCTGCGCTGACACCTTTCTGGGGGCATATTGCTTACGGGCCAATAGGCCTTTGGATGATTTCTGTCAATCAATCGTCTTCACAACAACCGGGCCGAACAATCCTGATTCCTCACTATCTCCATAACTGTTATTGATGAGGTTGGCGACGCGAACGCGGATTTCGTTGGTTCCAGGGCGGAGCGTATCGCTAATGTCATAGACATACGGCCCCCAGAGCCTGATTCCAACCGGCTTGCCGTTGACCCAGACTTCGGCTGCGTGACAGACCTTGCCCAAATCCAGGTACATCGGCTTGTCCACGTTATCCACATGGATGGTTTTGGAGTAATCCATCAGACCGCTGAATTTTTCTGTGACCCAGGCTTTCCAGTCTTCGAGGGGCTTTTCGACACCCTTTACAAATTCGACAGGCGGTGTCGAGGGAAACTCCATGGTCGGCTGGACTTTGGCATCAAAGACGACTTTCCACGGGCCGGCAACGGTGAAAACAGGCTTCATGTCAGGTTCTGCCGGGACTTCTTTGGCAGGCCGCGCAGGGTCCAATACCAGCCAGTAGGCTTCCAGCGGCTTGAAACGGAGTGTCAGCCTGCTTCCGTCGGCAGCGTCTCTTGAAGTAACCGGCCGGACTTGCCCGTTTTCGCAATCCCATATCGAAGCGGCGCCTTTGACGCCGTGAATCAGGACCTGGCAATTTTGCTGCTGTTCGGTATTATTGGCCAGCCAGAAAAAGTCCCTGCCGTTAATGCGCCGTCTGTGCTGAAGCATCGTAAACCGGCCGGACGTAAATTTGACCGGACTTTCCAGTCCTGCTGCTTCCTTGGTGATTGCGGACTTCAGGCCATCCGGACAGGTCGAGAAGACCGGCAGTGTTTTCAAGGTATCCATCAATTGCTTCATAGCCGGATCGTTCATGCCGTTTTCTGCCGATGCGGCAGGCAGTTCACCCAGTGCATAAACCCGGCCGCCGGCCTTCGCAAAATCAACCATCTTCCGTGCGGCCTCCAGCGTCAGGATATCCAGCGGCGGAAGAACCAGCGTCCGGAATGCAAACTCACCCCGAACCAGCAGGCCGTTTTTCACCTCCATCTGATTGAGATAATACCGGTCGCCAATCAGAAATTCGATGCGAGCCTCAGTCAGTTCATCGATGGCCGCTGAATAGGCCTTATCCATTGCATTGATTCGTTTGCCGCCCGGATTATTTTCCGGCATGGACCACATTTCTGCATCCAGCACTGCGGCATCAGCGTTAATCCACGCCGATTCCATGGGATTATACAGGAGTACATCGGGGACGGCACATCCCATGGAGTTGATGTAGCTGGCGCGCCGGGTAAAATCCGTCCAGCGGTCCAGATAAGGATACATCGGATTGTCCGAATACCAGTCCGGCGGCCAGGGGTTGCTGGTCAGTTTGCGGGTTGTGAATACGCCGTGAGGGATCACGTGACTCATACCCCAGGCGGTAATGGAGTTGACCGCCTGCTTCAGGAAAACCGGATTAAACGTTCCCCAGGGTTTGCCCTCGAAGGCACCGGCACCCATCAGTTCGGTAGCCGCACGCACATTGCCGAATTCCGCGACCGACTCGATTTCCTTGAAATCATGCACGCGAAGCGGTTTTCTTCCCAGACAGTCCTGGCCTGGCATGGTCAAGGCCCGCAGGATTTTCATGTGGTCGCCGACGGCGTTGATTTGCGGAGGCAGGCCTTCTTCCCAGACGTGGGCCGTGGTGTACATGCCGCGCTTTTCGTGCCAATCCGTGATGGCACGGAAATTGTCGGCATACAGGTCCGACACAAGATCAAACCATTGCCAGCGCACCCGTGCGTAAAGCCCTTCGGCGTCCTGATTCACCATCAGCGGCATGGCCAGACGGATGTCTTGTCCGTACCGCTGCCTGAATTGCCTGTCCAGTGCATCGGACCAGGCCAGCCCCCTGCCGTAATCGCCTTCATTGTCGATAAAGTCGCCGGGGATGGATTTGCCGAGTTTGTCGCCCAAACGCCGGGCATAGGGTTCCAGGGCAATCTCGATAAAGGCATTGCCAAGGCGGTCATCAATCGTATTGACAGCCCCGCCATCCATGCCGGGGGCGTGATATGTGTTGAAGACATAGATTTGCCACGTCCCATCCCGAGGTGCCTTCCATGTAAAAGCCTGCCCCGAACCAATAATCTGGACGGTCTTACTCAGAATCGTCGCGGGCTGCTCAAAGTTGCCGATGGAATTCCACGGGCCGGCACCGGCAGCGGCAATCTCTTTGACAGATGCCCATGCGGATGCATCATACCCGGGACGCTCAAAACCCTCAGATGGGGAAAGCGAAGCAAGCCAGGTCTTGTCGGAACGAATCTCCAGAGCCGTTCCGTCGTCCAATTCCGCAGCCATCCCCGCAATCAGTCCAAACGGCCCATCAACATTTTTAGCCTCGACAGCGAGGACATTTTTGCCTGCCGTGAGCACCCTGCTCAGATCAAAGGATGAGGCGTTCATCCAGACAGTGCTTTCGCCAATTCGCTGCCCATTGACATACAGGATAAAAGCGTTATCAGCGGTCATGATCATTTTTGCGGCAGTAACCGTCTTGCCCTGGGGTATGTCAAACACCCTGCGGAACCAGCAGGTATGCGCATCGGGCTGGGCATCCGGATGCCAAATCCAGGTACCATACAGCGGCTCGCGCGGCAGCTTTTTTCCATCGGGGCTGTCCACCTGTGCGGCAACGGCAAAGAATGAGGCCGGCACCTGGACTTCCGCCCCCCCTGCGGCCTTGATAATCTGCCAGTTCAGGGATTCGGCTTTCAGTTCCGGATACTGTTTGAGCACGCGCCCATGGGCCTGAAAGCTGGGCCACCAGTATTCATCACAATAACCCAAATAGTTATTATGTTTTTCCGCCTCTTTCAGTGCACTGCCAAAGGCATCAAACCATTTATTGCCCAGCCATTCTTCATCCGGCAGATCGGGTGTCCCGACCATCGAATTGCGGGCATGGGCATAGCCGGGACTGAATCCCTCGGAACACATGACCCGCGACATCTCGGCCATTTTGTCGGCATTGAGCGGTTCATCCCAGAACCAGAAGATAAACGGCGCATAAATCATATCAGGATTCTTGAAATCCTGCGTCAAAACCTCCCACGAGACCGATTTACGCTGTCCCCAGTTGGGAGGATTCCCGGCGGGATTCGTTTCCGCCGCAGGTAAAGAGGCTGATAAAAGCAGACCCGCTAACCAACCAGACATTATCATTCGCTTCATCGTTTTATACCTTAATCTTTGTTTTCGTCAGATTCTGTCTAATCCATGTGAAACATTTCATGCAGAGAAATCGCCACCGGCGTATGGTCCGGGTTGTATTCCATAATATCGGACATATAATCCCACCATTTCCGGACAACCGGGTCTTTGGGCAAATCATGGGCCGTATGGCCGGGGGCCAGTTTCTGAAAAGCAAACAGGGTGTTCGTCTCTTCATCCAGATAAATGCTGTAATCCGAGACGCCAGCCTTTTTCAACACCTGGCTCAGCTCCGGCCAGATTGCATCGTGCCGGCGTTTGTACTCGGCCGCAAAACCGGGTTTGAGCTTCATTTTAAACGCATTGCGGCACAGCAGGTTCTCCTGATTTCCCCCATGCTTTGAATCTTTATCCACAGTCTCTTTTTTCATTGTTTGCCTCACTAAAAAAGTACACGATAGTCTGTCGTTTTGTCGTATTGTTAATATTGCCCAAATTCACGAGCGGCATCAATCATCACTTGAATCGTTTCCGGCGTGACATCCGCCTGCAGGATATGGGCCGGGGCCAGCAGATATCCTCCATTGGCACCCAGCACTTCACAGCGGTACCGAATCTCCTGTCGAATCGCATTAACATCCCCTGCCGGCAGAAGCCCCTGCTGATCGATCCCGCCGAAAAAGGAAATAGAATCTCCATATCTGGATTTTAATTCTTTTGGATCCGAGCCGGGGACATTCGGCTGAACCGGATTATAGACCTGAATGCCCATTTCGACAAAATCATCCAGAAGCGGCGCCACCGCTCCGTCTGAATGCATAATAAAAATCACATTGGGATTGACTTTTTTAACCTGTTCAAACATCCTTATATAGCGATGTTTAAATGTTTTACGCCACATCTCAGGGGAAATCAATGTGGAGGTCTGCGACCCCAAATCCTCTCCGAACCACAGGGCGTCCACCCCCAACCGAGTCAGATTCAAAGCAATCTGCGTAGTCCAATACTCGACTTTATCATACAGGGCCGTCAGCCAATCTTCCTGCATCGCCATGGCCATCAGATGCGTTTCCAGGCCGGTCAACTGCCAGGCCAGCTCAAACAGACTCAGCTCACAGTCGCCGATCACAAAATAATCATTACCATATCGCTGAATGTCCTGAATCGCTTTGTCAAACCGGCCCGGAGCATTGGGGTCCGGAAATCGATAGGTTTCGATGTCCCGAATCGAGGCTGCTGTTTTTAATGGAGGCTCCACCACTTCGACATAGAGCTGTGTCGGCTTCATTTTCATGCAGAACTCGTTGATTGTGATATCATCCTGCACGGGGACAGGTACAAAATCCGCAGCCATCGTACCGCCAACCACCACGCAATCGCTGCCCAGACGGGTTCGAATTGCATTGGCAGATATACGATAGGATAAATCTTCGTAATAGGACCAACTGTAACCGCGATTAATCTGAAATTGCTTTGAATAATACTCAATCAGGGATTTGCATAAATCAAACTGAATGGGAATGCGGTCGGGGAGACCTTTTCGGGACAGCGCCAGTTGAACTCTTTCTTTGGATTTCACAATACGGTCCTTTTGGATTTCATTTCAGGATAATACTGTATTTAACGGATTAAAGCATAACACAGGCGACTTATATAGAAAAACCATATTAAGAAAATATTTCACCATTTTAAGAAATCTTCATTGCCGGCCGGCGGCTCTTGTTTTAGAATGCAGCCGTCTGAAGAACCTGATTATGGCGGATTTATGAAGAGAACACCCAAAGTCATTTTGCTGATTGAAACAACCCATGCCTATGGCCGCGGGCTGATCCGAGGCATTGCACAATACTCCCGGCATCACGGTCCCTGGAGCTTTTACCGGGAAGCTCCTTTTTACGGCAGACAGGGGCAATCCCAAATACGCCTATCCGAATTGAGAAAAATCAACGCCGACGGCATCATTGTGCGGGAACCGGGGCGGATTGAAGATTTTCTGTCCCTGAAAATCCCCATCATTACCTCCCCGACTCTGGTCCATCCGAAAATCCCGACGATTCTGACCAATGCGGATCAAATCGGCGTCCTCGCCGCCGAGCATCTGCTGGAACGCGGATTTAAACACTTTGCTTACTGCGGCTTTGAAATGCTTGCCTGGTCGCTCCACCGTCACAGCAGCTTTACGGAACGAATTCAAAAAGCAGGGTTTCAGGCAGATCATTTCTTGAGTTCCGTCAAGCAAATCAGCAGCCCCTCGGAAAAACAGCGGAAGCGGTTAAGCGACTGGCTGATATCCCTGCCCAAACCCGCAGGCATTATGGCCTGCAATGATGATATGGGGCGTTCGATTCTTGAAGCCTGCAAATCGGCACAAATTCCGGTGCCCGAGCAGATTGCCGTGGTGGGTGTGGATGACGACCCGTTAATCTGCGAATTGACCGATCCGCCGCTGTCCAGTGTGGCCCTGCACTCGGAAAAGGCCGGGTACGAGGCAGCCCAGTTGCTGGACCGCCTGATGCAGGGCGAGAAAATGAAGGGGCAAATCATCCCTCACGCCCCTTCGCATGTTGTATCACGTCAATCGACCGATACCCTGGCCGTTGAAGACCCGGATGTGGCCAGGGCGATGGTGTTTATACGCAGCCATTTCAAAGAATCCATCTCCGTAGAGGACGTGTCCAGCGAAGTCGCAGTATCCAGCCGAAATCTTTACACGAAATTCATGGCCGCACGGGGACATTCCGTGCACAAAGAAATCCGGAAGGTACGCATTGGACATATTTGCACCCTGCTTGCTGAAACCGACCTTTCGATCCAGCAGATTACGATGGATATGGAATTCACCGGCATCGAGCACATTGCCCGATATTTTTACAAAGAAAAGGGCATGAGCCTGCGGGAATTTCGGAAACATTTCGGCAAATACACCCCACGGGTATGATTGGGCCGCGACGATCCGTTTTCTCTAATCGGTCATTTATAACACATTGCCTCCATTTATATTCTTATCTTTGTCTGTAAACGACGTTGACGCAGAGACATATTCTGAATGGTCTTTTTAACGCACGCTTATTATCGCATGGGGAGATAACCGGAAATCAGCCATTTCAAATCCTGGTTATTGGCAGCGTCCGGATCGGAGGTGATTTCACCTCGCATCAGCTTCAGGGTATTAATATTCTGCCAGCGATGGCGTTCGGCATGACCATCGGCAAAACCAATGGTACTGCTGTCATTATGATAATAAGCCGGCCAGTCCCACCACCACGGATTCAGGAGAACAAATCCGCCGGCATTGACATTTTGTCCCTTGGCGGAAACATCTTCCTCGATAAAGACATGTTTATTGCCCGGCGATACAATATCCGACATTTTGACGGCAACATAGAGCGTTTTGTTCCCAAGAACGGAAGCCGTTCGATATTGGTTAATCGGCGTGCGAATTCCACCTGAACGGCTGATAAAGTCCTCGCCATTCATCAGTCCGGTAATTGCATAACTGCGGTACACTGCGGCAGGCTCCGGCTTTGTGTAATTTTTATCACCGGGACAATGATATAATTCTTCGTCCTCCGTGTAAGGAAACAGTCTTCCTGCACGAATGCCGTTCTTTCGTGTTTCAAGTGAATACTGAGCCTCCGTGGCAGGAGCTGTCTGTTCGGGATTATGTTTGTCACTCATAAGCGGATATTCGACCCAGCGATACGGTGTCGCACGGGTTCCCGAATAGTAATTGGACCCCCCGACAAGATAGGAGTCATAATCACCCGAATAGTTCGTCCATGCAAGGGCCAGGTTTTTCTGATTGCCAAGGCAAACCGAACCGGAGGCCAATTCCTTGGCATTTTTCAGGGCCGGTACAATAATCGCCATCAGCAGCGCAATAATTGCAATCACAACCAGCAGCTCAATTAATGTAAAACCTCGTTTTGATACCATGGGTATCTCCTTTCTGTGTCGTTCTTTGTCACTGATCCTTTAATTGTTCATATCATTCACCCGACCCGACATCCGAATCGAGGCGTATTGTATCGCGTCCTGTTGTTCATGGTTCGTTTCATTACGGCCAAGCCAGGCCAAACACCGGCTCTGCAAAACCGCAGGTATCCATGTGGTTGGCCGGCCAGTTTTTGTCATACACAGTCCCGGAATCCGTCACCATCAGCGTCAGAAAGCGGTCCTGTTCGGCAATATCAACCTGGATATCAAAACCCTGATTGGCCCGAAGCGCCTTTCGAGAAGACCGCAGCCGGCCATCCACCAGAACCCACACATCCAGCTCGGAGTATTCCGGGGAATTCTCACCGATACGAATCACCCCGGCAAACGAGGTGAATGAATTGACACGAAGACCCGGGACAAGATTGCGCACCGCATTTAAATCGACCGTCAGGCCGATATTGCTGTGCAGATACAGCAGTTCCGAGTCACCGTCGTGTTTTCGGGTCCGCTCAAAGGTTTTCTGGAGCGGACTGAAAAAAGCCCAGTCCTTCATACAGATAATATTGGAATAATACAAGCCGCTGGTTTTCGGACATTCGGCAAAGCAATGCCCCCCTGAACTGACAACCACAGGCCCGGATTCGCTGCCGGGAACAAAAATACTGTCAATACAGGGGACATTGTGAATTGGGACCAGCTTTCCGGGCCCGCGCTGATACAAACCCGGCCCGCATGCAATCACATCGCACGAGTCCGGACCAAATTCAACGGTTCGCTGTACAGCCGTTCCAAAGCCATTGCCGCCAAGCAGAAGGTCCCCCAGACGAATCGCATTCTGCCCGCGCCAGACCAGCCCGGCGCTGGAGTCAATATTCCGCACAAGAAGATGTTGTTCCAATGGAATTTCATGTACATCTGAATTGCTGTAATCTACAATTCGGGCGGAGCCTTCCGAGATAAGCTGCGAGGTCTTGTTCTGGTGTTTTTCTCCGGCGAACAGATTGGCCATGCCTTTGTATAAATGCACCTGGGTGTTGCCGTCAATCTCACTGACAACACCGAATTCTGTCCCCAAATCCACGACTTTTGAATTACGAGTAGTAACCGAGAAACCATAGCCTCTTTCAGACACCCGGGCAAACAGTTTGCCAAAGCTCAGAATCACCTCCGAACCGGAGACAAACTCGAATTCGCTTGGCGCTTCCAGCAGCACTTCGACCTGATCATCGGTAATGAGCTTCACAAGACCGTGGGTCAGACGGATCGGCCCGGAGTGGGAACTGACTCGAGTCCCGGATTGAACCGGCAGGCCGGACGACCATTGGGCATCCATCGAATCCCAGACCGTTGCCACCGCATACGGTTTGGGGGGAGCCAGATACACCCAGACAATCATTACGAATAAAGCCGCACTGGAGATCAGGGCCGTCAATATGGCGGTCTTATTGATGGTTCGAACGGTTCGAGTCGGCATCACTTTCTGCATAAGCAGAGGTGCCGATTTTTCTTTTACAGGCGCCGCCTTTTCTACCGCCGGGGCGGTCTTTTCTTCTTCAGACAACAGATTCCAAACCTGGTCGTCCAAACAGGAATCCCCCTGCTGCTCTGCGGGCAGCGCAGCCGCAAGTGCAAGGACACTGTAATCGGCCATAAATTCGCAGTAGTATTGCTTGGCCCGAGGGCTCGAGTTAACCCAGCCTCTCAACGACGACAATCCCTCATCGCTGATATCATTATCCAGCAATCGCAGCAGCAGTTCATTAATATCAATCCGTTCCTGCGGCATCACATTTGCCCCCACTCAAATAAGGTGCGATTGATACAATCATGAAGCACGCTGTAAATCCGAGACATCTTTTTGTAGATTGCATCCGCGGAATATCTGGATGCTTGAGATAATTTTTTAACCGTAATCCCCTGGTCAAACCGTAAATGAATCAAATGCTGGTTTTGCTCCGACATTTTCTGGATGCAATGCCGCAACGCTTTGAGCCGCTTGTCGGCGTTCTCGGATTCAGCCTCTGCATATTTTGATATTTCTTTATAAAATTCATCGTCAAACAAAGGCCTGGAACCACGCCTGGATTTAAGTAAATCCAGAGCTTTATTTCTTGCAATCCCAATCGCCCAGGCAGCAAAACTGCCCTCCTGGTTAAACTGGTCAAATTGCTCCCAGAGAATACTGGCCGTTTCCTGCAGCAGGTCATCGGCATCGCTGTGATTATGGACAAACATCAATAGGTATGCGTAAATTCGCTTCTGAGCGGCATTATAGAGCCGGAAGAATTGCTCACTTTTTAGCTCTTTTCGGTTCATTTCAAAATCACCTCGTCAGACTTTGAAATTTCTCTGTATTCTATCATAGCCAGGGCAAATTTAAAACCATTTTCAATGAGCAAAACCACAAATCACACCCTTCTGATTTTGATAGTTCCGTTCACGTTTCTGTAATTAATTGGATTACAGTCATTTATATCCTGTTCATCCAGACTGGCGTTGCCCATAGAATACGTCTACCTATATATTAGACATAAAACAAAAAACTGACATAAATAATGAAAAAATTTAAATTTGTATATGCGATGCCTGTTGACATAAAAAACCCCAAACTACCCATATTGACTTGTTTTTTTTGAATTAGAGGTCTTTACCCATCTTGCTGCAACAAAAAAGGCCGGAAGAATACACTTCCGGCCTATATAACATCAATCCAAATAAGAAGTTATCTCAAATCGACACAGCCCGGACTGTACGGTTTGGAGCAATCAAGCCAGTCGGCTGCCATCAGGCTCAAGTCCGTGATATCCACATCGCAATCCCGATCAAAGTCGGCCCAGAGATAATCCCAGGCACCGCACTCATTTTCAAGGATTGTAACACCTACGGTCACCGGGGCAAGCGCATCGTACTCCTTGCCGTTGGTTGCTGTGAGATTCAGAACCGTCGTATGAGGATCGTTTTCGAGGGTACTGTCATCCACTGCTGTCACGGAAACAACCTGCGGCGTCTTCCAGTTGGTTTCATCAAAGACCAGCGATGTCGAATCCGCAACAACCTGAGCGGGACTGGACTGATCTGCAATGGCAACCGTTACCGCGGCCTGCGGTTTGATCTTCAGGCGAGCCGTAAAGGTATCTGCGGCCCCGCCTTCTTTGACTCTGACCCCATCCTGGGTATCCACAACCACGCCCGGCGTTTCAAAGATCGTAATCAGGGCATCCGAAGTGATAGACAGATTATTCCAGTTGGGATCCGCACTGGAAATCTGTGCTGCCAAAGTCAAGTGCTGGTCTGATTCAGGAATGGCGTCCACAACCGCCGTAACCCGAATCGGCTGCGGCTGAGCATACTGAGCAGCAGGAATCACAAAAGTGTACGGCTCACCCGCCGGCGAATTGTCGATTCGGACATCATTCGGTTCGGAGTTCGGGTCTGCTCCCGGTGCCGGAATCGCATTCACACTCACCTGGATATCTGCCACCGGAGCAGGAATATCCTGCGTGACGAACTGGAATTGAACGGTACCGCTGTCACCCTCACTTTCCGTCAGATAAAGATTGCCGCTGATATTTCCCCTGCCTTTCTTCAGAGAGAAATATTCATATTCGACAAAACCAAGATCCGAACTGTAAGTACACTGATACAATCCAACCTGCAGCGTCGGCACATTCATGTCTTCACGAACCAGCGGATTGTCCGGACTGGCGGAAGGAAAGGCCTGCCAGGTCACGCCGTCCATGCTGTAATAGCAATAGAAGTTGGCGCCCTTGCGCACCATTTTCAAATAGCGCCCTCCGGCCCAGCCAGATCCCATATTGTCGGTTTCGGTACGTGCTCCATTGTTATTATACCACAAAATGTTTCCGACACTCCAGATGGGGAAATACGAGGCCTGGATATTGTCTTCGCCTGCACCTCCGGCAGCCACATCGCCCAGCCGGACCATGATTCCGCCGGCATTATGAAATACGCCGTCCTGATTGGCAATGCTGTTGGCATATTCGGATACATAGGTTTCCACCTCGAAATCGCCGGTGACATTAACGAACAGGAATGGCCCGCTGTTGTTGTTGCCATCCCAGGCACCGTTTGCCGAGGCCAGACGCAGTACCCCGTTGGTCGTCAGCGATGCGGTTGCATCGGTGGTGTTGCCTGCGGTATCCAGCAGGCCGCTCCACAGGGAATTGCTTGTGCCGGTGGCCAGGTAATCCCGTGCACAATCAAATTCATCGCGATATGCTCCGTCCTTGAGTCCGGGCATGGGACACGTCGCATTGTCGTTGTCCACCACGGAGATGCCAAGACCATTGATGGGAATCAGTGTCTTGCCGAGATAATCCGCATCTCCGGCGGTAACGACCGCTTTGACCCGAACCGTATGGAGGCTTTCGATCACGGTATCGTCCTCAGCCTCAACAGGAATGCTGATGGGAACATTGTACGACGCGGCGGGAACCATCACCACATACGGCTGACCAATCTCTGAAGTGCCCAGCCTGACATCCACCCGGCTGCTGACAAGACTCAGGGTGACCTCCAGGTCCGTCTTCGGCCCCTGATTGGTCTGTGGATTGGCATTCATCTGCAGGGTCATATTGACCGGTGCACCGCCTTCACGAACCGACAATCCCTGCGGCCCGAGAGTACCGGCCTCAAACAGGCCCGAAATCGCCTGGATTTGCTGTTTTGTCAGTGCCGTGTCGTGCACCTGAATTGATGCAATCGAACCGGCAAAGGGGTGTGTCCCATAGACATCCGGCATGGCGCGGGCGATACGCATATAATTGCCCGCGTTGGTCGTCAGTGTCCGAGCCGCCACGGCATCATCGATGGCATTGACATAGAGCCTGACATTGGTGCCGTCATAGGTTGCCGCCAGGTGCACCCACTGATTCGTCGCCGGCGGGTTGACATAAAACACATCGTTCCAGAAGGTCAGGGCGCGGGTGCCGAAATTGAAGTGCGCCGTTCCGCCGCCGCGATCTCCCCACTGAAACATGGAATCCTCGCTGGTCGCCGAGGGCGCATACGCCCAGATCAGCACCGACCAGGGTTTGGCACCACTCAGGGCCGCCGGGGCTGCAATATCCGATTGCATCCACGCACCGCCGGGAAAGCTTACGGCCTTGCGGCCGGCCACAACGGCCACAACCGCATTCGGATCATCTACACCGGCTCTGTCGGCACTCAGAAAGACACCGCCGGCCGTGCCGGTATTGGTCCAGCTTTCAAGCTGTCCTTCCGGCAGGTTAGCCGCGTTCAAATCAATCAGAACCGCTCCGGATGCGATACCGGCCCCAAACAGCGCCAACAGCAAATATGTCCATATCACTGTCTTTTTCATAATAACATTCTCCCGTAATTAGGTTCATCACTCATCTTGCATATCGATTCACGCTGCCGGACCGGTTAACGCATATCAACGCATCCGTCGGCATTCGGGAACGTACACTGCATCCATTGCAGGGCCAACTGCGCCATATCACTCAGGTTGACCACGCAATCCTGATTGGCATCGTATCGCGAATACCCCCAGGCCCCGCAATCATTTTCCTTTATTGTTACCATGACATCAAATGCCGTAACCCCCTGATAGGCCGGGTCACTGCTGCTGGCGGAAAAACTCAGCTTGCCGGTGTGCGGGTCCGTCTCCAGAATGGCATCGTCGACGCCTGTAACAATTGCCGTTTGTGGTGTATTCCAGTTTGCAAAAGTGAAGACAAGCGGAGACGTCACATTCGTTTGACCGTCTGTTGAAATCGCTACCGTAACATCTGCGGTCGGTTCTGTGCTTAAGACGATGCTGATGCTGTCGCTGAGGGTACCATTTTCGTCAACGGCCACGCCATCACCCTCATCCACCAGCAGCCCCGCTTCGTTGTCGATGATATTCACAACGATCGAGCCTCCCGGATGACCTGCATAATTAGAATCCGTGCTGAACACACGGGCTGTGATCTTGACATTTTCAGGGCCTTCCTGCAGCACATCATCAATGGCCTGAAGGGTAAACGTCTTCTGCTTTATGCCGGCGGGGAACGTAATCGTCACCGGGCTTTGCGACCCGTTCATCAGCAGATCATTCGGGTCCCCCGTGGTAACCTCCGTTAACACCACATCCACCGGTGCCGTCGGAGCCGGTCCGAGCAAATCGACGGTGATCGTTACTGCAGGACTTCCTTCACTGACTTTTTTGGTCCCGGAAAACGCGGTGACTTGTTCAATAAGAGTAAAATACTCATAATCAACATCCTGCTCCGCCCAGCCTCCAAAGTTCTGAATCAGACCCACCTGCAGCACCGCAACGTCCATATCCGGACGCACCCGCGGATTGGCAGACGGCAGCGCCTGCCAGGTCACACCGTCAGAACTGCGGGACCAATAAAAATCGGCGCCTCGCCGTTCCACTCTCAGATACGACGGAATCACGCCGGCATTATAGCCGGAATTATCGTATTCCGGGCGTGCGCCGTTATCGGTAGGCCAGAAAATAGTGCCGACATTCCAGAACTCCACGGGCCAGTAAGCAAGGATCATATTGTCTTCACCCGCACCGCCGGCCGCCACATCCGCCAGACGAACCATAAGCCCGGCACAGGCAAAGTGTTCCGCACCCGCTTTGGTTTCAGCGATAAAGTCTCCGGTCACCTCTTTATAGAGGAATGGGCCGCCGGTACCTGTGCCGCCCCAATCACCAACTCCGGTCATACGAAGCTTACCTGCGGCCGTGATCGACGCATTGAGAATCGTCGCATTTCCGACATTCATTATGCCGCTCCAGCCTGTTCCGGCGACTCCGCTTGTCAGGTAATCATGGGCGACATTGAATGGGTCAACCAGATCAGCCATTGCCGTTAAACAGACAACGAAACAAAACAATAGCGCTAAAGATATTATTTTCTTCATCATCAGTACTCCTTGAAATAAATGTTAATACATGAACATCGCCCTCACAGGGCACGCCTTGCCTTGAACTGCCGTCTTTGACCTCTCCTCTAACCTCCCATTCTAAGTACCATCATACACCTCTCCTTTCGAAATATACTTCCGGTTTTTATGCAAACAGGCTCATTCACTTTCCTGCGACACTCTTTCGTTCATTTCCCGTCGCCGATTCGTTTATACGGCAAGAAGAACCGGCCAGTCCATGCATATCCTATTGCCTGACACGAATAATAGTTTTATCGCGGCCGAATCCGCGGGTATCCTCCGCCGTATAGTCAACCAGAATCTCCCGACCATCGCTGTGAATCAGGCCGGAATGAATCATCTCCTGAATACGCTGCGTTTTATTGCCTTCCAAAACAAGATTCCCACCGGTGATAGCAAGCGTTCCCTTTTTAGCAATACGGATATCGAACGCCCGCATCAGTCCGCCATTCAGCCGGACGATGCCAACACTCTCGGCAGCAGCCACTTCCAGAACCCCGTAAATCGTCATTTCTCCGCCATTGACGGCCAGCGTGCCATGACTGTCACCAAAGGTGCCGGCCCCTTCATTGCATCCCACCCGTACCGCACCAAACACCTCAACCCGGCCTCCGTTAATCTCCATCAGCCCCTTGCATTTATCACCGATAAACAGCATGGTCAGGTCTCTGCCCTTCAGGACCAGCTCGCCGTCCGACATCAGCCATCGCCCCTCGGCTCTGTCACTAAGTCCCATGCGTCCTACCCAGAGCTGCTCAAGCTGAACCTGCCCACCATCCATTTGTATCGTAAACGGGTAGCTACTCAGCAGACCCACGTCCCCGCGACGGGCCATAATCTTATTGGCCCCCGCAGTCCCCGCGTCAACCACCGCGGTTTTGGGCGAATCGGCTGCCCGAAATTCCGAGATCAGCTCCGCACCGCGTACCAGCCCATTGTTCCAGAACGAAGGGTCTTTCCAGTATCCCACGGTTTCCGGACACAGCCACTGCACACGAATTTCGCCGTTATTATGGTATTGAGCAGGTTCACTCCAGGATATCACCCCGTCCGGGGCAATGGTGCCTTTTTGACCCATGGTCAGCTTCTGGGTGGTCTTATATATCAGCGGATTGGTACCGTCCCGCAATTCTACAATCCCCTTATAAACCTCGACTTCGGTTGTTCCCGCTGTATCAACAGCAACCGAAAAATCGGTCCCAAAATCCACAATGGAACCCGAAGGCGTGCGTACCGTAAATCCCATCGCCGCCGGCGGCACCGCCGCACGCAGTCTGCCCTGCTTCAAAAACAGCCGATCCACCTGCTCAAGCTCTATCATCGCAGGCGCAGACAGGTTTACTTCCGTTCCATCATACATGGCAAATTTCAAGGTCCCCTCGGTGACGGTCAAAGTCCCCTCAAAAAGAATCGACTGGCTTTTGGATGTCCTGGCCTGCTGCCATCGGGTACCCGAAGCGTCGAGCACTCTTGCCACCGGATTGGGAATCACACGCGGCGGCAGGAAGTAAATGATTGCAATAAACAGAATCGTCGCCGCCAGCCCTGTCAGTGCGGTATAGAAGGAATATTTATTGAATCGGTATGGCGTTTCGTGAACCGTCAGTTTCGGCAGACATACCGGCTCCGCTTCGGATTCTTCAACTGGAACCGCAGGCGCCAGAGATTCATATTGCCCCAGCTCAGACAGAAAGTTTTCCAAATCAAGATCAGACTGCCCGGACTTGTCCAGATACCGCGCATTTTTCATCGCCAGATAGACTTTCAGGTACCGGAAATACAGGCTCCGAACCTCCGGGCTTTCCTTGATCGAACAATTCAGCGTCTCGAACTCCGCCTGCTCAATTGTTCCATCAAAAAGACGCAGCATCAAATACAGCTTGTCTCCGGCCGGCTCCTGCCTCATACCCGATCCTCCGACGAAACCGACCGTTCAATGCACCGCATCAGCAAACCGTGGATTTTCGCAATCTGATAATAAACCGTCCGCACCGTTTTATTGAACCGTTGTGACAGTTCATTGATGCTGACACCCGAAAAATATCGCAGCCGGACCAGTTGATAATCACTGGCCTTGAGCTTCTTCATACAGTCGTGCAGCTTGCTCAGATAGGTATTGGCATCCCGCAGTTCACGCCTGGCATCACGTGAAAGAATATTAAAAACCTCGTCATCAAAATGGAATTTCTCACGGTGGCTCCGACGAAACTCCCGGACTTTATAATAAGCAATCGCTCCGCCCCACGAGATAAAATCAGTCCCCGGCTTGAACTCACTGAATTTTTCCCACATCATCGCCGTCGTTTCCTGCAAAACATCATCGGCATCGGCGCAATTACCCACCAGACTCATAATATAGGCGTAAATCTGGCTCTGGTTTGCCGTTAAAAGCCGAACAAATTCCGCCATCCCTTCTTGCGGTATGCTGCCAGCCGGGTTGTGCTGTTTGTCTTGAGTCATAGTATATATAATGATGACACAGGCCGATAAAATGAAATTAATTTTTATTATTTTCCATCGAACAGGTATTTTTTATATTTACCAGCAATATCAGAC
Organism: uncultured Pirellulales bacterium; assembly: GCA_964630775.1. Lineage (GTDB taxonomy): Bacteria > Planctomycetota > Phycisphaerae > Sedimentisphaerales > Anaerohalosphaeraceae > Anaeroglomus. The sequence goes on along the minus strand of CAZVYY010000002.1, from coordinate 161,395 downwards.
CCACTTACACTTCAAATATTCAATAATTATCCTTTTATTCCGATATTTTATTTCATGTTTTTGCCTTCACTGCTCATTATCTTATAAATAAATGGATTCTGAAACCGGATACAGGAGTAAGGTCATGGAAAGAAGCGCACGCCTCGCCATGGGGATGTTTTTATTGCTTGCAGTCTGCTCCACTGTTCAGGGTGCAGCAGGACTTGACAATCCGAGCTTCGAAAGTCTTGCTCTTGGGGTCGTGTCTGACGGGACCGATGTCGATATCTGGAAAAGCTGGAACGGCAACTTTACTGTCGTCAACACCCTCGCCCGCACCGGCTCGAAATCCGTCAAAATCGGAGCCAATACCACCGCTTACTCCAATTTTCGCCAGTCCGACATGCCCGCCGGAAGCCCGGCCTCCATCGAAAATGCATGGTGGACCTGCGGCTTCTGGGTGTACTACGACAGCTCTGAATCCGGCAATAATTCGGCAACGGATAAATTCGGTCTTGAATTTCTTGCCACCAACAACTGGAACATTCATCTCAAATCACATCGCACGACGATCACCCCCGCAATGCTGACCAACAAAGCATGGACCTATGTTGAAGCAAGTGTGTATGTCGGAAGCGCCGACCTGAGCGCCTATACTCCCGGCACATCGGACTACATCAACCGGGTAACCAACCGGGTTGTCATTCAGGCCGCTCAAAACTCCCCCGGCGAAACCGGAACATTCTATATCGACGATGCCGTCTTATACCGCAGTTCCCACGCATTTAACACCAACCCGGCCAATGGCGCCAAAGTCCCGCCCCGTGACCCGCTGCGTCTGTCCTGGACCAATCCCACCCCAGCCAATGTGAATGACCCCATCATTGTCGATGTTTATCTGAGCACCTCGCCGTCCGAAGCCAGTTGGACCCAAAATGACCGCATTGTCACGCAGCAGCCGGTATCACAGGTCAATGTATCCATCGCACCCAGTACCACTTATTACTGGAAGATTATCGCATACAACACCTCCGCCCCCACTGCCCCTGTGGCCCAAAGTCAGGTATTAACTTTCTCTGTGGATCCGGCCGGGCAGCCCTCGGTCTGGACAAAGCCGGGCCTGACGGTCGATGTCTGGACTCGCCTGGTGGATAACTCCTCGACGCCCAAAGGACAAACAGCTCAAATCCTCGGCAAATGGAATACCCCCGGCAGCCTCGACGGATGGACCACCAGCGGATTAACCGACATCGTCGTTGCTGATTACTATTTGACAGCGACCGCCACCCGAAATGCACCGTTCATTCAATTGACCGGCATCGAAAACGGCCCCGACCTGGATTTCGGCTACTTCGATTATATCCAATTCCAGATGAAATTACCCGCATCCGTCCAGAATGATATTATTATCTTTTATGGCACTTCCTCTCAGTCCGGCATTGACCCCGGCTCGAACATGAATCTGGTCATCCCAGCCGAAAAAATCCCGCAGGACGGCCAATGGCATAGCTATCGCCTTGACCTGGGCCTGGCCGTCCGGTGGAGAGATCGCCTGACGGATATCCGCATCATGCCGTTCGGCAGCGCCGGCATCGGCCAGACCTTTTCGATTGACTATTTCGAGGTCGGTGACCTGCCCGGAGACGTGCTCCTGCTCAATACCAACCTGAATATCTACAGCGGCGAAACCCTGGCCAATTGCAGTTCCATGGAATCCAAGCATGCCGCTTTCTGGTGGTCGCCCCAGAGTTACCAGCGATACAGCGGATTCAATCCCGAAGTGATGGGCAGACGCGCCCTGCGCATGATTGAGGAAAGCTATCAGATCTATTGCAAAAAACTCCATTATCAGGAACCGTTTGAAAGCTTTGACACCTGGCGCCGCAACGGTAATCGCTACAAAATCAACCACATTACCTGGTACGACGGTTTCTGGTGCGGCGGATGGAACGGCTTCATGCATATCGGCATCAACGGTTCCGGCCTGCTCGATGAAGGCTGGGGCAATCCCACCCCGCACGAATTTGGTCATTATGTTCAGGGCCACCAGCCCGGATTTCTCACCGGCGGTCATTGGGAATCCCACGCCAATTTCCTGCGGAACAGTCGAAATCTGCATTATGCCGAACTGTTCGGCGATTTATCCGGCATGATGACCGACCGCATGTTCGATTTCAGCAACTTCCGACAGGACCACGGCTCCCTGATTTACAACGACTTTCGCATCCATCACGCCCTCCAGAATTTCGGCGGCGAACTGGGGCTTCCCGATGTCGTCGCCGACCTGTGGATTGCAGCGCCCAAAGAACAGACCATCTATACCAAAATCGCCTCCGTCCTGCCTGCCGGAACTCAACTTGGCGATATCGTCGCCAATGGTTTGCGGCACTGGCCATTCCTCGACTTTGCCGAAAAATCAACATTCAAGACCATATTCTGGGGCGGCACCACCAAACAGGCCCTTTTCAAATACAAAATGGGGTCACATCTGATTCCCTGCCAGGACAAACCCGGCTGGTATCGCGTCCCCTTTGAACGCGCCCCCGAACGATTCGCTTATATGATGCATGAATTAGTCCCGGTTGGCAATGAAATCACAGTGACCTTGCAGGGCTTTGACCTGTTCGGAACCACCGAAGACTGGCGATGGTCACTGGCCGCAGCGGATGAAACCTGGGACAATGTCTCCTACAGCCCCCTCTTTGCTCCAGGCTCCGGCTCAATCACCATGCAGCCCGGCCAGACCAAACTGTTTTTAATTGTCACCGCCGCCCCGTCTGACAGCAGCCTGAACCTGGCCTACACCGACAACGACTACCCCGTTGATAAACACCCCGACCGCCTGCGTTACGCCTATGAAGTCGCCATGATCGGCGCAGTTCCCGCCGTGACCCAGCGTCAGCTTAATCTTACGACAACCAGCGGCCGTATTCACTCCAACGGCGGCGGCTGGGTCGCCAATACCGCCACCGTCAATGCCTCCGCGTATGTCGGTCCCAACGCCCGCGTCCTGGGCACAGCAAAAATCTATAACAACGCCCGCGTCGAAGACTACGCCGTCGTGATGGACTCGGCCACCGTACAAAATAACGCCATCGTCTCCGGGCATGCCCTCGTGATGGGCAGTGCCCTCATCCGGGATTACGCCCGCATCCGGGACCGTGCCATCGTGCAGAGTTCCACCGTCCGCGACACCGCCCTCGTCGAAGACTATGCCAGCGTCTCCGGCTCCGCCACCATCCGCGACACGGCCATCGTGCAGGGCTGCAGCACCATCTCGGGCGGGACTCTCTCCGGCACCGGAATCGCCAGCTACGACTATTCCGGCGGTACCCTGTCCGACGGTGTCCATTTCAGCCATGTCCCCTGGGGCGACTGGTATTCGCCCTTCTGGTGGAATACGCTGCGAAAACCCCGCGGCCTGATTGCTTCCTATCGTGTCCAGGAATCCTCCGGCCAGGTCTGCTGGGATGAATTCGGCGCCCAGCATGCTCTTCTTCGCGGACGCCCCCTGCGTCTCAACGACCGCACCGTCAACAGTGCCGTACTCAGACTCAACGGCATCGACCAGTATCTGGTACTCGACAGAAGCCTCTGCGATGTCATACAGGGTACTTTCTCCATCCGTATTTATCCGTATGATAATATCGACAGGCCCCTTCTCTTTATGGGAGCCTCCGAAAACCAGTCACTCCGGCTGGACCTCAACGGCTCCGGCCAGGCACAATTTCGTCTCTCCAACGGCTCTGCAACAGCCGTTCTGACGTCTCTTGCCCCAATTCCGACCCACACCTGGACTGCGCTGGCCGTCACGGTCAGCGGCAGCCAGTGCACCCTCTATATCAACGGTGTTCAGGACGCCCAGACCGCTTCAACACTGATTCCCAAATCCGTCCTGGGTCCCAACGACTACCAGCAGCCCGAGGCTTTCTATATCGGACGGGACTGGGCCGGCCAACACTTCAGAGGCCGCATCGACGACATGCGGTTTTACAATGTCACCCTGAATCAGGCCGAAATCGTCAATGAAATGCGTCGCTGCGGCGACGTCATCGGCTCATTTTATCCAGACATCCAGACGGACTTCAACGGCACCTCCACAACCGCAGAATCCGGCGTCCAAAACGGCCTCAACCGCCGTCTGCAGGCGGATATCTACCCCCGTACCTCCGACGATGTGACTTTTTACGAACCCCTCTTCGACTCCAACGATGAGCGTTCCAGCCGACACGGCACCGGCATCGGCCTCGATAATGGGTATTTCAAGGTCTCGCTGGATAACGTCGGCTTCTGGAATACCGGCGTGCCCGTAATCCTCAACCAGTGGCAGACTGTTGCCCTGGAAGTCAACGGCTCCACGGCCAGATTTTACGTCAACAACGTCCTGCGGGCCACGCGTTCCTATTCAGCCAATGCCGACTCCGTCGCCGCCAAAAATTATCACATCGGCTACGGCATGTCGGATGCCGGCGAATATTTCTATTTCGACGGCCTGATTAAAAATGTCCTGATCAAAGACCAGTCCGCCGCCATCCCTGTTGACAATTCGCAAATCGACATCACGCAGGACGGCATGATGGATATGGCCGACCTCCTCGAACTGGCCGGCCACTGGCTGCAGGCAGACTGCTCCGCCAATAACAACTGGTGCGATATGACCGACCTGAACCAAAGCGGAAAGATAGACCTGAGCGATTTTGCCGTCCTGTCGGATAACTGGTAATGTGTGATTGTGACTTAAATCCTGCTTTTCCCACCGGCTACATAACATACTAACCTGAACGAAAGGATCCGCCCCGCACGCGGTCAGGGTCCATTTTGATGTGTACAGTGGTCATCCTCGCAGCAAAATATACCTGTTAAGTATAACGGACTTGACAAACGATAAAAGTCCTGTCTAAATAATCAAAAACGCGTTTATTAGGAATCCTATATGAAAGCCTTGCTGCCGATTCTGTTGCTGATAATATCAAATGTGTTTATGACGATGGCCTGGTACGGACATCTGAAGTTCAAGGATAAAGCCCTGTGGCTGGTGATTCTGGTCAGTTGGCTGATTGCGTTTGTCGAATACTGTTTTCAGGTGCCGGCCAACCGCATCGGCCACGCAACCTATAGCGCCGCCCAGCTTAAGACGATTCAGGAAGTAATTACGCTGGTAGTGTTTGCGGTGTTTTCCGTCGTCTATCTCAAGGAAAAGATTACGTGGAATTACATGGTGGGCTTCGGGCTGATTGTACTGGCGGTATTTTTTATTTTCAAGAAATGGTAAAAGTTCACAAAACCACACGTCATTTCAGGCCAGCCGTCTCTGACATAACAATAAAAAAGGCCGGCACTGCGAACAGCCCGGCCTTTGAATTTGACATAAACCTGCTTATACTTTCACGTAGTTCGTTCCATACGGGGCACGCTGGGGACGCGACAGCATCCCGTTGGCCTCGGCGTCGTCAAGAAACTGCTCTTTGACCGGATCCCAGCGGAGTTTGCGTTTGAGCTTCATCGCAATATGGCTCAGCAGACACGCACTGCACGACCGGTGAGCGATTTCCGCATTGGTAATCGGCTGCCGGCGGGACTGGATGCTCTCCAGCCAGTTAAGATGCTGGTCATCGCTGAGCACCAGTTGAACCTTGTCCTTGCCGGGATCCCCTTCCAGCAGCTTCTTGTCGCTGACCAGAACCGGCGCCTGATTGGGATCGCCGGACACCGGATCGCTGGCGGTGGCCTGTCCGCTGCCGCGGGCGACAAAGATCCAGCCTTCATCGCCTTCAAACCGTACGCCGCAGGGAAACTTGCTGCTGATATGCATGGTCACGCCGTTGGCATATTGGGTATGAACATCAAACTCTCCGTGGACATTCCACAGGCCGGAGGTCGGAAATTCCGCAGTGCCTTCCAGTTCGACCGGGCCGGTGTATTCGGTATCCATACCCCAGTGAGCCGTGTCAATGTGATGCGAACCCCAGCCGGTAATCATTCCGGCCCCAAACTGCTCGCAGCGCAGCCAGCCCGGTCGGGAATAGTCTTTCTGGGGATGGACGCGTTTTTCGGTGTAATAGACCAACGGCGTACAGCCCAGCCACATCTCATAATTCAGGTTGGCCGGCACGGGCATTTCCGGTTCCACGCCGCAGCCCGGGTCGGTCATCAAACCAACCTTGACATGCTTAAGCCTGCCAATCCGCCCGTTGCGGACCATCTGGCAGACATTCTTAAAGTGCGGCCAGGGATTGCGGGAACGCTGCTGGCTGCCGATCTGGAAAATGATGCCGCTCCGCTTGATGGTATCGGCCATCTGCCGCCCTTCGGCAATCGTCAGCGAGGCGGGCTTTTGCATGTAGATATCCTTGCCCGCCAGTGCCGCTTCCATCGCCGGCTGGGCATGCCAGTGGTCGGGAGTCGAAATGATCACCGCATCGATGCTCTTGTCGGCAAGAATCTCGTGGTAATCGCCATAGGTCTTGACATCAATGTAGTTTTCTTTGTTGTACTTTTTGTCGTAGTAGCTTTGAATCCACCTCTTGCCGTCGGCCAGACGTTTGGAATCAAGATCCGCAACTGCCACCACCCGGCACATCTCGTGCTTGATGGTGTCCGGAAGGTCATGATCGCGGGCAATCCGGCCAAAGCCGATCTGGGCAATGGTAATCTTGCTGTTGGGTGCATCTTTGCCCAGAACAACCGACGGAACGATGGTTGGAAATCCGAGAATCCCGGTCGCCGCGGCGGCCGCACTCTTCAAAAACTCTCTGCGTTTCATAATGCCTTCCGTTTCTTGATGGTTCACACGATTTTCATTCAACGCCCGGGCATTCTATCGTCGATACCGATAGGCCCATCCTTTAATCATAAAACCGATATCTTCCGTCTGACCCGCGGGCGGGTATTCAATATTGTACGTGTCCACATTTTGTGTAATCAGCTTATTCACGCGTTCCTTGGTAAAAGAATCCTGCCACTTACGTGATTCAGAATGTCCATCGCAGAAGCCCAGGACACTGGAATCACCATGATTGACCGCCATTGGATCCCACCATCCCCACCGTTGATTGTCACCGGTCCACTCCGGCGCGCCGAACGAAAACCATCCACTCATGTTCCAGTTGCGGGTCTGGGCCACTTCAACAAAATTATACCGCTGCGAGGGAGACGTAATTTCAGCATACTTGACGATCTGCTGCTTATAGCGGGTCGAGGTGGAATCCGTGGCCGCATACAGGCAGGTCGGTACGGAATAAGACAAAAAGACCGGCGTGCCGTCATATTTGCTGCGGCGAATATTGTCGCCGGGACAATGGTATGCCTTGGGATCCTTGACATACTCAAAAAGACGCCCTTGTTCGATGCCGCGAATTTCATCGGCATCCGTCACAGGCGGACTGGGCTGCGTAATGCTCAATAATGTGCCGCTGCTATTACGCGGTGTACCGGTCCAGCCGACATAATGGCCGCCATTCTCCTTGCCCTCCATCTGAGCGCTCATAATCCGTCCGTCACAATCCTCCTTATACATATACCAGGACAGCGACAGATTCTTCGTGTTCATCATGCAGACAACCAGCGACCCTTTACGCTTGGCCAGGTGCAGCGCCGGCACCACAATCGCCAGCAGCAAAGCAATAATCGCAATCACCACCAGCAGTTCAATTAATGTAAACGCCTTTTTCATACCATACCCTTTCTTTCATATTTCATCTGCCTGAGAAACCCTGTGAAACTCAGACATCCATGTTCCATTCAGCTATTGAGCTCTCGATGCAGCCGTTGTCTGTTTCTGCATCGCCCAGCGAATCCCGCCGGTCAGATGCTTGATAAAGTTCTCGTCTTGATAGTGTTTGGGATCATGTCCCATCGCCGTGTACCACTGACGACCGCCGTCAAATTTCTGATACCAGCACAGCGGAAAATAATTGCCGAACACATCGCCGGGATACTCTTTCTTCTTGTCATCATTAACAGTCGTCAAATCCGCCGCCAGCAGGATATGGATGGAGGGATTCAGATAATTCATGTAATAGCATTCATCTTCCCACTTCCAGACATCGGGCAGAAATTCGGTTGACGGATGCTTATGATCAATCACTTTAATATCAAATTTCTGAAAAGCCGGATGACGGACAAATTTGCCGCCCAGATTGGCCCAGAACCACGGCCATTGCCGCTCCGACCCGCAGACCGAATGAATTCCGACAAATGCCCCGCCGCTCTGGATGTAGCTCTTGAAGACCTGCTTCTGCTCCTCGGTATCAAACGTCTCATTGTTGGTATTGGAGAAAACCAGAACATCAAAGGTTTTGATTTTTTCAGCAGTAAACACATCCGCCTTGTCGGTAACTTCATACGTCCACTGGTTCTGCTCGCAGATTGTCTTGAGACATTCCACACTGGCCGGAATATTGTCGTGAACATATCCCTTGCCGTTCTTGGTGTAAATCAGAACATGCCCCTTGGCCATGGCGGCAGCCCCGGCCAGCAGGACAAACAGCAATCCCACAAGCGTTATTGTACGGACGCAGCGGTCAAAACAGCGCGGGGCGGCTGGGTAAAGTTTTTCCATAATACCTCCGACGTTTCAGGACTCATTTTCCCATCATACACAATCATGCGATAACGCAGCACATATTCATTGCCGGGATGAATCTCCCAGCCGGTAAGACGAATCGGACAGAATTCAAAAAACAGGTTGCCGTTGCCCTGTGAATCAAGCGGCCAGACCCGCATCGGTTCGGGATGCTCACGGTTGCTGATGTGGCTCAAAAAAACGATCCCCGAACGCCCCTGGTCAATCTGGCCGTTGACATCACACCACCGGGCACGGGTTCCATCGGCATCCTTGCGGGTTTTGCCCTCGGAGGTCAGAACCGTACAGTTGTCGCGAATCCATTTTTCCGTAGCCCGGAATCCAACCCCGCCGCCATAGCGATAATCGGGCAGCTCAATAGTGGTCGTCAGGGCGTTATTGAGAATACTGGTAAAATCCACAACCCAGACAGGACGGTCTTCAATCCGGCAGGCAAACGCCCGTACATCCCAGACTTCATTCATCGCCACTTTTTCAGTCGGTTTGGCCGTAAAATCGACATGCTCCTGACGCACCTTGAATCCGCCGAACACCGGGCCGCTGGTCGTCGAGAGAATCCCGGCAAACCGCACCGTACCCTTGCCATCACCAATGTTCCAGAAATCCACTTCGCGCCCCTCGACATGGGTCTTGGTCCACGGATTCCAGATACCGTAGTGGTGATAATGGTCGTTCGGCTGAATCTGGGTCAGACGGTTGCCCGCCGGAGACCAGAGCGGATGAATAAATCCGCTTTTGGCAAAACGCGGCGATACCCCTTCCGGAGCGGGACATATTGCATGATAATATTGCAGAATCTTGTGCTCACCGGCCTGCAGGGTGATGGTCTTCTCATCCACCACAGCCGCAAGCGAGGCGTCTCGTTTCCTGGAATCAGAAAATGTGACCTCAAATGTCGCCTTTTGTCCCGCTTTAATCACACCATCCGGAATAAACCACAAACGGCTCACCCGGCCGGTCTCAAGCTGGCAAGCTATGGGGATTTTCTTTTGACCATCAATGCGGACCATCACCGGCTGGCCGGCAGATTCTGGATAGGGAACACCCTCCAGGTCAACCGAAAGAGGCATACCCTGAACATCCGTGTCAACCGGCCCAAGAACCACACGATACGAACCAATAGCCCCGCACAGAGACATTGACATCATGGCCCATAGTATCAGACAAATCCTTTTCATGTTCATTTAACGTCGGCTCCTGACAGAACATTAACTTGTTTGCACTCCACTGCATGCAAAAAAGCGGTAATATTTTCTGTGCGGACGCCATCCGGCATCCCTCCTCCGGCAGATAATAAAATTCGGGTTTTATCGGAAACCGAGCTGATCGTTTCCTGTACCTGCCGGAACACCTCCTCCGCGGAACCCAGCGCAAGCGTATCACGCGGCGGTAGATTGCCGACCAAAACGACCTGATTATGCGTCCATTCCTTCATTTCTGTCAGCGAATGCAGAAAGCTGAAATTGAACAGATTCACTCCCAAATCAGGCAAATGCGGTGCGCAAACCCGGCCATCCGCGTCATTATGAAAGAACTTTATCGCGGCAGGAAAGGCGTTAAATACTTGCTGGAGATAGGGTTTAGCGAACTCAAGAAAATCCGGCTCCCCACAGAAACCCACAATATCATCCAGGACCAAAATACCGTCAATCGAATCAAAGGCCGCTTTCTGCACCTGCAGCCATCGGCATAAATATTCCGTAATCATCGAAAGCAGCTTATGGGTTTTCTCCGGCTCAGTCCGAAGACCAATCAGAAATTCCGTCGTCCCCATGAGAAATGAAGCCACATTCAGCGGCCCGCGAGCCACCGCAAAACGAATCGCATGCCCCTCGGCTTCGATTGGTTGTCGATAGCGGGCAAGACGTTTGAGCACAAACGGAGCCAGACCATCCTTTTTCGGGTCCGGACAATTCAAACGGTCAATATCATCCAGGCTATGAATGATTTTATCGGCAAAAGGCAGCTCATTTTCATGCCAGGTGCATTTGGCCCCAAAAGCCGAGGGTTCCGTACACATCCCGTATTCCGACCAGAATCCCGGTAAAAACAGGGCTTGAGGAAACTGTCGCAACGCTTTTAAATTCGCATCAAACCAAAGCGTGTCGGAGGTAAAATAATCCAGCGTGCTAATCCCTGCCCAGCCGGGAATCCAGGGGCTGTCAATAATGAATCCAACAGGAGTGCTCGCAAACTGCTTACCCTCAATCAGCTCCAGCAAAAGCTGCCATTGCTTATTTGTCATGTTTCTCCATCCTAAATTCGTATATTTATATAAATTACATTATAATCAACTAATTGCTTGAAGAAAATGCACAATCATCTTATATTATTGCACAATCGTGACCTATGCTGCGTTATGTAAAAACACAAAGCCGCCGAACAGACTGTCAGCTCCTGGCCATCCAGGAACAGGGACAGACTTTTTACCCAAGTCTTCATCATACCGCCATTCATCAGGATGCCCCGGTTGGAGACCGAAAGACCTTTTGCGAACATATACACGACCTCTATCATCTGGTCCTTTACACCCGTCATCAGGGCGGTTATTCCAGATGTGGTAAAATAATTTCCACAATTCCAGGCACACTCGTGCTGGTCTGGCCCGGCCAGCCGCATGATTTTGTCACCTGCCGCAAAACCGCCGTATATTCCGAGATTACCTTCGCTTACGAATCGCAGTCAGGAACATCGCTGTGTATCCCCTTTGATCAACTGCTGTCATTGTACTCAGGATTACCCGTATCACTGGGCGACCATCTGCAGCTTTCCGAAGATAAAACCAACCACCTTAACTCCCTGCTGATTCAACTCACTGATTTTGCCAACAGTCCTTCCGACTACTCCTATTACCTGCGACAAAAAACACTCGGACGGATATTCGATTTTCTCATCGATTTCAGCCAGCAGCAGAAATCAGTCGCTGAAACTCAGGACCACCGCATCCACCAGGCAAAATGCTATATCGAAAGCCACTACTCTGAACCTTTGTCGATTGAAACGCTCGCCAAATCCGCCGGGATGTCAAAAGGCTATTTTTTCCGCCTGTTCAAACAAACGTTTCAAATCTCCCCGACCATGTATCAGCAGCAGCTTCGTATCGAGGCCGCCAAGACCCTGCTCCGCTGTTCCCATTTGCAGGGGAAAGAGATCGCTGCCCGATGCGGATACGAAAATCCCTTCTTTTTTTGTCGCGTATTTAAGAAGTACACAGGCCTGACTCCCCTGACATTTCGAAAGAAGAGTATCCAACTCCCTATTCAGCCCGGCAAAGAACTCCGATAAAAATTTTTATATTTTGACTATTTTTCGTGTTTTTTAATCCTTGACTTCTTGCCAGCCCGACAGTTAAAATAGGCAAAACAAAGAAACTGGGTCATATTCGGTCATTATGGAGAGCCAAAGGATGGAAAAAATTAAAGATTTATTTACTACCGGTGAAGCCGCTGATATCTGCAAGGTCAGCCAGCAAACCATTATTCGCTGTTTTGACGCCGGCAAACTGGAAGGGTTTCGCGTCCCCGGCTCGAAGTTCCGTCGCATCCCGCGGGAGAGTCTGATTAAATTCATGAAAGAAAATAACATCCCGCTGGCCAACTTGTCTATTGCAGGCAAAAAGAAAGTGCTCATCGTCGATGATGATACCGAAATCGTTGAGCTGCTGGTGGATGTGCTGACACGAGACGGCCGATTTGAAGTGCGTACCGCATCCAGCGGTTACGACGCGGGCCTGATGACGCAGCAGTTCCGGCCGGACGTCATCCTGCTGGACTATATGCTGCCCGATGTCAACGGCAATATCGTCTGTCGGACCATCAAGAAGAATCCCGATTTCTCCAACACCCAGATTATTATCGTCAGCGGTGTCGTCAACCAGAGTGAAATCGATGAACTGCTGCATTCGGGCGCGGCAGATTTTATCAAGAAGCCCTTTAACATCGCTGAACTGGTTGATAAACTGGCCCGTTTATCGCAAGCGTAGTCCATGTCGGAATCGGTAGATAAAACATCCATGGCGCGTCAGGTCGAGCTGATCATACGCCAATTGAATACTCTGTCCACTCTGCCGCAGGTTGCAGCGGGAATCCTGCCCTGTGTCCTCAAAGAGCCTTTCCAGATCGGCGAACTGGCACAGATTATCGAAGCCGACAGTGCCATGACCGCCAGCGTGCTGGCCCTGGCCGCACGTATTGGAATTCGGGGCGCCGATGGCTCCAAACCCCTGGCCGAGGTCATCGACCAACTGCCTTCCCCGGCATTGCGCGATGCCGTCCTGTCGGTCAAAGTAGTCCAGGCTTTTGACTGTCCGACCGATATCGACAGCACCCGTCCCCTGCCCCGGCGCCAGATGGCGCTGCATGCCCTTGCGACAGCCTGCTGTGCATCGCTGATCGCCGAGCTGGCCCTCGATGAAACCGAACGCAAGCTGGCTTTTACCGCCGGTCTGCTCCATGATATCGGCAAGACCGCTCTCGATGAGGTCATGCCCAAAAGCTTTGAGCAGCTTGTCCTGCAGGCCGCCCAGAAAAAACAAAATCTCACCACCGTCGAACAGGACAATCTCGGCCTGACTCACGCCCTGCTGGGCAAACGCCTGGCCGAAAAATGGCGTCTGCCAGAACCGATTGTCCAGGCGATATGGCTGCATCACGCCGACCCGCGTATCTTATCGGAAATGCCCTATGGCAGGCTGGTCATGGTTACTATGCTGGCCGACGAACTGGCCCGCAAATCCGGCATCGGCCAGTCCGGCAGTTATGAAACACCCGAACAGGATACCCTGCTGGCTAAGCTGCTGGGCTTAAACGCTCAGCAGATCAGCCAGATCATGGCCCGGTTGCCCGAGCAGGTCGAACAGAAAAGCAAGCCGCTGGGCTTAAGCAATAGGGACCGGGCACAGGACTACTACGAAATGATTCATCTGGCCGCAGCGCAACTGGCTCGCGACAACAGTTCCATGGCCCGGCAAAGCCGCCGCAGTTTCGACGCGGCCTTGTTTGCCGACCCCGTTCAGCAGTTTTTAAACACACTATCCACAGGCAGCAGTCCCGACCAGGTCGCCGGCCAATTTGCGGTATGCCTGCAAAAGACCCTGCACACCGGCTCGGCACTCATCCTGCTGTGGCCCGAACAGCAGACAGACCCGGCTGAGATTACGATAGCCGACGCAGACGGCATCGCAGAAGCCGCTCTGCTTGCGATCCCCGACACAGTCAATCTGAAAATCAATCCTTTCGGTGAAGGATTCAAAATTATAGCCGCCGCCGAAGCCTTCGGATGGTGCATCGAACAGACCCGTCGGCTGGCCCCGGCGCGAACCCTTGCGGCCCCGCTGCTGCTGTCGGGAAAACCCGTCGCAGCGGCTCTGTTCGAAAGTGATACCGACCTGCCGAGCGAAACCCTGCAGATGCTCTGTTCGATTGGGGCCGCCGCGATTTCAGCCAGCAAAGCCTTCCGTGCCCAGCGGGAACAGACCGAGCGGCTGGTGGATTTGATGGACAAGCTTCGCACCGCCGACCGGGACCTCACCGAAGCCCGCTCACTGTCGGCTGTGGCGGAAATGGCCGCCGGTGCCGCCCATGAACTGAACAATCCGCTGGCGGTGATTTCCGGTCGCGCCCAACTGCTGATGCAGTCGGAAAGCGACACAAACAAAAAGCAGATTCTCGAGCAGATTTTCCAGCGTACCCAGGATATCTCGGACATAATCACCGACCTGATGAGCTTTGCCCGCCCGCGCGAACCCTATAAGCACCTGGTCGCACCGGCGGCACTGGTGTCGGAAGCAATCGAAAAAACCGCTCGGCTCCATAATCTGCCGCAACTGGCGGTCACACGGAAAGATATCGAGCAAATGCCTGATGTCTTCGTGGACAAAACCCAGGTCATCCAGGCATTAGGCCACATCCTGTCCAATGCCCTGGAATCATACACCGGCCAGGACAGCGGCCCCATCACGATTGAAGGGCATGTCTTGAACGAAAACAACCTCGTCGAAATCCGCATCATCGACTCCGGCTGCGGTATGGATGAGACGACCTTGCGGCAGGCCGCCAAACCGTTCTTTTCAGCCAAGCCGGCCGGACGCAAACGCGGCATGGGGCTGGCGCACGCCCAGCGGCTGCTGTCGCTCAACAACGCCTTTCTCCGTCTGGAAAGCACCCCCGGCAAAGGCACCATCGTCACCGTCCGCCTGCCGCGGGTGTAGCCGAATTCCGCATTTTTCTTTTCATCCCGACTTAAATCCATTACACTGCCGTCATGAATCCCAAAGCAATTATTATCGGTGCAACGTCCGGCATTGGCCGGGGACTGGCGGAAATACTGGCTGACAACGGATACTATGTCGGCATCACAGGCCGACGGGTGGACCTGCTGGAAGAGCTTCGCGTCTCCCGGCCGAACTCTTATCTGGCAGAGTTTATGGATATCTCCAAACCCGAACAGGCCCGGACCATCTTCAATGCCATGGTGGAAAAAATGGGCGGGGTGGACCTGGTGATTGTCAATTCCGGCACCGGCAAACGCAATGAGCAACTGGACTGGACCATCGATCAGACTATTATCGCCGTCAATGTCAGCGGCTGTGTCGCCATCGCCAACGCCGCCATGCATGTCTTTTTCAGGCAGGGTCACGGCCACTTAGTCGGCATCTCCTCCATCGCCGCGTTACGGGGCAGCCGGTATGTCCCAACCTATCCAGCCTCCAAGGCATTTTTGTCAACTTATCTCGAAGGCCTCCGCCACAAGGTTCGCCACGAAAAACGGGACATTACCATCACCGACATTCAGCCCGGCTTCGTCGATACGGCCATGGCCCAGGGCGATTATGTGTTCTGGCGTGCCCCGGTGGATAAAGCCGCCCGGCAGATTTACCAGGCCATCTGCAAAAAGAAAAAACATGCCTACATCACCCGCCGCTGGCGATTGATTGCCTGGATACAAAAGACCCTGCCGGATTTCCTCTATTACAAAATATAGCGTTACTGTTTGATCTGAAATTCTCCGCACCAGTTGGCATCGAAGACCTTGGGCCAGTGGATGTCGGTCTTAATCGAACCAACACCTTCTGCCCGCGGGACATAAAAGCAGGAATTCGGCCGGGGAGCATAACGGTGACAGTCGCCATAACCTTGTCCGACTTTTTCAAAATACATACAATACTGACATGACATACCCTCTTTTGGTGCGGTCATAGTGACCTCCTTTCGGATTAAGCCTACTATTGAACAGTCTCCCTTTCATAGTGAACATTATCGCCATATCGCATCAGGCTGTCAACCTCTATTGACAATCGAAATCCGAATCTGTCCTGTTTTTGCTTTATTCCATGACCAAATCCAGCTCTGCAATCGAAGCATAGGGATCATTATTGTATCCCTTCAGGGCGACAAAACGGAAAAACCGGCCTCTGGCAGGCTTATCAAAACGCACAGGCTCTTCTTTGAGAATCCCTTTGGCGGCGGCCGTTCCCCAGGTTGTGCCATCCGGACTGATATAACATTCGTACTCAGCCACACGGCCATTGCGATTGCCGTCCTGACGAAGCAGACAGTTAAACCCGTAGATTTCGACGTCTTTGGCTAACTCAATCCGGATTTCGTGGGGATACGGTTTTTTATCCCCGGTCCATACCGTGTGCCACATCGTGGCAGGATCGCCATCAATGGCTTTGCCGCCTTCATACCCCGGCTCCTGGCTGTCGGTAAATACGACTTTGGCATCAAGTGACTGCATGGCACTGGGCTTTTGGAATAATCCTCTCACGGCCTCAACAGAAACCGAAGCGGCCGGTTTGAACGCATCCGACTCCATATATCGCAGCAAACTGTAGCGCAATTGCCGGGCGACAGGACGCTTGTCGAGGTCGTTACGAATATCCATACTGCACAGCAGCAGCCTGCCTTTGCCGATATGGACCTCAAACAGCACCGCCAGTTTGCGGCACAGGTTCCAGTCGTCAATCGACCGCACAATGGGGGTAATCGAACCCTCCAGCTCATCCAGAACCACCGGTTTGGAATGATCCAGCAGGTCCTGCCATTGCCAGTTGGAATAAAAATCGGTCGGGAAATCCGCAAAGGCCGGGTGGCCCGGGTCGCATAAAATACCCAGTGTGTGCTCCGGCTGCGAAGCAAAGGTGATGCGATTCCAGAAGATAGGACGGAACGTCCCCAGCGTGCGGGCCTTGAGCCGATAGGCCGGCGGGGTCAGAAGAACCTTGCCCCCCTGTTTAAGGATATCGAGAGTCTGGTCATCCAGTTCCTCGGCAATCCGTACGTCGGGTACTTCAACAACAGCCACACTGGCCGGATAGACCCAGAAATCCCAGTCATTGGAGGGAGTCTCATTGCCCAATGCAACTTCAAGATTGAGCTTTTGTGCCGTGGTAAATGAGTTCAGCGGAAGTTCAATCTCACCCAGCAGAGTCAAGCCGCCGGTCGGAACCATCTTCCTTTCAAACGTGCCCGATGCAGCCACCTGACCGTTTGCCCTGCGGATGGTCCAGACCGGTTCGACCGTGATGTCCGATGCACCATAATGAGCCACATCGACGACCGCCTTGAAGGTCTGGTCATGGGTAAAGACCCGGTTTTTCATCCGGGCCAGCGGCACCGTCGGCCCGCAGAAACGATGGTACTGTTCCGGCGTGACATACCCCTTGGATTCCCAGAAGCAATCCAGCACGCCAACCGGAGCCGTCCCCTGCCCGGGAAAGTCGTGCAGATCCAGTAGTTGAAAACCGCCAAAGCCCGGCGTCCGCAGGGCCGATTCAATTTCATGCTTGTAAAGCAGCGTCTGGAATTTGCCCGAGGCCATCAGGAAATCCTGTCCCAGCGATCCCATGCCGGCCTTCTCAAGCATATCACGGGCAATGTCGATATTGCCGCCCTTCAAAGTCCCGCTGTATTTCCACACTTCAGCAAAATTGGGATAGACACACCATTGGCCGATTTCGTGGCTGATGACGGGCACTTTGTGCCGGTTAATGAAGTCGCGGTAATCGGTGAAGGTCTGCGGTGTATCGCTCAGTCGCAGCGTCGGATACCGTTGGACCCGCACATCCTGAACCACATGAAAATCATTGGCCTCAATCGTCGGCCAGCCGGACCCGGCGGTATAGCGACGACGGCTGTCTTTCTTTTCCCAGGAATCAATCAGCTTGGCCAGAAACGCATCCCGCTGCCGGCCATGCGGTTCATTGCTGGGCGTCATCAGGATAAAGCTCGGGTGATTGCCGTACGCCCTGAGCATCCGATCCCCTTCCTGGTAAATCCAGCCATCCACCGCTGTCCCATCGCCGAAACCCGCCCAGCAGGACGCCTCCACCTGATAATAAAATCCCATTTCATCGGCTGCTGCAAAGGCCGCTTCCGGCGGGCACCACGAATGAAACCGGATATGATTCAGGCCGTGGGCCTTGCAGACACGCAGAATTTTCTTCCATGACTCCACATCCGTCGGCGGATACCCCGTCAGCGGGAAGATGCAGCACTCCAGCGTCCCCCGCAGAAAGATGCTGCGTCCGTTGATGGCAAACTGAGTCCCCTTGACGCCCAGTTCGCGCATCCCGAAAGTCGTCTGATACAGACTCTTGAACGACTCGTCTCCTGAGCTGCGCTGTTCAAATTGCAGCTTGAGCGTATAGAGATTGGGTGAAAACTCATCCCAGAGTCGTACCTCTTTGCCCATGGCGTATGTAAATTCAATCCGGGTTTGTTTATCCTTTAAGCTGACCGGGATGATTTGCTCCGGCAGGGCTTGCGGCTTGTCAGTACCGACAGCCTGCACCGATGCCCTCAGTTTCCCTCCCAGCGTCCCCTGTGAATTCTCCAAATCCACACAGACCTTAATCGCCCTGGCCTCAACATCGGGATAAATCTGCACATCGTCAAAAATCCATGGTGAATAGTCATCGCTGGTTGTCACTTCGATTCTGCCGACAATGCCGTTCCAGTTGGACTGTGTCTGGTCGGACACACTGTGGGCATCATCCCCCACCGGAACGCCGACCCGGTTGTCCACGCAAATCGTCAGCCGGTGCTGTCCGGGCTTGATGTCATGGATATCATATTCATGCGGCGTGCCGAGGCTGTCGCATGAACCCAGTTCGACATCATCCACCCAGACCGTCGTTTTCCCATGCGGTCGTTCCAGAACAATGGAATAGGCCCTGTTGGGAAGGGTTATCGTCCGCTGATACCATGCCGCACCGACATAATGCCGCAGTGGAGTCAGCCAGAACGGACTCTTGAAATCTTCGGATTGAATATAGGTTTGGAACCGCGGATCAGACAACAATCCCTTGCCGATTCCCGTCGTCCATGCCGTCTTTGCCGAGGGTCTGTCGCCCAGTCCCTGCTCCTGCAGCGAGCCGGGCAGACGCACCGGCCTGGCATCCTTGAGCTCCGATGCGAACCATTTCTGCTCAAACCCCTGATTCTCCCGATCCAGCGCCACCTGCCAGTCGCCGGATAAATCCATCGTCGCCGCAGCACAAAACACCACAAACATGCCCAAAAAGAAGACTATACATAAACGCATAGATACCTCCTGTATCTTATATTAACGGCTTACCAGAATAATATATAGAATACCACAATCAAGACCAGAACAACACCCCCAATCACTTTGACTTCGGGCTTCGTCTGCGCATCCACATCCGGGCGGACCGGCAGCGGCTTGGGATTGTCCAGCGGTTTCCAGAAGGTCATCAACGCCATAATCAGAATAACCAACTGAAACGTCACAGCAACCTGAATCAGGAAATGCAGTTCGGGCGCAAACTTCTGAAACAGACCATAAATGACCGGCCCGGAAATCAGGGCCGCAACGCCCGCCGAGCCGGGGGCATTCTGAACCAGCATCCCGAATAAAAATGCCGCCACCACGCCGGGCCAGATATAGCCCTGAAACTGCTGAATATACTGAAACACCCCGCCGAATTTCGGATCATCCAGCATCGGGGCCAGAAAACATCCGACCACCATAAACAACAGCGTCATCCCCCGACCCAGCATCACCAGCATTTTCTGCGACGCCTTCCGGTCAATCATCCGCTGATAGATATCCATCGTGAAAATAGTCGCCGCTGAATTGAGCATCGATGCCAGTGAACTGATGACCGCTCCGGCAATGGCGGCAAAGATAAACCCGCGGAATCCCTGCGGAATCAGATTGCGTATCAGCATGGGGAACGCCTCATCCGGCCTGGCCATCTGGCTGCCATAGAGCTGCCAGGACATGATCCCCGGCATCACAATCGCAAACGGAACCAGCAGCCACAGCGCCCCCGCAAAAATAACCCCCAACTGCCCATCCCGCAGCGATTTAGCCGCCAGGTTGCGCTGCACGATAAACTGGTTCAGCCCGCAGTAATACAAAATCACAATCCACATCCCCGATGCCACGCCCGTCCAGGGCAAATCCGCATGACCGGCCGGAAGCACCATGTGAAGCTTATTCGCATTAGTGGATGAAAACTCACCCCAGCCCCCGCAGGCCTCCAGCCCCAGAAAAAAAATGGCGATGCCCCCCACCAGCAGGCTCAGCCCCTGAAACAAATCCGCCCAGGCCACCGCCTTCAGCCCGCCCCAGACTGTATAAGCCGCCGCAAGCAGCCCAATCAGCCAGACCCCTTTGGCCAGCGGAAGCCCCGACAGGGTCTGGAGCGTCAGTCCGCCCGAATACAATACCGCCGTCAGCAGCACCGCGACATAAATAATGACCGTAAACAGCGCCATGATTGCCCGGGCCGCCGGATTGTAGCGGTACTCCAGGTATTCCGGCATCGTATAAATCCCGGCCTTCAGAAATCGCGGCAGCAGCGTAAATGCTATAATCACTATCCCCGCCGCCCCGACCAATTGCCAGTTGCTCACAGCCAGCCCCGTCCCGCCGGCCCCCTGCCCGGCCATGCCGACAAACTGCTCGGTCGAAATATTGGCCGCAACAATCGAAATCCCTATCAGCCACCAGCTCAGCCCCCGCCCGGCCAGAAAATAATCCTCGCTGCCGGCCTCCCTGCGGCTCTTGAAAAGGCTGACCCCCACCACAATCGCAAAAAAACCGCCAAACACAACCCAATCAAAGACCGTCAAATTCATACATTACCCCTTGTCATTTTGAATATCGGATGCGGCGTACAACCCGTTATTTTCGGGCGTCTTCAATTGCCTTGAACATCGCCAGTATGTTCTCCGTCGGCACGTTGCTTTGGACATTATGAATGCTGTTGAACACATAACCGCCGTTGGCGGCAAAAATATCGATCCGTTCCCGGACTTCGCGATAGACATCCTCGGGCGTACCAAACGGAAGCGTCTTTTGCGTATCCACCCCGCCGCCCCAGAACACCAACTGCTCACCGAATTCCTCCTTGAGCCGACGCGGGTCCATGCCCTCCGCCGAACATTGCACCGGATTGAGCACGTCAAACCCCGCCTCGATTAAATCCGGGATCAGCGGATAAATCCCGCCGCAGGAATGAATAAAAATCTTCCAGTTGGTCAGTTTATGAATGCAGTCATTGATCGCCTTCTGAAACGGCTTGTACAAATCCCGATAGGCCTGCGGCGAGATAAACGGCCCGCGCTGGGTACCGAAATCCGTCCCGCTGACAAAGACCACCTGCACCTTATCCCCCACCGCCGCGGCCAGCGTCTCAATATTTTTGAGCCCGATTTCGCACTGCGTCTCAAACACCTTATACACATAGTCCCGCCGCATCGCCGTCGAGATATACCACTCCTCCACATCACGAATGCCCCTCGGGTGCTTGGCCCACGTCGCCGGCACCAGCGCAATATCCCCAAACGCAACCCCTGGAATCGTCAGATAAATCCCCGCATCCGTCGTGTCATAATAATGATTGACCTGCCGCACGAAATGAGCAATATCCGCCTCACTGAACGCTCCAAACTCCTCACAGTTGTCCAGATAATTGAGCTTATCCTCCTCAATCGGCCCTTGTCGGCGGACCGCATCCCAGAAATAGCTGGCCCGCGGCATCCTCGCCGATGGCGGCACCGACCGGTCGCCCTCCGGATACATCAGCAGATCACCGTTATCATCGATGGTATAGTTGAACTCTTTCGGCACAAGCACCTGCGTCCCGTCAACCGGCACGGTAAACGGCTTCCATTGCTCATGGGCAATACCGAACATATCCGTCCGGGGATGCACCCCCACCACATCCAGCCCCAGCGCCTGCCGAAGCGCCTCGTCAATCTCCCCCAGCATCTGATACGGCTCGGTCACCCTGACCCGCCAGGTCTTATCCCCCAGCACCGCCTGCCGCAGCCGATGCACCGCACACACACCCATACCCGTCTGCCCCCCCGCTCCGAAATCCACACATAATCGATCCGCCGGCCGGTGTTCCAGTATCGCCTGCAACCGCTGTCGTGGTGTCATAACCTGCTCCCTATAGATAGACCATGACTGTCATTCTTGTTGAATTGATGCATTCGGACAACATACACAAGCCCCGGCCTTCAGATTGAAACGCCGGGGCATGTCATCCTGATAAGAGGATTGTATCAGTTGCAATAAAAAATGGCGATATGAAATTTCACCGATTTTATCTGACCCGCGGCAATGGCTTCGGCAAAACCGGATCGTACTTGGGTTGGGATTCCCGATGCCATGACATCGCCCACAGATTCTCAAAGGGCACGGTTTCTGTATGGGTATCCAGAAAAACCACATTGGTTTGCGGCCCATGCCGACTCGTCACGAATCGTCCGATGGAGGTGGACGTTGTCCCGTTGGAGCGATCTCCATCATCATAACTATATCCGCCAGACAGAACATTCGTATTGTCCGGCCAGGCATCCACCCAGTTGGCATCCAGAAATAATGGAGTCTTGCTTGGGATGCGCACATCGGAACGCCCTTTAAACGGGCAATTTTTCTTATCCGCCGGCACCCAGGCATTCGCATCGGCATATAACCAGCCATTGAAGCCATAACTGCCCATCTCATACTTTTTAACCCGATCGGCAGAGGCCGCCCAAAGCCACGGTCTCAGGCCCGTACCCCATTTACTCCCGGCCGAACTGGCATAATCCTGTTCTACTTCGCTTTTCTTGACCAGAGTTTCTGGACAGAACCGAACCTCTTCTATATTACCGATGGGATCACCGATTTTCGGCAGCCACAGGGTATTGGTCCCGGTGGAAGGATAGGCAAAAAATTTGTCTTTATTCTCATTCAGGTAAATTTCCATTGCCGCTCCCAGAGCTTTTAAATTATTACGATCCAGAAGCAGCCGGGCATGACCTTTGGCCTTTTTCAGCGATGGAACAATAATACTCAACAGCAAGGCAATGATGGCAATGACAACCAACAACTCAATTAGAGTGAATCCACGTTTAGACGACTTCATAACCAGTCTCCCGTTAACCTGACCCTTTTTCCAGACCATGTCTTTTCCGCGGCGGGCAGATAGGCCTCGCCATAAGGGTAATACTATCTACTTATAGAATTTACCCCCACTTTTTGGATAAAAATTTTATTTTTGTGAATATTTTCATGTAACCGACTTATCCTGTCTTGTATAAAACAAAGAACGAACCCGCCACTACCACGTAAAGAGAGAATGAATAAAAATCGCTGGCAAGGAAATCGGAATTATGATAGGATTAATCTTGTTATTGTTTTCCGGCGATTTTGACCTGAGCCGCTGGGACCCCAGTATCCCCGGCCGGCAGATAAGGACTGTTTCCATGACCAACCAACAAACAACAGAACAGGCAACCTTCGCCGCCGGCTGCTTCTGGGGTGTCGAACACGCCTTCCAGAACGTCCCCGGCGTCATCAAAACCGAAGTCGGCTTTATGGGCGGACGGATCGACAACCCCTCCTATAAGCGTGTCTGCCTCGGCGACACCAACCATGCCGAGGTCGTTCATCTGGAATTCAACCCCAGCGTCGTCTCCTACCGCAGGCTGACGGAGTATTTCTTCAAGATTCACGACCCCACGACTCCAAATCGACAGGGGCCGGACGTCGGCACACAATACCGCTCCGCCATTTTCACCCATTCCGACACCCAGGCCGCCATCGCCAAAGAAATCATCGCCGAGCTGTCGGCCCGCAAGGCCTTCCGCAGACCCATTGTCACCCAGGTCGTGCCCGCCCAGGCCTTCTGGAAAGCCGAGGACTACCACCAGAAATACTTCGATAAAAATCCCGACCGAGCCGTCTGCCACACCATCCCCCCGTTCGAATAGTTCCGGACCAATATTTTTTATTTAGCCGCAGCACGCGGACGTGCCCCCCTTCCCTTTTGCCATGTTTCCATCCTGTGAATGACAAACTGTATAGACATAAGCTTCACATAACCGGACAAACTGCGCCGGCAGCGAGGGGAGGAAAGTCTATATTGCGTTACCTGTAAATCAGCGGTTGATTAAAGTACTTGACAGTGCGGCATGGATTGTATATATCAGTCTTTCAAATAAGAATAGTTCTTGTTTTGCCTGCTTATCTTCGAAATTATATGAAGGGTCTGCCATGAATACATTTCGCAATATCATCCTGCTGATATTCAGCATCCTGTTTGTAATGTTCTTTGAAGGCTGTTCTGCCGGGCCTGGCAGTACCGCCGAGAGTCCCAAAGCCAGTGAAGCTCGTCGCAGCATTGAACCTTACTTCACGGCGGCCGCATCGGGCGCCAAATCGCCGGATGCCGACGGTTTCATCCAGCGATGGCTGCTTTTGGAACCGATCAAGCAGTCAATCCGCAGCAATGCCGTGTTTACCGAAAGCTATGTCCGCAATGCCATCTGTACCGAGTACTTTCCCGACCAGTTTACCGTCGTTCCGCGTGACGGCGACAAGGTGACAGTGTCCGATATGGAACTCACATGGCATGCCCTGGATAGTACCAGCTTCAATGTCAAGCTGTTTCGTTTTGCCTATGGCCTGAATAAACCGACATACGGAGTCCTGTTCTGGGCTGTGACTGTGGTTGACAGCCCGCGTCAGATAGAGAATGTCCGTATGGCAGTCGGTTCCAATTCCGCGTCCATGTGGTGGCTGAACGGCAAGGAGGCCGTGGGATTGTTTGGTGATCGGCGCATGGTGATGGATGACTGCGTTTCCAAACGCCTTACGCTCCGGAAAGGCCGTAATGTTATTCGCGGAGCGGTCATTAACGGTCCGGGATTAAGCGATTTCTGTGTTCGTTTTATCAATGAGGAAGGTGAACCGATCAAGGATTTGGTCGTGAACCTTGAAAAGGCCGGAGAGTAAATTCTTCCGGGCTGTCGTTGTGTCTGGTTTAATGTGTCCTAATTGCCTGTTATTATTTCAGGAGGTTCCATGAAATTACGTTATTTTACAGCATTGGTTTTGGGCCTGCTTTTACTGCAGCCATCTTGTCCGGCACTGACCCTGAATGGCGAACCCTACATTCACGATCCTTCGACTGTCATGCAGTGCGACGGCAAGTATTACACCTTCGGCACCGGTGGAGGGGGCCTGATATCCGATGACGGCTGGACCTGGCGAAGCGGCGCCGTACGTCCCGGCGGCGGAGCGGCCCCCGATGTCATGAAGATCGGCGACCGCTATCTGGTGGTTTATGGCGCGACCGGCGGCGGCCTGGGGGGTGGACATAACGGCAGAATTCTGACGATGTGGAACAAGACTCTTGACCCGAATTCCCCTGATTTTAAATACACTGAAGCAATTGTAGTGGCTTCGAGTGACGGCATCGAGGATTGTGACGCCATTGACCCTTCGTTATGTCTTGACCCGAAAGGCAGACTGTGGTGCACCTACGGGACTTACTTTGGCTACATCAGGATTGTCGAGCTTGATCCTAAAACAGGGCTGCGAGTCAAAGGCAACAAGCCGGTCAATATCGCCATCGACTGTGAAGCGACGGCTCTGATCTATCGTGACGGCTGGTACTACCTTTTCGGTACTCACGGCACATGCTGCAGCGGTACCCACTCTACCTATAACATCCGCGTCGGACGTTCCAGAAAACCGACCGGCCCTTACCTTGACAACATGGGCATGGACATGCTCCGAGGCGGCGGCAAACTTGTCGTGGCCGCCAATAATCGCCTCATCGGCCCCGGCCACTTCGGCCTGATCGACCTTGGCAATGACGTTCAGAAATTCTCGTGCCACTACGAAGCCGACATGGATCGCGGCGGCCGCAGCGTTCTGGATATTCGTACTTTGCTTTGGAAAAACGGCTGGCCGGTTGCCGGGGACGCGTTTAATGGGGGCACTTTCCAAATCGAGTCCGAACGCAGCGGCTATTGCCTGGAACTCGGGGTGGAAGCTGTACCACTCAGTGAAAACCAAAGAATCCGTGAAATGTCGTCGGGTCCCAGAGGTCCCGGCGGCGGGGCAGGTCCTGGTCCAGGCGGCCCAGGTATGGGCAGAAGATACAGCGGACCAGTGACCCCGATTCCGGATCAGGATGTCGCGGCAGTGTCCGTAAATTGGCCGGCCGGCAGTGTTAACCTTCGTCTGGGTGATTATATGCTCCAGGCTCATCAAAAATGGACTATCACGCCCGTCCC
This sequence comes from uncultured Pirellulales bacterium, assembly GCA_964630775.1. Taxonomy (GTDB): domain Bacteria; phylum Planctomycetota; class Phycisphaerae; order Sedimentisphaerales; family Anaerohalosphaeraceae; genus Anaeroglomus. The sequence continues at coordinate 135,283 of CAZVYY010000002.1, read as the reverse complement.
CAATGTCGGGGGTTATCTCGGTTCACCCTTTTTCAAGATTACGATTGCCGGTACGGATCGCGCTCTGGCGGCAACAAAGGACGCCGAGGTTGAGGTAGTTGCAGCCTTTACCGGCGAGCCTGAACAACTGTGGCGTATCGACCAGTTAATTGACGGAACATACCGCATTATCCCGATGACTGAGTCTGATTCAAAGGAACCGCTGGCATTGAGTGCGGTGGGCATCAGTACGCCGTCGCTGACTAAATTCGACCCCCGCAGCGACAAGTCGCGATGGAATTTAAGAAAGCCGTGATGGATTAGTTAATATTATGGGTCATCCGGTGAATGGATAGGTAATTGCAAAAAAAAGACATAGCTTTATGATACTCAGGAATCTCCGGGTTCAAAATATGGATTTTTCTTGAGTGGCGTATTTTAATTTGAAGCGTTGCGATTCAAATTAAAATACGCCTGAAGGTTACGACCTGTTTTTTGCCTTTTCGATTTTCCTATTAATCAGACTGGCTGAATAGGCGGCGCCGAAGCCGTTGTCGATATTGACGACGGTGACGCCGGAGGCACAACTGTTAAGCATGGCCAGCAGCGCCGCCAGGCCGTCAAAGCTCGCCCCATAGCCCACGCTGGTCGGCACTGCAATCACCGGACAATCGACCAGGCCGCCGACCACACTGGCCAGCGCCCCTTCCATCCCGGCAATCACAATCACCACCGCCGCCTGCTGCAGCGTCGGGACATGCTCAAAGAGCCGATGCAACCCTGCCACCCCCACATCGCAAATGGATTTGACCTGCTGGCCCAGCATCCGGGCGGTCCACTCAGCCTCCGCCGCCACAGGCAAATCCGCCGTGCCCGCCGTGACAATCGCAATATAGCCGGTCGTGGTCTGCAGGGGAGCCTGCTCGAGAATAATCATCCGTGCGGCAGGTTCATATCGCAAAGACAGCGCCGTCGCCGACTGCACCTGGTCATAAAACGACCGCTCAGCACGGGTGGCGATGATATTGCTGCCCTTTTTGGCCAGCGTTTCGAAAATCCGGGCCGTATGCTCGGGCGTCTTGCCCGGGCAGTAAATCACCTCCGGAAATCCGCAGCGAATCTGGCGATGATGGTCCAGGCAGGCAAAGCCCAGCGGTTCATACGGCAGATGACGCAGTTTTTCCACCGCCGCGTGGATTTCCACCCGTCCGGCCTTGACGTCTTCCAGTATCTGTTCGAGCTGTTTGCGGTCCATAAACAATTGACGATTGACGATATTCGAGTTCTGATTGACTTTGCATCAATCGTACATCGGCCATCGCCAATCGTCAACGATTAAACAGATAAAGAGGCTGCGACTTATTTGACCGTCAGCCGCAGGACCGTCATGGAATAGGGCTTGAAAGTATAGCCAAACCTGGCCCCGGCATTGTTGATTGTTTCGGTCACCGGAGCGACTTTGGCCGGAGCCTGAACGGAGTTTTCATCCGCCGGCTGACCGGCCAGAACAGTGACCTGTCCCTCGGACGCAACGATGCCGGCACCCTGCAAATCAACCGTCGCTTCCATCGGCTGGCTGGAGATATTGACGGCCTTGATAATCACCTGGCCGGCCGCCTTATCCTGACAGGCCGTGACGAACAGTTTGCCTTCGGCCGCATCGACCTTGACCGGTATCACGACATCGCCGCGATGGGTGCTGAACAGCTTCTGCACGTAATAATTGGGCGTGCCGTACACCGTCAGATTGTCAAACCAGATCAGGTTGGGTTTCCACTGCCAGGCATCCAGATGCCCCGCCAGCGGAGCATAAGCCGTCATCACCACCACGTCGGCATTGCGTTCCAGCCCGGTCATGAAGGCCGCCTCGGCCAGGGCACATTCCAGATTGTTGCGATTGTCCGGATTGCCGACGCCGTGGCTCATCGCGGCATATTCACCCACAAAGACTCTGGGCTCATTGCGGGCGTAACTGTCATAGCGGGCGGCATTGTCGGAAAACCAGGTATGCTTGCGATAGAAATGTTCATCCACGATATCCGGCTTAAGAATACGCCACTGCCCCCACAGATACTTCACCTCGTTGTCGCCATTGGGGAAAATGGCCGGGTCGGAACCCGTGGCGGCAACCAGTTGAATCTCGGGATATTTCTCCTTGAGGGCCCTGGCAAAGACCTTATACCGTTCGACATACTGCGGCCCCCACTGTTCGTTGCCCACGCCCAGATACTTCATTTTAAACGGTTCGGGGTGTCCCATGGCCGCACGTTTTTTGCCCCATTCACTATCGGCCGGGCCATTGGCAAACTCAATCAAATCCAGGGCATCCTGCACATAGGGCTGGAGCTGATCCATCGGAACAAGCTGACCCGTGTTGAACTGACAGGCCATCCCGCAATTCAAGATCGGCAGCGGTTCGGCTCCAATCTGTTCGCTGAGCAGAAAATATTCATAGAATCCCAGCCCGAAGGACTGGAAATAATCCGGCGTCAGGCGGTGCTTGAATTCCGTATTCCAGCGATTGATGATCAGCTTGCGTTCGTTGATATCGCCGATGGTATTTTTCCACTGATACCGTGTTTCCAGGTCATGGCCTTCGACAATGCATCCGCCGGGGAAACGAAACAATCCCGGCTTCATCGCCGCCAGAATCGCAACCACATCCTTGCGAAGTCCCGGCACAGGCCGGCCGGCCATCTGCTGAGCCGAATTCTCCGGAAACAGTGATATCATATCCAAATCCACCGTCCCGGCCTTCGTTGCCAGCAGATTCAGGGTCGCTTTGGCATCGGTCTCGGTCGCGGTCATCAGGCAATGATAATTCTTCCAGTCGCCGGTAATATTGTCGATGGTCCCTTGCAGCAGCTTCTTTCCGTCGGCGGCAACCACTTCCACCTTCAGCGACATCGCAGAAGAGGACCGGGCAAACACCGAAAAGTAGTATTTTTCCCCCTTGTTAATCCCGATACCGCGGAAGCCTTCGTTGGTCAGGCCGAAACCTTCGCCGGGATTCTGGACTTCCAGACGCAGATAATTCGGATTCGCCGCGTTCAGCGGGTCCTGACCTTCGGTGATCGTCCATTTGCCTGCGGCCTGTCCGCCCTGGATCGGTCGCCAGCCCATCATCGTCTTGGGGAATTCGAACGAGCGATTCTTCACCAGCTCCGCATACAGGCCGCCGTCGCCGTTGAAATTGATGTCTTCAAAGAAAATCCCCCACATCGTCGGGGAAATCTGCGGGCCGGGTTTGTCTGCGGAAATCGTAATGGTGCTTTGACAGACGCCAGCCGCAGAAAGCAGAATTAACATCCCCAATAAACCCGACAGAATAACTCCGTGTTTCATAGCTAACTCCCTGAATCTATGTGTTTGGTTATCTATTCATAAACTGTACTGTACTATACTGCATTTATCTTTCCATGTCCATCCAAAACCGTAAACATTACCTCTACAACCTGACTGCCCTACGCATGGTAGGGACAGGCCCCATGCCTGCCCTTTGGTTTCATTTTCAGCATAGCGACATCGCCCACAGCCTGACCGTCAGACTGCCACCCTTATTCCAAACAGTGTTATGCAGGAGTGGTCAAGCTCTGCTTGGCCGTGGACGTTACCTTGTGCCTATTGTATTTTAGTCTGAGTTTATTGTGAAAATGGAACGACTTTTGGCAAAGAATACCCTGTTTCAGGGGGTGGAGAAGTTGGCTATCATTGGACTTCCTGACCACCTATGGTTTTTTTGCAAAGAAATCCCAAAAAAAGCCAATTACTTATGACCATCTATGTATTATTATAATAATAATACAACCTTTCCATAGATGGTCAAATATACTCCCTGCCTATCTTGTCGATCTATGCAAACTTCGTGAAAAAGGTGCAATAAAACTCTGCCTTTGCACCGATGCCGAGGGATATCTTTATTTTAACTGGTTGCGATGGGTTCGAGGTCGAGGCCTGCGAACTGGCCGGCCTGGTATTTGTAATAGGCCAGCGAGGCCACCATGGCCGCGTTGTCGGTGCATAAGGATTTGGGAGCCACCAGCAGGGTCAGCCGATGTTTATCGCACATCGCCTGCATCGCCTCACGCAGGGTCGAGTTGGCCGCCACCCCCCCGCCCATCAGGACGGTCTTGGCACCAATCTGTTTGGCTGCCCGGCGGGTCTTGATAACAAGGGTATCGATCACCGCCTGCTGAAACGAGGCGGCAACGTCGGCGATTTCCTGCGGAGTCATCGCGGCAACGCGGTTGTTGCCGCTCATATCCTGTCCCTGACAGTAATACAGCACGGCGGTCTTGAGGCCGCTGAACGAGAAATCCAGCGACTGGCCGTCCAGCAGCGACCGCGGAAAATCAATCGCCTTGGGGTTGCCCTGCCGGGCGGTCTTTTCGATATTCGGCCCGCCGGGGTACGGCAGGTTCAGGATGGTCGCCACCTTGTCGAAGGCCTCACCTGCGGCGTCGTCAATAGTTGAGCCGAGCAGCTTGAGTTCCAGTGCAGACTGAGCCTCATAGAGGCTGGTATGGCCGCCGGAGACAATCAGGGCGATTGCGGGCAATTGGATATGTTCTGCCGATATCAGGGCCGATTGCAGATGGGCGTGGAGATGGTTAATCGCCACCAGCGGCTTATTCCAGCCGAAGGCCAGCGTCTTGGCCGCCGTTACCCCCACCATCAGGGCAATTGACAGCCCCGGCTGATTGGCAATCGCCACCGCCGACAGGTCCTCAGGACCGACGTGAGCCTGTTCCATCGCCTCGCGTACCACCGGCAGAATCTTTTCCAGGTGCGCCCGCGATGCGATTTCCGGCACGACACCGCCGTACTTTTCATGCAGCTTGACCTGCGAGGCCACCACCGAAGACAGAATCTCTTTGCCGTTACGCACCACCGCCGCGGCGGTTTCGTCGCAACTGGTCTCTATGCCTAATATCGTTACTGTTTTATCCATTATCTGTGCCGGATATTCCTTGTCAGCTTTTTATTATTTCCATTCGGATACGCATCATACAAAAAAAGAGCGGTGGATGCAATTTTCTGGTCAAAAACTTATTTTGGGGGTGTCCGGCAAAAAATTTCCAAATGAAGTGGACAAAGCCCCCCCTGCCATGGTACATTCCCGCCCGACTGAACGGAGCGGGTCGAGACGGTCTGATTCAAGGTGAACAAAATCAGATAAAATGTGTATAAAATTTAGTTCCCTGACGGGGAAAAAACAACGCAGCCAGCAATTACAGGAGATGATTCATGTTTGAACACTACTCAGAACATGCACAAAGCGTTTTGGAACGAGCTCGCCAGGAAGCACAAAAATTGCGTCACGACCATATCGGAACCGAACATATCCTGTTGGGGCTGATCGAAGTCAAGGATGGATGTGCCGCCAGCGTACTGAGCCAGCTCAAGGTGGACCTGCCGCACGCCAAAGAACAGGTCAGACAATTAGTCACCCACGGTTCCGGCCCGGAAGACGGCAATTATGAAAAACTGCCCTACACTCGGCATACGCTAAGCGTTCTGAGGGATGCCGTTGAGGAAGCCCGCAATCTCAAGCATGCCACTATCGGTTCTGAGCATCTGCTGCTGGGGCTGCTGTATGAAAATGAAGGCACCGGCGCACAGGTCCTGCGGAATATGGGACTCAAGCTGGACGAGGTCCGTAAAAGTGTGCTGCATGTACTGAATCGCGACGGGTGTTGAACCATCCCGGTTTGGCCGGACAAGATTCTGCAATAAGCCCTTTACCCAGAACCGGGTCAAAGGGCTTATTTTTTCCGTGAATAGAAATACACAATAATCGCTGTCACAATAAGCAGTGTCAAAACCGATTTAGGTGTAAATAAAAACATGGTTTTCCCTTTGTCTGTGTCTATCGCCTACGGATGCTGCCGAAAACGCCGCCAGCCCTTTATGGCCCGATAACGAACAATCAGGTGATACGTTGCAATATACCCTAACGTCGCGGCCAGCATACCCAGCACAAAACCGCCGACGGTCACCTCCAGCCCGATTTTACCGAAGACCATCCCGACTTCTTTCCAGAATGCCCCCGTATGAGCACGGGTGATGAAGGCGCTGAGTGAAAAGATGCTCGACAGCAAATCATCCACCTGGGCCGGGTCAATCCTGGACGCCGGATGCACCCATCCCACCAGCAGACGTCCCACCATATAAGCAGGCAGATACACCGGCAGCAAGGTCAGCGGATTACTCAGCCAGACCATCGCAACCGCCAGGGCCTTATTGGCCTTGAGCAGGGCTGCCATGGTCAGCGCGATAATCATGTGAAAACCCAGAAATGGACTGAATGCAACCACCAGACCGACGGCAACACCCCGCGCAATGCGCTCGGGTGTATCGTCCACATGCAGAATGCGGAACTTAACAAATCGAACCGCAGGACGCAACAACTGCTGCAGAAAAGTCCTGCTTCGAAGCCTGATTTTGGATTTTTCAATAGCTATTGCAGCACCCCGTTTATTGTATCCCACACCATGGATTCTGTTACCTGAGTAATCCCGTAGGCCGGGTCATGATGTTCAATCGCCGGCCCCCTTCCAAAGGCATTGACCGCCGCAACCCAGCCGGGTCGGCCATACGGCCCCACCCGCGAGGGATTGGTATGTCCGAAAATGACCACCGTCGGCACATCCATCGCCGCAGCAATATGACCCGGGCCGGTATCGTTGGATAACACCAGTCGGGCCCCTTTGAGCAGCGCCGCCAGTTCCGGAATCGAGGTCTGTCCGGCCAGCGATACTATCGGAATTTGTGCTTTCTCTTGTACGGCCTGGGCCAGCGATTGTTCCGATTTCGAGCCTGCGGCCACTATTGCAAAACCGTACTCCCGGGCCAGCCGCTGGGCCGTGGCTGCAAATCGTTCCACAGGCCAGCATTTGCTGGCATGAGCAGACCCTAAAATCAGCACCGCATAGGGTTTATCGGCCAGTCCCGCAGCGACCAGCTTGCCTCTCACCGATTCGACCACCTGGACTGGCGGGACAATCGGGTAGTCCGTACGAAGAATGGCGGCACCCGCTTCCGACACAATCTTATTATAATAATCCACCAGATGATTCGACTCCTCCGGCGGCAAAACCCGACGGGTATAAAACAGCGACGCCCCCTCCCGCGTCTGGCTCATCCCGAATCGCCGAGTACACCCCGTCTGCCAGGCAAAAAACGCGGTGCGAAACAAACCCTGCAAATCCAGAACCAAATCAAACCGGCTGTGACGCAGGCGGTTGAGAAAAGCCCTGAATTCCGCGAAGGCCTGTCTGGAATGCCACCATTTCCCCAGCAGCTTGCGGTCAAACAGGATGATTTCATCCAGACCCGTCACGCATTCCAGCAGCGGCGCAAACTCTTTTCGAACCAGCCAACTGATGCGGGACTGGGGAAACGATGCCCGCAGTGTGGCGAAGGCCGGCAGGGCAAAGACGATATCGCCCAGCGCGGACGGTTTTATGATCAAAATATTTCGATATTGTATTTGTTGCACCATAAGTCACATTATCTTATTAAAAGCTCTGTATTGTAAACGATAACCGATAAAAATGTAAAGACAACAGTTGTATTTCTTTAAAATTGGAACAACAATAGAGCAAAACGACAACGATTATGGAGAATGCGATGGCAGTCAAAGGAACCTATATATATGATTGGCCCCGCCCGATGGTTACTGTCGATGCGGCCGTCTTTCGGCTTAGCCCGCAAGGATGGGAGATTTTGCTGATTCAGCGGGGACGCGAGCCTTTTCGGGGAAAATGGGCCTTGCCGGGCGGGTTTCTGGAGCTGGATGAGGAATTGCAAGCCGGTGCGGCACGAGAATTAAAAGAGGAAACGGGTCTGGAAGGAATAGATTTAGAACAGCTTTGCACCATCGGCACTATCGGCAGAGACCCGCGGGGAAGACTGCTGACTGTTGTCTATTGGGGAATCAGCAGGACAAATCAGCAGCCCTGTGCCGGCGACGACGCCGGTCAGGCAGGATGGTTCCCTGTCCAGCAACTGCCGGAGATGGCTTTTGACCATGCGGACATCGTTGCAACAGCAACCGGGAAACTCCTGTCGGTATATCCGGAAAACCCGAAATAATCGGGTAAGATTCTATTGACAATAACAGTAAAAACCGGTAGTCTTTACGCGATTCAATGGAACGCCTGTTTTGCAGTCGAGGCAAAAATAGAGGTCCTTATTGGGAAAATGCTTATGGATAAGCCATCAATTTCTTCATACCTGCGGGAACATCTCGACGATATTGTTAAAAAGAAAGAACCCGGCCCCTATATTACGATTTCCCGTCAGTACGGCTGCGATGGGCTTGAATTCGCCAATCTGCTCATCGAACGGCTCAACGAACGCTGTGAAGAAAAAAAGTGGAAACTGTATCATAAAGAATTACTCAAGCAGCTTGCCCAGGATATTGGTCTGGCCGAGGAAATCCTCGAAAAAGAACGGATTGCACGCCCCAGCCTGATGAAGGATTTTCTGCGGGGCCTGCTTAAAAGCAATATCCCCGATGGCTATGAAATCCGCAAAAGCATCACCACGATGGTGCGTACGGTTGCTTTTGAAGGGCACGCCGTGATTATCGGACAGGGCGGCACGGCAGCCACGGCTGACCTTGAAAACGGCATCAGCATACGCATCGAGGCCCCCAAGGAATGGCGTATTGCCCGGGTCTGCCTGCGGGAACAACTGAGCAAAGACCAGGCCTCCGAACGGATTGATGAAATCGACGGACAGCGGCAATATCTGCGAGAAATGTATGAAAAACAAAATTCTCGCCTGCCGGCCTTTAACCTTTTGGTCGATAACTCCGTCTTTAGCAAAGAACAATTGGTCGAACTGGTCTTGTTCGCTATGGAACAGAAGAATCTGATTCCGAAACAAGCCCCTAAAAAATAAAGCGTGACAAAGTTGTCGTAAAATTGAACAATAAATTTATGGTTTTTTCTGGACTTGTATTCGACGAAACCTATAATGCTCTTTTCTGAACAATAAAAGGTTTAGTCTGGAAAAAGTCATTATAGCCGGATTTGGGAATGGAACTGATCAAACAAATAAAAGATGCTGAACAGCAAGCCAAAGAGATCGTGGAAAAAGCCAAACGCGATGCGACCGAACTTGCCGATCAAACCAGACAACAACGCTCGGATATGCTTCGGCAGGCCCAGGAGCAGCGTCTCAAAGCTATTCAGCAGGCTGTTGATGCTGCTGAACAGCAAGGCCGCAAAGAAGTCGAAGCCCTTGCCGCCGAAGGCAAAAAGCAGCGCGACGCCCTGCTTAGCAGCAGCCGCGGCAAGATTGATGAGCTGGCCGGCAAGGTTTTGGCTTCGCTGTGGAGTTGACACCACTTTCTGCGACTCTGTAATTCCGGCGAACTGTACAACGTAAATAATTGACAAAACAGGGGTTATTCCCTGTTTTCTAAATGAATCGATGTTACGACGGGGATAGACAATGGCGATAGCCCCCATGCAAAAAGTGATGATTGCGGCACACCGCAGCCAGGCGGGACAGTTAATTTCTGCCCTGCAGGATGCCGGTATCATCGAAATTCTCAATGCGGAACGGGCCATGGTCAGCAAGGAATGGCCCGAACTGGAGATGGACACCAAGCGGCCCAAGGACACTGAAGAGCTGGTCGCCCGGCTGGATAAGGCCATTGCATTTCTAAAGCCCTTTGCCACACAAAAGGATGGCCGGTCGGCCCTGCGTCCTTTGATTGAAGTCAATAAGAAGGTTTATACCGAAATCGTATTGGGTTCATCAGCACTGATATTACTGGATAAAACAGAGCGCACTCAGAATGCGATTGAGAAATATCAGAGCCAATTGGACTCGCTTCGTACAGAAATCCAGAAACTCTCTGCCTGGAAGGACTTGCAAACCCCTTTAGAACAGTTAGGCACACTGGAAACCGCTGCCTGCTTCATCGGGATACTGCCCCGACAGCATTTTGCAGCCGCAATCGCTAAATTAGAAGAATTCCAGGCCGCGGTCCAGACCGTCGGCGGCAGCATTACCACGCAGCCCTGCCTGATCTTTTGCATGAAAGAAGTCGCCCAGGACGTGCAGAAAGCGCTGCGTTCCTGTGAATTTGAACCAGCCAGCTTCGAAGGGCTTAAGGGAACTGTCGCAGACAATATTGCACAGCGTCAAGGACGCATCGCTGAAATCGAACGCGAACTGGCCAACGCTTATAAAACCGCGACTGAAATTGCCGCAGAACGACTGAAACTGGAGATTCTGGCGGATCATTATCACAATTTCATGCTCCGCAAACAGACCCAATGTACGGCCCCGGCAACCGATTCGACCATTTTCTTTGAAGGCTGGGTAAAAAAGAAAGATTATCCGCAATTAGTCAAACTGCTTGAGCCGTTTGACGGGGCGGATATCGCTCCCATTGAGCCAGGCAAAGATGAAGAAGTGCCGGTGGAAATTGAAAATGCCAAGTATGTCCGTCCGTTTGAAACGGTCACACGGCTGTATGGCATGCCGATCCCCTCTTCGATAGACCCAACGGTGTTTCTGGCTCCGTTTTTCGCGATATTTTTCGGATTGTGCATGGCCGATGGCGGCTATGGCCTGATTCTGGTGGCCATACTGGCCTGGGCCGTCTGGAAGGCTCAGGGCGATAAAAAGATGTTGTGGATGCTTTTGGTCTGCGGCATTACCACAACGCTGGCCGGGGCGATTACCGGAAGCTGGTTTGGGGACTCTATTATATCTCTCATTCCCGAAGGCCATGCGTTAAGAACCGCATTAGATGGCATTCGGCAGAAATTGATGCTGTTTGATCCAATGACTCAGCCGATGACATTCTTTCTGTTGTCTTTAGGGATTGGATATATTCAAATTCAGTTTGGATTGTTTATCGCGTTGTTTGCCAATCTGGCGAAAAAAGACATCGCCGCAGCAATCTGGGATCAATTGACCTGGATTATTCACCTGAATGCCCTGCTGTGCCTGGGACTTGCCAAAGGCGGCATGCTGCCGGCGACCCTGGGCAAACCATGCGGTATTATCGCAATTTGCACCTCCGTGGCAATTTTGCTATTCACCGCTCGAGACGTTGGATGGGGAGGTCGAATTGGACTGGGTGTTTATCAACTCTTCAGCACCGTCTTTTATATGGGCGACGTACTCAGCTACGCCCGTCTGATGGCGCTGGGGATGGTCGGCTCCGGTTTCGGAATGGCAATCAATGTGTTAGTAAAACTGGTCGCCGATGTTCCGTATGTTGGCTGGCTGCTGGGAGCGTTGTTGTTTGCAGGCGGCCACTTGTTTAATGTCGCCCTGTCGGTACTGGGCGCGTTTGTCCATACGATGCGGTTGCAGTTTGTGGAGTTTTTCCCGAAATTTTTCGTCGGCGGCGGTCGTGACTTCGCCCCGCTGCAAAAAGAATATAAGCATATTCAGGTTAAATAGAACGAATCGATCTGTCGAGAGCGGATTAACCTAAATAAACAGACAAGCAAAGAGACACACGAGCTTATAAAAAGAAGAAAGGATTTAGAGTATGTTGGAAAGCATGGGTTTAGTATTCGCGTTAACCGGTATGGCAATAGCGGTATTTCTGTCTGGTATCGGATCTTCCATTGGTCTTGGCGTAGCCAGTAAAAGCGCGACTGCGGTTCTGAGCGAAAAACCCGAACGGTATGGTATTCTGATGCTGCTGGTCGTACTGCCCAGTACACAGGGTATTTACGGCTTTGTTGTTGGGCTGTTTGTGATGATTAAGCTCAATATCTTCGCCGGGTTTGATGCCGTCTATGCCGTGACCTGGGCCCAGGGGCTTCAGATTCTGGCCGCCTGTCTGCCGGTAGCGGTTGCGGGTATGCTTAGTGCCATTCACCAGGGCAGAACCGGTGCTGCGGGTATCATGATGGCCGCCAAACGTCCGGAACTGGCGTTCAAGGCCGGTGTCGTGTTTGCCGCTATGATCGAACTGTACGCGATTCTGGGCTTCCTGATTTCGCTGCTGACGCTGATGCTGGGTATCAAAGTCGGCGCCTAATCACGAATCCATCAGCCCTTTAATACAAGGTCTATTATGAACGCCGAACAGGTAGTACAAAAGATAGTGTCTCAGGCCAAAGCCGAGGCGGACAAGATCCTGGCCGCCGCCCGGGAGACTGCCGGCAAGGAAAAACAGCGGCTGGACCAGGAACTTGGCGTCTTTGCCAGTGAAACCAGCAAGGCCGCCGAGGCCGCAGGTCAGGATAAGCTGGCCCGCATGCTGGCCGCCGCCCGGATGCAGAATGCCCGGGAGCTGCTGGCCGCCAAGGGCCAGGTTCTGGATGAGCTTTTTGCACGGGTCAAGCAGCGCATTGAACAGATGCCCGACGGGGAGTATCTGGAGCTGATGAAACGGCTGCTTCACAAGTCGGTTCAGACCGGCCAGGAAGAAGTCATTGTCGGCCGTCACGAAAGCCGGATCAATCAGGACTTTCTCAACCGCATCAATGGAGAGCTGGCCGGACAGGGCAAAGGACACCTTCGCCTGAGTTCGACCCGGGAAGATATCTCCGGCGGTTTTATTCTGACCAGCGGCAAGGTCCGAATCAATGCCAGCGTGGACGTGCTGGTGGCCCAGCTTCGTGATGCGATGGAAATGCAGTTAACCGCCGAATTATTCAAATAATCGGGACAAGCGAAAACACGATGAGCCTTCAAGAGGACTTGACAATAAGCGATTTTTACCGGTATCCGCCGGTCGGGACCGAGAACTGGGACTACATGTTTCCCACGGCCCGGGTGCGGGCGATGGAATTGTCCATGCTGTCGCGCGGGTTGCTGTCGGATATGGCCAACGCCCCGGATTTCAATGCGGCGGCCGAACTGCTCAGTTCCACCGAATACGCGATTGCATCCAACAGCACCGACGCCCAGATTGAGCAGATGCTCATGGAGCGACGGACGGCAGTTCGGACGCTGTTTGCCGACCTGATGCTGGATGAATCGCTGGTGCAACTGCTGCGGGCCCGGGAAGACTATGCCAATATGCGTCTGGCCATTCGCCGGCTGGTCATGGAAAAACCGCTGGGCCTGGATTACAGCAATGAAGGCAGCGTCCCGGCGGAGGAATTCGAGGAAATTCTCCAGCAGGAAAATTACGAACGCCTGCCGGAGTACCTGCAGGACGCTGTTGAGGCGGCTATCCTGGGGTACTACGAGAACAAAGACATACGCCGGATTGATTACGGGATTGACCGGGTCGAATATTACTGGCGGGTCAAGCGATCGGAAGAATTGAATAACGTTTTTTGCCATTCGATGGCCCGCATTCAGGTGGATTTGTATAATCTGCGCACCCTGCTGCGACTTAAAGTCGCGGAACGGGACGAGCGGGACTTCTTCTTTGACGGCGGCTTTGTGGATATGGACAAATTCATTCAGGGGCTGTCGGCGCCGTATGAATCCCTGAGCAGCCTGTTTTTCGCCACGCCCTATTATGAAGTCGTTGAAGAAAGCGTACGCTACCTGCGATCGGAACAGTCATTTTTGAAACTTGAGCAGCAGTGCGAGGATTACCTGATGGGCTTTTTGAAGACCACCCGGGAAGTCGCCGCCGGCCCGCAGCCGGTGATCGCCTACTGCCTGATGAAGGAAGCCGAAATACGAGCCGTACGCATGGTTTTGATGGGAAAGAAAAATTCGCTGTCGGCCAAACTGATCCTGGACCGGCTTGGCACCTGGCACGGATAATCGATAGATTCAGAATAACGAGTGAGCCGCGGCTCACTCCAGCACGAGTAAAAACAGTATGGATGGAAAAGTAGCGGTTTTGGGAAGTGCGGATTTTGTGATGCCGTTTTCGGCGCTGGGTCTGGATACGTTTGCGACCGAGCCGCAGGCCGATAAAGTCACCCAGACTGCCCAGCAGATATTGAAACAGAAATACTCGCTGGTCGTGGTGGCCGAAAATATCGCCGGCCATGCCCGGACGGTGTTTGATACCACCCAGAAGAAGGCAACGCCCTGTGTGGTGATTGTTCCGTTTACCACCGAACCGTCGGGGGTGGCGACCGAATCGCTGGGACGGATGCTGAAAGTGGCAACGGGCATCGATATTCTGCAATAGAGCAACACCGGGAATCCGCCCGCTCGACGGCGGTTTCCGAACCTGATAAAGAACGATAAACGGTAAATTATTAACTCATAAGGTTAGACAAATGGCCGAGGCACAAAACGGAAAAATCATTAAAGTAGCCGGGCCGGTCGTGGTGGCCGAAGGCATGCTTGGCGCGCGGATGTATGACGTGGTCCGCGTCGGTAACGATAACCTGATCGGCGAAATCGTGGAATTGCACGGCGACCGGGCCAGTATCCAGGTGTATGAAGACACGGTGGGTATCGGGCCGGGCGAAAAAGTCGTCAATACCGGCGCCCCGCTGAGCGTGGAACTGGGGCCGGGCCTGATTTCCAGTATTTACGACGGCATTCAGCGTCCGCTGGATGCTCTGGTCAAGGAACAGGGCAGCTTCATTCTTCGCGGCAGCGCCATTCCCGGCCTGCGTCGGGATGTCAAATGGCATTTCAAGCCCCTCGTCAAGAACGGTGCCCATGTCACCGCGGGGGATATCATCGGTGAAGTTCAGGAAACGACGCTGGTACTGCATAAAATCATGGTGCCCTTCGGCGCCGCCGGCACGGTGGAAGGCCTCAAAGAAGGCGATTTCACGGTCGATGAAGTCATTGGTTATGTCAACGGCAAGGACGGCAAGACTGAATTGAAGCTGATGCAGAGATGGCCCGTTCGTCAGCCGCGCCGGGTTCATCAGCGTTTGAATCCCAACGAGGTTCTGATGACCGGCCAGCGCGTGATCGATGCATTCTTCCCGATTGCCAAAGGCGGTACGGCCTGCGTGCCCGGACCTTTCGGCACCGGCAAGACCGTTGTACAGCACCAGTTGGCCAAGTGGGTGGACGCCGATATGGTCGTGTATGTCGGCTGCGGCGAACGCGGCAACGAAATGACCGACGTGCTCAAGGAATTCCCCGAATTGAAAGATCCGCACAGCGGCGAGCCGCTGATGAAGCGCGTGGTGCTGCTGGCCAACACCTCGGATATGCCCGTGGCCGCCCGTGAAGCGTCGGTGTATACAGGTATTACCCTGGCTGAATATTTCCGTGATATGGGATATTCGGTGGCACTGATGGCCGACAGCACAAGCCGCTGGGCCGAAGCCATGCGTGAAATCTCCACCCGTCTGGAAGAAATGCCCGCCGAAGAAGGCTATCCGGCCTACCTCGGCGCTCGTATCGCATCGTTCTATGAACGTGCCGGTCGTGTGGTCTGCCTGGGCGGTCCGCAGCGTGAAGGCGCCCTGTCGATTATCGGGGCCGTCAGCCCGCCCGGCGGCGACCTGTCCGACTCGGTGGTGCAGGCGACTCTGCACGT
Source organism: uncultured Pirellulales bacterium (assembly GCA_964630775.1). Taxonomy (GTDB): domain Bacteria; phylum Planctomycetota; class Phycisphaerae; order Sedimentisphaerales; family Anaerohalosphaeraceae; genus Anaeroglomus. The sequence goes on along the minus strand of CAZVYY010000002.1, from coordinate 119,889 downwards.
GGTCAAGGTGTTCTGGTCGCTGATGGCCCGCCTGGCCCAGCAGCGTCACTTCCCCGCCATCGACTGGCTGACCAGCTATTCATTCTATAAGCAATATATGCCCGGCTGCTTTGCAGATGCTGTCAAGGGCAAGCATTTTGCAGAAATGATGCAGCAGGCCGTGGAACTGCTGGAACGCGAATCGCAGTTGATTGAAATCGTCCGCCTGGTCGGCGCCGAATCCATCGGCCCCAACGAACGAATGGCCCTGGAAACCGCCAAGAGCATTCGTGAAGACTTCCTGCACCAGAACGCGTTCCACAAAGTCGATACCTATACCCCCATCGACAAGCAGTACGATATGATTTCACTGATTCTGCATTTCCATCAGCAGGGTCTGACGGCCATCGAGAACGGGGTGGATCCGGCCGACATCTTCAAGCTGTCGGTTCGGGAAGATATCGCCCGCTGCAAATATATCGACTATGCCGAAAAAGAAAAAATACACGCAATTAAAGATAAAATTGACCAGCAGATCAAAAGCCTTTATGGCGGTTCTGCAGTTGAATCAGCCGCATAAATCCAACGAATCTGCGGGAGTACGCTATGCTTAAAGAATATAAAACGGTTTCAGAAATTTACGGGCCGCTGATGCTGGTTGAAGGCGTTGAGATGGCCAAATACGGACATATTGTGGATATTGAGCTGGGTGACGGTTCCGTGCGTCACGGCCAGATTCTGCAGGTCCAGAACGACAAAGTCCTCGTGCAGGTCTTTGAAGGCACCGAAGGCATCAATGTCAGCCAGACCACCGTCCGCTTCCTGGGAAAACCGATGGAATTGTCGGTATCCAGAGAAATGCTGGGACGTGTGTTCAGCGGCGTCGGCGTCCCGAAGGACAACGGCCCGGCCATCCTGCCCAAAAAGAAACTCAACATCAACGGCAATCCGATTAACCCGTTTGCCCGGGATTATCCGAATGAATTCATTCAGACCGGCATCAGCACCATCGACGGCCTGAATCCGCTGGTTCGCGGACAGAAGCTGCCGGTTTTTTCCGGCTCGGGTCTGCCTCACGATGAAATCACCGCCCAGTTGTGCCGTCAGGCCACTGTCCGCGGCAAGGGCGAACAGTTCGCCGTGGTGTTTGCGGCGATGGGAATTACCTTTGAAGCCGCTCAGTTTTTCATCAATGACCTGACCAACACCGGGGCCATCGAACGTGCAGTGCTGTTTATCAACCTGGCCAACGACCCGGCGATTGAGCGTATCGCCACGCCGCGTGTCGCCCTGACCTGTGCCGAATACCTGGCCTTTGAGGAAGACATGCACGTGCTGGTGGTGCTCAACGACATGACCAACTACTGCGAGGCGCTGCGTGAAATCAGCGCCGCCCGCAAGGAAGTGCCCGGCCGCCGCGGTTATCCGGGTTATCTCTACACGGACCTGGCCACGATTTATGAACGTGCCGGCCGCGTCAAAGGCAAAAAAGGATCGATCACCATGGTGCCTGTGCTGACCATGCCGGAAGACGACAAGACCCACCCGGTGCCGGATTTGACCGGATACATCACCGAAGGGCAGATCATTCTGGGCCGGTCGCTGCACCGCAAGGCTGTCGCCCCGCCGGTGGATTGTCTGCCGAGTCTGTCGCGTCTGAAAGACAAGGGTATCGGGCCGAATAAGACACGCGAAGACCATGCTGACCTGTATAACCAGCTTTATGCGGCCTATGCCCGCGGCAAAGAAGCACAGGAACTGGCGACCATCCTGGGCGAAGCTGCGTTATCGGCAGAAGACCAGAAATTCATGAACTTCGCCAACCAGTTCGAACGGCGGTATATTTCGCAGGGGTATTATGAAAACCGTACGATTGAGCAAACGCTGGACCTGGGCTGGGAACTGCTCAGTATGTTCGACAACGTTGAACTCAAGCGTATCGACAGCAAGCTGATCGAGAAATATATGCCCCGATTCCGTCAGAAGAAGTCCGAACAAACCGCCCCGGTGGAGTCATAATCCATGGCATCAAATCAGACGGTCAATGCAACACGTATGGAATTGCTGGGCCTGCGGCGACGCCTGGCCCTGGCGGCCCGCGGCCACAAGCTGCTCAGCCAGAAACGCGACGAGATTTGCCGCCAGTTGGTCAATATCGCCCGCGCCCTGAAGGGTTTGCGTCAGAAGGTCGAGCAGGAACTGCTGGAAACCACCCGCCGGTTTATGATGGCACGGGCAACCATGGAACCGGAGCATATTCGAGCCGCAATGGAAGTCCCTACGGCCAAATTCAGCCTTGCCATCTCCTTTGCCAGCATTATGAGCGTTCGGGTCCCCCTGTTGACCAAGCAGCTTGAAGGTGATATCATAGCCTATGGTTTCGGCAGCACCAGCGGCGAGCTCGATATTGCCCTGCGGGCGCTGAACCGCGCCTTTGACAGCCTGATGGAACTGGCCGAAAAGGAAAAACAGGCCCAGTTGCTGGCGACGGAACTGATGAGTACGCGTCGTCGCGTCAATGTTCTGGAACACGTTGTTATTCCGGAAGTGGGTGAACAGATTAAATACATTTACCGCAAACTCAGCGAGGCCGAACGCGATAATATCAGCCGTCTGATGAAAATTGCCGCTATGATTCGCGGCGAGAGCGCCTGACACAAATAGCCGGCATCCGTCGGCCATAATAACACAAAAAGAGAAAGCCGGTCCTTAAAACCGGCTTTTTACTGTAATGGCAGAAAATGGTTCAAACAAACCTCAGTCGGTACCGTCCAAGTCGTTTATGACGGCCGGGCCTGCTTTGCACTACAGCCACACAAATGTGCATCTGTGCTGGGGTCTATCCATTGCGGTGTACCTGACGGCCTGCTTCTTCTGGAGCAGACTTTTGATTGGGGAGGATTTATCGGTCAGTCTGCTTGGTCTTTTCCGGCCTGAATTCTGGAATATCGGACGATTTGTCGATTTACCCCTGAGCATCTACGAATATCCCTGGCAAATCGTGGTGCTGGGCATCCTGATGGGAATTATGGCCACGGTGCCGGTTCTGACCAGTCAGCTTTTGAGCTTTCGCTATAGTATCCCCATGATTCTGTCGGTGATGCTGGTTTCCCGACTCGGGCTGTTTGGGGTATTTCTGCTGGCAAGCTGTATTGCCGTGGCGTGCAGGCCGCTTCGATTCCGTTCCCGATTCATTTCTGTGGCCTTGTGCATGGCCCCGCAGGTTGCCTACTGGGCCATCTGGGGCGGCTACCAAAGCATTGATCCCATCCGCTGGGGCTTTTCCTATGCCCCATGGCTGTATGCCTGGCTGACAGGCCTGTTTATGTCCGCCGTTATCCTGATTATCGGACATTATAACCGCTATAAACCCGGAGGAGTCTGGCTGACCAGCTTTTTACTGCTGGCGCTGGCGTCATGGCTGTTTTATGACAAAATCGGCTTTTCCGAGCTGGATTATCAGCTTTATGTCGCCGGCTCAAGCCCGGAAGAAGTGGATGAATTCCATGACCATTCACTGACCGAAACCCTCAACGAAATCATGCAGGATGAATCCACGCGAAGCTGGCTGCAGGGACATTTTTACCCGGCGGAATCACTGCAATTACGAGAAAAACTGAAAGCCGATATCCAGAATCAGCTTGTGTATGGCAACTGGCCTCAGTGGATTCAGAAAAAACTGCCGGAGCCGTTTTTGTATCAGTCCAAACGCCAGACGCTGCTTCGCCAATATGAACGTTTTATCGATAAATGGCCCAAAAGTGACCGAATGCCTATCGTCTTGTACTATAAGGCTTTACTGCTTGAAATGTACCCCAATATTCGCCAGTTCGGGCAAACTGAAATCCTGCGGTTTTACAGCGATTACCCGTATTATGAGAACATCCTGATCTGGCAGAAGCTCTATGATGCCTTCCCATCCAGCCCGGAGGCCCTTGAAGCCCGCTGGCGTATCGCCATGCACGAGGCCGGTCGCGGTAAATTCGAAAAAGCCGAAGAACTCTGTGATGTAGCGGTATCACTCATAGCCTCGGAAATTCAGAAAAATGAGAGCCAGCCGGCCAGTTCACCTTCGGGTCTGTTCAGCGCTTTTAATCAGCCGGCCAAAACCATCATGACCGCATCCAAATTACGCGATTTAGCCTTCCGGATGAAAAAACTTCGGCTTTTGATCAGTCGTGAAAATCAGGGTACAACCCCCCAATCCAAACAGCGTCTTGCGGAATTTGTGATGTTAAATCCCTACCGCCTTGATTATGACGGAAAACTGGTCTCGCTGCTTGCAGCAACCGATGCATCCGATCCCTTACGAGATAATATCCTGTTGGCCCAGGCCCTTATTGTTCCGGATAGCACATTAAAATTCCAGAAATTTATGGAAATCACCGAGACCTTTCCCTCAGCCGATGCTGCGATTCAGGCTTTATATGAAATGGGCGTTATCAAAATCAGCCTCTGGAAGAATACTCAAAATCAGCCCGATGCCAAGAAGGCGGCCCTAAGTGAAGCCCGTGCCCTGCTAACCCGCTTGACTACCAATCATCCCAAGACGCTTTGGGCGGAACAGGCCAACAAACTCCTGAATACTCTGCCTGTCTCTGAATAAAACCTGAACGCCCGATAACTCGGTTTTCCAGTCGCGCTGCTCGATTTCAGTTATAGGACTTCCCTTATTTCAGGTGGGGCTTCGGTCCCAAATCGTATCCTTTTTTGTCCAAATATCTTTCTTATTTTCACACTTCATTTGACCGATATATCGGCGTTACGTAAGTTTTTTACAGAACCCGTGTGGTCATACGAAAGACATTTGAGCTGAACACTCAGAAACAATGGTCTTATGAGCAAAAAAGGATTACTGATTTGGGCGATTTTGCTTGCCGTGCCGGGGGCGGTTGGGCTTTGGTCTGTATTAACCAACCAAGCCAGCCAGCAGGCACAAATTCGCGTCTGGCAAAGCCAGATACAAGACAAAACCGACCAGTATCTCCAGAGCTACCAGCAATGGAATGCCCTCACGCCGGAACAAAAAAATGATACGCCGTGGGGGCAGGGCATCTTTGGCGGTCCGGAAATACAGCGGCAGCTCGAACAGAATCAGGACAAGCAGCTTGCAATCGATATGGTTCACCTGGCCAACGGCAGCAAGACCGTTCCTGAAGAACTGGCCGAGGTGATGTATGGGGTCGGCTGGCAGGACAAAGTCGATCAGTTCCGCCGAAATTGTGAAACTCGGGAAATGATCATCGTCGCCTCCTCGGTTTGCCTTGGGGCGGGTATATTTATCTTCACCATAGTTACCGTCGTCTGGCTTGTCAAAACAGTCTTGCTTCGCGGGAAACAGAAGCAGGAAGAACAACCCGCCGAAGAAAAACCCGTCATAAAACCGCAAAAAGCAGCCGAGCCTCTAAAGGCAAAAACTCAACCCGCTCCGACAGCAGAAACTCCGCATTCTGATAAAGAAAAACAGCCATCGCCCTCGCTGGACTCTGAACCGCAATTGTCACCGCGAGATGTCGGCTACTTTGAATCAATCCGCTCGGCTCGCAAGACGGCCGGCTTATCCACCCATTCGTCGGGTTTGGCAACAGCGGCAGCTCAACAGGAGATTCTCTCGAACGAACCTTTGATGATGACCACTGAGCCGGTCTTGAACAGCTTATCCGAACTCACCGAAGAAGTCTCGGCCATTCGCCAGTTTGCCGCCAAGCAGCAGGACCAGATGAAGAAACTGCAGGACGGGTACGACTGGATGCTGATCCGTCGGTTTTGTCTTCGCATTATCCGCTGCATTGATAACATTTCCGACCGTATCCGGATCGCCAGGCAGCAGAACAAAGAGACCCAATCGCTGGAAGAGATTCGCGATGAATTGTCGTTTGCGCTGGAATCCAGCGGCGTGGAACAATTCGAGCCGGACATCGGCGCCGATTACAAAGGCCTGGAACGCTACGCTGAGGCCATTCATGATAAAGAACCCAATTCCCAGCCGGAACACAGCGGCACCATCGCTCGTGTTCTGCGGCCGGGGTATCAATATCTGATCAGTGATGAAGAAGTGAAAATTGTCCGTTGTGCCCAGGTCAAGCTGTTTGAATAACCTGGATGATTAATATCCTGGAGTTTGATTATGACAAAATTAGTTGGAATAGACCTTGGAACCACATTTTCGGCCATTGCGATACTGAATTCCATCGGTCGCCCGGAAATTATCCCCAACAGTGAAGGAGAACGCATTACCGCCTCTGCCGTCTATTTTGACGAGGATGAAGGCGGCGTGCGGGTCGGAATTGAAGCCATCAACAGCCGACAGATCAATAGCGAGCGGGCGGTGCGGTTTGTTAAACGCCACATGGGAACCGACTGGACCAAGGTGATTGACAATCACACCTGGACCCCCCAGGAAATCTCCAGCCTGATTCTGAAAAAACTCAAACAGGATGCTGAAAAAGAACACGGGCCCATTACCGACGTCGTTATCTCCGTGCCGGCTCATTTTGATGAAACCCGCCGCAAAGCGACGATGGATGCCGGCACCCTGGCCGGACTCAATGTCATCGGTATAGTCAATGAACCCGTCGCGGCGGCCCTGTTTTATGCGGCCAGCCATGATATCAGCGGACGCGTTCTGGTGTATGACCTCGGCGGCGGCACCTTTGACGTGACCATCCTGGACATTAAGGGAAAAAACATGAAAATCCTGTGCAGCCAGGGCGACCATGCTCTGGGCGGCATTGATTTCGACCATAAAATTATCGAGCTGTTCGAGCAGGAATATCAGAAACAGTGCGGCGCCAAACTGATTCAGAACGATCAGGATATGGCCAAATTTGAAGACGAGGCCGAAGACGTCAAAAAGACCCTGTCACGCCGGAACAGCGCCAAGAAAGTGCTTTACGGTGCCAGCGGCAGCGCTCGCGTTGAAATCACACGGGAACAATTCGAAAAAGCCATCGAATCGCTGATTGCCCGCACGGAGATGCTGATTGATGTGGCCCTGGATGAGGCCAAATCCTCCCCCAAGGACATCAACAAGATTCTGCTGGTCGGCGGTTCCACACGCATTCCCATGGTCCAGCAGCGCTTAACCGCCAAATTCGGCTTTGCACCCGAAGCGGCGGTCAATGTCGATGAATGTGTCGCCCTCGGGGCCTCGATTCATGCCGGCCTGACGATGCTGCGGGAAAAACCCGAATCCATTCCACAGGGCATCGCCGGCGGTCTGCGGGATGTCAAGCTCAAAGATGTATGCAACCACAGCTACGGTACAATCTGTGCACCGCTGGATGAGCAGACCGGGCGGCACGTGGTTCGCAATACCATCCTGCTCAAGAAAAATACGCCTCTGCCCTGCTCGACCACACAGACGTTTTATACCATGGCTGAAAACCAGACCGAACTGCAGGTCATGATTACCCAGGGCGAGGATGAAGATCCTGATTTTGTCAACAAGATAGCCACCGAGATTTTCGAACTGCCCGGCGGTCGCCCCGCAGGCAGACCCATTCGCGTGGAATACAGCTACGATGCCAACCAGCGTATGCATTGTGAATTCGAGGACCAGGAATCCGGCCGCAAGCTCGAAGTGGAATTCTGCATCGGCAAAGACGGTGAATTGTCGCAGAGCCACGTCAATCAGCAGGCCGAAACCCTGCAAAAAATGAAGGTTCAATAGCGGCACATACTATGAATACCGCGGCGATTATCATTCTGACAGCGATTATGACCGCATTCCTGATATGGGTCATACCGCGGCTGCGCAGCCTGCTGCCCGGATTGAAGGGACTGGACCCGTATCATTTTGAGAACCGGGTGGAACTGCTGGGCAAATCCATCGACGGAGCGGAGATTGATGTGCTCGCGGTGGGCATGCGGGGGCGGATTACCACCCCCTGTGATTCCTGCGACACCAATGTATCGGTGGAAATTATGGACATCACGGAAGGACTGCTTGAGCCGCTGCGCGTTTTATGCACCCAGCCCAATATGCGGCGGGCCGAAGGGATGGAATTCTTTTTCCAGACTCATAACGGAATCATCCCCGGCCGTGATGCGATTCTGCCGCAATGGAGAACCGTGCTTGAGTTGAGCTGCGATGTCCTGCGGTTTCCCAAACGCGGTCAGCGCCTGCTGCAATTCACCACCCGTATCAGTCAGGTGGGCACCGGCCGTGAACTGGCCGTCGCCAAAACCACCCTCAACTACTTTGTTGCCGCTGCGGAAGGATATCTGGATTTTGAAAAACGGATGGAACAGATTCTGGCCGGGGGCTATATTCTGGCCCATCAGGCTGCCGGAAATCAACCCAATCCGGAACAGCAGAAATTGATTGAAAACTGGCTCAATGGATGCGTGAATCATGCAGCGGCCAATTTAACGATTGATGTGCACAAAGTCATCCCCTCTGAAACCCCGGAACAGGCCGTGGACAAGGCCTGTGAAATCCTGCTTCAGCGGGCCGATACAAATTATCGCTTCGGGCTTATCGAAGTATGTGTCAAAATTGCCGCCGCCGCACAGCCGGTCAGTCGTCCACTGCAGGACTGGCTCAAAAACCTGTCGGAACGTCTGGAATTGCCGGCGGACCGCTTTCAGGCCATTTATCAGAAGTATCTGCCTCTGGATGCCCAGGAAAATCCCGATCCCGCATGTGTATTGGGGATTGATCCAACTCTGCCCGTCGAAGAGACGCTGAAACGTCTGACCGAAGAATACCGCAAATGGAACAGCCGGGTCAATCATCCGGATGCCAAAGTCCGTCAGCAGGCCGACAAAATGCTGTCCTACCTGACCGAAGTACGCTCCCGGTTACTGGTCCAAAGCAAGGCCTGACAAGAGAATCTTCAAATCTGTGAACAGGCCGCCGGCTTCAATATCATATTGGTAATATTGGATAATATCTTGTTATCTGCATACTCCGGGATAGCCTTCATTTTCAGCCAGTCCGGATGCGAAACAAATGCCTTCCAGTTATCCTGCTGCTGTTGCGCATCTTTAAAGACCAGCATATACGTTAAATTGGGCATGGCGGGTCCGATGAGCGTCTGGCCAAAGAACACCGCATGAAGCCCTGTCTTGCGGAAGACTTCCAGCTCTCCCTGATTGAACATTTCAATCTTTTTCAGTCCGGTTTTGACGCTGGGGCTTTCATAAATGCGAAGCTGGAAAATCCGCCCGGCATCCTGGATTGGGGTATCCAGCGCAGGCATCCCTTCAAAGGCGACCATCAGGGAGCTTTCGATGCGTTTGAAGGTCCGTGCGTCAGCCGGGGCATCCAAAAACTCCGCTCCCTCTTTCAGATACACCGCATCAGCCAGCAACCTGGGGCCTGCGGTCATCACGGATTCGAGATTGCGATGACGCAGAAGAACGTACACCGTATTTGCCGTATCCTGGGGGACAAACACGCCTACGGGGTTGATGTTAATACGGTTCAGGGCAGGTATCGCGGCCGCCGCCATGTAGTGAAAAAACTTCTCTGTTTGACTGTCATCATCAAACAGAACCTTCTGCAGCTCGAAAAAATCTGGGCCGGACTCGGCGGCACCGGCTAGGCCGGTACCCATTCCACATGCGGCCAGTCCTGTCAGACATGAGGCAGTCAAAAAATCCCGTCTTTGCATCGCTGTTCTCCTAAAACCAAGCCTTGCGGTCATTTATCGACACTGTTTCCACTGGGATTATACCCATCCGGCCAAAAGCGGCAACCCTTTTTATCCTCCAGGCAGATTTTTGCTCTTATCACGACAAGCAGCCTCTTACACGTTTTCCCTGAACATAATCAGGAATACAATAGTATAGAGGTCATATCCTGATTGTTCCATTGACTTTGATAAAACAGGATGATCTTCCCCTTTTTTGACAGGTCAAATACAATAAAATCATGCCTGCGGCATGGAAAGGAGTCAGACTATGGCTTTTACAGTGCAACTGGGGCAATTCGCTCCGGATTTCAAATTACCGGCGACAGATGGAAAATTTTATACTCTTTTGGACTTCAAGAATGCGGATTATCTGGTCATTTTCTTTACCTGCAATCACTGTCCGTATGTGAAAGGTTCAGATGAAGTCACGCGGCAGACGGCAATCCAATTCCTTCCTTATGGAGTGCAGTTTGTCGCCATCAATTCCAACAGTCCCAACACTTACGCAGAGGATTCCTTCGCGGAGATGATCAAACGCATGGAACAATACCGATTCCCGTGGCTGTATCTGTATGATCGGACACAAGATATCGCCCGGGCTTACGGGGCGCTGCGAACACCACATTTTTTTGTCTTTGACGGGGCGCGAAAACTGGTTTATACCGGACGGGGAGTGGACAATCCGCGTGATACCAGCAAGATGACCATCAACGACCTGGATAACGCCCTGCGTGAGCTGATCGCCGGCAAAGCCATTACCAAACCGATAACCAATCCCATCGGCTGCAATGTCAAATGGGATGGCAAGGATGCGCACTGGATGCCGCCGGAAGCCTGCGACCTGATTATCTGATGCGGACCTGGCTATGTTGAAACTGCGGACGGATTAGTTTGCTTTATCAACCTGACAAGCACCAAGAGTCTCAGCGCCGTCATGATTTTCCGCCTGTCTGCAGACGGCCTTGATGCCTTCGATAATTTGGTCGATTGCAGCTTTATCCTGTGAATCGGCATCAACGATGTTTTCCAGCACCGTCGCTTTATTAGTTAACTCGGCAAGAGAAGCCGCCGACCCGATTTCGGCCAGAAGATGGGCCACGCGCTTGAGAGCCTGTCGATTGGACTGGTTGAGCAGTTCCGGAATAACCTGCAGCAAATCAGGCAATTTGTCCATCAGGGCATTTAATTCTGTGGAAAGTTCCGATGCAAGCCCGGACAGGTGTGTCTCCGTGCTATCCTGCCGGCACTGCTCTGCATGGGGTTGCAGGGCATAGTGCTGAATAATCTGGAACAGCTCAATGCGGCTCACCGGTTTGATCAGACATTCCTTACAGCCGGCGGCTTTACATTGCAGACGCACCGCTTCGGTTCCCTCCTCGGCCACAGCGATCACCGGGGCGGCAACACCCTGCCGCTGAAAGGATTGAACCAGTTCAATCGGATCCAGTCCGGTAATCTGCATATCCAGCATAATCAGGTCGGGCCGGTCTTCCAGTGCGCGCTGAATACGCTGCGGCTCAGAGGGAACAATCCGAACATCAATCCCCTGCCGACGGAGAATCAGATTCATGGCCAACTGGCTGGGCGTTTTATCTTCAATCACCAGCAGTTTAATGCCGGCATCCTCTTTTGACCGTTCCCTGGACGGTTTGCTCTGTTTTTTCTGCTGAATCGCATTGAGCATCTCCTCCCGGCTGGCCGCAAACGGCAGCACGATCGTAAAAACAGACCCCTGTCCGGGCTGACTCTGCAGTTGGACATAACCGCCCAGCAGACTGCACAGGCGTTTGGTAATGGCCAGACCAAGACCGGTTCCTCCATATTTGCGATCGGTTTTCACATCCGCCTGCACAAAAGACTCAAACAGCGTCTTCTGTTTGTCGGCAGGAATACCGATGCCGGTATCTTCAACAGCAAAACAGATGCGTTTTTGCCCGGTGATTTCACGAATTGAGACCGACAGCCGAACCCGTCCCTGCTCGGTAAATTTGATGGCATTGCTCAGCAGGTTCAGCAGGCATTGCCGCAGACGCATCGGGTCGCAGAAAAAGACGTCCGGAACGGAACGCTCTTTTTCTATACACAGATTAATTCCCTTTTTGACCGCGGTCATTTCAAGCAGGTCACGGATTTCGGTCAACACCTCGTTGACATTGCAGGATTCGATCTCGATATGCAGTTTGCCGGCTTCAATCTTGGAAAAATCCAGAATATCGTTTATCAGTTCCAGCAGATTTTTGGCCGAGCGATGAATGGTATTGACATAATGATTCTGCTCCTCGGATAACGTTTCCGACAGCAGAATTTCTGCAAATCCGATAATCGCATTCATCGGGGTTCGCAGCTCATGACTCATATTGGCCAGAAAATCACTCTTGGCTCGATTGGCAAGCATGGCCTCTTCGGCCAGAATAGCCGATTTCTCGGCGGCGGCCCGAAGCTGCTGGTTGGCCTTTTCGATTTCATTCTTGGCCTTAAGCAGGGATTCTTCGGCCCGTTTGCGTTCGGTGATATCCTGGGCAAAGACCATCACCCCGGCGATATTGCCCTGCTCATCATAATAAGGGATGCGGTCGGCCAAAGCCCAGCGGCATTGCCCCTGTGCCGTCTCATATTGCCGCATTTGTCCGCGAATCGGCTGCCCGGTCAGAATCACCCGAAGGTCTTTTTCGAGGGCCTTGACCGCCCCGTCCGGAAACAGTTCATAATAATTTCTGCCGCTCAAATCCTGAACCGCCATCCCGACCGATGCCGCGGCACAGCGGTTGGCACGAAGAATCTTTCCGGTCCGGTCACGATACCAGATCATTGCCGGAACCGAATCAAAAATGGTAAAAAACTCCTGCTGGAGCTGGTGGAGTCTTCGTTTGAGCTGAAGATTCTCTTCCAGCACCGCAGCAAGACTGCTGTTGTCTGTACAGTCTTTTTGACTGTGTTGCTGTTGACCCATTGTTGCATTACTCCTGAGACGTATTACTCACTGTGCTGAATTTGGACATCCACAAAGCCGATTTCCGCTCCAGACGCAAACTCATATAATCATGCTGTGGTCATGTCCCAAATCGTCGATAGCCTGTACAACCCTGAATGGAGATGATTCACATCTGCCCGGACCGACAGGGGCGATATTCGTTTCAAACAGAAGCAGACCGAGCCGGCTATTAAGCCGGCTCCGATCTACACGAACGTAAACTGTAAACCTCAAAAAGGAGATTCCGAATAATTGCCTAAGTCGGCCCTACCTGACAGGCCTGAAAGATTCGAATTCATAAAACTGTCTATCGGCAGAATTCTCGCCAGGCCTTAATGGGGAAAATACGGATTTTTTTTAAGAAATCCCCCTAAATAGTACTGAAAATGAAAGAAAACCGTGATGTATAAATGCCCCCCCCCCTTTACTTCTATCGCATACGAAGTACTGGATATAAAATAGCGACTATTTAAGAAATAGAATTAGGAAATTCAGGCCCCTGTCAAACCTTCCCGTATGGCATACTTGGTCAGGCCGGCCACATTACGGATACTGAGTTTTTCCATAATATGCTCACGATGAGAATCCACGGTCTTGGGGCTTAGATGAAGCACCCGGGCGATTTCTTTGGTCGTGTGGCCTTCGGCAACCAATTGCAGAACCTCACGTTCCCGGCTGGTTAATCCGTCCGGAGTGTCGGCCTTGGGATTGGTCAACAGATTGATGTAATCGGCAAAAACCACCTTGGCGATTTTAGTGCACAGATAGGTCTTGCCATCCGCCATCGTGCGCAAACCGTCCATCAGCTCGGAGAAAGCTGACTCCTTTAGCATATAGCCCGTCGCGCCGGCTTTAATCATTTTAGCAACAATTGCACCGTCGGAATGTGTTGATAACGCCATCACTTTGATATGCGGGTGTTCAATAACCATCTGCCTGGTAGCCTCTATCCCATTCAGATTCGGCATTCCAATGTCCATAATCACGACATCGGGATTGAGTTGATTGACCAGCTCCAAAGCCATACGCCCATCCGCAGCCTGACCAACCACCTCCAGCTCATCATTTTTCTTGAGCAGAGCACAAATGCCTTCCCGCATTATCTCATGATCATCAACTAAGAGTACTTTCATCATAGTTTTTGACCTCAATAATGTTTTATCATTACTCAATAAATGATAATCCTAAATTGGAATATAGGCAAAACTTTTTTTGAAAGAAACGGCGAAAAAGATAAGGACAGAGGCCAGACAGGCACCTTGAAGGGCTTGCGGATAATATCTTATCTCTATTTTATATAGAGACTTACATTAATTCTCACCAACCACCAGCCGCGGGCTGACTGAAACCTGCAAAGCACGTCCGGATTGAGGGTTTTTTATCCGCAAAATCAACAACTGAGCCGTATTTTCTGCAATTTCCGACAACCCCATATCAATATATGCCGGCCGGGGACACAATCCGAGTATTGCAGAAACCTGATATCCCAGACAGATAAACTGCACATCTTTGCCCGGCACAATCCCCCGGGTCTGAAGATAACGATAGGCCAGCGCTGTCAGGCAGCAGGAAGGCATAAAGACTCCAATCGGAAAGGAAGCCGCTTCAATCAGTTTTTCCATGGCCTGCACAATCATGCATTCGGCGGCCACAGGACCCAGCGGAATCTCGTGTGCCGGCGGCACAAGCAGGCATTCTTCAAACGGCATTTGCTCTCGTCGACAAAAAATCCGAAATCCCTCCGCCTGCTGCTCTGCATAGGCGGGCGGATTCGCCGGCGTCATCAACACCACCCGACTCAATCCTTTCTGTTGAAAATAGTCACCGGCCAGATGCCCTGCCTGATAATGCCCCACGAGAATATGATCGCCGGGAGTTGTCGGATGACTGAACAGCGAAACCACCGGCTTGGAATGAATCTGGCGCCATAACGGCGAAGGCGGCTGTCCCTGCAGTAAAATGAATCCATCCGTGATTTCGCATACATCCGACGGCAAACAGTACATATTGGGCCAGTGGAGAAAATTCATTCCCAGTCCATGATGCACCAGCGCCGTCGACAGGCAATTGAGGTTATCCAGACAACAGATGGAATCCAGCCAGGACTGATACGAAAAGCTCAGCACCATAACTTGACCTCTGCGCGATAATTCCGGATATGGAATGCCGAATGCCTGCTCGGATACCCTCCGACTCGAACCGGGATAATACCCCATTTGCTTCATGATTCGTCGAACCAGTTCTGCGGTGGCGGGTGCGATGTTTTTACCGCCATGAATGACACGCGATACGGTGGAGGGGGATACCCCTGCTGCGGCTGCTATGTCAATTATCCTCATAACTCAATCTCCCGCCTGATAGATTTCGCGCACAATGCAACAAAAGCTGTCTGGTGTCCGACCCCATCGAGCATACACTATGCAAACGTCCCCTTTAGCATATCATTTAATTCCACAAAATAAAGCAAAAAGTTTCAATTTTACCTTTACACATTCCCCTTCCCCTCTGCCAATCTGACAAGACCCTGATTCGAATTGCCTGCATCAGCTTGCATCTTTCATAAACAGAGTCCGACGTCTGGAATCAACAGAAACCAGCCATGGCATGGGTGGACGCACATACGGCGGGCTTACTGATTTTCAGGCAATGGAGCGGTCAGCCAGAAAGAGGCCAGCCAGGCAAAATCATTCAGATCGATTCGGCAATCGACGACGACATCGAGGTTTACCGGGGCAGGCAATACCAGCCAGTACTCAAGCAGCAGAACCAAATCATTGAGATCTACGATTCCGTTGTTGTCAATGTCCACCGATGGGCGGGGAGCCGGAGGATCCTGCGAAAAACGGATATTGTCAAGACCGATGTTGTCACTGTTCCCCCCAAGGTTGGTCGTATCGACCCGCAGGATGAGCTTGGTTCCATAAACCTCAGCAGGCATATCGAAATGAACATGCTGTTTGACCGTATTGGCCGGCAGTGTAACGTTAATCCTCTGAAACAGGATCAGTCCGTCGCCGTTAGTAACCCTGATTTCGGGGACGTTGATTTGCCCCCCCCCAATTGCCCACATCAAAGCTTTCCAATCGGACGATGACGTTGGGATCGGCCTGAAAAATAACCTGGTATCCGGTGTCGCCATCGGATTCATTTTCGATGACATTATACAGGTCATTATAGCCGGCGGCCCAGAAAGTGGGAAAGTCCGACCAGGTGCGATCCCCGGCATAGGCTACGGTAACGTTCGGAGTGATGCCGGACTCTAATCCATAGTGAAAAATGCCCATCTGGGAACAGGCTACACGATCCCCATAGTCACTTGACATGATATGGCCATTGGGAAGGCCATCAATGTCAAATGTCAGTACTGATGCATACTGCGTTGAAGCGACGGTCATCAGGAATAAGACCAGAAAAATCATCTTTTTCATGGATCCCACCTCCACTTCAGACTATTTACAAACCACATAAATCCGTGACAACATCATCAATTTTACAAATAATCTGAGTGTTAAATCAAGATTATTCCCTTCCACGGCCGTTCTTCCTTAAAATTCCGTAAAACTCCGGATGTGCGAAGATCATTTCTTGCTCTGAAGGACAAGGAGAATAGCGACCCTTGCGGGGGACTGTTCCGGGCTGGCTGCTTGCCTTTTCTGGTTTGGTTTTTCGCGATTCAGCCATCGTTTTGTTCCTCATAAACGGGGTTATAAAGTAACAAAATAAGTTTCGATGGCTGTTTTGGCCTGCAAGAAGTCCCAAAAAAAGCCTTGCAAGTGTTTAATTTGCAAGGCTTTATGATAAATCGGAGAAACAGGATTTGAACCTGCGACCTCTGCGTCCCGAACGCAGCGCTCTAGCCAAGCTGAGCTATTCTCCGGGCTGTGAAAGGTGCCCACTATACACACTTTTCCAAAAAAAGCAAGCTACAAAACGTGAATTGGGTCAACATCATAATAAATCTGCACCGCCGGACGAATGGCCGCCTGAGTACGCAAATCCGCAAAAAGCCGCTGTAAATCCCCCGCCCTGGGGGCCTGCAGGATAATCTGGAGCCGGTGAAACCGCTGAATCCGGCTGATGGTGGCCGGCATCGGACCACGTAGCTTTATTTCAAGACCAAGACGCCCGATGGCAGAGTCAATCCGCTCCTTGAGCACTTTGGCACCTGTTTCCAGTCGCTCATAAACCGTATCCCTGATATGAATTATCCCCATCCTCCAGAATGGCGGCAGATAACACATTTTTCGATGTTCAAGCTCCTCTTTTACAAATCCCTGAAAATCATAGCGTATCGCATAGCGAATTACCGGGGCATCCGGCAAAAAAGTCTGCACAATCACCAGCCCCGGCTTGTCACCCCGGCCCGCCCGGCCTGCCACCTGGCTGATTAGTTGAAATGTCCGTTCATTGGCTCGAAAATCCGGCAGCGTCAGGGCCGTATCCGCACTGACAATACCCACCAGCGTCACATTGGGGAAATGCAGCCCTTTGGCCAGCATCTGGGTGCCGGTCAGGATATCAATCTTGCCCGCTGCAAAATCATCGAGCACACGGTAATAATCCTGCCCGCTCATGGAATCACTATCCACGCGTTTGATCCGGGCCTGCGGCAGACACGCCAGCAATTCTTCCTCCAGCCGCTGAGACCCCAGCCCAATCATGGTCATCGTATGTTGACAAAGCGGACATTTTTTCGGAACCATCGTCTTGGACAAACAATAATGGCATATCGCATAGCCGCCCTGAATATGCGTCCCGACAGCCGTGTCTTCGGTTTTATCCAGATGGGCACGCTTGTGAAATGTCAGGGTTACATCGCAATTCATACAATGCAGGGTATGATGACAGCTCGGGCAATAGACAAAATTGCTGTATCCCCGACGATTCAGCAGCAAAATCGCCTGCTGGCCTTTGTCCAGTGTCTTTTCAAGCTGCTCGATGAGCAGGGGACTCAGGATATGCGGGCCTTTTTGGCCGGATCCCTGAAAAGCCAGCGTCATATCCACCAGCTTCATCTCGGGCATCGGCATCCCGGTTACCCGTTCGGGCAGTTCCATTAACGTATAAAACGGCTTCGTTCGACAATTGAATAGGGTTTCAAGAGACGGCGTCGCCGATCCCAGCAGGCAATGCGCACCGGCCAGATGAGCCCGCTTAATCGCCACATCACGTCCATGATAACGCGGCACGGTATCCTGCTTGTAGCCCGGCTCGTGCTCTTCATCGACTACAATCAGACCGACCTTCGACAGCGGCGCAAAAATCGCCGACCGCGCCCCGATCACCACATCGGCATCGCCGGATTTGATCATCTGCCACTGGGCGTTACGCTGCGAATGATTCAGGCCGGAATGCAGAACAGCCACTTTTTCAAACCGCTGCCGAAAACGCTCCACCATCTGGGCGGTCAAGGCAATTTCAGGCAGCAGCACAATCGCCTGCCTGCCCTGCTGCAGACAGACCTCGATGGCGCGGATATACACCTCCGTCTTGCCGCTGTCGGTTACACCATGCAGCAGCGTCACGCCAAACGTGTTCGACTGAAGCTGGGCGGTCAAATGATTCACGGCGGCCTGCTGACCTGCATTCAGAATCACGGATTTGCCGCCCAGCGTCAGAGCCTGGGGAATTGCCGGCAGTGCCCCAATCACCCGGCGCGCCGCGACACAGACAAGACCATTGCGAATAAGCTGCTTGAGCGGAACCGGCCCGCATTGCCCCTGACGCAGCAATGATTTTTTTTCTACCCCTCGCGATTCATCAAACGCCTCCAGCGTTTGCAGAATATCAAGAATCGCCCGCTGCTTTTTGCTTTTGATATCGGCTCCGGCCTGCCCGGCTTCCGCAGACAAATAGATAAATTGCTCGGTCTTTGCCCCGGCATCTTTTTTGACCGCCGCCGGAATAATCGACGCCAGAACCTGTCCCAGCGGACAGACATAATACTCGGCAATCCAGCGGGCCAGCAACATCAACTGACTATCCAATAGCGGCACCGCATCCAGAATTTTCCGCACTGCTTTCAGACGAAACTGCTTAGCCTTGCGAATTTCTTCGGCATCGGCAAGCACATGCAGCACAAAGGCCGGAATCAGTTTGTTATTTTTGCCAAAGGGAACCTCAACCCGCTGCCCTTCTACAACAATCCCCAGATTTTCCGGCAGCAGGTAATCGAATTCACTGTCGGCCCCCGTATCCAGGGCCACACGAATCACAAGGCCCGGCGGCAATTCCGGCCGATCCATCTCCTCGAACAAACTTTTTGTGACATTTTTCTTCATCAGCACCCGGCAATCAGGGATTACAGCACCATGCAATGTTATGCCGAAATCACGCTTGACAAAACCCTGTTTTTCATTTAATGGATATATTTAGAATGAAATAAGTCGCCAATATACCGTGATTTGAAACCGTATTCCACGGCTTTATTTGCGGCAATTTCATATCTGAAAGTATAATATCCGGAATCCGCAGTCAACGCAACAAGAAGGATATGGTGTTTCAGCGAGTCGTTGATGCCCTTACTCATTTTTGACAAGAGGTTTTATCTTATTCTGCTGGCGGCAGTTGTTCCGGCCATCACAGGATGCAGGACATCCCCTAAACTCAGCCAGCGTGTGGGAGCGTTTTTCGGCTGCCCGCTCGGGATGGAATTCCCGGAGCCGGATGAATTGGGGAACCATCAATACAACAGCGGCTGGTCGGAACAAAACGGCATGGTCTATACCTGTCGCGGCGGCTTCATCGACATCGCTCACCTGCGGGAATCGGCGGATCGGACCCGCTATCTCCGCGAAATTGCACAACAGCATTTAATTCAAGGCCAGCCGGGTTTCTCATTCCAAATCATCGAGCCTTCCATTTATACCATTACCATTCACTACCCGGAACACTGGGCAAGTCTCAGCCCGGACCAGCAAAAAGCCATTGCCGACTCGGTATCCATCCGGCTGGGTCAGTATCTGGCGCATACCAGCACGGTCTGGCACGAGATCGTCACCTGGTTCGGTTTTGCCTCAGTTGCCTTTCTGCCGGAACACCCCTCCTCGTTTTCATGGGAAGACACCTATTCGGACCTGCTGGGAACACGACTTGCCGCCCAGGCCATGGAAGACTCGCAGCAGGACTTTGACACTGCACTGACCAAGCTGATTAATCGCCAGATGCAGGAATTATGCATCCAGTCGGCGGCGGTAGCGGAACTGGCCGAACACACCGTCAAAGAAAAATGGTTTCACAATGATTTCTATTTTCTGATCCGGATGAACAAAAGAAATTTCGACACGGGTGACGATGATGGCTTTATCACCCCATGGCTGATTCCCGGCATCTGTACCGAGACCGAGCCGCTGTCGTATCCGGTCCCGGATTTGAATTTTGCATCACAATCGGGCTTCAGATTTGAGGTCGAAATGAAACCCTCCGAAAAGGAACGCACTCCCATCCTGGCGATTATCTATCCGGACGGCAGCGGAACGAATCTGCAGCCGGAAAGCGATTTCCCGACCATTCTGCAGTACATCGAAGAGCAGGCCAGAGAAAAATACGGCCCCGAGGTCGATGTGCCCCGGTTATAAACTGCAGCTATTCGGAATAAACCCCTTCTTCACGACGCCGCTGGGCGGTCCTGCTGATGACCGTATCTTCCAGATAATCCATCCCGATTTTGGACACCAGCGCCCGGATATAATCCCGATGCGGGCATGGCGGAGCGTGATAATTGTCTTTGGTGATGCAGGAGGAAAGCTGGACGATGATTTTGTCCTTTTCGATATTTTCCTTTTTCTTGATCGTGCGTTTCAACAGCGTCAGTTTGCGATGCAGCCCCCTGCCGCAGCATCCGCCGCAGGTCAGATGAATCACACGGTACGATTTATCTTTGGGATACGCTGCGAATCCGCCCGTCCGCTCATGCCAGGCCTTCTCGCATAAATACCCCGGGCAGCGCTGCTTGACAATCTCACACTGGACAATCACCAGATAGTCTTTGGAGGCAAGGTCGATCATTTGGCTCCTGCCTGGGGCTGCACGGCCGCAGGCCGGGCCGCCTGCGAGGGCAGAATCACCTTATCAATTTTAAAACAACCGAGGGTATTGACCATCGAGAAAAAGTCAATCGGTTCGCCATTGCCGCAGGCCAGGGCAATATGCCCGGCTGAAAAACCATTGGGCGCCCGCGTTGGATCCAGTGGAATCCACTTGTCGCCGATATAGGCCTCGGCCCACATGTGGCCGCCGAAAACATTCTTCTTATCACCGAGGGCCTCGACATAGACCACCCCGCAGACCACGCGGGCGGGAATCCCCGCCGCCCGGCACATCGCCGCGGCAAGAATGGCATGTTCCGAACAATCCCCCTGACGAGTCTGCGCGACTTCCGCTGCCGAAGCATAGCCCACTGACAGGTCTTTTTTGGTGATGTAGCCCTTCACGAAATTTTCAATCTGAAAAACCGCCTTGGCCGCATCATCGGTACTGGTCACAGCATACTTGACCAGGTCCAGAATTTTTTCATCTTTGGACTGCAAATATTCAGCCGGATCCATGAATTTCTTGATCTGGACATCTTTGCCATCGTAGGGATACTTGATTCCATCCTGGGGCTTGACGGGCTGAATCGTAAGCTGGAAACGCCCCGGGGCAATCTCTTTGACCGTCTGCGTGCTGGTCGTGGGCAGAATCAGAGGCTTGTCCGTCGTCGCCGTCAATTCATAGACAATCGGCCCGGCCAAATCTCTGGCCGTCATCGCCGTCGGACTGACGACACACAATTTATCCAGAAAATCCACCACGCTATCCTGGCTCATCGCAAATTCTTTATCACAGGCAATCATCTCAAGCTGCATCCCCATCATCGGCACAATGCTTTTAAGAGCCTTCATATTATCATCCACATAACTGGTCACCGTGAGTGCCTGTCCGCTGACCTGCATACTGACTTTTATTTCGGTCAGATCCAATACCCTGCCGAACAAATCCACCTTCGTTTTATTGCCCACCTCGACTTGAGCCGGCAGCGCCTGATCCATGTCCGGGCGGAATATCTGGGTCTCGTATTTCAGGCCCGGCTCCAGACCCATTTGCAGTTGCAGCAGGCGCATCCCCTCGGCCATTAAAGCCCCTCGCGGGTAGGCAATCACCTTCTGCTCCATCGAGGGGCCGTTTTGAATCGTCATCCTGACCTTGCCGGAATTGATGGTGCCTTTTCGCCGCTGCTCCATACCGCTGATATTCTGCACAATCTCAAAGGCCACCGGTTTGCCGGCCGTGTTTTCAACGCTGGTTTCCGTGCCGGTAAACTGGATTGCCGCCGGCCCTCTGCCAATCAGCAGATTCATCTGTTCAATGGTCGTCACGCGAGAGGCTTCAACCCGACGGGTATGCACCGCATGGCCAATCTTTTTGCCGTCCATCAGAATCGCCATGTAATCGACTTCTTCGGTCGCAGCCATTACAAATGAGCCACTGACCAGACTTGCCAACAAGATTAAGACAGATAAGCTCCTGTTCATGCGGAGGTCCTTTCCTATTTTCTCAGGTTTTACGATTCAAAACGCCGAAAATAATTCTATTAGCATTGAAAACAAACTATATTGGGCCATTATACAGAGATATGGCGTGTGGGGCAAACGAAAGTCGCTCCCAGTAGATATAGACTATGGAATGGCCTAATTATTTCACGAATAATAACCTTTTAAGGACAAAAGATTAAGATGACATTTACGCAGCTTTTGGCACTGGTGACTGGTTCCGGACAACGGATACAGGTATGTTCGGATTCTCGCTATGTTATGCCCGGAGACGTATTCGTGGCCGTTCCGGGAACCCATGTGGACGGACACCATTTCATTCCCCAGGCGATTCAAAACGGAGCTGAATATATCGTCTGCCAGAAAAACGTGGATTGCAAACAAGCCAAAGTCATTCTGGTAACCGACAGCGCCTATGCCTTGGGCCTGCTGGCTCAGGCGGCCCAGGGAGACCCCAACGCAAAGCTCACAAACTTAGCTGTGACAGGGACTAATGGCAAAACAACGACAAGTTTTCTGGTCCGTTCGGTCGTCGAACAGGCGGGTTTTAAATCCGGACTCATTGGAACCATCATTACCTCGACCGGCCGGCATTCTGCGGAATCCGCAATGACCACGCCGGACCCGATTACCATCGCCCGAGCCGCCAGAGACATGGTGGACGATGGGGCAAAATTCATGATTATTGAAGCCAGCAGCCATGCGCTGGACCAGAAACGACTGGCTGGAATTAACTTTACTGCTGCGGCATTCACGAATCTCACTGGGGATCATCTGGATTATCATAAGACCATGGACCAGTATTTGGCGGCCAAGACAAAACTTTTTACTGATTTGCCGACCCATGCCATCGCTATTTTAAATGCCCAATCCGAATATTCACAAAAAATTGCCGAGAAATGTCGTGTACGCACTTTGTGGTATTCCGTTCAGGAACCCGCCGACATCTACGCTGAAATCGAATCGATGAACACCGCAGGCAGCGAATTCTCGATAGTCTTTAACAATTATAAAGAAAAAGTCTTTACCCCTCTGCCCGGCCGACATAACATCAGCAACCATCTTGCCGCTGCGGGACTTTGCCTGGCCGCGGGTTTTGATTTAGGAACCATCGCAAAGGGATTATCCGCTCTAAAGAACGTCCCCGGCCGACTTGAACCCGTGCAAAACCAGGCCGCCCAGAAAGCCGGCATCAGCGTGTTTGTCGATTATGCCCACACAGATGACGCCTTATGGAACGTACTAAATACCCTTAAGCCATTGTGTAAAAAGAAGTTAATCACCGTCTTCGGCTGCGGCGGCGACCGCGATAAAACCAAACGCCCCCGCATGGCAGCTGTGGCTGAAAAACTCAGCGACCTGGTGATTGTTACCAGTGATAATCCGCGAACCGAAGAACCCAATCAGATTATTCAGGATATTCTGGCAGGTTTTTCAGGCCAATCCAGAAACAAAGTCTTAGTGGAACCCGACCGGAAAAAAGCAATTGGACTTGCTATTTCCAGCGCCAGACGCGAAGATATAATTTTAATCGCCGGAAAAGGCCACGAAACGTATCAAATAATTGGGACGACCAAAAGCCATTTCAGCGACCAGGAAACGGCAGAGGAACTCATGAACCTGATTCTGTAAATCCGGAAGGGACTGTTATGAACATTCAAAGACGACGATTCATCCAGGGCGGTCTGGCCATGGCCGGGGGCCTGCTGCTGGGCTGCTCAAAGTCCAATGCCTCTACGCAAAGCAGCACCTTTGATCCGTATGAGGTGGTCAAGCTGGGTAAGATCGGCCTGAAATTCAGCCGGGTGGGCCTGGGTACCGGCATGCGAGGATTCAATCGCCAGTCCAATCAGACACGGCTGGGTCAAGAAGAATTTGAAAAGCTGATCCGCACCAGCTATGAACGCGGCGTGCGGTGGTATGATATGGCCGACCTGTACGGCAGCCATCCCTATGTAATCCCTGCATTAAAAGGCATCAAACGCGAAAAATATTCCCTTGTGACCAAAGTCTGGTTTATGCCCAATGGCCTTCCGGAAACTGAACGACCCGATGCCGATGTGGTGGTCGAGCGATTTTTAAAGGAAATTCAAACCGACTATATCGATTTACTGCTGATTCACTGCATGACCGACAAGGCCTGGACCACTAAATTTGAAAAGCAGATGAACATCATGGCAGGTCTGAAGAAAAAAGGCCTCATCCGTGCCCACGGCGTATCGTGCCATTCACTGGATGCCCTGAAACTGGCCGCCACTGAACCCTGGGTGGACTCCATCCATACGCGAATCAATCCCTACGGCCAGTCCATGGATGATACGCCGGAGAAAGTCGTACCCGTCCTTCAATTAGCCCACCAGAACGGCAAAGGCGTCGTTGGGATGAAGATTATGGGCGAAGGCAAATTCCGCAACGATGAACAGAAGAAAAACAAATCCATCGACTTTGTATTCAACCTCGACTGCGTGGATGTGATGACCGTGGGCTTTGAAAGCATCGCGGAAATGGACGATTTCGCAACGCGGGTTCGGGCAACGCCCCGCCGCAGCACCCCGCTGTCAATTCCACAGGAGCAGACGGCTTAATCCATGATTACCTTTTCAACGCTCCAGACTATTTTAAATGCCCGCAGTGGTTCAGGCCGTGTGGTCGATATCACCATCGACGCCGTGAGTACCGATACGCGAACCATTCGCCCGGGGGAGTGCTTTTTTGCCATCTCCGGCCCGAATTTTGACGGGCATCATTATGTCGCCCAGGCTTTCGATAAGGGCGCGGCCTGTGCGGTAGTGCAACGGGACATCGACTTGCCGCCGGCACGAAAAGACCGCCTGCTGATGGTTGATGATACGATTAAAGCCATGGGCCAACTGGCAGCATGGTATCGCAGCCAATTGCCTGCCAAAGTCATCGCCATCACGGGTTCTGCCGGCAAAACCACCACGCGGCATATCGCCTATCATGTGTTAAGCAAATTCTTCCGCTGTCATCAGGCGACCAAGAGCTTTAATAATCATATTGGTCTGCCATTGACTATTCTGGCCGCCCGGCCCGAACATCAAATCCTGCTGCTGGAGCTGGGGACCAATCACCCCGGCGAAATCGGATACCTGACACGGATCGCCCGACCCGATATTGCCCTGGTAACCTGTGTCGCCGCGGCGCATCTGGAAGGCTTCGGATCGGTGGAACACATCATCCGCGAAAAGCTATCCATCAGTGACGGATTGACCCCGGGCGGACTGTTAATTGTCAACGGCGATCAATCGGAAATCATCTGCTATACAATGAGCCTTAATCGCCCCTACCTGATGTTTGGGACGGGGCCAGCCTGTGATTTTCAGGGCCAAAACCTCAAAACGCAGGGCAACTGGGGCGAATTAACCCTTGAAGGCCTGCCCATCAAAGTTCCCATGCCGGGGCGGGCTAATTTGATGAACGTCCTGGCCGCCTGGGCTATCTGCAAAACCATGGGGATGTCACTGTCGGACTTTGCCAATGCAATCAAGGATATTAAACCGGTTGCAATGCGTATGAATATTGAGACTATAGGCCCGATAAAAGTCATCGTGGACTGCTACAATGCCAATCCGGCCTCGATGGATAATGCCATCGACTGCCTGAGCACCCTGTCTCAAATCGATCATCAGCGGGCGGTTTTCATAGCCGGGTGCATGGCCGAACTGGGACCGGCATCTCAGAAATTTCACTACGAACTAGGCCAGAAAGCGGCCCGCGGCGGTATTCAGTTTATTGCGGCCGCAGGCCCGTTTGCGTCCGATATTATTGCCGGTGCAACTCATGCCGGCCTCAATCCTGCACGGTGCAAAACTTTCACAGACACGCAATTCCTTTGCGATAATCTGCATGAGTTTGTCCGACCTGCCGATATAGTATTAGTCAAGGGTTCCCGCTCGGCGGGAATGGAAAAAGCGGTTGAACAATTAAGGAAACTTTATACCTAAGCGATATCGGCAGGGATTATCACAGGTACGGCTAAGATTCACCCGACCTTTGACCCTGCCCGGGTATGATACTAAAGGACGAATGCATTGCTTTACCATCTGTGTTCTTATCTCAAGGAACTGCTGTACTATATGGGTTTTTATGCCTGGGACGATGTGCTGTTCCGGGCGATTCTGTCCGCCATGACTGCTTTTGCCATTGCGGTGCTGATGGCCCCCAAAACCATTCGCTGGCTGATGCGGATGAAAATCGGCGACCGGCCGGAATTTCACCATGCAGCCTTGAATGAATTGATGCGGGAACGAGCCAACACCCCCACCATGGGCGGCATTATTATTCTGACGGCGATTGCCGGCGCTACGATACTCTGGGCAAAACTGAATAACCCGTTTATCCATAAGGCTTTATTTATCTTAATCTGGTTCGGCGGGGTGGGCGGGGCTGATGACTGGCTGAAACTGACCAGTAAAACCCGCCAGCACAGCCGCGACGGCCTGAAACCGTGGGAAAAGCTGGTGTTTCAATTCGGCGGCTCGATGCTGGTGGCGTATTTCCTGTATTCGGATTTCCGGAATATTGAAGACGCCAAGATGCTATGGCTGCCCTTCTATAAATACGGCATTCCGCTGGCCACCTGGATATTTGTCATCATCAGCATTCTGTATATTTCCGCCACCAGCAACGCCGTCAACCTGACCGACGGAATGGATGGGCTGGCTTCCGGCTGCCTGGGGGTCGCTTCAACAACACTGGTCATTCTTTGCTATATTGCCTCTGAAATGATGGGGCGGACCAGCCAGATCAGTTGGGCCAGCTATCTGCTGTTGCCTCACATTCCACAATCGGGTGAATTGTGCATCTTCTTCGGGGCGTTGACCGGTGCAATTCTGGGCTTTTTGTGGTATAATTGCCATCCCGCCTCGGTTTTTATGGGCGATGTCGGCTCCCTGCCGCTGGGTGCCGCCTTGGGCTATGGAGCCATCGTCACACGCAATGAAATCCTGCTGCTGGTCATCGGCGGCGTGTTTATGATGGAAATGGCCAGTGTCATGATGCAGGTGTGGTATTTCCGCTATACCGGCGGCAAACGCATCTTCCGATGCGCTCCGATCCACCATCATTTTCACCTGGCCGGATGGTCTGAACCCCAGGTGGTTGTCCGATTCTGGCTGCTGTCGGTCGCCTTTGCGGTTATTGCATTGGGTACTCTTAAACTCAGGTAATTCCGTATCCGACAAACCGGTTTTCTCTTGACGTTCGACGAAAGTCACCCCAAGATACTGCGCACATTCTTTACAGGAGAAATATTATGGAAAAAAAAGTGATTGTATCGCAATCGGCTCCCAAAGCGGTCGGCCCCTACAGTCAGGCCGTGATGGCCAATAATATGTTTTTTGCCTCCGGCCAGCTTGGGCTTGACCCGGCCACCGGGCAAATGGTTTATGGCGGCATCAAAGAACAGGCCCAGCAGGTCCTGAAAAATATTACCGCCCTGCTGACTGCGGCGGAATTAACCATTCAAAACGTGGTACAAGTCCAGATATTTCTTGCAGATATGGCTGATTTTGCCCAGGTGAATGAAGTCTATAAGACCTACTTCAGCGAACCCTATCCGGCTCGCAGCACTTTTCAAGTCGCCGCCCTGCCTCTCGGCGCCCGCGTCGAAATCCAGGTGGTCGCGTTGAAATAGCACGTCGGATTCACCTAATAAGCGACAGGCTTAGGTTTTATATAAAAACTACAGGCTTATCTTGCATTTTCCAACCGAAACCAGTATAGTAACTCGCTTTGGAAATATGGTAAGAAACCTAACTTTTTTGGAGTACACCAAAATGGGTGCAAAAGTTGCGATTGCCGGCGTGACCGGCGCAGTCGGACAGGAATTTTTGAATATCCTTGAACAGCGGAACTTTCCGCTGGACAAGCTGGTCTGCTTAGCCAGCGAACGGTCTGTCGGCAAGACCATTACCTTCAAGGGAAATACATATAAGGTTGAACTGCTCACAGAAAACAGCTTTAAGGGTATCGACATTGCCTTGTTTTCGGCGGGCGGTCAGCGCAGTAAAGATTTTGCCCCTGCGGCGGCCAAGGCGGGTGCGGTGGTCATCGATAACTCCTCGGCTTTCCGAATGGATCCGGAAGTGCCGCTGATTATCCCGGAAGTCAACCCGGAAATGATTAAAAAACATAAAGGAATTATCGCCAATCCAAATTGCTCGACTATTATTGCCAACGTGCCGATGTGGCCGCTGCATAAGGCTAATCCGATTAAACGGATGGTCGTCAGTACCTATCAGGCCGCCAGCGGTGCCGGACAGTCGGCGATGCTTGAACTGATTGAACAGGCCAGGGAGGTGCTGGCCGGCAAACCCGTGACCACCAAGAACCTGAAATATCAGTTGGCCTTCAACCTGTACTGCCATGACTCCAAGATTGGCCCCAACGGGTATAACGAAGAAGAAGTCAAGATGGTCAAAGAAACTCGCAAGATTTTCAATTGCCAGAGTATCGCCATCACCGCGACCTGCGTGCGGGTCCCGGTTCTGCGGGCACACAGCGAAAGCATCAACCTGGAATTCACCGATCCGATTACGCCCGACCAGGTCAAAGACCTGCTGAGCACCGCCCCCGGCGTCAGCATCATCGATGACCGCGAGAAAAATCGCTTCCCGATGCCGGCTATCGATGCGGCAGGCAAGGATGACATCTATGTCGGACGCATTCGTCAGGATGAATCGATTCCGGACAATCGCGGAATCAACCTCTGGGTGTCCGGCGACCAGATTCGCAAAGGTGCGGCATTAAACGCCATCCAGATTGCGGAAAAACTATTATAACCCAACAGTGATCAGAGTGATTCAAAGGCCGGGCTTTGACCCGGCCTTTTCTTTGTCGGACGATATGGCCTTACGCAAAATCAAACTGGTGATTCAATACGATGGTACCTGCTATCACGGCTGGGCGGCTCAGCCGGGGATGCCGACGATTCAGGGCACGATTTGTCAGGCCATTGAAAAATTAACCGGTATCCCGGTGGAAGTACAGGGTTCGTCCCGTACCGATGCGGGCGTTCACGCCCTCGGTCAGGTTGCGGCTTTTACCATTGACAGTCCCGTTCCGACGGAAAATCTGGCACGGGCATTAAATAATCTGCTGCCTGACGACATCGCAATTCTTCAGGCGATTGAAGTCCCCGACACCTTTGACCCCATCAGCGATACCCAAAGCAAAATCTATCGTTATACCATTTACACCGGTCCGGTTCGGCCCGTGCTGCAAATCCGTTATTGCTGGCATCGCCCCGGCTCTCTGGATGTTGCAGCCATGGCCGAGGCCGCCGCGGAGCTGGTCGGCACACATGATTTCAAGTCGTTTGCCTCCGCCGGCGACCAGCGGCTCCGTTCCGTGCGAACCATCCTGAAATGTGATGTGTGCAGTGAAGGTGAATTCATTTATTTCGATGTACAGGCCGACGGGTTTCTGTACAATATGGTGCGCAACATCGTCGGCACACTGGTCGAAGTCGGTCGCGGACGATGGACGACAACGGATATTCAGCGGATTCTGGCCGCTCAAAACAGGGCTGAAGCCGGGCCTATCGCCCCGGCGAGCGGATTATGTTTGTTGGAAATTTTCTACTAAGCGTATGCGAATTGTACACATTATTACCCGACTGGTTCTGGGCGGTGCACAGGAAAACACCCTGATTACCTGCCGTCTGCTGGCCCAGCGAGGCCATGAGGTCACACTCATCACCGGCCCGGCACTGGGGCCGGAGGGGGGACTGTTTAACTGGACCAAAGACGCCGGCTACGAGGTCATTGTGCTGGATTCCATGCGGCGGGCAATTCTGCCGGGCAAGGACGTCCTGACTTATCTCCAGCTTAAAAGTCTGCTGCGAAAACTTCAGCCTGATATTATTCATACCCATTCGGCCAAAGCGGGAATTCTGGGCCGCTGGGCAGGACATGCCCTCAAAGGTCAATTTGAGTCAGGCCCGCAAAAACCCTATGTCGTTCACACGATTCACGGGCTGGCCTTTCACGATTACCAGAACCGCCTGCTCAATTGCGCCTATATTGTCGCGGAAAAATCCGCGGCTAAATGTACCGATGCGTTCATCACTGTTGCGGATGTAATGACGGAAAAAAACAGAGCAGCGGGCATCGGCATAGACAAGCCTTATACCACCGCCTATTCGGCGATTGACGAAGACGCTTTCCTGCAAAAACCGGCAGAGGAGGACATCAAGGCCTTTCGCCGCAAATACGGTATCAGCGATCAGGCGGTGGTCATCATCACCGTCGCACGTCTGGCAGAACTTAAAGGCCATGAGTACATTATCGAATCCGCCAAGCGGCTGGCGGCCCGATATAAGGACTGCTGCTGGCTGTTCGTCGGCGACGGTGCTCTGACTGAACGCATCAAAAAGCAAATCCGCATGGCCAGTCTCGGCTATCGCATCAAGCTGACCGGCCTGCTCCAGCCCGATCAGATTCCATTAGCTATTCACGCCTCCGATATCCTGGTGCACTGTTCCCTGCGGGAAGGGCTGGCTCGTGTTTTGCCGCAGGCGATGCTGTGCGCCAAACCGGTGGTCAGCTTTGATATCGATGGTGCCAAAGAAGTGGTCAATCCTTCCACCGGCTTTCTGATTGAGGCGCAGGATATTGACGGCCTGGTGGAGGCCTGTGCAAAACTGATAGAAAACCCGCAACTGCGGCGGCATCTCGGCCAGAACGGCCAACACAGCGTCACCGAAAAATTCGCCCCCGAAACCATGGTCAACACCATCGAGGCCGTCTATCAGCAGCTTATGTCCGGACGATAAATACCTCTCCACCGAACATCCTCCATGACTACTTAACAAGCGACACGATGGCATTAACGCTCTTGAGCGTCGCGCCCTGATTCTGACGGATGATTTTTTGTCCTGCGGCGGCAATCGCTGCGGCAAAATCGGGATTGGTCAGACACTTCCGCGTTATATCGTACAAGTCATCCGCATCCTTTACTTCCAGGGCACCGTTGCCCTCCAGAAGTACCTCCACGGTCTGCTTGAAATTGAACGTGTGCGGCCCGAACATCGTGCATTTACCCAGTGCAGCAGGTTCCATCATGTCCGACCCGCCCATCGGACACAGCGTTCGTCCCACAAAGACCAGCGTGGAAAGCCCATAGAATTTCTTGAGGTCCCCCATGGTGTCGCCCAGAATAATTACGGGCTTGATGTCGGCTGTGCCATTGTGTTCTTTGAGCCGGCTGTAACGAATGAAGGTAAATCCGGATTTATCGATCAGATCGGCCACTTCTTTAAACCGTTCCGGCTTGCGGGGAACAATCGCCAGCCGCAAATCCTCAAACGGAGCCTCTTTCCTGAGCCGGCTGAACACCTCCAGGGCAATCTGTTCCTCCCCCGGCCCGGTCCCGCCCAGCGTCCATAGCCGGTCGGTACCCAGACGAATCTGCTCGGCCAGTCTTTCCGCCCCGGCCACGACGCCGTCGGTCTGGGCCGTGTCATATTTGAGCGAGCTGGTGACGATTACCCGCTCCGGAATGCACCCGAGGGCGATAAACCGGTTGGCATATTCCTGCGTCTGAGCCAGCACGAGGGACACCTTGCGGAACATGGGGACAATCAGCCTGCGGATTTTCTGATATTTCGGGAAACTTTTGTCGCTTATCCGACCATTGACCACGACCACCGGAACCTTGCGCTGCTGAGCCAGAGAGGCCAGATTGGGCCAGATTTCCAGTTCCATCAGGAGGATGATATTCGGATGGAGATTATCGAAAGCCTTTTTCATAATCCACGACAAATCGAACGGAAAATAAAAGACCGAGTGCTGCTTATCATAGAGTGCACAGGCTCGAGCAAGCCCGGTATCGGTCGTGGCACTAATCACAATTTCATAATCCGGCAAGGCCGTTTTCAGGCCATCAATCAACGTCCGGGTGGCGTTGACTTCGCCAACGCTGACGGCGTGAATCCAGATGCATTTTTTGTCCGGGCACTTACGCGATACCTTCCCCAGACGCTGAGCCCAGCCGCAGCGATAACGCTTCTGGGCAATCATACGGTAGATAATCACGGGGCTATACAAAATAAGCCCGATAAAATACGCAATATTAATTAAGAAACTCACCATGTGACGTTCATTCCTTAAATTCGATTTTAATTAAGGTGTTATCATACCTGTCTGCACAAGATTTGTAAAAGCAAAACTATACTCGGAAAACGCAGGAATGAAAGACAAATAATCACCGGGAAATCCCTTGTTTGTCCGTATCTTCTTTGCACAATCGAATTGCCACCTGCAATTAAAGACACATTGTATCGAATAATAAATGTGAATAAAAGGGCTTTTATTCTGCGATGGTTTTTAGTACAATGTTTCTTCTTATAGGTACATAATGGCTTTGTATTGTCGCCATTAAGAAAACAGGAATGACCAGCATCGGAGGTAAGTCCATTGAGTCATTTATTGAGTGGAAATCAGGCCATCGCCCGCGGCGCTTATGAAGCGGGAGTTACCGTGGCCACGGGGTATCCGGGAACCCCTTCAACGGAAATTCTCGAAAATACCGTACAATACAAATCGGATATTTATTGCGAGTGGTCGCCCAATGAAAAGGTTGCATTCGAAGTCGCGGCCGCAGCGTCCTGTGCAGGGGCAAGAACCATCGTCACGATGAAACACGTCGGACTCAACGTGGCCGCCGATCCGCTGATGACCCTCAGCTATCTGGGCGTCGAAGGCGGTATGGTGATTGTCGTAGCCGATGATCCGGGAATGCACTCCTCCCAGAACGAACAGGACACTCGCAATTATGCAAAATTCGCCAAGATTCCCGTGCTGGAACCGGCCGACAGCCAGGAAGCCCTCGATTTCGTGAAACTCGGCATCGAACTTTCCGAGCAATTCAAGACTCCGGTGATTTTACGCACCACCACACGGGTCAGCCACTCCCGCAGCATCGTCAAGTTCAGCGAGCGGCAAACCAATCCGCGAACCATCGGGCTTGAGAAAAATCCAGCTCGTTTTGTGCCCGTACCGCTGTGGGCCAGGGAAATGCGCAAGACCGTCGAAAAACGCCTTCACGACCTGCAGGCGGCCGCCGCACAATCGAAGGCCAACCGCATCGAATGGCGCGACAAATCACTGGGTATCATTACCCATAGCGTCGTCTATCAATATGTCCGCGAGGTCTGGCCGGAAGCGTCCGTGCTGAAGCTGGGCTTTGCATATCCCTATCCGGATGAACTGTTCAGACAGTTCGCCGCCGGCGTCAAAAATCTTTTGATTGTCGAAGAACTGGATGATTTCCTTGAAGAACACATCAAGGCTCTGGGCATCGCCTGCAAGGGGCACGATGTGATTCCCAATATCGGCGAACTGTCCATCACAACACTGGAAGCCTGTCGGGCCAAAATGGAAGGCCGGACGATTGCCGCCGTCCCGGAACCCAAATACGCCAAAGACCTGCCGGCCCGTCCGCCGGTACTGTGTCCGGGCTGTCCGCATCGCGGCATCTTCTACGCCCTCGGCAAGCATGACGTCATCGTCACCGGCGACATCGGCTGCTACAGTCTGGGCACCTTCAAGCCGCTCAATCGCCTGGATATCATCCTGTGTATGGGCGGCGGCATCTCGATGGCCCAGGGACTGGACAAGGCCGGCGATAAACGCAAAGTCGTCGGCATGGTCGGCGATTCGACATTCTTCCATTCCGGCATTACCGGCCTGCTGGACATCGCCTACAACAAAGGCTCGTCCACACTGATCGTAGTGGACAACCGCACGACAGCCATGACCGGCCATCAGGATAACCCCGGCACCGGCAGAACCCTCATGGGCCAGCCGACCGTGGAAGCCTCCATTGAAGAAATCGCCCGGGCCTGCGGCATCAAGCGGGTCTTTACCGTCAATCCCTATCAGACCAAAGCGACGCAGGAAGTCCTGTCGCGGGAACTGGATGCTCCTGAGCCGTCCCTGATTGTCTCCCGTGCGGCCTGTCCGCTGTGGGAAGGCAAGCGGGTCGGCGGGATACGCACCATCATCGAAGACAAGTGCAAGGCGTGCAGGGCGTGCCTGAAACTGGGCTGCCCCGCCATTGACGGCGCCGGCAAGAAGCCCGTCATCAACAAGCATCTCTGTTACGGCTGCGGTCTGTGCCAGCAGGCATGTCCGTTTGATGCGATTGTCAATCTTTCCGAGGAGAAAAAATAGCGATGAGCTCACAGATAGTCAGTGTTGTATTGGCCGGCGTCGGCGGGCAGGGCATCCTGCTGGCCAGCGAAATTATCGCCCAGGCGGCGATGAATGCCGGCTTTGATGTCAAAACCAACGAAGTGCACGGCATGGCCCAGCGCGGCGGTTCGGTCATCGGCCAGATTCGCTACGGCAAAGAAGTCTATAGCCCCATCATCGCCAGGGGAACCGCCCAGGTGCTTTGTGCTCTGGAACAGGCCGAAGCCCTGCGTTATGCCGATTATCTGGCCGCGGGCGCCCTGGCCGTTGTCAATGCTCAGCAGATTATCCCGGTTACGGTGTCGATGGGTGCTGCCAAGTATCCTGATAACGTGGAACAGAAACTCCGCGACCAGTACGGGCGGCTGATTTACTTTGATGCCTCCAAAAAAGCGGTGGAGCTGGGCAACATCCGCACGGCCAACGTTGTGCTGCTGGGGGCGCTTTCGACCGGACTGGATTTACCGCTGGAAGCCTGGCACAAAGCCATCGGTTCGTGTGTGAAATCGCAATATGTCGAGCTGAACCTCAAGGCCTTTGAGGAAGGGAGAAAGATGGTATGAGCGGACTGTTTTTTCAGCCTGAACTCGAGACCGCATCCCAGGACCAGCTTCGGGCGATGCAGTCCGAACGGCTGAAAACGATTGCCGGACACGTCTATACCCAAAACCCCGTCATCCGGGCCGCATTCGATGCCCGTGGCATTCACCCGGAGGATATCCGCAGCATCGAGGACATCGGCAGACTGCCGATGATGAACAAAGAATCCTTCCGTGTTCACTACCCCCTCGGGATGTGCTGTGTCGAGGCGAACACGCTGGCCGAGATGCACATGTCCAGCGGCTCCACGGGCACGCCGGTTGTTATGCCCTACACCCATGCCGACCTGGTGCAATGGGGCGAATGCATGGCTCGCTGTTATCGCATGGCCGGGGCCAGAGCCGGCGACCCGACTCAGATTACGCCGTCCTTCGGGCTGTTTAACGGCGGCTTCGGGATGTATCACGGCGCCCGGGCCGCGGGACTGTTCATCATTCCCGCGGGGGCAGGCAATACCGCCCGCCAGATTCGCTTAGCCAGGGATTTCGGCACACGCGTCCTGACCGGCGTTGTCAGCTACGGCATTCGTATCATGGAAGTTCTGGAAGAGATGAAAGAACACCTGCCCAAACTCGAAATCGGCATCTTCGGCGCCGAGGTCTTTTCCGACTCGCTCAAGACCAAGATGCGAAGCGGGCTGGGCATCGATGTATTTGACATCTACGGCATGACCGAAACCGGCGGGGTTGGCACACTCGGTATGGATTGCTCCGCTCATGACGGCATCCACGTGTGGGAAGATCATTACATCATCGAAATCCTCCAGCCCCAGACCGAAACTCCCGTCGCCGATGGACAGGAAGGCGAACTGGTCATCACCTCGCTGACGCGACAGGCTCTGCCGGTAATTCGTTTTCGTACCGGCGACCTGACCAGCGTCCGAAGCCGTCAGCGGTGTGCCTGCGGACGAACCCATGTCCGCCTGAACCCGATTACCGGGCGGGTCGATGACATGCTCATCATCAAGGGTGTCAACTTCTTCCCCAAACAGGTCGAACAGGCCCTGATGCAGATTCCCGGCGTCGGGTCCAATTACCAGATTATCATCGAAGACAAAGACGGCATTCAGGATGTGGTCATCAATGTCGAAGCCGCATCCACCGTCACCGGCTATATGGTCGAAAAAGTACTCAAAGAAGCGCTGGGCTTCAGCCCGCGGGGCGATGTCTATCCCATAGGCGCCCTGCCGCGTCAGGAAGGCAAGGCCAAGCGAGTTTTCTACAAGGATAAAGACGGTACTATCCGTTAATCTATCCATAGAATCCATATATTTAAGCCTAAAGGAGGCACGAACATGAAGAAACAATGGATCGTTTTGACACTGGCGGTGGTCTCGGCCCTGTTGTATGTCGGCTGCAAAAAAACCCAGCCGCAATCGGAAACTGCCGTTCCAGCCGACTCCGCAAAAACACAACCCTCCGATGTCATCAAGCTGACTTATGCCAATTTCCCGCCGGCCCCGACATTTCCGTGCGTCCAGATGGAACGATGGAAAACCGAGGTTGAAAAACGTACCCATGGAAAAGTTGCTGTTCAGACCGTCCCCGGGGGGTCGCTGCTGGATGCCAAGGAAATGATGGACGGCGTCATCAGCGGCCAGGCCGATATCGGCTGTTTGTGCATGGCCTATCAGCCCGGACGATTCATGGTGACCAACGCCGCCGCCCTGCCGCTGGGAATCCCCAGTGCCAAAGTCGGCAGCCAGGCCCTGTGGGACCTGTACAGCAAATATCAGCCCAAAGAATTTGCCGATGTGAAAGTCCTGACCATGTTCACCTCCGCCCCGGCCAATATCATGTCCAAAAAGCCCGTCCGCACCCTGGCCGACATCAAGGGCATGGACCTGCGAGCCAGCGGTGAAGCCGCCCAGATACTCAAGGCCTGGGGCGCCAACCAGGTTGGGATGCCAATGTCTTCCACGCCCGAAGCATTGCAAAAAGGCGTTGTTCAGGGACTGTTCTCGTCGGTGGAAGTCATGAAGGATTTCAAGTTCGCCGAACTGTGCAAATATATTACGAAGACCGAAACCAACATCTATCCGTTTGCGGTCGTGATGAACCAGAAAAAATGGAACGCCCTGCCCGACGATGTGAAAACAGTCTTTGAGGAACTGGCCGTCGAACAGTGCCTCTGGACCGGGGAATACATGGACAATCATGTTCAGGAATCCATTGACTGGGCCAAAACCGAACAGAAAGTCGAAGTCATTGAACTGTCCGCCGAAGAAAAGGCCCAATGGAATGCCCTGCTGGAATCCAATGTGGATGAATGGATTAAACAAGCCAAGGCCGCAGGGCTTCCCGCGGAAGATATTGTTGATGACCTGAAAGCATCCATCGCAACCTTCTCGCTGAAATAATCGATGACCGGTATGATACAATTTCTGACTCGACTGCAACTGATGCTGCAAAAGCTCCTGATGGCTGTCGCCGCTGTTTTTCTGGTGGCGATGATGCTGATGACCTGCACCGATATCGTGATGCGAAAGCTGCCCCAGTGCAACCCCCTGCCGGGGGTCTTTGAACTGATGGGACTGTTCGGCTCGCTGGTGGTTGCCTGTGCGCTGGGTTATACCCAGGGCAAAAAAGACCATCTGGCGGTGGATATTCTGACCAACCGGTTTCCCCCGCGGATACAGAAAATGCTCGATGTCATCAACCGGCTGATCTGTATGGCCTTTTCGGTTCTGGCCTGCTGGCAGGTCTGCAAAGTCGCCAATACTCTCTGCAGGACCGGCGAAGTCACCGAAACCCTGCGGATGGTTTATTATCCATTTACCTATGGCGTCGCGGCGGGATTTGCCCTGCTGGCGTTTGTTTTTCTGGTGGAACTGCTGAAAGTACTTGCCCCCGGCCTGGAGCCGCAGCCATGACTGAAACCATGATAGGCATTATTGGCATCGTCACGCTGCTGCTGGGCCTGTTTCTGATGGGAGCCCCCGTCGGCTTTGCGATGGCTGTCGTCGGTTTTCTCGGGTATGCCGCTATCAGCAATTTTGACGCCGCCGCCCACATGACCGGCCAGACCCTCTGGACCACCTTTTCCATGTACGGCCTGACGGTCATTCCCCTGTTCACCCTGATGGGACAGATTGTCTTTTACTCCGGTGTCAATGAAAAACTCTACCACGCCGCCTATAACTGGGTCGGCCACATCCGCGGCGGACTGGCAATGGCAACCATTGCCGCCTGCTCGGCCTTTGCCACCATCTGCGGTTCCAACACCGCCACGGCTGCGACGATGTCCACCGTGGCCCTGCCGGAAATGAAAAAATTCGGGTACAATCCCAGGCTGTCCACCGGTGCCGTCGCCAGCGGCTCAACGCTCGGGGTGGTCATCCCTCCCAGCGTGGTATTGATAATCATCGGGCTATCGACTGAACAATCCATCGAGAAACTATTTTATGGCGGCATCGGTGCAGGTTTGCTGCTGACAGTTCTTCTGATGGCCACCGTCATGGTGATATGCCTGGTATGTCCAACCTGGGGTCCCACCGGCCCAAAGGCAAGCTGGAAAGACCGCCTTGTTTCTCTTGCGGGAGCCTACGAAACCATCCTTTTGTTTCTATTGGTTATTCTGGGCCTGTTTTTCGGGTATTTTACCGCAGCCGAAGCCGGTGCCGCGGGGGCTTTTCTGGCTATCGTCGTCGGCCTGCTCCAGCGGAAACTATCCTGGAAGAACTTTCTTAACGCCATCCGCGACACGCTCAAGGCCTCCTGTATGGTCATCACCATCGTCGCAGGAGCCATGATTTTCGGCAAATTCCTCACCAGGACCGGCATCCCTCACGCACTGGCCTCCGGCATCGGAGACTTACCGATACCCAAGGTGATGATTCTGTTTATCATCTTTGCTCTTTATGTTCTCGGCGGAACCATTATGGACGCCCTCGCGATGCTCTTGGTGACCCTGCCAATCTTTTATCCCCTCGTGGTGGATAAACTGGGCTATGACCCGCTATGGTTTGGCGTAACGATTACCGTGATCACGACGTTGGGGGCAATTACCCCACCGGTGGGAGCAACAACCTTTGTGGTGGCCGGGTCAGCCAAAGAGATTCCGATGAACGATGTCTTTAAAGGAGTCAGCCTCTTCGTCCCAGCCTACATCCTCTGCATCATGCTGCTGCTGGTCTTCCCCCAGGTCATCACCTGGCTTCCGGGATTGCTCAAGTAAAGCTCGACAACGGCAAAAAATACTGGACAAAACCGGGATATCAGAGATAATATCCCGTCTGTGCAGTCCCCGTAGCGCAATGGATAGCGCGTTGGCCTCCGAAGCCAAAGGTTACAGGTTCGACTCCTGTCGGGGACGTGAATATAAAGCCCTGTAAGTAAAAGACTTGCGGGGCTTTTTTAAGGCAATCCAGAATTGGTGAGGCAGGGTGGTTCCGGCGATCCAGTTAAGCACTGTAGTTGCGACCCCCAGCGACGCCCAATCACCTGTCGGAAGGTCGCACCCCGGTTGCGGCATTGTTCAAAAAAACACCTCCAGCTCGTCGTATCCGCAGGAGGCACCGCGATATTGGCCGTCGTCTCCATCCACATCAAACCAAGATAACTAATCTGCTTTTTCCAGTCCGGCCGCAGATAGGTCTGGGCCCAACCCCAGGCTTTCGGATAGTGTTTTTCCACATCAATTGGAGCCAGGGCGGAAGGTTCAAACTGATAGGTCTTTTCCATCCTGCCGGAAGCCAGCAATGTCACCGCAGCAAAATGTCTTGTCCAGTTTTCATCGCCGCCCACTGTCGCCGCATGACAGGTGTCCAAAATCACAATTCGGCAGGGATGTTGCGGCAGATGTGCCGAAGCCAGCACATCGGTTAATTTCGCAGTTGTACCGTTGACAAACTCCCAGTTGCCATCGACATCTTGAATCGACCCCAGGTAAACCACCGAGATATCGCATTGCTCCGGGCCTGGAAGCTGACTGAAAAAGTCGGCCAGATCAGACGGCGTCCCGTCAACAATATGCTGCCGAACCTGCACCTGCTCATACCATAGCTTCAACGTCGTTTCCACCGCATCACATGTCGTCGGCCAGCCGCCAAGGGTACGGTTTTTATCGTAATGGACATTGATAAAACTGTCGAATGCTGCCCGCACATCGGTGCGCGGCTGTACCTTCAACGGAACCACAATATCCGTGCTTTTGCATCCGGACAAAAACGTGCCGCCCAGTATGAACAAAACCAGGCAGGACCAGGTGTATTGTTTTGTGAAGAGGCTTTTCATCGCATCAAAAAAAATGCCTGACAGTCCCGAAGGAATGCCAGGCATATCGTATTCAAGAAACCGGTTTAGAATGCATAGCAGAGACCGACAGTCCAGATATCGCTGTCAAAGTTGCTGTCTAATTCTGTGCTGTAGCCCAGGCTGCCGCTCAGGCTGCTGGTGAACTTATAGCCCAGCTTGACGCCGGTTGTAAACCAGCGGTGGTCATTGTCGAATTCGGTATCCAGGGCATGATTATGCAGCACCTGGTTGTAATTCAAATTCGCCGAAACACTGAACTTCTCGGTCACAGCGTAGGTGGCCCGGCCCATCAGAAGCATCTTGCCCATCAGAGCGAAATCCCCCCCGCCAACGCCGGGATAATCCACATCCTGGTAGCCCAGCACATACGAAGGCGACAAGGACAGAGTCAGCTTGTCCATCTGAGTCATGACGGTCACATACGGCGCCAGCACATAGCTGTCGGAATCAATCTCGCCGGCGGAGTTGATTTTGTTCCCAGCGGTCGAATAGGAAAACGAGGACCCCCAGAACATCCAGTCATTAACCGGCTGGCTCATATACAGGGTATAAGCCCAGGTTTCGATGGCATCGCGCG
Organism: uncultured Pirellulales bacterium; assembly: GCA_964630775.1. Taxonomy (GTDB): domain Bacteria; phylum Planctomycetota; class Phycisphaerae; order Sedimentisphaerales; family Anaerohalosphaeraceae; genus Anaeroglomus. Next base: position 79,118 of record CAZVYY010000002.1, on the reverse strand, counting down.
CCCCGGCGCTGCTGTGGCCTTTTGCATCATTGAAATTGCCCAAAAAGCCCCACAGGGTCGAGTTATTGTACAGAGCATCGGCACCAACCGTGTAAGAGTTGAAGTAGTTATCAAAACCGCCCTGGCGTTTGTCGTTGGTTTTGCCGGAATCATAATCGGCAAATGCGCTCCACGATGAAAAGCCGTCAAACGCTCCGGCATGTGGTGTCGTTGTTGTCACGGTAATGGAGCGATCCAGCGCCTTTTCGGCTCCCATAATCGCGGGATTCCAGGGATTGGACAAGCTCGTCATTCCATCATGACTGCTGGCCTGGGCCGCTGAAATACACAGGCACAGTACCATAACCGCAGCCACACTCTTTGCCATCACTCTTTTTCCTTGCATTTTTTGGTTCTCCTTAAACATCGCTTTGCATCAAAGTGCGGTAACCGCTTTACCGCGATTTACTTTGAAAAGAATGCCAACCTGATGCATCCTACTGGATAAAAAGTCTTAAATCAAGTATCTTTCCCTGCCTGCCCGGCTTTTCACAAGCCAATGCAGGAATTAACGACAGGTACAGCCGCCGCTGCCGCCGCCAGCCGGGCGGGTCGGTGCAAGACCCTGCCGCACCTGATCGGCCTGCTGGCGGGCCTGGTCATGCATCTGCCGTGAGCTTTCGTTGATGGCCCCGCCTGTGTATTCCCATCCGGCATTTCCGATAAAGCCGCCGATAATACCACCGATAGCCGTGCCCAGCGGACCAAAAGCCGAACCCATTGCCGCTCCTTCGGTTGCTCCAAGACCGATGGCGGATAAACGTCCTATTCCATCAGCCGCCTCGATCGCAGTGCCGGTCATATCGCCGCGATCTGCGGCCTCGTAAGTTCTTCCAATGGCTTTGCCGCCCTGAATCAGCGGATTGGCCAGTTTGGAGGTCGCAATTTTCTCAGCCAAATTGGACAAATCATTACCTATATTTGTCGGTTTATCCGGAGAGCTATCCACCGGCGGATACCATCCGCGAGGTGAGGGAGGTGTTCCCGGCGTACGGTCTGCCGTCTTGGACTGTTCCGGCGTCCAGGGCCCGTTGTTATCATAATGTGAAGGGGTTGGAGCGGGTTTCGGGGCCGGGGCAGGAGTCGAAGGCTGAGTATTCGTGGTGCCCGAGTCCGCTGGTTTGCTGGTTTGAACAGGCGGATACCAGCCCTGCGGAGACGTCGGCGTCCCTGGCACATGGTCGGCCGTTTTGGATTGCTCCGGTGTCCAGGGACCGTTATTGTCTGACACGACGGCACCACTCAGGATAAGCCCGGCCAATAGAAGTATCGCCATGTACAATCCTGATGTCCGATTTATTACTGCTTCGATATAATAGGCATATTTATGAGAATTTTTCATACAACCTCCGTTATTGGGCGTTTTTCAGGACGTTGGTAATCGCATCAAAGTTAACATAAGTATTGTTCTGATCAACCAGATCAATACGTCGGATGGTGTACTGTAAAGAGGATGCATCATCCGCTTTGAACCAGAAACTCATCAGATATTCCGGCTTGCCGGGTATGCTGAAGATGACAAACAGATGTTCTTTTTTCTGGTCATCCCGCTTGACAATGCAGGTGACGGCCCTGGCCTGCCCCAACTGGGCGGCATACGGCTTAATCACCTCCCGGCTTTCGGGCCGGGTTTCCGGGGCAATGGCAAGGACTTCATCAGCAAGACCAAGCTGAAGTTTGGCCAGAATATCATTGGATTGCTGCCGTGCGGCGGCAAAATTTGAATCATTCTCAAATTGAAACAGTCCAGCCAGGTTGTGTTCGAACATATACCCCAGGCCAATATAGTTGGACTTAATCAGCTTGGGATTGGTCATCACCGACCGCCATCCTTTCTTGAAATTGCCGCTCTCGGCAGAAAAAATGCGGCGGAAATCTCGAATCGTCTGTGCGGAAGACAAGGATGCCGCCAGATACGGCGGAACCGGACTTCGCAGCCAGTGCGGTTCGATGTCATACGGCGGATTTCCCTGGTTTCTCAGGGTGTCCCCCATCAGCAGTTCCGCGTCGGTAATGCTGTTTCCAGTCTTGCTTCGAGTCCACTCGGTGACGAGGGCCACATCGCTCCAGGGATGATAAAAGACCGCCAGTGCCGTACTGGAAGTAATAAAGCTCATGGAAAACACAGAGGTCTCGAAGAAATAAGCCCACCCCTTCGACGGGTCTGTACTGGGACAAAGCGTCCGCCCCAGTGGACCGAACAGCTTCTGGGCATTTTTACCTGCATAAGCCGTAAAAGCCTCTTCGGGCTGGGTTCTGGCCTGCTGGCGAAACGCCATGACCTGATCGATCAACTGAGCGCCCAGCGACTTGCTTGCTTCAGCAGGCTCCGCCAGCGATTGGACCTGAGCGTAAACTGAAGATGTTATTATCAACGACAACAGTAACAAGACGATCTTCGTTTTGCTGCTATTCATTTCTGACCTCCGGTTTTGGGTTTATACTGATCCTGCATCAAATGTCCCGGTGCGTCGCGGCTTATAAGCTCTCAGCCGCCAGTTTCGAGCACTATCTTAACACCGCGGCGATACAGGGCAACGTTACCCTGTGAATACGCACGGCAGGAAAACGGCCTGGGGCCGCGCGGAATATTCACATCTATTGGGTATTTCTTGTCCCGTTTCAAGAGTTCACGATAAATACAGCTACATATATCTATCACAGACATCGGACATATCGCTTTATACCCTTAGCTTGAATCACCTGAAATGAAACAATAGATGCCCTGCCAAATCATGACCGCTGCATTAAGAGCGTTATTATCGGGCGTAAGGCAATGAGGACAAATGAAATTGACTGCCTATGCATACATCTGATGAGGTTTAAATAAAAAAAATCCTGCGGAACAGAGCTTGTAAACACTCGTCCCGCAGGATGATATGAATCAATCGATCAGTTATTTCTGACGAAACAGGGCCTTGCTGTCAATTTGTTCCCGCTGACCGCCGGGACGGGTGACATGGACTTCCAGTACCTCATCGACCGAACCTTCAAAATAGAGCACCTTGATGGGGTGATATCCTTTTTTCAGGGCGACAAAGCCGCCGGCAAACTGGGCACTGTGCGGGCCGTCGCTGTCAACTACCAGTTCCGAACCGATAAACAGGCGGCTGCCGTCGTCGGATTTGGTCCAGAACTGATAAAAGCCATCTTCGGGGGCATTGTAGTAACCCGTGAATTCCAACCCAAATCCGTCACCGCGTTTGGCGACAGAAATATCAAAATTGGAGCACTGGCCGCGTTCTTTGGGTTCGGATTTTTCAAAATCCGTCGTCCGGCGGAAATTGCCGACATAGAGAACGTAATTCAAGCCGTTCTCAAGACCAGCCACTTCGACAGCGGGATTCAAGTTCTTTTTGGTTACGGTCGTACTCAGGACACTGCTGGGGAAGCAGCCATCTTTGAATGCCCGGACTTTGATGGTCGTGGTTTTATTCACTTCAATCGGTTTCGTATAAGGCGTCGAGGATGCCTCCGGCTCGCTGCCATCGAGAGTATAGACCATTTTTGCGCCGTCATCATCGCATTTGAATTCAACCGCGATAGTATCGAGGAAGACCTGTTGATCGCTGGTCGGATACGGCATCAGCGTCAGCCGTTTGCCCGGAATGGAAAACGGACGGTCAGCCTTACCAGAACCCCACTGCTTATTCGGCTCGGCACCCATCGTGAAGACCAGCGTGCCGCCATTGATAATATCGGCATGCTGAATCCAGGTCTTCGTGTAAGCTTTGCCGTTCAGCGTTGCAGACTGAATATAGATGTTCTTGTCGGAGACATTTTCTGCAACCACTTTAAACGTCTTGCCGTTTTCAAGATTGAGAGTGGCGGACGGGAACAGCGGCGTGCCGAAGACATACATCGGCTGGCCGGGACAGACAGGATAGAAACCCATCGCACTGAAGACATACCACGCCGACATCTGTCCGCAGTCATTATTGCCGCAAAGACCATCCGGCTTGTCGGTGTAGAGGGTCTTGACGATTTGAGACACCTTTTCCTGCGTCTTCCAGGGAACGCCGGCATAGACATACAGGTAGGCATAATTATGGCACGGTTCGTTGCCATGGGCATACTGACCAATCAGGCCGCTGACATCGGCATGTTCGCGTCCCTGGCGGACAAACAATTCATCCATTCTTTTGATAAAGCCCTCGTCGCCATGCATCAGTTCAATCAGACCTTCGACATCATGCGGTGCAAACCAGGTATAATGCCATGAGTTGCCTTCGGTAAATTCGCCGGCTCCATCGGCGGGAAGATGATCAGGATTGAAATCCGGCTTCCAGACGCCATCGACGGTTTTGCCGCGAATGAATCCAATCGAACGGTCAAACAGGTTTCGGTACTGCTGCGACCGGCGTGTAAACAATTCATAATCGTCCGGATGACCCAGTTCTCTGGCCATCAGGGCAATGCACCAGTCGTCGTAGGCATACTCGGCCGTGCGTGAAACCGACTGCGAATCATCGGTCAGCGAAATATACCCGAGCGTTTTATATTCATCGAGGCCCTGATGATCCTGCATGGCACTGTGCTTCATGGCGGCAAAGGCCTTGTTCACATCGTAGCCGCGAAGCCCCTTGGCGTATGCGTCGGCAATCACCGGAATTGAGTGATACCCAATCATGCACCAGGTTTCGTCGGAAGCCAGTTCCCAGAACGGCAGAATGCCCCGCTGTTCGTATTTGCCCAGCAGCGAATTGATAAAATCATTGGTGCGTTTCTGCTCGATCAGGGTAAACAGCGGGTGAGCGGCACGGAATGTATCCCACAGGGAGAACACGGTGTAATTCTCGAAGTTGTCGGCCTTGTGGACTTTCTTGTCCATGCCGCGATACTGGCCGTCCACATCCGTAAACAGGTTGGGCGCCAGACAGCTATGATACAGCGCCGTATAAAATACGGTCTGATTGGCCGCCGGACCGCCGTCCACGGTAATCTTGGACAATTGCTTATTCCAGCTCTCCATGGCGCCATTGCACACCTGCTGGAAATCCCAGCCGGGGCACTCGGCGTCCATGTTCTTCGCCGCGCCGTCCCAGCTTACCGCCGACAGTGCAACCTTGACCACCACCACGCGCTCCTGGGTGGTATCGAAGCGGACATAGCACTGAATGTCTTTGCCTTCGGCCTGTTTGGCGGATTCATCCAGTTTGCGATTGACTACAATACCGCTCTTGACAAAAGGCTGCGAGAACCGTGCAACAAAATACAGGAACCGATCCGGAGACCAGCCGCTTTTGCGAACATAGCCGCGGACTTCACGGTCGCCGACAATCTCCGCTTTGCTTTCACGGATATTGGATCCCCCGATGTAATGACCAAGGTCCATAATCACATTCGCCTCTTTGGTGGCGGGGAAAGTGTACTGATGCACACCGACACGACGGGTCGTGGTCAACTTCACATCAATGTCATAATCTTTCAGATAAACACCATAAAAGCCTGCACAGGCCTGCTCCTGGTCATGCGAAAACCGCGAGCGATATCCTTCGTCGGGATTTCGCTTGGAACCGGGTTCAAATTTAGGCTCCCCCGTCGTCGGCATAAACAGAAAGTCGCCCAGATCGGCACAGCCGGTGCCGTCCAGATGGGTATGGCTGAATCCCATAATGGATCGGTCGCTGTAGTGATAGCCCGAACACCAGTCCCAGCCATCCGTGCCGGTATCGGGACTAAGCTGCACCATCCCGAACGGCACACAGGCGCCGGGATAGGTATGCCCGTGGCCGCCGGTGCCGATCAGGGGATTGACTTTGGCCGCGAGCGGATAGGCCCTGGCACGCTCCTGAATCGAACTGTCGGCGGATTGGCCCCAAACGGTTGTTCCCGCCAGGCCGACCGCTGCTGTCAGGACCAGTACTGCTGCTTTCTGAATAGGTAGGATTGTCATCTTGATTTCCTCACAATTAAATTAGTTCCCTGTTCTATTGCTCTATGTCACGCGATTCCATGCGATACCATCATTTGATGCCAAGGCTGCTTTGATTCGTGAGATTGGATTATTACACCCAACGGAAATGGCATCGATTCTATTTTTATGATTCTAACACATAAAACCTTTTCGTAAATTGTATTATTGTACCCAATCCCTCTCTTTTGTAACATCTTCAAATGCTTTATTTCATTGCCTGCGGAGTAAAGACCCTATATCATATCAATTCCTGATAACCCGTGTCCGGAGTATAGCAGATGCAAATTGCGATTCATTATGGCCAGACCACCCTGCCCCTAAGGATACCCGCGGAGAATTGTGCGGGCTTGATAATTCCCTGTCAGGAACACATTCATCCCGGCCGGAATCAGGAACTCTTGTCGGCGGCTATCGAGGCATATTCCATCCCTTTTCAGAATCTGATACACAACCGCAGGCTTTGTATTCTGCTGCCGGACGCGACACGCGATTTGCCGGTTGTCGATTGCCTTGCCGCAGTTGCCCCCCTGCTTCAAAAAGCCTCTTCCATCCGATTCATCCTGTGCACAGGCACCCATCCGGCAAAAACACAAGGCAATCTCGTCCTGTGTGATCAGGTTCGTCGGATATGCCGGACCGCCGGCCTTCACACCTGCGACATCATGGTTCATGACTGCCAGGATGCAGACTTTATCGACATCGGCATCACCCGGCGCGGCACTGCCGTACGCTGCAATGCCGCCATCCGGGACACAGACATTTTTCTGGTCCTCAGCGACGTCAAGCCGCATTACTTTGCAGGCTATTCCAACCCGGTCAAGAATTTTGTTCCGGGTATCTGCGATTATGAAACCGCACGCGGCAATCACAGCCTCACACTCGATGCCGCCAGCGGTTTTTGTGCTCACCCCTATCATCCAAATCCTGCCCGCCACAATCAGCCGCTCGCCGCCGACCAGGTTGAGGCCATGGAGCAAATCGTGCAGGGAAGACCTGTTTTTGCACTGACAACCATCAGTTCGCATCGGGCGATTCAATGGGCGGCACTGGGCCCTGTCCAGGAAGTCTGCGCCAAAGCCTTTGCCCAGGCGGACCAATGGAACCTGCACATCATCCATCCTGTCCAACGGCTGATTGTCAGCCCCGGCGGACATCCCAATGATATGGATTTGTATATCGCCCAGCGTGCATTGGAACTGACCGAACAGGCCGTCATCGATGGCGGCGAAATCCTGTTCTGTTCCGCCTGCAGGCATGGCATCGGGCCGGCCAACTCCATGGACCATTTCTGGAACCTGCTGACCCTGCCATTCGATCAGATATATCAGGCTGTGCAGGGCCGGTATAAAATGTTCAGCCACAAACCCTATCGTTTCGCCAAACTCATCCAGCGATTGCGAAAACTATGGGTCTGTTCCGAGCTGGCCGATGACTCCATTCTCGCTGCCCACATGCAGCCGACACACCACCCTCAGCAAGTCGTGGACGGCTGGATACAGGACAATCCCCAAATCCGAATCCTGGTCATCGATGGCGCCAATAAAATCGGCATCAAAAGACATACCTGATACAGATAACAACAATCCAGGCCTTTCATAACAGACCATTCATAACCGACCTCTCCTCTTGACATCGTATTAGTTTTCTATTAAATAGGTCAAACTTTTGTATTAAGGAACACCAAAAATGCCTAATAAACACAGATTAGCCGTACAGACGCTTACACGGTTTACCCTGTATACCCTCGGGATGCTGGCTGGTTTGGCATCTCTGCCGCACCTGGTGGAACCCGGCGACTTCGTACTTTTCTCTGAAAATGGCCCCATTGAATGGCTTCAGTTTGCCCTGATGGGACAAGCGGCGGTTATCTTCGGCATTGGAGCATGGAAGGAACCTCCAATGCGATGTCTGTTTACGCAATTTAGTGTTGTTTCTGCCATTGCTGCAATCCGCGAAATGGACGGCATTTTTGATCGAATCCCCGTGATCAGATGGGAAATCCCCGCAGCGGGATTACTGATCTTTGCCATCGGGTATGCCTGGCGTCATCGAGCAACTCTCGGCCCGCAAGTCGATTACTTTGTCCGCACGGCCCCATTCGGAGTTTTATGGGCAGGGTTTATCGTTATCGCACTAATCGCTCAGTTAGTCGGCCACGGTCGGTTTCTGGAATTGGTCATGGGCGACGATTATCATCGTGATTATAAACGTGTAATCGAAGAAATTACCGAACTATTTGGGTACCTGATTTTCCTGCTGGGTGCGATTGAAACGGTCCTTTTTGACGATAAAGACCACCGAAACTCGGTTCATTTTGGAAATAGGCAATAACAGACGCTTGTCTCCGAATTGCCTATTCTGACAACGAAACAGAATTTCAGGAATTTCGCTTGACTTCGGGCTTGCTTTTCCGACATAATACAGAAAATTATGAATACTGCATATTGTTCCAATTCGTTCAGAGCACAAAGCGGCAAGGCCGCGGCAATTATGCTGCGCTCCAAGGCGATCGTACTTGCTTCGGTACTGGCTATTTCATACGGGAGAAAACCGCTCTGATATCAGGACAATAAAGTAATCGAATACTAAAAGGCCTTTCAGAGCAAGACAGTTCTGAAAGGCCTTTCTCATTTACTGAAAGAAATACTATGAACAGCACAATCAAGAACACAGCAATGACAAACAGTCGAACCCATGTTTTGAAAAATGGCGAGGTTCTCCTGGTCCGCCCGGCGGTACGGGAAGATACGGCGGAGGTGATGGAGTTCTTTGCCTCCGAATTTGCACAGGACACCGAGATGCTGGCGATTTATGACGAGGCGCCGGAGTCATTTACCATGGAAGCCCTGTGGCGGCGTCTGAATCACTATCAGACTGCCAACAACGGCTTGCTGCTGACGGCATGGCTGGACGACAAGATCATCGGCATCGCCGAGATATCCTGCGATATGCAAGCCGCGGGTACATACTCGGGCCGGGTGGGCGTCAGCGTCCTTGCGGACTATCGCGGGCGGGGTGTCGGCAGTGCATTGATGTACTCTCTGATTGGCTGGGCCAGGAACCATCCGACCCTCGAAATGCTGACACTGACCGTCCCGGCCGACAACCGGATTGCCCGGCTGCTGTATGAAAAAACAGGCTTCCAGGAAGAAGGACGCCTCACCAAAGCCACGCAATCCGCAGACGGCCAGTTTATCGATGCGATTATGATGTATAAATTCGTGAAATAGCCTGTCGAAAAATTTCGTGTGGCCCTAACACGGCTCATTTTGTATAATACGTATTGTGACAGGATAAATCCTGTATTTATGTGTATCAGATAGTCAATATACCGTATTAGGCGGAGTTTTTATGCCGCAGGTGCCAGCGTTCAGAAAAAGTTATAGATATGCGTCCTGGATGGCTTGTTTTGTTTTTGGTTTTTGTGTCATCCGAACCGAGGGGGCAACCCTTGCATACTGGCGCTTCGAACAAGGACCTGCCGGGGCTGTCATCACGAAGCCTTTTGGCGCCCCCGACAGTTCAGGTAATGGCAACCATCTGGACCCCGGCACCACCGGCGGGCAGGAGGGATTTCGGTATCTGACCGAAACCGCATATAACCCGGTCTGCCAAACCTCTGCGGTCAATGCATACAGTATTAAAAACACAGGATCCGCCCCTTCCCTGCAGACTCGCTCGAAAACAACAGCTCAGGGACCCGGCAGCAATCCGGCAGGTATGGATATCGAATCCATTACCCCTTCGCAGTTCACCATTGAAGCCTTTTTCAAGCCCGAAAACGGCGGATACCGGACAATTGTCGGACGCGACGCCAAAAGCGTGACAAGTTCTGATTCCAACCTCGCTGCGTTGTATTTTCAGATCTGTCCGGATCAAAGCGTTGCGATTGTCTTTGTGGATGTTTCCGGTTATGTGCACCGGGCCGCTTCTCCTGCAGGAATGATCCGCGGCTTCGATTGGAGCACAGACCCGGATGGAAAAACAGGACGCTGGTATTACATGGCCGCTGTCAACGACGGATCGTCACTGAAGCTTTATCTTGCTGATATCAGTGCAGGAACCGATCCGTTTCTGGTGGCTCAGACGGATATGACCCTCAGCGGCAGCCCCAATCGCGCATTGACCAGGGGAACCGCCAGCGGCAGCGACTGGCACACCGGGGCCTGGTCGGTCGGAAGGGGCATGTACAATGGCACCCGCACAGACCGTGCCTATGGATACATCGATGAAGTCCGGATTTCCGACACGGCGCTGCCGGTCAGCCAGTTCCTGATGATGCCCAAGCCCACCCGGGACAACAACCCCATCATGGACGCCGCAGACCCGCATATCCTGCTGGTTGACGACAAGGCCTGGATTTATCCAACCAGCGGACATTCCCGGCGCTTTTATGCTTATTCCTCATCGAATCTGGTAAACTGGCAGTCGTATAGTGCGATTCTGAATTTCGACCAGATTCCCTGGATTCCCGCCGGCAAGCATGCCTGGGCACCGGCCATGGTCCGCAAAAACGGACGGTACTATTTCTACTATTCGGTCGGCCCCAAACCCTCTCACATCGGCGTGGCAACCGGATTATCGCCCATAGGCCCCTTTACCGACAAAGGCTCGGCGCTGCTGTCCGACAATAACGCCGCGAATTTTGAGGCTATCGATCCGATGGTCTTTACCGATCCGGCCTCGGGAATTTCGTATTTGTACGCAGGCGGCAGTGCAGGCTCACGGCTGCGAGTGTTTGAACTCAACGCCGACATGATGAGCTTTGCCCGCGAGATCGCCGTGGCCAACCCGCCCTACTTCACCGAAGGCGTCTTTATGCATTATCGCAAGGGAGTCTATTACCTGTCCTACAGCAATGGAAGCTGGAATAACGATACCTATTCCGTGCATTACTGCACATCGAGCACACCTGTCGGCCCGTGGACGTATCGCGGCAAAATTCTGTCCAGCCAGGGCTGGTTCAAAGGGCCGGGGCATCATTCCTTTATGTACAATGGCGCCCTCGATGAGTGGATTATCGTATATCACCGCTGGAATGAGCGACTGGACAGCGGCCCCTATTCCGGGTCTCGTTCAGTGGCTATCGAGAAAATCAGCTATGACGGGGATGCCATCAGGCCCATCATGCAGACCGACACCGGCGTCGGGCCGGTCTGGCTGGGAGACCATCTGCGGTCGGACTTGGACCGGAATAATGAGGTGGGCCTGTTGGATTTGCTGACACTGGCCGATGTCTGGCTGACCGCCAATACCCTGGCGGATATGGTTCCTGTCGGCGGCGACGGCATCGTCAGCCTGCAGGACATGAATTTCTTTGCCGCCCAGTGGCTCAAAAGACTCTGAACCAACTCAAACCCGATACCCGTCCAATCCGGCGATAACGCATCAAATCACCAGTAGGAAAACACAATGGGATCGGCATAAACACCAAAGACATTTTTTGAATAGTGCTTGTCCATATCCCGCACGGGTTTCGATGAGACGGAACCATCCAACTTTCCCAAATTGCCTGAACCATTTGGGGCAATTTCCTGCGGATTATCTCTTATTTCTCCATAGAGTGGCCCCTGGCTGGAATGGGCAATAAAGGTCTTGTACTGGGTTTCACTCTGGCTGACTTTGCAGGCCAGCAGCGGCAGATAACCCGGATCGGTCAAACGGTAGGGACTTTTCCATTTCATCGCAGCCGTACCCGGATCAGGCCAGGCTTGCGCAAAATGCCCGCCGAAATAATTATACCCGATCCAATACGCCGGCCAGTTATTGGTACGGTTCCAGCTTGGGATAAACGGTTCGCCCGTCCACTCAGAATCCTCCTGGATGTGCATGGGAATACTGTTGCACATCATCGTCCGGGTATCTTTGAGATATTGCGACAGCGGGATAAACGACGTTTCATGCATATAGTCAAGCTGGCTCCAGCCCTTTCCCTTTTCGTATGCGCTGAAATTATTCCCCATCGCTCCCAGCGGCAATTTGCCGCCGCCGGTTTCCGTCCCGTAAACGATCAAGGCGGTCACCGCATCCTTGATGCGTGCAGCACACATCGTTCTTCGCGCAATATGCTTGGCCCGGCTCAAAGCAGGTACCACAATGGACAGTAATAAGGCGATAATCGCTATGACAACGAGCAGTTCAATGAGCGTAAACGCGCCATTCCTTTGCTTACACATAGATCTGTTCCTTTCGAAAAAGCATATTACTGTGTCCGGCCGGGGGACAGGAGGTATCGAAAATAATTTCTACACCTCCTGTCCGCATATTCAGTATGAATAGTCCATTATCTGCGACGAAGGATGCCGATCGCACCGAAACCCAGCAGCAGCATCGTGGCCGGTTCCGGAACTTGTCCGACCAGGACAATATCATCCACAAAAAGAGCACCTGTACCATAATAGGTACTGTTGACACCAACCGTAATCTGTTCCACGTTTTCCAGGTTCATTCCGGCCACCATATTGGCAGCAAAAGGAATCTCCCAGACGATGCCATTGGGCCAGCCGGTACCGCTTGGGGTTACATCACCGGGATAACTGGCACCCATGACTTTCTGTCCCCAGCAATCATAAAAAGTCAGAAAGACATCACCGCCGGAGCCGCCGAGATTGCCCCACGGCTGCGTGCTGTTATTAACCGGAACGGCAAACGTCATTTTAATGGCATAATAACCCGGATAGGTCAGATTGACGCCGTGAACATTATGGACGGCACCGGCCAGGGTAAACTTCGTCTGAGCAAAGTACGGTGAATTTTGATTGTTCTGAATCAGCATCGACTGCCCATTCAATACATTTTCCAGCGTTTCACTGGTGATATTGGAATTGGCATTCGGCACCCATACCGCGCGCAGCGCATCGCTGTCGGCATAGCCTTCAAAATCATCCACCACCGTCTCAAAAGTGGTACCCGCCATACAGATACAAGTCAATACGGCCATTAGAATCACACACGTTCTCATCTTTACACCTCCTGAAAAAAGTTAGTAATGTATTTTCATATACAACCGTGTTTTCATGGTTCGATTTACTCGATTAACGTGCTGACCATCCAATTTTCACTCAGTTCCAGGATATCCTGCAGATTCACCCTGCAATCGCCATTCACATCGCCGGCCGGCACAGCAGAACAGACAAGGCCTCCGCCGGACACGCTGATATCATCAAAGTACACCGTTCCGGCCCCATACCATTGCGATGTAAAAAAGATATCCAGCCGGCCAATACGCGTGATTTCTTCCGGAGCAATCGGACTCAGGTCAATATCCCACCGCGTCCAGTCGCCTGCCTGCGGCGTACCAAACGGGGCCGCCAGGACCGTGGTGCCATAACGGTTTACAACGTTGACCTGCATGGGCTCTTTTTTTACGGTACACCTGAACCACAGCGTCAATGTGTCCCTGCCGGTCCAATCCTCGCCGTCGGAATCACCCACCCCGAACGAAGCCTTGGCATAATACGGTGCACTGCCGTTATTGTACTGATATTTCATAGCCTTCGCCCCGCTGTGCACAATGGATGTGTCCACCGACAGCGTCACGTTGGGAGAAGACGTCCAGTCATCGGTCAGGGCGGAGGAGTTATTATAGGATTCAAAATCGTCAATAACCTGAGACGGACTGCTGACATGATGATCCGTCAGCCAACTGGAAGCCACCTTTTCGAAATCATCCATCGCAACGCGGCAATCTCCAGTCAGATCGCCTGTCAGCAGGGCGTTGCACTCATTGACAGACGCAGCAACCGTCAGCGTACTTTCCGGCGACAGGCTGATAGTCAGAATTGCCGAATCGTAATTGAAATGGATGCTCGAAGACTTATCGACAATGGCACCCGATTCATATCCCGCCACGGCAGTTGCCATGAAACTGACGATGCCTTTTATCTTCACCGTGCGTGCTGCGGCATTGGCCGTGCTGTTGGCAAAGGCCAGCACCAGCCGGTGATCGCCAATAAAACCCGCCGCAGTGACAACCGGGTCATTCCATGTCTTTCGCAGCACCATGGCGCCGTTGGGGATATAGGGAGCAAGTGTCTGCATCGCGTAATAGACCGGACGAAGAGTCGAATCCGTTCTCAAAAAGCCGGACATGGGAGGCGTTTGCCAGCTCTGATTGGCCGCCTCCCAGTAACACAGTACATTCGCCCCGTTGTTGAGCAGGGTCAGCGAATTCTCATAACACCGCTGAGCAAACTGAGCAGTCTCGGTGTAGCCATTCCCATAGTCCACGCCATTATACAGTCTGACTCCTGTTGCATATTCAGTAACGATAATCGGCTTGAGACGATCTGCATCTGCACCAGTCACCGCCGCACCAAAGGTATCCCGCCATCGCATATCGAGAAAACCCGGCAAGGCATCCGTATTGCCCCAGCCTTCATCCCAGGCATGAGTGGACCAGCCTGCCAGTGCCGCCCTGCCGTCATTATCGAGGGCATTGATCCAGGACGGCCCGTGATAAAGATAGGCAAGCCCCGGCCCCACAATACCCACCTCCGTCAATCCCCGGCTGTCCAGTTCCTGGCGGACTTGTTTGACCACAGTGTTGTAATCGGCGGGAGGAATGTAAATATTCCAATCCCCTTCGGGTTCATTGGCCAATTCAATGTATCTGATCTGCAATCCCCGACTTGTGAAAAAGTAAACCTGGGACGCCCAAAGCCTCGCAAAATCGTCAAAATTGTCGGCTTTCAGTCGTCGATTGGTGCCAAGCCAGGCCGAGGGGCCGCCGAACATGTTGAGAATAACCCGGATATCCAGCCGCTCGGCCATCTGCAGTGACGCCCTAATGCTGTTTCCCCGCGTGGTCCCGTTGTATTCGGAGCTGACATAGGCATCCATTTGAGCCTGAGTGACGTCTATGGGCGGATTGCTGCATCCGCCGGGGCACATGCGCATGTACCTGACGTTCAGGCTGGCAAACAGGCTTTCCACACGCATGTCGCCCGGCCAGACCTGAGCGCCAAACCCTTCAAACGGGCCTGACACATCCGTGACATCAAACTCCATGTCCACTGCGTTGGCCGTCGTCATGACACACAGAAAAGACACCATCATGGATACTAATACTCTGATACGCATGAAATCGCCGAATCATCAGAAAGGACAATCGTCCTCATAAAGCATTTCACATTTAAGCCATTCACTGATAAGAATGGCCGCATCTGCTATATCCACCTTGCCATCACGTTCGTTTTCAATCAGAAGATCTGCACCCATGCAATAATCCGGTGCGGCACAATCCGTCCGGCCCCATTGACTGGCCAAAACGGCAAAATCCGGCAAATGCACTAAACAGTTCTGATCGCACAGGTCGGCTCTCAGACCGCAGACATTCACATAAATATCGTCCACATAAACGACACCGACACCATAATCAAGCGGCTGGAACTGGATGTCAACGCGGGCGATTTCATCCAAAGCCTTCGGATTCGTCACAAGCACCGAACGCAAATCAATATCCCAGCGTGTCCAGTCTCCGGCAGTCAAACGCGCCCCGCCATTATATGTATAAGAGGCTTTGTTTGATCCCCCCTTGTCAAATAAGCTGAGCTTAAGATATCCTTCAGGATCAGTCACCTTGAAATGCATCGTGAGTGTCGTATAACCCATGGCATTCCAGTTATATCCCAGATGCCTGACATTTTTGCTGAACGTCACCTTGGTCCACCAGGGATCCGCTCCGTTATTAAACTGGACTCTCATGGCATGATTGCCCTTGAAGACCTCGGTATCTTCAAGGGAAATCGTACAATTTTTAGTCCCGGGGGTGACATTCAGCAGCAGATCACTATCGTCAGCATACATCTCAAAGTTATCAACCACACCCCCCTGACCTGTATGACTGACCGCTAAATTATCGATCAACACAATGCCGTGGCCATAACTGGTCGGCATCATGCCGATCCCGATGCCCCAGACATGGGTCAGAGGTTCAAATTGATAATCGATGTCGGCTCGCCAATACGTCCAGTTCGGCAGTTGGGTCACCTTGTAAAAACGTGCAGTCCCCAGCGGAACCAGGTTGGCATGCGTCATGGAATCATTCGGGTCGGGAGATGTATAGATCACAACATACATATCCTCAAGACTTTGCAGCGAAGTTCTGCCTTTGACCCACATGCCAAAGGTATCATACATCGACCAGTCCTGTGCCTCGGAAAAAATCGTGAATGCTTCAGTGAAATAAGGCGCGGTTCCGCACCAGTATTCATATTTCATAACCTGGTGAAAGTCGTTGGAATCGCTGGGAACCAGTGTAATTGCTGCATTCCCGTTATGTTCGGTCCAGGTGAAGTCGTTGGGATCAAGATACTCAAAATCCTCAACCAGGACCCCGGCATGACCGATGCCAATAAACATCAACGCTGCAATTGAATTGATACACGCCATTACACACTTGGACTCCATGTTACCTCCTCATGCAAATCCTGCTTTCTATCTCTTCTATCCAGATATCACTCATCAATCTGAAGAACAATCGCAAGTCTGATGTGAGCCAAGGTGTCAAATCAAAGCTGACAAAATTTGTACCAAATCACTCGGGAACGCACTCCTTCAGGCGGTCGCACGCCTTTGAAAGCGTGGTCACGATTTTTCATTTTTACCCATAAACCCTTACGCAAATATTTGCATTAATGAATTATGGTCTTTTTTGAAGACAAAGTCAAGCGCAATCCTCTGGGCTTTGAATGATTTGCGGCAAATACATCGGCAGCTTTTTTTGTACTTTATTGCATCTTCTTGTAAATCCGGGCTTTATGAAATTTTGAAAAATTCAAAAATTTTGATGTTCCGATAAAAAATGCGGTACAACCTGTGCCGGGGAGTTGCAGTATATCAGTATCGTTAATTGTCTCTGATTCGGCTCAAATAATCCGCTGCTCAAGTTCAAGTTTGACCTGAAAAGCAGCAAAGACTTTGTCCTGAATCAGAGAAATAAGGTCGAGAATATCCCTTCCTGTGGCCTGGCCATTGTAGTTGACGATGAAGCCTGCATGTTTGGGCGAGACCATTGCTCCGCCGCAGGCATGGCCTTTGAGGCCGAGTTGTTCGATCATCTGCCCGACAAACCGCCCCTGCGGGCGACGGAAGACACTGCCGGCACTGGGGACATCCCACGGCTGCTTCTGGTGGCGGAGGGTTAGGTTATCCATCATCTTTTTGTGAATGGCCCTGCTGTCGCCGTGCGGCAGCACCAGCCGGACCCGGACGACAACCCAGTCGGGACGCTGCTGGAAGATGCTCTGACGATAGCCGAATGCAAGGTCCTGTTTGGGCAGTGTCTTGAATGACAGGTCTTGCGTATCGAAAAAAGTCACGCTTTCGATCCAGTCGCTGAACGATTCGCCAAGAGTCTCGGCATTCATAAACACCGCCCCGCCGACTGTGCCGGGAACATCGTAAAAGTATTCAAGCCCGGATAATTCACTTTCAAGAGCCGTCTGGCTGAGAATTTTGAGAGACAGACCCGCCTCAGCAATGAGCAGGCTCCCCTGCACCGAACTGGCGGAAAAGGCACTGTTAAAGATGACAAAATCGAACTGGTCGTAATAGTCTCTGGACAGGATGACATTGCAGCCGCCGCCGAGAATGACGCGGGGCCTGCTGCGGTCGGAAAAAACGACAGCGATATCCTCGTCCGTTTCCGGCATAAAAACGCGGGCAGCAACGGCTTTCACCCGGTAGGAATTGCACGCAGTCAAATCATAGTCATGGTAAATTTTCATCAGCCGATCGGTTTAATCCAAAAAATACATTGAATCAAATGATTTCATAGTCCACCGCCCCCAGCTTCTGCAGCGACATCATCTGGTTTTTGCCCAGCGTCGCTTCCATCAGCACATCCTCGCCTTCGTACTGTTCGGCCAGGTCCGTGGCATTGGCCTTCAGAAAAGCGATGAGTTTGCCCTGGCCGGGATGAAGACGCAGCCGCAAACGCACCCTGCCGCCGCGCACTTTTTCCGCAACGACGGCGGACAGTTTGTCCAGATTCATCTTCGTGCGGGCAGAGATGGCCACGGCATCGTGATGGACCGTCTGCAGCGTTTCAAAGAGCTTGATATCGCAGATGGAATCGGACTTGTTCAGCAGGGTCAGAACCTGTTTTTCCCCGCAGCCGATCTCCCTGAGCACCATCTCGACGCTCTTAATCTGCTCGAAAACCTGCGGGCTGGACGCATCCACCACATGCAGCAGGAGGTCCGCCCCGAGGGCCTCTTCCAGTGTCGCCTTAAAGGAGGCAACCAGATGATGCGGCAGGTGACTGACAAAACCGACCGTATCACTGAGCAGCACATCCACTCCCGAGTCAAGCCGCCATTTGCGGGTACGGGTATCGAGGGTGGCAAACAGCTTGTCTTCGACATACACCCCCGCATCGGTCAGGGCATTCATCAGGGTACTCTTGCCGGCGTTGGTATAGCCGACCAAGCAGATGGTGAAAAAATCCTTTCGTCCGTCGATTTCGCGGAGTTTTCGCCGGTCGATAATCTCCAGCTCGCGTTTGAGTTCGGTGATGCGTTTGCTGACTAAGCGGCGGTCGATTTCAAGCTGCTTTTCGCCGGTACCGCGTGTCCCGATACCGCCGACCGCACCGGCCGAGGTGCTCGCCCCGCCGGTCACCGTATCCAGGTGCGACCACATCCGGGTCAGGCGGGGGTATGTATATTCAAGCTGGGCCAGTTCCACCTGCAGCCGGGCCTGTTTGGTCTGGGCCCGGGTGGCGAAAATATCCAGTATCAGTTCGCTGCGGTCAAGAACCTTGACTTGGATGATTTTTTCCAGTTCTCGAATCTGGCCCGGGGACAGGTCGTTGTCAAAAATAACCACATCGGCATTATGCTGCCGGACCTTTTCAGCCAGTTCTTCGGCCTTGCCCGAACCGATGTACGTGCCGGGATGAATGCGGTTGAGCCGCTGCTGGATTCGCCCCACCACGACCGCCCCGGCGGTCTCAACAAGGCTGGTCAACTCGGCAAGCGGATCTGTCTTATTAATATCAACCTGACGTTCCCGGGTGTACGCGCCGACCAGAACGGCACGTTCCTTGAGAACCTGCAACTGCTCACGAATTTTTTCCAAACTGAGATTATACCTCCAAAAAATAAACTGACACAGTTATACCATAAATCAAAAATATCTCAATACCTTAGACGAATTCCGGTAATAGATATAGGGTGGCTCTAAATATTGCTTTTGAGCGGCAAACAGAAGAGTTTTGTTCTCTGGCAGAGACAAAAAGAATCCCTGGTCCGCCAAAATGAATTTTCAGATAAACCCGATAGTCTGGATTAGCATTCAATCATCATTAAACAGAAAAGGCCGGAATTCATACTCCGGCCTTTCGTTTTCCTAAGTGAAGAAACAACGAACAACTCATTATGGGGTACAGCCAAGCTTGGCGCTTACACAGTCCAGCCAGGTTGCCGCCAGGATTACGAAATCATTCATATCAATCTTACAATCGCCATTGAGGTCACCGTATCCGTTCGGATATGCCGCCGGAATATCTGCAGGGTCGGCAATCGCCGCCGCACAGGCATCCACATAAACCCCCACGTTAACGGTATCGACACTGGAACCGGCAGTATCCGTCGCTGTAAAGGTGAAGAAAAACCAGCCGGTATTATCGATTGTAACAGCGGTTGTCTTTTCATTCGGAGCGGCAATGGATACCACCGTTGCCGGATCGGTCTGAGTCAGCAGCTCATCCAGTGCCCAGGTGGTCGTCACAGGGCTTTTCTGGTCATCCGTGTAATTGCCGGTCAGAGTCAATGTCACTTTTCCATCCGCCGGAGTCCCATCATCCATATTCAGCCAGACATACTGATCAGGACCGGCATCCGCAACCGGAGGAGCGTCCCCGGTTTTGAATGACCAGGTAAATCCATCGATGACAACAGGACCGCCGCCGTCATTCGGATCAATCACATCGACCTTCCAGTAATAATAGTGGTCCTGCAGAAGCGTTATTCCCTTCGAAGACAAATCGACGGAGTGAACGGGCTCATTGATTACGATTTTCGTCGCGCCGGGCTGGCCGGGAACCAGGTTCGGATCGGCAAGCGGTGTCGTGCTTTCTCTAAACCACACATCGCATCGAATGATATCATTCGGATTTTTTAACGGCTCTGGATTCGTCCAGCTCAGGATATCTGAAGCCGGCGCAATGCCTGTATTGCCAACCGTCGGTATGGGAAATAAAGCCGGAGTAATGTCGTTGGGAAAACAAATCTGGGCGTTGTCAAAACCAAATCTGGCCAGCCCCTTATTATTATAATTGACGTTGGTAAACACCAGCTTGACGCTTTGGGCATCAGGATGAATCGTATAGTTAAACGAATAAGGGGCCCACGTATTGGTCACGGTGAATTGACTTGCACCTTCACTCAAAAGAGCGGTATTCCACGATTCGACCTTCAGGCCGCCCACAGTATTGTTATTGAGGGTACCCAGGTCAATCATATCGGCCTTGATGACAATCTCCGTGCCCGGGGATATGCCCCATACAGCCAAACTCTCGTTAACAACCTGATACCACACAGACCAGGTATTATTAGCTGATTGAAGGGTCAGATAACCACCGGGATTACCGCCTGTCGGAACATGGGCGGGAGTCCAGGCCCCCCCGCCGCCGGCCGCATTCCAGCCGGCTGCATTGACATTAAAACCTCCGTTGTTTGTAATCGGTACCGCACTGGCAATACCAGACACTGCCATTACCATGAAAAGAATCGCCGCCTTGTTCATACGCATCGCAACCTCCTCAATCAGTAAATAGAGTATTGTGATTTTTTAACTCAGCCGCTGCCTCATGTTGAATGCAATCCCCGGTTGATGGGCTGTATCCGTCGTCTGTCCAATACGTTCACATGCAATCCGTATCCGTGCGGATTACTGAAATTCTGCAAGCCATTAACCAATATATCGATTTGGCCAGACAAGGGCAAGACAAATTCCACCAGAGACGGCAGGACGGCCTGTATCACTCCCAAAAGGATAGTGTATAGCCCTGTATGTTCGTCCTCTGCACGGAAGACCATGAGATGGGCAAGAACACCTCTTTTTGTTTCATAGCTCCTTTTTTTTCAGGGAATTACAGCTCTTTCCAGCCCGGCATAAAATCGCCTCTTTTCTAAATCAGGATATGCCAGCTCTTCAGTTGTTCTATTGGCGAAATCCCAAGAATCTCCTTGACTCATGATTTCAGAATCTTTATCATGTTGAATGGAAGCAAGCTGTGAAGTGAGAATAACAGCTCGCCTTTTCAGGGACAGTGAGGAAAAATGAGAAATATAGCATTTTTTATATCAGCACCCTGCCGCTCCTGGACAAGCGGGAAATCACCCTCTTGTGTTCATTCTGCTCTGGTTCTTCGCAAAATCATGGATTAAAAATAAGCTCTCGTTGTCTGTAAAAAATACTCAATAATGTTTATGTTTTATCTGGAGGAACAAAAGATGAAGAATTTATGGGTAGTGTTTGCAGTTCTTTGCCTCATGGGAGTTGTCCAGGCAGACATGGTAATCAATGGAGCAGACCCCGGAGCTGCATGGAACGGATGGATGAACGTTTTCGAAACACCCGCCAACGGCGGCGGCTACTTATGGGGCAGTCCATGGGGGGCAGCGGATCTGCGAGCCGGTTTTGATGGCGCCGGTGTACTGTCTCTTGCTCCGAATACGAACTGCTACAATCCGACTGACTCGTACTGGGTCAATCCGGATGGCTCAGGCAACAAAGACATGGAAGCCAACTTCTACCAGGAATGGGGCGGCCTTGCCGGACAAATGGTTACATTCAATTATACCGTAGGGACCAACACGCTGCCTGCAGGCTATACCGCTCAGGCGTTTATCAAGGTCTTGAATCCGAATGCGGGCTGGGCCACCATACAGAGCACATTTATGAATCTCACTCCCGGCAGCGGAACCGTGTCCCTGACTGTAGACACCATTGCCAACCCGATAACCCAGGTTGGATTTATGCTCCGGGGCCTGGTGGTCGATCCTGCGGGCGATACTGCAGCAACCAGTGTAACCATTGTTCCGGAACCGGCCGCGATAACACTACTGGGTCTTGGCGCCCTGGTACTGAAACGGCGTAAATAAAATGATTCACGCCGTATGAAAACAGGGGTGATCTGTGCGGATCATCCCTTCTTTGGATAATGAATAAAAAGTGATTGGCAGCTTATGAACTGTAAAACAGTGCGGGTGGGTTCTGTTCGCAGGGGATGGACGTTCCTGTTTGTTTTGTTCTTTGCTTTCTGCGTCTCCGTACAAGCCGCAATTAAAGAGGATTTTAACCGGGACGGCTGGGTGGATATGTCCGACCTGCTGATCCTGGCTGAAGGCTGGCTGGCCTGTAATGCACCCGCATGCCCGGGGGACACGACAGGAGACTGCTGCGTTACATTCCAAGATGCAGCAGACCTTGCATCCCAATGGCAAATCTTTTACTGCAGCCCAATCACTGCAACTGCGTCCAGCCTTGAAAATGCCTCGTATTCCGCTGGCAATGCCATCGACGGCACCCTGGCAACGCGATGGGCCAGTGCCTTTCAGGACAATCAATGGCTCCAACTGGATATGGGGCAGATACGCATAGTCCGCGGACTGCAAATCTATTGGGAACAGGCCTTTGCATCGAAATACACCATTGATGTATCGGTCGATGGAACCGCCTGGACTTCCGCTTATACCAACAACGCCGGCGATGGCAATTTTGACGACATCACCTTTGCGGCGACGGCGGCTCAATACATCCGAATCCATTGCCTGCAGCGTGCCGCCGCCTATGGATTTTCCATTTGTGAAGTCTTCGTTAAAACCAATGATGACTGTCTGGCTTCCGGCCAATGGGACCTGGTCTGGTCGGATGAGTTTGACGGCACCCAGTTGAACACCGACAATTGGGAATGCATGACCGGAACCGGCAATGACGCCCCCTTTGATTATGGATTATGGGGCTGGGGAAACGGTGAATTTCAATATTATACCGCACGAACGCAAAATGTGTATGTCCAGGACGGCAGGCTGTATCTGGTGGCCCGCCGGGAAAATTACGACAACCGGAAATACACCTCCGCAAGGATACGCAGCGCCGGCCTGCAGGATTTCATGTATGGAAAACTCGAAGCCCGTATCAAGGTTCCGGGAGGCGGAGGAATATGGCCTGCCTTCTGGATGATGCCGACAGGCAATACCTACGGAGAGCCTTATTCGCAATGGGCCGCTCACGGCGAAATAGATATCATGGAAACCAAATATCCAACCACATCGATTCACGGAACGATTCACTATGGCGGTCGGTATCCCAACAATGCGTCTGCGGGATGTACTTATAACCCGGCCGGCCTTGACTTCTCCAAAGATTTTCACATCTATACGCTCGAATGGACACCAACTCGAATGCGATGGTATGTGGACGGAAATCTGTTTTGCACCCAGACGTCGTGGTGGAGCGCCAATGGAACATATCCGGCCCCCTTTGACCAGCGTTTTCATTTCCTGCTGAATGTCGCCGTGGGAGGCTACTATGTCGGCTGCACTGAACCGGACGCATCGTGCATCACCGCAGCATTTCCGCAGCAGATGGAAGTCGATTATGTACGAGTGTACCGCAGGAACGAATGACCGGCATAAAAGAGATTTCCAGTCTCAAATATCGATTAGACGTCAAAGCCGATTCCGGCCAGAGTTTGAGCCAGGATAGAAAAATAGGCCTCGTTATCCGGCCATAAAATCCGCTCGTCGGTCGAAAATGGCTTGTCGAGGTCATCCAGAAAACGACTAAGATTGTCTGTATTGATTTGATTGACCTGGTGGGCAATACCGAGCCGCTCGGCATAGACCGCATTGACCTTTTGCTCGAACTGTCCCTGGATCGGGACCATCAGCATCCGTTTTTTGAGATACAGGCATTCGCTCAGAAGCGACAATCCCGCCGAAGCCGCCACGCCGGCTCCTGTCGCCAGGTCATTTAGAAATCCGGTCGTACTGATTTTTTTAAAAGTACAATTGCGGTCCTGGTCTTCGACAGGAAAACCATAGATATAAAATGGATGGGATGGAAATCGGCTGAATACCGAAATCAGTTTCTGGCGGGTTTCGGGCCTGGAGTCGGTCGAATAAACCGTGATATGAGATTGTGTCTGTACCTTCAAGTCCATCACCTGTTTGCGAATCACGGGGTTGGCAAAAACCGCTCTTCTGGACTTGAGCGGGGCCTTGAAGAAATTCATGATGACATACGCCCTGGCCCGGGTGTGATAGCCGCGAGTGACCACTCTGGCCTTCAAGCGATCCATTCGCCCCGGCACCTGTTCCAGTTTAGCCATTGTCAGCAGATGTTCGTTATCCACGAACACACACGGCATCCGATGACGAAACGCCCACCAGGCGCTGAACGGCTCAAAATCCGAAATCACCAAATCCGGCTCGAAATCCGCCACCGCCCTGCTGAATAGCCGGCGATTGGTCAAAAATCCTTTACGATACTGAACAATATTATCCACCAGTGTGGAAATCGGCTGAATCTGCCCTTCTTTGATGATAAAATGCAGCCCATAAACCTCCTGAACCCGTCCCGGAAACAGCGGCGCCAGATATGCCAGCGACTTGCCCGACGCAGCAAACATCACCTCGTGACCGCGATCCAAAAACCATCGGCCAATCAGTTCCGAACGACTGCTGTGGCCGAAACCCTCGCCGGCCACACCAAATAAAATCTTTGCCATTGTATGCTGCTCCCGGGCGCTATTCCATCCTATCCTGAAAAATCAGGCGGATATTGTACTGTAATTACGGCTCTGTTTCCACCGAAATCCATTCCCATGCCAACACCCTGAAACCCTTTTAATCCAGCGGATCAAACGATTCTTTTTCGAGATAGCACATCGGGCATGTCCAGTCGGCGGGCAGGTCCTCAAAGGCCGTGCCGGGAGGAATATTGCTCATCGGATCGCCAACCTCGGGGTCGTAGATATAGCCGCAATTGACACAGATATATTTTTTCATGGCAGGCCTCCCTTATACCGCAAAATATTTCGCCTGCGGATGGTGCGCAATAATCGCCGAGGTCGTCTGCTCGGGCACCATCTCCATATTCTCCGTCAGGGTCACTCCAATCGCCTCGGGCCTGAGCAGTTTGAACACAAACTCATGCGCCCCCAGATCCGGACACGATGGATAGCCGAATCCGTACCGGCTTCCCTGATACTGCTGGGTAACAAACCCGGTGGTGTCATTTGGACGCTGCTGGGCTATCCCCAGTTCCTGCCGCATCACCTCGTGCCAGTATTCCGCCAGCGCATCGGTCACTTCGACACCGAAACCGTGCAGCATCAGGTAATCGTGATAGGCATCTTTTTCAAACAGCGCCTTGGCCATCTGCCCGATGCGATCTCCCACCGTGACAACAAAAAATCCTGTGATATCGCCGCCCTGGTCTTTGGACTTATAAAAATCCGCAATGCACAAATGCGGCGCAAATTCCTGCCGCGGGAAGCGGAATTCATACTGCTGACCGTTATCCTCAACAATCAGCGAGTTACCCTGACTGTAGCATTTAAAGTAACCATACGTCACTTTGGGCTGAATCAGTTGTTCTTCAATCCCGCGTCGTTTGAGATTTTCATAAATCGGGACGACGGTCTCCTGCATCAGCTTTTGATAGTCTTCGGCGGAGGTCTTGCCCCGGCGATAGCCCCAGCGTCCCCGAAACAGGGCCTGCTCATTCACATAAGGATAAATGCGGGCCGGGTCGATATCCGTCACAGACCGCTGCCCCAGAAATGGCGTCGCAGGCACCGGATTGGTCGGGTCAATCTCCATATTCTTCGAGCCTGGGACGCTAACCGCTTTGGGGGCACTGGATGCAAACACCGTCGAGGTCAATTTCCCCTGTTCAAAATCCCGCACCGCCTTTAATCCGGCAAAGGCATCCCGGCAGTACACCACCGGCTGGTCGTATTGCGGTACACACGATTCAGCGACAAACTTCTGCGTCAGGGCCGCCCCGCCCAGCAGGATCGGGACATTGAGTTTCGCCTGCCGATACTGGGCCATGCTTTCCTGCATGACAATGGCCGACTTGACCAGCAGGCCGGAAAGCCCGACAATATCGACCGCATATTCCCGGGCTTTTTCAATAATCGTCTCAGCCGGGACTTTAATCCCCAGATTATAGACGCGATACCCGTTATTGCTCAGAATGATATCGACCAGATTCTTGCCGATATCGTGGACATCGCCCTGCACCGTCGCCAGAAGGATTTTGAGCCTGGCGGACTGGTTGGCTTTATCCATATAGGGCTCAAGAAACGCCACGCTGCGTTTCATCACCTCCGCCGACTGCAGCACAAACGGCAGCAGAATTTCCCCCCGTCCAAACAATTCCCCCACATACCGCATCGCCGGAACCAGAATGGTATTGATGATTTCCAGCGGCCCATAACGCCGCAGCAGAATCGTCAGCACATCCTCCAGCCCGTCTTTATTGCCTTTGACAATCATCTGATGTATGGCTTTTTCGGACGCAGTTTCCTGGGTCTCCTGAACCTGCTGTTTTTGATCACCCTGGGCCTCAAAATAATCGATAAACGCCAGCAGCGGCGTTTTGTCCGTCGCGGATTGGCGGTTGTAGATTAAATCCAGACATACCTCCCGGTCCTGCCGGCCGATCTGGGCCAGCGGGATGACCTTGGCGATATCGATAATCGCCGCATCCAGGCCAGCCTCCACGGCTTCATGCAGAAAAACTGAATTCAGGATTTTACGTGCCGCAGGCCGAAGCCCGAACGAAATATTGCTGACACCCAGCAGAGTATGAACGCCGGGCAATTGGGTTTTGATGTGACGGATCGCAGTCAGCGTCTGAATCGCCGCGTCTTTAAGGGTTTCATCGCCGGAGCCGATGGTAAACGTCAGCGGATCAAACAATAAATCGCCGGGACGCAGCCCGTGCTCATCGACAGCAAGATGATAAATCTGTGCCGCTGTCTCCACTTTTTCATCGGCGGTCATGGCCATCCCGTTTTTATTGATGGTCAGGGCGATGACCGCGGCCCCGTATTTTTTGGCCAGCGTGCAAATCCTGTGCAGATTGGCCCCGCCGTCTTCGAGGTTAATGGAATTGATGATGCACCGGCCCGGGTACAGCTTCAAAATCGCCGCAACACAATCGGCCTGCGTAGAATCAATCATCAGCGGGATTTTCACCGCGGGAATCAGCATCTTGAATAAGCGAATCAGGTCGGCTTTTTCATCCCGGCCCGCATAAGCCGTGCAGATATCCAGCACCTGCGCCCCCTGAGCCTCCTGATCCAGCGCCACCTTCAGACAGCCGTCAAAATCATCCGCCAGCAGCATCTCGCGGAATTGTTTGGAGCCGTTGGTATTGCAGCGCTCGCCAATCAGCAGCGGCGGGATGTCCTGGCGTATTTCAATGGCCTGATATAAACTGGAAACCGATGGCTTCATGCGACAACCTCCCTTGCACCCGGCGTCAGAGAAGCCACAGTCTCCGACAAACAGCGAATATGTTCGGCCGTGGTACCGCAGCATCCACCCACAATGCTGACTCCCAGTTTCTCGATAAACTGACGCATATAATCGGCAAAGACCTGCGGCTTGAGGGGGTAAACCGTCTGACCGTCGCTAATTTCCGGAAGACCCTGATTCGGAATGCACGAAATCCGCCCCGGCCAGTAATGGCTCAGATAGCGGATGTGCGATTCCATATCCGCCGGGCCGGTCGCACAATTCAGCCCCAGCGAAAACAGCTCAAACGGCTCCATCGTCGCAGCCACCGCCGCCATATCCGTCCCCAGCAGCATGGTACCCTGCTGCTCCATCGTCACCGAAAGCAGAATCGGAATATCCCGCCCCAACTGCTCCAGAATCTCAATGCAAGTGATGACCGCCGTCTTCGCCTGAAGCAAATCCTGACAGGTTTCCAGAATAATCGCATCCACGCCAGCCTGAACCAGAACCTGAATCTGCTGGCTTAAGGCCTCTGTCAAAGCCTCGACGGAAATATGCCCCAGGCTGGCCAGTTTTGTCCCCGGCCCGACCGAACCGGCTATATAGACATTCTTTTTATCCCCAATCGCCTTGCGGGCATTTTCCACAGCGGCAAGGTTGATGGCATCAACCCTGTTTTCCAGCCCATACTCGCCAAGCACGATTTTGGAGGCGCCGAAGGTGTTGGTTTCCAGCACCATCGCCCCAGCCTCCACAAAAGACCGATGCAGCTCGACAATCTTATCCGGCGCCGACAGGTTCAGGTATTCATTGCACCCTTTATTCCCATCCCAGACCGATTCGGGCAGGTTCATCAACTGCAGATTCGTTCCGCAGGCCCCATCGAAAATCAGCAGTCTATGATCAATAAATCCCATCCTGTATTTCCTTAATTGATTCTACTTGAAATTTACCGGTTCGACGCGGCTAAGGACAGCAGTTTCAACCACGTGCTTCTTTTGCTCACGCAATAATCATACCCGTTGATAAGTTTTTAGCCGCGCGTAATCTCGACCTGACATTCCGGAATGGCATCCAGAAACAACCGGCCATACGGCTTGGTCACCAGCCGGCTGTCCAGCACCACCACCATCCCCGTATCGGTCTTGTTGCGAATCAGCCTGCCGAAACCCTGCTTGAATTTGATAATCGCCATGGGCAATTGATAGCTGTAAAACGGATTGCCGCCTTTGGCCTTGATCGCCTCGATCCGCCCTTCAATCAGCGGATGGCTGGGCACCGCAAACGGCAGCCGAACGATAATCACATTGGACAGGCTTTCCCCCGGCACATCCACCCCCTGCCAGAAGCTTTCGGTCCCGAATAACACGCTGCGGATATCCTGCTTGAACAGCTCCAGCAGGCGAATCCGGTCCAGACCCTGCCCCTGCACCAGCATGTCCATATCCTGATCGGCCATCCAGCCGCGCATCCGTTCGACCACCTGCTCAAGCATCTGAAAACTGGTAAACAGCACAAACGCCCGGCCATCGCTCTGGATCAGGTATTTTTGAATCGCCGCCACGGCCCGGTCAATGAACGTTTTGTCGTTGGGGTCGGGCATATCGGCCTGAAGATACAGCCGAACCTGCCGCTGATAATCAAACGGCGATCCCACCCGCAGCGACTCATAGTTTTCCATGCCGATCCGGGAAGCAAAATACTCGAATTGTTCATCCTGCGGGCCGCAACTGAGCGTCGCACTGGTCACCACCACCGCCTCGCACGGCTCGAACAGCGTCCCCCGAATAAACGGCGCCGCATCAATCGGGGCGCTGCGCAGCGTAATCCGCCCGGCCCGGCTGGCATCATTTTCCACCCAATAGACAAAACTCTCCCGCCCCTGGGCCATAAACTCGGTTAATTCCTGCTCCAGTTCCAGGCAACGCAGTCCAGCCTGCTGCAGTTCAAAACGCTCATCATCCTCCTCATCCAGCGACTTGGCCAGTTTCTGCATCGCCAGACGCAGCCGCCGGACCTCCGCCGACAGATTATCCTGCACAAATCCCCGCTCACAGCGGGCCGTGGAACTGTCGGGCTTTTTCTTGAGCCAGGCCGCAACCTGCGTAAAAAACATCCGTGTCGCAGTGACACAATGCCGCACCGCCGCCTGACAATCCTCGGCCCCGTTGACCTGAACCAGCAGCCCCCGGCCTTTGCGCGGATTATACAGATTATCCAGAAAATACAAAACCGACGGCTGATGGATGCGAATACCAAACTGATCTTCGGCCACGTGCTCGACGGTGTGCGCCTCATCGAGTATCACCTGCTTGAAGTCCGGCAGCAGTCCCGATGCCCCCTCGGCCTTGATAACTAAATCACTGAACAGCAGGGCATGGTTGACCACAATGATATCGGCGGTTTCAAGTTTCCGACGTGCCCGCTGATAAAAACACCCCGAAAAATGCTTGCATTTGCGGCCGCGGCAGTTGCCATGTTCGCTCTGAACCGCCTGCCAGACCGCCGGCGACGGAAGAAATTCCAGCTCATTCAAAACCCCCTCTTCGGTGGTCTGCGCCCATGCCTCGATTTTGTTCAGATCCTCCCCGCCATCCTCGAACAGCGACCACTGTCGCCTCCGGGCATAGTCCAGACGCCGCCGGCACAGATAATTATTCCGCCCCATCGCCAGCCGATACGAAAATCCCTGCTCCAGCAAATCCGCCAGAAAGGGTATGTCTTTCTGAATAAGCTGATGCTGAAGATTGATGGTATAGGTACTGATAATCACCGGGCCGTTTTTCTGAAGTGCCTGGTCAATCGCCCCCGCCAGATACGCAAAACTTTTGCCCACCCCCGTGCCCGCTTCCACGGCCAGCCGCTTACCCTCACGCAGCGACTGCTGCACCCTGCGGGCCATTTCAATCTGCTGCGGACGGCTCTCAAAGCTGTTCCAGACGCCTGCAACAAGCCCGCCTTCACCCAGCAGTTTATCCGCGTCCAATCCCTGATTCGGCAAAAATGCGATCACCCGTAGTCCTTATTTGTTCCTCATGAACTGTTTGTCTGTGCCGGATTACCGATTATTGAACCGCTGGTGTCTGTTCCGTTTTCGTCTGACCGCCAATGGCCCCCGCAAGAGCTTTGACCGCCGGTTCTTCCGGCATCAGCGTTAAAGCAATCTGGATCGATTCCTGGGCTTTTGACAGCTTGTCGTCCTGCCAGTAGAAATACGCCATCAAAAATGCCAGTTCACCGCTGTTGCTTCGTTTCTGCCATTCCGACGCTTCCAGCAGACGGTTTTCATAAACATCCCGATCCGCCGTCAGCATCGACAGATCGATTTTCCGCTCGGCCAGATTCGGATTCAATTCAATCGCCCGCTCCAGATAATAGGCGCTGCTCATAAATTCCCCGGCATTAAACAACGCCCAGGATTGTCCCGCATAGACCAGCCCGTTGTTCGGCTGCCAGATTGCCGCCATGGAAAAACTGTCGGCGGCCTTATAATACTTGCCCTGACCAATCAACTGCATCCCGGCATCTATGTATTGCTCTGCCTTGGCCTGAGCCAGGTTGGCAAAGGTCTTATGCTCTTTCAGCAGCCCGGAACCATCCTGTTTGGGCTGGGCGCCCTTCCCGGCTTCCAGTTCGGATTTAGCCTTATCCGGAGTCTCCGACTTTGACTGCTCGGCATTCTCCTGCTCTTTTTGAAGCTCATCGAGAACCTGGTCACGAATCGTCAGATAGCGATTGTCATTGAGTTCCTGTTCCGCCTGCGGCTTGTCCCGCTGCATTTCCTGCTTGAGTTTCTCCAATCCCGGATCAAGACTCCTGCTGGCTTCCTTCGCCATCATATTCAGGTCGTTGCTGTTTTTTGTTGCATCATTCAGCATCCCCTTTTGCATTTGCTGCTTTAACACCTGCGACAAATCATCCGACCGCGATGAAATCGGACGAGGCTGCAGACTGAACGGCGTATTGTTGGTCTGGGGCAGATTCGCCGGACTGTACGGATTAATCATGGATTTGCCGCTGGTCTGCTTGCGAACTTCGGTTCCCACAGCCATGCGGGGATCATAGTACGGCTGATAACCGCCCGTGGTCACCGAGCGGGCACTCGCGGAACGACGCAAAAAATCATCCACCGACGAACTGGACGAACCCTGAACATAGTACGACGAACTGTAGGGTACAGAGCCTCGGAAATGCCGACCGCCGCCGACGTTGCCGGTCACCACATCATTGCTCGAATAATTCGACGAGGAGCGGGGATTGGGAATCAGACTGTTTCGACCGGCACTCGGGACACTGGTCGCTGACCCTCCCGGAGGGCGGGTCGCCGGATTATCCACCGCTGCGGCAATCACGCCGCTTAGGATCAGCATCACGAATACCATATAAGTCCGTTTCATGGCATACCTCCAATCCGCATACTTGCGTTTTGATTCTCTTTTGACCTCGATTCAGCGTCTCAGGACGTTGAATACCGGGGCTTATCCGCCCACTTCAATTTGGATGCCAGCGTGTCCCATTGCGTCCGCATGGGATTGTTGACAACCAGAAACTTGCCTTCGTTTTTCTCAACCACAATTGTATCATTCGCAATCAGACGATGCTGCACATGGCCATCCATCAGCAGGGTCGTATTGTCATTGACTTTCACCGGGCAAATCTCAACCCGGCTGTCGGCATCAATCACGATCGGCCGAAAACTCAGCGAATGAGGACACACCGGCGTCAACACAATCGCCGACAGATTCGCTGCCAGAATCGGACCGCCCGCAGAGGTATTATACGCCGTCGAACCCGTCGGTGTTGAAAGAATCATTCCGTCGCCGATACAGCTTACCAGGGCCTGCCCATCCACTTCCACTTTCAGCTCAATCATGTTAAACGGAGCACCGGCACTGAAGACCACATCATTAACCGCTTTGCCGGTGGAAATGCATTGACCATCCCGATACAGCCCGCAGCGCAGCACCATCCGCTTTTCAATCAAAGACTTATCACTAATAATACGTTCAAACTGACTTTCCAGTTCCTTGACACTGAATTCCGCCAGAAAGCCCAATTTGCCCACATTCACACCAATCACCGGCACTTCGCTCTCACACAAAAGCCTCGCAGCACCAAGAATCGTCCCATCCCCGCCAAATACCACAGCAAAATCCGCCTGATGCAGATTTTCCGACGGACACCCCCCCTCCAGGCAATTAGCAAGCACCTGGGCTTTGCCGGCGGCAAACCCCAAAAATTGCTCCAGCGCCTCAGCCGCCTGCGGCCTCTTCGGGTCTGCAAATACAATCAATCTCGGTTGGCTCATCCGTTTATCAGTAAATTAAAGACATTTATATACCTTTTCTGCCAGTCAGAAAAGCCACAAACTCATTGTGGAAAAGAATATTATCTTATTTCGGTCAGATTTCCCTTGAAATTTGGCTTTTTTCGCCAGATTACCAAACCGCATTCCCCACCCTTCCACCAAATCTTCGACGTTTTCTTAACCCACAATGACA
This sequence comes from uncultured Pirellulales bacterium, assembly GCA_964630775.1. GTDB lineage: Bacteria > Planctomycetota > Phycisphaerae > Sedimentisphaerales > Anaerohalosphaeraceae > Anaeroglomus. The sequence goes on along the minus strand of CAZVYY010000002.1, from coordinate 46,173 downwards.
ACAATGCCAAAACTTCCCGCGGGCCTGCAATCTCACAAAATAACCAAATACTTGAGCAGCCGTCCTAATTCTTCATTATTATAGGTCTAAATTAAATCGATTTTCAACAGGTCTTTTATATCGAAATACTACCGTAACGCTTCAAGGGGCATTGGGCCGGAACCATCGTTTACGGATTTTGCCGCCATAAACCTACGGATTCCCCAGCAGCAATCTGCCGGACCGCTTCCACCATCCGCTCGGCAGTCAGACCAATCCAGGCCAATTGACGATGCCGTGCCGCCGCAGGAATAAATCCGTCCGGCCCGGCCAGCAGCACCGTCCGGCCAATCGCCCTCTGCATCACCGTGTCGTCCGATGCCGCCGCGGCGCGAACCGCTTCCTCCAGCGTCGCCGAACCAAATCCGCAGCTCAGGCTGTGGTCTTCGGCGATAATCACGGTTTTGTCCTGCGCAAACAGGTCAATAATAGCCGTATCCACCGGCTTGGCAAAACGGGCGCTGACCACATCTGTTTCAACCCCCTGCTCTTTGAGAATGTCCGCCGCCCTGAGCGCCTCGGACAGGATCGGTCCCACCGCAACAAAAGCAATCCGGGCGTTCTCGCCGCGCCGCACAAACACACTTTTACCGCGGTGATACGGCACCGCCAGTTCCGCTGCCAGCCCGCCTTCGGTAAGATCTTCCTTCGGATACCGTATCGCAATCGGACACGCCGCCCCCGCCGCATACTCCATCGCCAGCTTCAAATCCTGCTCATCCGCCGGACACAGCACTTCCATATTCGGCAGCATCCGCATAAAACCGATGTCCAGCATCCCGTGATGCGTCGGTCCGTCACTGCCAACCACACCCGCTCGGTCGATACAGAACACCACCGGCAGATTCTGCAATGACGCCTCCTGAAAAATCTGATCGATGCTGCGCTGCAGGAATGTCGAATAGATGCACACAAACGGCTTAAAGCCCTGCTTGGCCAGCCCCGCAGCGATATCCACGGCAACACTTTCGGCAATGCCCACATCAATATAACGGGCCGGAAAACTCTTGCGGAATTTATTGAGGCCTGTCCCGTCCGGCATGGCCGCGGTAATCGCAATGACTTTGTCATCCCGCGCCCCCAGCGATGCCAGTGCATCCCCAAACGCCTCGGTAAAAGACCGCTTGCCGGGCACGGCACTGACACCGGCCTCGCCGTTCAGCTCAAACGGCCCCGTACTGTGATACTTGCGGGGATTGGTATCGGCAGGCGTAAAGCCTTTGCCTTTTTTCGTATAGACATGCAGAATCACCGGACGATCCAGCTCCTTGATCGCCGTAAACAAATCAATCAGCGACCGAATATCGTGCCCATCCACCGGCCCGAAATACGGAATATTCAGACTTTCAAACAATCGGCTCGGCGAAATCGCCATCCGCAGCGTTTTCTTGAAATTCTCCAGCGCCCCCTCCATCGTCCGCCCGAATACCGGCAGATGCTCCAGTATCCGGCTGGTCGTCTTGCGAATGTCCTCATACGTATGGCTCAGCCGAATCCCGGCCAGAAACTTCGCCACCGCACCCTGGGTCACATCAATCGCCATCGAATTATCATTCAGCACCACCAGCATCTGGCGCTTGGCCAGCCCGATATTATTCAAGGCTTCAAACGAAAGCCCGTTGACGATGCTGGCATCGCCCACCAGCGCCACAATCTTTTCATCACTGTTTTTGTACTGCGCCCCCAGCGCCATCCCCAGCGCCGTCGAAATCGCCGTGCCGGCATGTCCCACCGAAAACGCATCGTATGGACTTTCCGCCGGGCTGGGAAATCCGCTCAGGCCGGCCTCCTGACGGAGCTGGTCAAACTTGTCCTTGCGACCGGTCAGAATCTTGTGGGCATAGCATTGATGCCCCACATCCCACAGCAGGCGGTCTTTGGCAAAATCAAAAACATAATGCAGCGCAATCGTCAATTCCACCACGCCCAGGTTGCTGGCCAGATGACCCCCTGTCCGGCTGACTGACACCGTAATCAATTCCCGCATCTCATCGGCAAGCTGATTGAGCTGTTCCGCCGTAAGAGACTTCATATCCTGCGGCCCGTGTATCGTATCTAATAATTTCGCCATCGTTCTCTATGGATTAAACACAACTATCTGATTATCAATCGTTCCGGAACCAGCTATCTCCAGCCTGTCCGGATACAGGCTCATCATCGCCCAGGTCCTCCCGGCCGGATCATCCACCATCGCCGGCAGCGTCAGATAATGAATGCCTTTCTGACGGGCATACCCGCCGGCGTGATTATGCCCGCCGATATACGCCCGCACACAGCCGTACCGCTCCAGAACATCCCGAATCGCCGCCGCGTTCCACGCAATATGCTTATCCGTCTCCGGCAGCAGCGGTATATGCCCAAAGACCACAACATCCTGTTTTTTCTGATGCGCAGCCCAAAGTTCCGCATCCAGCCACGCCAACTGCCCCTGCCCAACCCCGCCGTTATACGACTGGGCGTTCCCCTCGCCGCGGGCAGTTAACTCTTTCAGCATCGCCTCGGAGGTACGATAAGCCTCGCTGTCTATAGCCCAGCCGCCCTGCACACCCAAATCCAGCATATCCAGCACGATAAACCTGACGCCTCGCACCTCAAAGCTGTAAAAGGCTCTCTCCAGCTTCATCTTCGCCAGCACCGCCTCGCGTACAAGCCCATTAAAATCATGATTGCCAGCCACATGATAATGCTCGCACCCAAGCCGACCATACACCGCCAGCACCCGATCCATCTCAGCAGCGGCACGGTCTCCGCCATCAATAATATCGCCAACCTGAATGGCAAAGTCGGGCCGCTCAAGATTGACCGCTTCAACAAACCGGCCCAGGCCGTCAATACCGCTACGATAATATCGACCCGTCGCAGTGTCCTTGTCGGCATACTGCACATCGGCAGCCACGGCAAACCGCACCGGCTTGACTGTTCCTGCACATCCGCCAATCATCGCAGCCGCCGCCATCATCACCAAGCCTATCCCTGCCGGGCACAATGTCCGCATACGCATCCGTAACGGCCTATTTATTCCGATGCAGCAGACACTGGGCCAATTGCCGCAATATATCCGCCTCCGGCCCGAAAATCCGCAGGGCATCCACCGCCTCAATCGTCAATTCCTCGGCAATCCGCTGCGACTCATCCAAACCGACCAGCGCCGGATACGTCAGCTTGCCCTGTTGTTCATCTTTACCCGCGGTCTTGCCCAATTGTTCGCTTTCCACCGTCACATCGAGAATATCGTCGGCAACCTGAAAACACAACCCCATCTTCAGGCCATATTGCAATACCGCCTCAAGCTGTTCCTCGCTGGCATGGCCGGCAATCGCCCCCAGCCCCGCCGCCGCCGCAAACATCCGCGCCGTTTTATTCATGTGAATCTGCCGCAGCAGCTCCATCGTCCCCGGCAAATGTTCCGCCATCAGGTCATCCATCTGCCCGGCCACCATCCCCGACGGCCCCGCCGCCTGCGACAGCGTCCGAACCATCTTCAGCGCCGCACACGAATCCTCAACCTGCGTACTCAATATCTCAAACGCCAGCGTCAGCAGCCCATCCCCGGCCAGAATCGCCGTCGCCTCATCAAACTGCTTATGACAGCTCGGCTGCCCCCGCCGCAAATCATCATCATCCATCGCCGGCAAATCGTCATGAATCAGCGAATACGTATGCACCATCTCAATCGCCGCCGCACCAATCATCGCCGACGGATTCACCTGCCCGCTGACAATCTCACAGCACCACAGCACCATCGCCGAGCGGACTTTCTTGCCTGGGCTGAACAGCATATACCGCATCGCCTCTTTCAGCCGCAACGGAATCCCCGTCTGGTCGGCCAGCACCTGTTCCAGCACTCGGTCAGTCAGTGCCGCTTTGTCTTTTAATTCTGTCGTAAAGTCCACTTGCTGCATCCAATTGTTCCATCTTGCTCAGAGTCGTCGCCAATCCCGTATCCCGCCGGCTCAGGCTGAGTACAGCCACAGTAACCACTTGCCAGCCTGCCCGCCGCAGAATTATAGTCCGCAGGACTCTTGATTTCCTCAAAAAACAGTTCCTATTATATCGATTTCCTTTATAATGCACACAACAAAATACAGAAGACATTCAAGAGCGATTTCTGTGAGTTTTTGCCTCTTTTTTGGGTGCGAATGTGTCTGAAATGGACAAAAGATATAATAAATCCAAAATATTAATTCTCGGTGTTACCGCCGTCGGCAAAGGCACCCTGGCCTTTGACCTGGCCGGGCGGCTTAATGCCGAAATCATCAGCGTCGATTCGATGAAGGTCTATCGCCGGATGGATATCGGCACCGCCAAGCCGAATGCCCAGCGCCGTCAACAAATCCCCTACCACCTCATCGATGTCGTCGAACCCAGCGAATCCTTCAGCGTGGACCGCTTTCTGGAACTGACCCAAAAGGCCGTCGCGGACATCCAGTCCCGCGGCAAGACCGTCATCGCCTCCGGCGGCACCGCCATGTACATCAAGGCCCTGCTTTACGGCCTGTTTGAGGCCCCGCCTTCGGACTCCTCCATCCGTGACCGGCTCCGCGACGAAATCGCCGCCCTCGGCCTGCCCGCAGTACACAAACGTCTGGCCGCCGTGGATACCGAAGCCGCCTCCCGCATCCACCCCAACGACGAAAAACGCATCATCCGGGCGCTGGAAGTCTGGGAATTGACCGGCAAACCCATCTCCGCCCTCCAGCAGCAATGGTCCACCCCCGCTGCCGACGACTGGTTCATCATCGGTCTTCGCAGAGACAAAGACCTCGAAAGCAAACGCATCAACCTGCGCGTCAGGCTCATGGCCGAAAAAGGCCTGCTCGACGAAGTCAAATCCCTGCTGGCCGAACCTGTATCGCTCAGCCCCCAGGCCCGCGTCGCCATCGGCTATGCTGAAATCATCACGCATCTCGAAGGCAAGCTGGGCTTCGATGAGGCTATCGAACAAATCAAAATCAACACCCGCAAACTCGCCAAGGCTCAGCGAACCTGGTTTAAGACCTTTCGTAATGTTCACTGGATTGATATCCCCGCCGACGCCGACGAGGCTTGGATTCTGGACAAAACCCTCGACACGCTGACCGCCTCAGACTAACCGCAAGACAAGGAACACCCCATGACCACAAAACGGCACCATACAGCACTCATCGCCCTGCTGTGCATCAGCCTGGCTGCCTTCGCCGATCCCGCACTCAATTCATTTAATCTGAATTCGCAGTCCCAGACCGAACCCCAGTGGCCCGACGTCGAGCCGGGCATTGAATACATCCATCGCCGCATCGGCCAGGTCCCCTGGGCCATCCACATCGCCAGGATTGACCGCACGCGGGAGGATTTCCGTTTCGTCTCGACCCTGGCCAAACAAACCATCGTCGATCTCGAAACCGTCCGCAAACAGCTCGAAGCCCTGCCGCCTGAATGGGGCAAGCCACTGGCCGCCGTCAACGGTGACTTTTTTGTCATTAAGGTCGGCCCCTATCAGGGCGACCCCGAAGGCCTGCATATCGTCAATGGCCAGCTCGTCAGCGCCCCCGCCGGACTGAGCTTCTGGATCACCCCCGACGGCCAGCCTCGCATCGGCAATGTCGCCTCCCGCCTGACCGTCAGCGAACCCAACGGCCTCAACTGGACATTCGGTCTCAACCAGGAACGCGCCGCCGACAGGGCTGTCCTCTTTACCCCCGCCTTCGGTCCTTCCACCCGAACCACCGATGGCGTGGAACTGGTACTCGAACCGGCCGCCGATGGCCCAACCCTGCCGCTCAAGCCCGGCCTGGACTACGCCGTCACCCTCGCCAAAATCCAGCAGCCCAACACCCCCATAGAACCCGGCAAGATGGTGCTTTCCATCGGCCCCAAACTCTGGCCCGCCGTCCCGCCGCTGGTCGAAGGCTGCCGGATGGTCTTATCCATCAAAACCGACCCGGATTTGCAAAATGTCCAAACCGCCATTGCCGGCCACCCCGTCCTCGTAACCGACGGCAAATGCCCCAAACATAATGACACCACCCGCCACCCCCGCACCGCCCTCGGCTGGAATGATAAATCCTTTTTTCTGGTCGTCGTCGATGGACGGCAGGAAAAACTGTCAGACGGCATGACCTGTGATGAACTGGCCGCCCTGATGCTCGAACTCGGATGCACCGAAGCAATGAATCTCGATGGCGGCGGCTCATCCACCCTCTGGCTGGGCGGCAAAGTCGTCAACTCCCCCTCCGATGGCCGCGAACGCCGCGTCGCCAACGGCCTGGTCCTGCTCCGCACCCCCAAAAAAGACTAACAAAATGCCTCAAATATTACGCCCGCGTAGGGGCGGACCTATGTGTCCGCCCTTTCTTTCACCCGGTTTATTACAATCGTACGGGCGACCTGCTGGTCGCCCTTCCTCCCCCCGTGCGTTTCGCTGTAGGGGCAGGCCCCCGTGCCTGCCCATCGTCACCCCATGCCCATCAAATTGTCATTCCCTCGAAACAAGGAATCCAGTTTCAGCTTTCGAATTTATATTCCCGCCCTTATCCGTGTAATCGGTGAAATCCGTGGTTCCATTTTGTTCTGAAATCTCAAATTTCAAATCCCTCCTTCGCCCTATGCCCTGCATTTTGTATTCATGTATTCCTGTCTTCTTGTATTCTTGTTTCTCGCCCCGTGCCTGCCCCAAACTGATAACAGTAGCCCCCAGCGCAAGCGACAGGATTTTTTCAGTCCCGAAGGGACGTCCGTTTCATAGCCGGGCGGCGTAAGCCCCCGGATTATGTTCCCCACACCCACAAGCCCCAACGGGGCGACACATTTTCCCGCCATCCGCCCGAATGAACTTGGATTGCCTTCCCGTACGGACGACCCGCTGGTCGCCCTTCGTTACCCCGTGCGTTTCGCTGTAGGGGCAGGCCCCCGTGCCTGCCCCTTTTCCTGCATACCTTGTATTCCTATATTCCTGTACACTTGTATTCTTCGGTTCTTGTGTTCTTGTGTTCATTTCCCACCATGATGCCCTTGAAGCAATTGAAGTAAAATTAAATCTTCATTTTCTTTAAACCATTCCTGGTAAAATAGATGATATATGAATTTTAATTTACAATCTAAAATTTACAATTTAAAATATTTCTGATTTTGTTAGCAACTTTTCCTCCCGACCCGACATATATATAGAGCCTGCTCAGGAAGGACAGGCAGAAGTATAAAGGAGCTATAATAGAGCTTTTATAGATTGTTTAACGGCCTACAGAAGGAGCAAGATGTTTTACAAAACAAACCCAAATTCGATATTCTTGTATACTTGTATTCATGTATACTTGCATACTTGTTTTTTACCAAACGAACCCAATTTCCCAGTCTTGAATCCCTGTAGCTTGCATCCCTATATTCATATTTCTCGCCAAACGAACCCAATTTTTCGTGCAAGCCTAAAAAATTCTTGACCTTATGAATGCCCTGACGTACAATTCCGCATTGCCTGAAAATAGAGGTTTTGAGGTGGTGGTACAGGCTCGATCAGGCCTTATTTCTATATTATTGCGGGTCATGACTGCCACGTAAAATTTGAAAGGATGGGTACCTTGAGCACGTTGACAAAAATCCTGGTGGTATTGTTGTCGTTGTTTTCAATCTTCCTTTGCGGAATGATGGTCAGCTATGTCGGCAGCGCCAACAACTACAGAAAACTGTACAAGGAAGAACAAACAGCCCGCGATGCCGCCCAGTCGGATGCCATCAAAAAGGCGGATTTGTACAAAGAACAGGTCGCCAAGACCAAGGAACTCGAAGACAGACTTCGTCTGGAAATCAACGCCCTGCAGGAACGCAACAACCAGATGGCCGCCAACCTGCAGAAGACCGAACGCCTCAGTCAGGAATACCAGGCCCGTGCCGATAGCTGGAAAGGTGTCATGACCGGCTTTGAGCAGAGTGTTTCGACGATGCTGGATTCGCTCAAACTGACCCAGGACCAGCTCGAAAAGGCCCGTGCCCAGAATATCCAGGACCAGAAAGAACTCAACCAGTTGACCGCCGACCTGTATGATAAGATCGTGCAATTGCAGCGGCTTGAATCCGAGCGTCGTCGTCTGCTGGAACAGAAAACCGAACTCGAAAAACAGGTTACCCAGTTTGCCACCGGTACCACCGTGATTGCAGCCGCACCGGTGACTCAGATTTCCGACAAAGCCCGCCCCGCCGGCACACCCATCAGCTCGGACATCCAGGGTCTGATTATGGAAATCGACCAGTCGCTGGTCACCCTGTCGGTGGGTTCCGCTGACGGCGTCCAGAAAGGCATGACTTTCCATGTCGTACGCGGCAGCGAATTCCTGTGCAATGTCGTCGTGACCGACGTGGATATCAACAAAAGCGCTGGCATCCTCGAAATGGTCCAGCAGCAGCCTAAAATCGGCGATACTGTAGCAACTAAACTATAAACTTATCTTATATTATCCAATTATGGCTAAACGAAAAATAGCAATTTCAAGCGATGTTTATACGGCAATATTAGCTTTGGCACTGCTGGCAGTGGTCGGCACAGCCGCCTTTGTTGCCTTTAAATGCGGCGAATACTATGGATGGGATTCGTTATTTTCGGTCGTTAAGGCCCGATAAAGTCTTTTCCCAATAGTTTTTTGAAGTTGCCGAATAGATTTGTCCGAAATATACTCTATCTGCAGGATAAATATCTGTTTTCAGGGTACAAATGTGACGACCTTAAAATAGGATGGTGGATCCGCAGTTCCCTTTTTGTGAAAGGGAGTATTTTGCAGGACAAAACCGTGATTGTGATATAACGAAGGGAATCAAAGTGATACTGGATACAGTACTGGGCTGGTTCAGCAAGGATATGGGAATAGACTTGGGCACCTGCAACACCCTGGTTTGTGTCCGCGGCGAGGGGATCGTTCTCAATGAGCCATCCGTTGTCGCAGTTCGCAAAGGCACCAATGTAGTTCTCAACGACGGAGAAGCCGTCGGTCTGGTCGCCAAAGAAATGCTGGGCAAAACCCCCGGCTCCATCACCGCTATCCGTCCGATGAAAGACGGCGTCATCAGCGATTTTGAAATCACCGAACGCATGCTCGGGTATTTTATCCGCAAAGTCCATGGTCGCGGCGGCCTGTTCCGACCCCGCGTGGTCATTGCGGTTCCCAGCGGCATCACAGCCGTCGAACGCCGGGCGGTCATCGACAGCGCCGAACGGGCCGGGGCCAGAAAGGTCTTTCTGGTGGATGAACCCATGGCCGCGGGTCTGGGGGCTGGACTTCCGATTACTGAACCCACCGCATCCATGATTGTGGATATTGGCGGTGGTACCTCTGAAATTGCGATTATGAGCTTAGGCGACATCAGCACCTGCGAATCCGTTCGCATCGGCGGCGATGACTTCGACGAAGCCCTGATCAATCATTTAAAACGGACGTATAACCTGCTGATCGGCGAACCCCGTGCCGAACAGGTCAAGATACAAATCGGCTCAGCCGCCCCGCTGGAGCAGGAAATGACCATGGAAATCGCAGGACGTGACACGATTTCGGGCCTGCCCCGTAAAATCGTCATTACCAGCGAAGAAATCCGCGAGGCGTTCCGTGAACCGATAGCCGGTATTATTGAAGGCGTCATGCGGACGCTGGAACGTGCGGAGCCGGAACTGGCCGCCGACCTGATTGAAAACGGGCTGTATATGGCCGGCGGCGGCTCGCTGCTGCGAGGGATGGATACGGTTATTTCCAATGCCACCGGGCTGAAGGTTCAGCATGCCGACGACCCGCTGACCTGTGTTGCCCGCGGCTGCAGCGTGTATCTGGAGAATCTGGAGATTCTCAAAGACGCCCTCGACCAGTCCGGCTCGGGATGGGATTAAGTCCGGCGGTAAATTGTTCGACCCGGGCCTGCCGGCATGGCATAACAGGTTGATCCATCGATACGTATCGACTCTATAATGATTCTATGGTATGGCATTTAAAAACATTCACGCTCCAAGAGGTTCGCTGTTTATCGGGCTGCTCTTCCTGAGCATCCTCATCTTTGATCCTTTCGGCATTATACCCCAGAGTCTGGCCAAAAGCCTCAATTTTGCCTTTCGCAGCGTCTTCAGACCCGTTCTGGAGGTTGGAAGAAAGTTTTCCATAGACCACATCCGAATGGCTCAGAATCCCGAACTCGTTGTCGAAAAAGACCAATACAACCAGCTCTGGAAAAACTACAAGAACCTCGAAGCCAAAATGACCGAGGTGGAGCGGGAAAACCTGTTTCTAAGCCGCGTTCGTAAACAGTACGGCCTTTCGGAATCGGGGCTGCTGATGGCCCGAGTGAACACCCTGCTGCTGACGTCCCGCCACGAGGCGATTATCAGCGAGGGAACACTGGCCTCGGTTAAAGCCGGACAGATCGTGCTTTCAGCCGATAAAAACAGCGTTATCGGGACAGTTAAAGACGCCACAGAAAAGATGGCCCGGGTTGCTCTGATCACCGATTCGACCCATGGGATTGAGGTCCGAATCCGCCGGGATGGAACCCCGCTGGATATTCCAGCCCAGATGTTCGGCGACGGCAAGAGCGGTTGTCGGATCGGATTTATCCCCAAAGATACGGATGTGCGCGTCGGTGATACGGTCTATGCGGCACCCCAGGGCGGCAAGCTGGATGTGCCGGTGGTTATCGGCGAAGTCCAGCAGGTCAATCCCAACGACCAGGACCCGCTGATCTGGGATATTCGTGTTCGTCCCATTGAAACGATGACCTCGCTGCAAGAGGTTGTGATTGTTATTCCCGTTACGGCGGCCCCATAGGAAGAAGGCAAACGATGCGATGGTTGATGTTCAGTCTGATATTATTAGCGGCCGCGCTGCTCGACGCCGGCCAACTGCTGAACGTCATCGCCCTGGGGGGCTGGCATACGCGTCCATGCATCATGATTGTCGTCCTGGTTTTTGCCAGTCTGAATACCCGTCCGCAGGATTCCATCCGCTGTTCGTTTGCAGCAGGATTTGCGGCAGACCTGGTCGGCTGGACGCTGGGGCCGCACATGATTTGCTACGGCATCATCGGGACGCTGCTCAGCCAGATCAGCAGAACATTGAGCATGCAGCGGCCTTTGCACCAGGCCTTTCTGGTGTTTGCATCTTATATGCTGACCGAACTGCCGGCGGTGTGGCTGGAATCCTGGAAGACCGGGCAGGAACGCCCGGATGTATTCTGGATCACTTTGTCCACGGCGTTGTATTCGGCCATAGCTGCCCCGGCAGTCTGGCTGGTTTTAAAGCAGGTCTGGGGCAAGATGGGCAAACGACCGGAAGGCCGATCCCGCATTTATTAAACTCCGCCCGGAAGGACTATCCGCACCTCCATACCGGACCGTGGATTTGTATTGAAATCGTCCCTTCTTCGACAGATAATGCATTGAGAAAAGAGTTGGGGTACGCTAAGACGAACCAATGTGCATGGGAGATTATAATATGAGAAAGTCGGCAGCACTCTGTTGTCTTTCATCAGTTGTTTTGTTCGGCATGACAGCAACTGACTGTGCTTATGGCCAGGCCCAGCGATTTATTCAGGATCGATTTGCCATCGGCCTGTGGGTGGATCCGCCGGCGGATGAGAAGATGGACCAGCGCTATCGGGAGCTTGCCGAGGCGCATTTCACCCTGGTCATCGGCGGCTTTGGGGCCAAAGACAAACAGGCCATTCAGAAACAGATTAAGCTGTGCGAGCAATATGATTTGCGGCTGCTGAGTACGGCCCCGGATATGAAACCGGAAGACCTGCTCGGCTCGCCGGCGTGCTGGGGGATGAACCTGCGTGACGAACCCTCAGCCAGAGATTTCCCGCATTTGCGAATGGAGGTGGACAAACTCCGTCAGACCTGGCCTGGCAAACTGGCTTATATCAACCTGTTTCCCAGCTATGCAAGCAGTGCCCAGCTCGGGACGGACAATTACGACCAGCATGTCAGCCGTTTTGTCAACGAGGTCGAACCCGATGTGCTGAGCATGGATCATTACCCGATGATGACTCCCGGTGCCGACGGACGCAAAGGGTATTGCAGCGACCTGGAAGTTATGCGAACATATTCCCTCCAGAAAAAGATACCCTTCTGGAATTTCTTCAATACCATGCCTTATGGGCCGCATTATGATCCCACCGAAGCCCAGCTTCGCTGGCAGATTTATACCTCGCTGGCGTATGGCGCCAGGGGGGTTCTTTATTTCTGCTATTACACGCCCGCCGGCGGCGAGTTTCCCAAAGGGGGCGCCATTATCACCCGGGACGACCGGAAAACCCGGCATTATTATGAAGCCCAGCGCATCAATCGGGCTGTCAAAAATCTGGGGCCGACCCTGATGAAGCTGACCAGCACCCGGGTGTACCGCGTAGAGCCCAAAGACGACCCGTCGGCAATCTTAAAAGGATCACCCATTCGCCAGTTGACCGCAGGGGATTACCTGGTCGGCGAGTTTGTCCATGAAGACGGTCGCAAGGCGGTACTGCTGAACAATTATGATTTCGCGTATTCGTCCTGGCCGACGGTGACGTTTGAAGTGCCTGCTGAAAAGGTCTTTGAAATTGATCCGGAAACATCTGAAGCCCGACCCGTCATCGATGACAGTCCCGCGATGGAGGGTCTTCAGATTTCGCTGGACTCCGGGGCCGGACGACTGTTTATCATTCAACCGAATTGACAGGCATTCGAGGACCGATTTAGAAATCCGATTCAAAGAACTGGCTTCAATACCTATGTATCATCAGCGACTGAAATTATTTATTGGGCTCTGCGTGCTGGCCATGCTGGTCTGCCTGACGCGATTATGGTATCTGCAATATTACCTGGCTGAACCGGCCCGACAGCAGCTTAGCCAGATTCGCATTCTGCCGCCCAAATCGCTTCCGACGCTGCGCGGCAAGATTCTGGACCGGAATGATCGCATCGTCGCACGGGATGAGCCGTATTTTTATCTGCAGATGAATTATGAACTGACCCGCCTGCGGGATCCGCGATTCTGGGAAGCCCAGCTTCAGCAGCAGACTGCGGCCGGACAGGACCGCCAGGCCGCCGAAGCGAAACTGGCCAAAGACTGGGCCAAAGACATTGCCCGGCTGAAAAAGGCCATGGATTTCTGCATTTACACCGCCGGGATGCCGGAGGCGGAGCTGCATCAAACCATTGAATCCATCAATGACCGCATCTGGGAACTGGCGCGGTTTATCTGCTGGCGGCGGAATCACAGCGATGCTCCCACCAGCCGCTATGAACAGGACAAAGACCAGATTCCCCTCCGTCAGATTGCGGAGGTGGATTTGTCCGAGATGCACAAGGCGTATTCGGTGCTGGAACTGTACGACCGGCCCACCCTGATGGCCGCCCAGGTGGAACTGTCGCATCTTGACGGGGTCAGGATTCAATCCGAATCGCGGCGGACCTATCCATTCGGGGCAGCGGCATCGCATCTTGTCGGCTGGGTGGGGCCGGTTCGGCGGGAAGAGGCGGATACGCTGTTTTCCGACGACACCTACCTGCGGTATCTGGACGGGGAAATCATCGGCAAATTCGGCATCGAAAAACTCGCTGAGCCTGTCCTTCGCGGCAAACGCGGCGAGGTGACCTACGACCGGGACAAAAATGAAATCTCCCGAACCAATCCGCAGTTCGGGCAGGATATTCAATTAACGCTGGACATGGAACTGCAGCGGGACATAGAAGCCCTGCTCAGCGACCCGAATGCTGTGGCGCCGGGTTTCGGAGGCAACGGCAAAATCGCCGCCGTGGTCATCGAGGCAGCCACCGGCGACATCCTGACGATGGTGTCGCTTCCGAATTTCGATGTCAACAGGGCACGACAGCTTTATGGCCAATTGCTGAATGACCCGTCGCGGCCCTTGTGGAACCGGGCCATCGAGGAGACGTTTCCGCCGGGATCTTCGGTCAAGCCGCTGATTATGCTGGCAGGTCTTGAAGAAAACAAGATTACCGCCGACGAGGTCATCTCGTGCTCGTGGACGCTGCCGCCGTCAAGCTGGCCTAAATGCCTGCTGCAGCGGCGCGGGTATTGCCATGATTCCCGGTGGGAGGAAGAAGGCCAGGTCAATAATGGCCGCAATGCCCTGCGGGGCAGCTGCAATGTGTATTTTTCGCGGCTGGCCGACCGGCTGGACAGCGAGGCGCTGCAGCGATGGTTGTGGGAATTCGGCTGGGGGACCGCCGTTCTGCAGCCCTGTATCAGTGCTGAGACGCTTGCCAGGCTGGATATGGGCACCGAGTTTGACAGCCGGTTTCGTGAGGCCCCCGGCAGCATTATTTACGGGATTCAGACGCAATCGATACGCAACATCGCCGACGCTGCTGTGATTCCGGCAGGGGAAAAACGCTGGTGGGGTATCGGACAGGGCAATCTTCGTGTAACCGCCCTGCAGGTGGCCAATGCCTATGCGGTGCTGGCCCGACGGGGGGAGTACAAGCCGCCGCGGCTGGTGATTGACCCCGATGATCCAATGAACAGCAAACAAACCCGAAGACTGCCGATTCATGCACAGCACCTGGCGGTCGTGTATGACGGGATGCACGCCGTAGTCCATGAACGCGGCGGGTCGGCGTACGAGGCTTTTTCCAACAGCGGCCTGAATGCACTGGGATTGAACATATACGGCAAAACCGGCTCCACGGAACGGCCTTTCAATGCCTGGTTTGCAGCGTTTGTCAACGATTCGGCGGGACGAGCCATAGCACTGGCGGTGGTTGTGGAAGAAGGGCAAAGCGGAGGCAAGGACGCCGCCCCGCTGGCCCGGGAGATCATTCGGTTGTGTCATCAGGCCGGCTTCATCGGAACCAAAACGACCGCCCAATAACGATTACAGACCTTTTTCGATATAAGGCATGGTTTTTTTCAGGATTTCACCCACGACGGGGGCGGCAACACGCCCGCCGCTGTAGCCTTTATTCAAGGCCCGGTTGGGCTTGCGAATGGACACCATGACCACCACTTTGGGATTGACGGCCGGTGCCCCGCCGACAAACGATGCGACGTAATTGGACGTGTCATAACCGCCGGTCGGCAGCGCGATATTGGCTGTGCCGGTTTTGCCCCAGACCTGAACGCCTTCGAGGGCGGCCTTCTCGCCGGTGCCTTCATTGACCACGCCGGCCAGGGCATTGCGGACAATCCAGTGGGCCACTTCCGGCTTGATAACAAAACCAGTCGGGCCTGCGGCTTCGTGGAGTTGGGTAATATTTCCCTGTGAATCCACCACGGCCTTAACGATGTGGGGGGTGACCCGGCTGCCGCCGTTGGCCAGAATCGCATACGCCCGCAGCATTTGAATCGCGTTGACCAGGATTTCGTGGCCAAAGGGGATACGGGTGACGCTGTATCCGCTCCATTTGGACACCGGATAGAGCAGGCCGGGGTCTTCGCCAGGCAGGTCGATATCGGTTTTCTGACCAAAGCCGAAGAGCCGAAGACCATCATAAAGCCGTTTCTGGCCCATTTTCAGGCCGATTTTGGCCATGCCAACGTTGCTGGATTGGATGAGGATTTCGCGCACGGTGAAGTTGCCGTAGCGGTGATTGCCGAATTCGCCGATGCGGTACTTGCCCCAGTAGCCGTCTTCACAGTAAAACACTTCGCGGTAGCCGATATGACCGCTATCGAGAGCGATGGCCGCGACGATGGGTTTGATGATGCTGCCCGGCTCATAGGGGTCTGTCAGAATGCGGTTTTTCAGACGATCAGGCTTTTCCGTGTTGAATCGCTCGGGGTCAAAATCCGGCAGGGATACCATGGCCAGAATGGCCCCGGTATAGGGGTCCATCATAATGCCGATGGCGGATTCGGCTTCGTATTCCTTCATTTTATCCTGCAGAGCCGCACGGACAAACTGCTGGATGGTGGAGTCAATCGTCAAGATGAGGTTTTGGCCGGGGAACGGGGGTTTATATAAATCGGGACGAAAACCGATGGGCTTGCGATTGACATCGACCAGGACCACCTCTTTGCCGTCGGCCCCTTTGAGCACGTCTTCATATTTAAGCTCCAGTCCCGCCAGTCCCATCCCCTCGGCCCCGCAGAAGCCCACAATGTGCGAGGTCAGTATGCCCATCGGATAATACCGCAATCGCTGGCTCTGAATGCCAACCCCTGTCAGCCTGGCGTTCATGATGGCCTGCCGCTGTGCCAGGTCGATGCCGGACTGGATTTTGACATATCCCTTGTTTTTGCTGTCATAGACCAGCCGGCAGATTTCCGGGCCGGGCAGGTGGAGGATATCCTGCAGGACCATCGCCGTTTCCTTGACATCTTCCGGATTGGGCAGGCGGCGAGGTTCGATAAAGACCTCATCAGCGGTATTGCTGGCGGCCAGGACATTACCGCGGATGTCAAAAATCGTCCCGCGCCGGGCGTATTGTGTGAAGGTCGCGGTCTGCTGACGCTGGCTATCCTGGGCAAAGGTTTCGGCCTTGACAAATTGCAAGACATACAGCCGCCAGCCCAGCAGTCCCATGGCCGTCACCAGCACAATCCCTAATACGATAATGGTAATTTTAAGTCTCATCGGGTCTTTTTGGTTTTGGACTTATCCGGTTCCGGCGGCGGCAGATGCTCAAACATATAACGGGGGTTAATCAGAGATTCGAGCCGCAACTGCTGGCTGCGTAAATCCTGAAGAAGGACATTCTGTTCGGCACGGGCATAACAGTACTGATTATAAACCCGGCTGGACGTGGTTCGCAGCAGGATGGTGAAGATCAGCGTGCCGGTCAGAAAGAAAATAATAAAGACCAGTCTGGGCCGCGTTGGCATGGTCATAATCGATTATCTCAAAGGTTTTGTGTCACGGTATCCCGCTTGATTGACGATCGCTGAACGGGCAGTTCTCCCCGCCGTAACCGGGACGGAGCAATCCGCCCGCCAATGCTTACTCTTTGGGCAGTTTGAGCTTCATCCCGACCTGAAGCTGGCTGGGATTGGCAAGCTGGTCCTTGTTCAATGCAATGATTTCCGGGTAACGGTCGCCATTGCCGAGATGCTTTTGGGCAATCTTGTACAGATGGTCGCCGCTCTGAACCACATACTCTCGTTCCGCCGGGGCGGATTTGGCCTTGCCGCTAATCGGGGCGGCGTCGGTCTTTTTTGCGGTGGTATTGTCTTTGGCTTTATCGGCCACGACACTGTTTTTGACCGCAGCTTCCTTTTTGGTATCGGCAGGCTCAAAGACGTCTTTGAATTTATCCATCAGTGACGTGGATGCGGTTTTGGGCTTTTCGACCTGGGCCGGCTGGGAGCCTGCAATCGGGGGAATCACCAGCTTATCGCCCACTTTGACTACATGTTCTGAATCCAGCACATCTTTATTCGTTTCGTAAAGCATCTGGATGGTTGCCCGCTGGTTGCCGATCTCGGGACCATAGTATTTTTTGGCAATAACCGCCAGCGACTCGCCTTTGCCAACCACATGGGTTTTGCCGGAAACGACCGTCGTTTTGACGTCTTCAGGCCTGGATTTTGCGGGCTGCTGGACATCCTGTACGGCTTGCTGAGCCGCCTTAATGGTCTGCGCGGTCTGATGGCTGATCATTGCATCCGCCTGCGGGGTTTGTGCAACCGGCGACAACTCGGCGGTTGTGCGCGGAGCCACGGCGGTCACCCGGTTGGAGAAGGTGTTCGGGTTCCGGGGCTGTGAAGGCTGAGCGGCAGCAGTTTCAAGCTGAGCCTGGGCCTGAGTCGGCGTCACCGCCTCGACAGCCGACGGATTCTGGAGAGCCGCGGTGGTCGTTTCGACCGTTTGCGGCAGGTCCGAGCCGCCCGCATACGCATCAAGATTCATGACCTGCGAAGATGGTTCGGCATAACGCAGATTGGTTCGTCCCATCGGCAGACTGCGAGCGACTTCCACAATTCCAGGGTCGATGACCAGATTGCTTCCGGTCTGGGTGGTTACGGCCGTCTCGACGACCGGCTTATCTTTGAAGGAATGAACAAAGTCGGGCAATCCATTGATGACAAACGCGATAATTACAATAAAAACCAGTCCGAGCAGCAGGCCCACCTTGGCGTCGGTCGTCATTTCCGTGTACTCCTTTTTATTCCGCATATACACTATACTATTTTTCTTGCTATTCTCAATTTTGCACTTCGCGAACGAGGATTCATCCGCACTTCTTTTTCATCGGCGATTAACGGTTTTTTTGTGAGGATTTCATAGGTTCCATCCGCTTTACGCTGACGAAAATCCTCTTTGACCATTCCATCTTCCAGACTATGGAAACTGATTATCGCAAGAATGCCGCCTTTTTTCAACCGCCGGCCGGCATCTTTTAATAAAGTTTTTAAACATTCCAGTTCTTCATTGACTGCAATCCGCAGGGCCTGAAAGGTCCGGGTGGCCGGATGAATTCGGCTGTGTCGCCCGGTCGCAGGCTGCCCGAGGGCCTTGCAGATAATCATAGCCAGTTGTCCGGTGGTGTAAAACTTCTGTTTGGCCCGATTTTCGACAATGAATCGAGCAATACGCCGCGACGCCCTTTCCTGCCCATACTTGAAAATCAAATCCGCAAGCTGTTTTTCGGGCATTTTATTGACAATATCGGACGCTGAAATAGACAGCCGATTATCAAGCCGCATATCGAGCGGGGCGTCCACCTGAAAGCTCATCCCTCGCTGGGGGTCGGTTACCTGTGCCGAGCAAAATCCCAGATCGGCAAGGATACAATCTGCCTGCTGTATCCCCTGTTTAGTTAATACTTCATCCAGACGGGAAAAGTTTTCCCGAATCAATATAATCCGGCACGGAAGGCCGGTTAAATTGGCCTGGGCCGTTTGGAGACTTTTTGGGTCAACATCCAACCCGACAAGTATCCCCTCCGGCCCCAGTTGTGAACCGAATAGACGGCTGTGACCTCCGTGTCCCACCGTCACATCCACAAAAACCCCATCCCTGGGTAAATGGATATATTCGGCTAAGGTTTCTGCTAAAACCGGTATATGCTCGTTCGGCGAAACCCCATCCATGGGTTCCGCCGAACAATCCTTCTGATTATTCGAATCCATTCTCAAAACGGCCTGTCAGCCGGCAACAGTAAACATTGCCCGTCCGGAAAGCCGTTGAAGGTCGGGAGAAAACGAAATACCCGCAAACATCGGGTTTTGCTTTTTCAAACCATCCAGCCGGTCGGCTAATACGCCAACCGCCGAGAGGGTCTGCTCATCGGCAGGATAAATGCCGTCAAGGTAGCCACGAACACGACTTACTTCATCCATAAACAGCTCAGCCATAAATCCTCCGGCTATTCCTCAACTTGTCGGCTCTGTTTTTGCAGAACCGTGTGTCTTGCCTGGGCCACCTGGTGCTGGTACTGACTGATATTGTCCGTCAGATACTGTTCCCAGTCCTCGGAATTCCATATTTCGATATGGTCTCTAACGCCGACGAGGGTCAGCGAGGAGCCGAGGTTTGCCCGTTTCTTGATTTTTTCCGGCAAAAGCAATCGTCCCTGCCGATCCAGCTCAACCCTGCTGGCCATAGCAAATGTCATACGCTCGAAAGCGACGACTTCATCCGGGGCGGCCGTCCCTGGCGCACCGGCAAGGGCGATTTGCTGAAAATACTTTTCAGGATACAGGCAAAGCACTCCATTAGGTCCCATCGCAAGGTAAAAATCGCCGCCATATTCCCTGACGTCGATTTGACTGCGCAGCTTGTTGGAGATGAAAAGCCGGTTCTTTTCATCGAGCGTGTGCTCAAATTCGCCTGTTAGTAGTAACATTGTCTTTTACTCCACCGGATATATCATTTTGTGGGATACATTACCACTTTGCCCCACTATCCGTCAACAGTAATCATCGGCAATTTTTGCCATTTCATTCGTGCATAGGTCTTCTGATGATGGCTTAAAAAAGAGTTTTACAGGCAAAGCATACTACATATTGTATATTTTAAAGGCAATATTAATACATATAGAACACAAAAAACCTTAAAAAATTTTAAGTTTTACTGCTATTTACTCCCACTTTTTACCCACAAGAGGGTGTTGAGTGAATCCAAATTATATTTGCCCATATTACATCTTTTAATCTCATATAACAAAAAACCCCGGTTTTAGCCGGGGTTTTGCAGCAGATCCGAATTATCAGACTTACTGATTTGGATCATTACTTATATTAACATTAACTTGGGCCTCATTCCCTGTGCGGCCAAGATTGGCATTGGTTTCGTCCAGCTTTTTGTGGAAATCCGCCAGGGGCATGATTTCAACATGTCCATCCAGAAACAGGACATTGATTTTGCCATCCCTGGAACATTCAGGGGCTTCATAAGCCAAAATATTACCGATTGGGCTTTTGGTGGTCTGGCCCGTAATATAAATATAGGAAGGCCCGTTAAAATCTTTGGGTTTTCGCGGCGATTCCAGCACTTTGTCGGTGCCAAGATACTTTTTAGCCGCTTCAAGATTCGGCGGGAATTGATCCTTGTTATCGTCTGCATACATGATGCAAGCCAGCCCGATTTGCTTGAGGTCGTTGGCGGCGAGGACATTCTGGGCTGTCATTTTTGCTTTACTCACCGCAGGCATCAGAATCGCGACGCCCATGGCGGCTCCGGCAATCGAGGTGGCAGAGATTTCCGCTCCGCTGCCCTGATAGCGAGAGCGAATGCCGGTGTCATCCATCCAGGCATAGCTCCAGGACTGGCCCAACTGGTCGAATTTGTCCTGGATGTTGGGCAGCATGGCCGGCAGCATGATCCCCTGCCCGGCGGCTCCAGCCGTTGCCAGGGGCCAGAACTGCTGGAGCTGGGCATAGATCTGTTTGGCATTGACGGCGGTGTCACTGTATTGGAGATAGACCAGGTTTTTCGGCATCTTCGACTGCATCATGGCAAAGGACGTCAGCGAACGGATGGACGTTTTTTCCGGCGAGGCTGCTTTACATTGGGTTACTGCCAGATTCGTAATCGCCGGATGCGACGAAATGACCACACAATCATCCACAATCACCCAGTTGGGAATAATCTGCAGCAGCGCAACCTGGGGCAGCATCCAGGCGGTTGCGGTCAGACCGCCATCAAGCGGCTGCGGGGTAATCTTCAAGCTCTGCTGCGGGTCTGCCTGAAACATCGCACCGACAGCCTGACCAAGGGCCTGCATATTCTGGGTAAACAAGGCCGGGTCTTTCAGTTTAGCCGTCAGCACAAAACCTCCCATAGGCGACTGCGGCACGGTCATGGCCGGATAAGAATATCCAATCATCGGGCCATTGAGGCTCTGGAGGAATCCCTCACGCAGCTTGATATTCCACTGCCCTTCCATGCCGGCAATGGCAGCATGGATTTGATCACGCTTTTCCGGCGTGGGAGCCAAACGATCCACAATCTGCATGATAAGGTCGTACATACCGGCCATATCCATGTTGAAGCTCATGACGGTTGTAGCACGGCTATCCACCTTATCCAACAGGGCTAAATCCAGCGGCTTGATGACGTTAAAGAGTCCTGTCCGCGGGGCGGGCACTTCCAGCCATTTTTCAACGATGACATCTTTACGGTCGAATCCGGCCCGCAGGGTCAGTGACCTGACGTTATGTAAGCCAAGCATTTCAAGGACCGTCTTGAATTCGGTCAGATTATTGGTCACTTCCTGCTCGGGAGCGTCTGAATCCACCTTGATGGTTCCAATGATATTGGTGATCATGGAACTGAACTTCTGCACATCGCAATACAGAGCAGCAATATCCCCGTTATTGGCCAATTTGGACAGGGGTGTAGGCTTGGGGGTTTGCAGCCGGAGTCCCTTGAGGGTGTCACCGGTTTCATCATTGACCAGAAAGACAAACGTATCCCGGTACCAGCCCCATGCCACCGGCACTTCGGATTCTTTAACAGCATGAAAGGTGAAATTGCCCATGGGCTTATCCACAATTTGCTCGGTGCCGATGCTGCTTTCGATTTTCTCGATAGAGGTTTTGATCTGCTCCTTGTGGGCTTGTCCTTCGATAATCACAAATACACGATATGGAAATTCCTGATTGGGATCACCGACAATCTCGCTGATTCCAGCCAGACGCGGACAGGCAAGGACTTCTTCCATCAGGGTCTTTATTGTCGGGACCATCTGTCCAGTCTGGGGATCCCCCTGCGAAATTCCCTTTTCGATTGCTTTAAGCATAGCATCTTCGATCTGGGTAACGAAGGTCTGAACCTCCGGGTCGTTCCAGAGTCGTCCAATGGAAGATTGATCAAAAGCAGGATCAAGCTGGTCAAATCCGCTGGTTGCAACAAAAGCAAAGGTTCCATCGGGGCATTTTCCGGCCAGTTTCTCCGCCGCAGACGGGGCCGCCCAGGCATACGAGCCGAGCAAACAGACCACTACCGCCAGTTTAATACTGATTCCATAACACGTTTTCATATTTCATCTCCTTTTTGATGGACATTATTTAACAAGACAGCCCTCGATAGGAGTAATTTCCAGGAAAATTAAGGAATGTCGTAACAATATCTGTTTTCCGCGAAATAGCTATCCGTAAATATACTGATTCACGGATCAGATTGATTCAAGACAACACAAAACCAGCCCCTATAATGGAACGCCCCTGTCCACTTCAATATGGACAAGGGCGTTTTCGGCACACTTCAGCAACTTCAGATTGGAATGAAGAAGCTTACGGTCTATACAAACTCCACATTCAGGAAATGGGTGGAACAGGAAACGCACGGATCATAGGCGCGAACCAGCATTTCCATACCCTGGCGAAGGGCATCCTGGCCAAGGTGCATAAACTCCGGCACAAATTTTTCGAAGTCTTTCTGGATGTTGGCATGGTTCTGGTTGGTGGGGATACAGACATTGCCATAGACGCAGTTGCCGTATTTGTCGAATTCATAGGTGTGGAACAGAATGCCGCGCGGGGCTTCGACACAGCCGCTTCCCCGGCCGGCACGCGGGCTGACCTTGACGGTTTCGGGCTTGAGGCCCCGGGTCAGGAGGTCATCGATCATCTGGATACTGGTTTCGACGACATGAGCCGCTTCGGCCAATTGAGCAATGCTGTTCATGAAAGGATTGGTATTGCCTTTCTTGAGGCCAAACATCTCGGCAACTTTTTTACCGAGAGGGCTAAGCAGTTCGGCGTTATTGTTGAACCGTGCCAACGCTCCGACCAGATAGGCATCCCGGTGCCACTTGCACCACTTGGCGGTGGATTGCGGCGAGACGTATTCGTTGGCCACCTTCTGCCAGTTGCGAATGTTGACCGGGCCATCGCCGTTGCAGTCGTTGCTGGTAATATCGCCGTGATAGAAGGTATAGGCCGGCGGCGTGGTCTGTTTGAGCGAGACATATTCGGTCGGCCGTTCAAATTTGGGCAAATTGCCGGCGACGCTGTGAACCACTTCACAAATGGCCACCAGGTCTTTGACGGTCGCTTCCAATTCTTTTTTCAGGTCACAAAGCTGCTGCTCGGCGGGAATCCTGGTCAGACCGCCGGGGATGAGCGTGACCGGGTGGGTGGTCCGGCCTGCGATCAAATCCGACCAGTTGTTGGCTACACGATGGGCGCGAATAATGGTCTTGACAGCATCGGGTGCCTTGGGCACCAGCGGCACCACCGACGGGGCATTGAACAAATCCGGCGCGACCAGATAGCCCACATGCAGGGTATGACTCTGGAGCTGCTCGGAATAATGCATCAGGATACGCAGCTTGTCGGCCTGTTCGCTGACTTCGATGCCGAGGGCATCCTCGACGGCCTTGGTGGAGGCCAGCGAGTGGGTAATCGAACAGATTCCGCAGATACGGCTGACAATCGTCTGGATATCCTGGAAGCTGCGTCCCCGCACCATGGCTTCAAAAAATCGGGGGGCTTCAGGTACCTGCCATTCGCATTTTTCGATTTTGCCATCTTTGGCATTGACCACGATGTTGCCGTGGCCTTCGATTCGGGTCACATGATGTACATTAATGTTTATATTCGTGCTCATACCGTCGGTCCTTGTTCACAGCCAAACAACACCATTTTCTGTCTTAAATCTTCCACGGTTAAACCATATTTATCCATGACTTCGCGGGCGGCTTCCACGTTGGGCGTATCCACATAACCCCGGCAGCCGAAACAACGAAATCCGTTGGACGGGCATCTTGCACCGCATCCGGCCCGGATAATCGGCCCCAGGCAAATCTGGTTGTACTCATAGCGGCAGATGTTTTCTTTGGCCTTGCATTCCACGCAGACAGGGTAATCCGGAACAGTCGGCCTTTTGCCCAGCAGCAAAGCCCTGATGACGGAGGCAAATTCCTTGCGGTCAATCGGGCATCCGTGGATTTTATAATCCACATCCACGACTTCATGGACAGCCTTGGTCAGGCCGGTTTCCAGGTGCGGCATGTGGGCGTCTTTGCCATAGACACAGTGCTTGACTTCTTCGAGGTCGAATTTGTTTTTCATCTTGTTGACCCCGCCGATGGTCGCGCAGGCGCCCAGTGCAATCATAATCTTGCAGCGGCTGCGGATGATTTCGATGCGTTTTTCATCTTCGGGCCGGGTAATCGAGCCTTCGATAATGGCAATGTCGAATTCGTGACTCTGTTCGCTCATGGCTTCGCGCCATTCCACCACATCCACCACATTGATCAGGTCCAGGATTTCTTCTTCCAGATTGACTATCTGGAGCTGGCAGCCTTCACAGCAGGCAAAATCGAAAATCGCTACTCTTGGTTTGCTCATATTAGATCGCCTCCGGCACTATGGCCAAATCAGACCAGCGGAACACCGGGCCGTCCTGACAGACATACAGGCCATTGATCTGGCAATGGCCGCATTTGCCCACACCGCATTTCATTCTTCGTTCGAGATTCACATAGATATTTTCCGCCGGGACTTCGGCTTCCGCCAGCGCCATCAGTACGAACTTGTACATGACCGGCGGGCCGCAGACCAGCACCACAGATTTGGGCAGGTCGCTTTCCACCTTGGGAATCAGCGTCGTGACCACCCCGACGTTGCCATTCCAGCAGTCGTGGGCTTCGTCAATGGTTTCCATCAGCGTCATATCCTTGCGTTCCGACCACAGGGCCAGTTCCTCGCGGAACAGCCGCATGTCGTAGCATTTGGTACCGACGAGCACTGTGACCTTGCCGTAATCCTTGCGGTTATCGAGGACATAGCGGATAAAGGACCGCTGAGGCACCAGGCCGATACCGCCGCAGATAAAGACGAGGTCTTTGCCCCTGGCCTGTTCAATCGGATACAGCGAGCCGAACGGCCCGCGAACGCCGATTTTCTGGCCGACTTCGAGCTTGTGTATGGCCCGGGTCAGGCTGCCGACGTTGCGAACCACCAGTTCGAAGCCTTTCTGTGTCGGAGACGAGGAAATGGAAATCGGCGCCTCCCCCAGTCCGGCAATCGACAGCTCCACGAACTGGCCGGGAGCATGTTCCAGCTCTTTGCCGGAATCCATCTCCAGATGCATAAACAATTCCGTGCCGTTGAGCATGCGGCGTTTGGTGATCGTCGCCATCTCCGGCAGGTAAATATCCTTATGTTCACTGCAGCAGTCACACATTGTATCATTCTCCTTTTATCCGAGGGTTTGTTCTTCCATCAGACGGTTATAGACGGTTACGGGGTTGGCGATATCGGCCACGCAGGCGGTGATGCAGCGTCCGCAGCCGACACAGGCGATCTGGCCGCCGATTTTTTCGGGGACGTATTTGGCCTTGCGGAACAGACGATGGCGGAAGCGGGAGGAACGGTCCTTGCGGAAATTATGATTGCCCGCCACCGTGGCAAAATTTTCGAGCAGGCAGCCATCCCAGCAGCGTACCCGTTGGCCGGTCTTGAGGTCCCAGTTGACCTGGTCCTGGACATCAAAACAGTAGCAGGTCGGGCAGACCTGGTTGCAGGAGCCGCAGGAAAAACACAGACGAGCCTTTTCCTGCCAGACCGGATGATTGTAGGCTTTTTCCATCAGCTTGGGCAGATAGGATGCTTTACAGCCCAGCTTGTGTTTGTTCAGTGCCGTGCGATTGGCTTCCTGGATAGCCTGACGTTTTTCGAGATCGGCGCTGGCGGCGGCGGCAAGCCCTTTGGCATAGGTCATCAGGGCGTGTCCCTTTTCCGTTGCAACATCCAGCAGATAGGCATCGCCGATATCG
Organism: uncultured Pirellulales bacterium; assembly: GCA_964630775.1. Classification (GTDB taxonomy): domain Bacteria; phylum Planctomycetota; class Phycisphaerae; order Sedimentisphaerales; family Anaerohalosphaeraceae; genus Anaeroglomus. The sequence goes on along the minus strand of CAZVYY010000002.1, from coordinate 20,018 downwards.
GTAATCAGGATGTCATAGCCGTCGGAGACAACCGCGGTTTCCATCGACGAGGCAAATATGTTTTTGCTGGGCCGCGCCACATCGCAGGCGATAATTGTAATCTGTTTGCGGCGATCCATGTAATGCTTGTCGTACTCGCCCTGGCTGAATAACTCATCCATCTGCCGGATGGCAATCAGGTCGTAGGGATGAACCCCCAGCAGAATCATTGGGTCATAATGCATGACCGATTGCGCCGGGCCGCCGACTTCAAACTGCAGCAGCGGTTCGACCTGCGGAAGCACGTATTTTTTGGGCGGAAGAATGGTGACATCATAATCCAGCCGCAGTGCGGCGGCCGATTTAAGCTCATCAAACTGAAACCGGTCGTCTTTGGCCACTACGCCGACCACTCTCCTGCCGGCCGCCAGCATCGCATCTACAAACTGCCCGAATTGTTCTTTACTCAGTTTGCTCACACTCATAAGCCAGTCCTTACTTGATTTCCTGTTAAACCGTCGTTTTTGCGTTTATCACGATTATTTTTGCCGCTTTCGGCGAATTTCTCGAGATTACAGATAATACAACAGCGTTCCCAGTTCCATGGCCAGATCGATGCTGACGACTTTGACGCGCTTGGGGACTTTCAGCCAGCTCGGCGATAAATTCAAAATGCCCCGGACACCGGAATCCACCAGCAGCGTCGCACAGGCCTGGGCGGACTCGGAGGGAACAGCCAGGATGGCAAGACGGATTTCTTTTTCGGCAATGCTGGAAATGTCCCGGATGTCCTGAACGATCAGACCCGCCAGCTTTTTGCCGATTTTGGCGGGGGAATTATCGAAGATGGCGGCAATATCAAAACCAAACATGGCAAACCCCGGGTAGGAAGCGATAGCCGTACCCAGCCGCCCTGCCCCAATCAGGGCCGCTTTCTGGGCCACGTCCAGTTTAAGAATCTCACGAATCCGCTGGGCGGTATCCGAGACCGGATAGCCGACACCGCGGGTGCCGAAATCTCCGAAATACGATAAATCTTTGCGAATTTGAGGCGGATTGAGATGGAGTTGACAAGCCAGAGCCTGACTTGAGATATAGGCCTGACCTTCCTGTCCCAACAGCGAAAATGCCCGCAGATATCGAGGCATTCGTCGAATCGTTTCTGCCGGTATTTTGCGAAATTTCAACATCCGGAGCCGCCTTTTTATCTTTGTGTTTGTGCTCACTTTCACAAGCTGATGTTCAAAATATCGATTTTGTTGTGCCGTGTCAAGCGTTTATTCTTTGTTTTTTCACATATTACACACAATAATCGACCTAAAATGCTTTTTTTCTTGCCGAAAGAACCTGTTTGAGGTATGGTTTCAGCAGTAAAAACAGTCTTAATCGACCGGCTGACGTTCTCATAGAAATATTTATAACTGATTTTATTTAAATTACTTACAACTTTATGGACAATCATAAATCAATCCTTGTCGCAGGACTTGGCAATCCCCTGATGGCCGATGAGGGTATTGGCGTGCTGCTGGTACAAAAACTTGCACTTTTATCACAAAACCAGGACCTATCCGGATGTGATGATGTGGAATTTTATGACGGCGGCGTGGGCGGCCTGAGTCTGCTTTATAAGATTGAAAAACGCCGGAAAGTCATTCTCATCGATTGTGCCAGGATGGGGACCCCTGCCGGAACGATTCGCCGATTCAGGCCCGACGAGGTTCGTACCATCAAGACGCTGGAACATTTTTCACTGCATGAAATGGACATCCTGAAGGTGTTTGAACTGGCCCAGCGATTTGGAAACGCGCCGGCGGAAGTCGTTATTTTCGGTATCGAACCGGAAATTATTGCATTTGACAGCAATCTATCGGATATAATTCAGCAAAATGTGTCGCGGTATCTGGACGATATACTGAACGAAATCAAAACAGTGCCCAATTGATACCTGTTTTGATGTTAAACACAAGAAACCCGTTGTGATGGAATACGACTATGAAACCAATCTATATCGCTGCCACGTTGCAGGATTGCGGGAAAACGTCTGTTACTCTTGGCCTGATGCAGCTTCTGCATGACCGGGGATTCGATCCGGGTTACTGCAAGCCCGTCGGCCAGCATTATGTCCGCTATCAGGACAAGAACATCGACAAGGACAGCGTCCTGATGCACCAGGTGTTCAATATGCAGGACGAGCCTTGCCTGATGAGCCCAATTGCGATTGAACGGGATTTTACCCGAAAATTCATTAACAATCCCAACGCGGGGCCGCTGGAGAAAGAAATCCTGCACAGTCGCGACGAATTATTCAAGTCCCATAAAATCGTGCTGTTTGAAGGTACTGGCCACGCCGGGGTTGGCAGTTGTTTCGGGCTGTCCAATGCCCGCGTCGCACAACTGCTCAATGCCAAGGTCGTGGTGGTTACCGCCGGCGGAATCGGCAAGCCCATTGACGAAATTGCCCTGAGCCTGTCGCTGTTCAGGGAACATAATGTGGAAGTGCTTGGCGTCATTTTGAATAAGGTGCTGCCGGAAAAATACGACATGGTCAAAGATGTCGTCAGTCGGGGGCTGAAACTGTTCGGCACCAAGCTGCTGGGGGCGATTCCCTACGAGCATATCCTGTCAACTTACACTGTCGGGCAACTGGCCGAGGAATTCAAATACAATGTCCTGTGCGGACAGGATGCGTTGTCCAATCCGGTGGAGCATACGGTTGTGGCGGCGATGGAGCCGCAGAATGTCGTTCGCCACATTCGGGATAATACGCTGGTCATTATGCCCGGCGATCGGATTGACAATATTCTCGTATCGATTCTGGTGTTATCCCGCCAGACGACGCTGGGCGGAGGACTGATTTTGACCGGAGGCTTTGAGCCGCATCCGACGATTGAGCCGCTGCTTAAATCCAGCAACATCCCTGTCCTGACCAGTGCCGAGGACACCTTTACCGTCAGCGCTCGAATGAAAGACCTTGGATTTAAAATACAAACCTATGACACCGCCAAGATCGCGCGCCTGCATCAGCTTGTCGCAGAATATGCCGATGCCGACGCCCTCATCAAGATATTGACGGAATAAGTCTCAGCAAGTGTGAAGCAATCCTGACCATCGGCACTCATTTACAGGACAATTCGGATACACATACACCCTTGTTTCTGTGAGCATTTCATTGAGCTGTGCCGTACTTTATGGTATAGTCCCGATTCCATAATTTACAGGAACGGTTCATGAAAGTATTAGTAGCAGAAAAATGCGGCTTCTGTCCGGGTGTTCGCAACGCGATTAATTTAGCAAAAAAGACCCTGGCGGAACAACAAAAAGTCTATAGTCTGGGTCCGATTATCCACAATGAAGATGTGGTCCGGCAGCTCTCTCAGGCCGGGCTGAGTACCGTGGAATCGGTGGAGTCTATCCCGGATGGAACGGCTCTGATTCGCTCGCACGGAGCTACGCAACAGGAGTTGGAAACCCTTCATAATAAAGGGCTTAACATCGTCGATGCAACCTGTGTGCTGGTCAAGCGCGTCCAGAAAATCGCCCGCCAGCTTCATGAAGAAGGGTATCAGGTGGTTATCATCGGCGACAAAGACCACCCGGAAGTCAAGGCGGTCGTCGGCTCGGCCGAGGGCGTGGAGGTTATCGGAGATGAATCCGATCTTGATAAGATACGCAACCATAAGAAGTTAGGCGTGATTTGTCAGACCACCCAAAGCCCGGATTATTTCGCCACCATGATTGGCTACATCGGCAAATTGCCCTTTTCGGAGATCAAAATAATCAACACGCTGTGTCGGGAAACCAAAGACCGCCAGGAAGCTGCGGTTAAACTCTGTCGCCAAGTCGATATTATGTTTGTCCTCGGCGGCCTGCACAGCGCCAACACCCGCAAACTGGCGGAGTTATGTAAAAAACATAATCCGCAAACCTACCATTTGCAAAATTGGGAAGAACTTGATATAAATACGCTTTCCGGCAAACGGGTGGCCGGCGTGACAGCAGGTGCATCCACCCCGGACGAGGTCATTCGCGAGTTTGTGGAAAAGCTCGAAGCGTACCAAAGTTAATTGGCATTCGTAAATGTATCGGCAGCGTTGCCGATGCGATTTAACCTTAACAAGGTTATAGGTTCGCCGGCGTATATGTGGGGCGCCAGCGAGGCCTCAAAACAACTCACAGGAGATTTTTATGGTAGATAGAAATTTAATTTCGAAACTTGGCATCACCGACGATCAGCTTGAGCAGCAATTGGGGGAATTGTACACCTCTGAGCATCAGCAGATGCTCGAAAAAGCACTTGATAAAAAGGTCGAGGCCCTTGTGCCCGGCACGATTGTCAAGGGTAAGATTGTCGGCATGGCCGGCAATGATGTGGTCATCGAACTGGGACTCAAGAGTGAAGGTCTGATCGAAACATCCGAATTCGACAGCCCCGACGAAATCGTTTCCGGCAAGGAAATCGAAGTGCTTCTGGAAGAAGTCGATGCCGAAAACGGACTGGTCCTGTCCAAACGCAAAGCCGACCGCATTCGCGGCTGGGAACACATCACCACCACCAAGCAGGAAGGCGATGTGGTCAAGGGTATCGTCAGCCGCCGCATCAAGGGCGGTCTTCTGGTCGATATCGGCGTGCCGGTGTTTTTGCCCGCCTCGCAGGTGGACATCCGCAAGCCCGGCGACATCAGCCGCTTCATCGGCACCGAAATCGAGTGCAAGATTCTCAAGATCGACACCGAAAATCACAACATCGTGGTTTCGCGCCGCAAACTCATCGAAGAAGACCGTCAGGCCAGCAAGGAAAAACTGCTGCGTGAAATCGAAGTCGGTCAGCTTCGCAAAGGTATCGTCAAGAACGTCGCCGATTTCGGCGTATTCGTGGACCTGGGCGGCCTGGACGGCCTGCTGCATATCTCCGACCTCAGTTGGGGCCGCGTGGCGCATCCGTCCGAAGTGGTTCAACTGGACCAGGAAATCGAATGCATGGTCATTGGCGTGGATCGCACCACCGAAAAGATTTCGCTGGGTCTCAAGCAGAAACAGCCCAGCCCGTGGGCGAATGTCGAAACCCGCTTCCCGGTCGGCAGCCGCGTGAAGGGCACCGTGGTCAACATCATGAACTACGGCGCGTTCATTCGCCTGGACGAAGGCATCGAAGGCCTTGTCCATATCAGCGAAATGAGCTGGACCAAGCGCGTTGCCCATCCGTCGGACATTCTGCAGGTCGGCCAGGAAATCGATGTGGTTGTGCTGGATGTCAACAAGGAAAAGCAGGAAATCTCGCTGGGTATCAAGCAGCTTGAAGCCAATCCGTGGACGATTGCCGGTCAGAAGTATCCGGTCGGCACGATGGTGACTGCCAAAGTGACCAGCCTGACCAACTATGGCGCCTTCGTGGAAATCGAACCTGGTATCGACGGCCTGATTCACATCTCCGACCTGAGCTGGACCAAGAAGTACAATCACCCCGGCGAATGCCTGCAAAAGGGTCAGGAAATCCGCTGCGTCGTGCTGGAAGTCGATGAAGACAAGCACCGCATCTCCCTGGGTATCAAGCAGTTAACCGAAGATCCGTGGTTCCGCGCGATTCCGGAAAAGTACATCCCCGGACAGATCGTTCGCGGCAAGATTACCAAACTGACCAACTTCGGCGTGTTTGTCGAACTGGAAAACGAACTGGAAGGCCTGCTGCATATTTCCGAGCTGTCCGACCAGAAAGTCGAGTCGCCGCAGGATATCGTCAAGATTGGCGACGATGTCGAGGTCAAGATTCTGCGGGTCGATACCGACAGCCGCAAAATCGGCCTGAGTCTGCGTCGCGTCCAGTGGGCAGCCGAAGATCAGAGCCATGGTTCTGCCCCCGAAACGTCCGAAAATCAGGGGCCGCAGCGTCGTGGTGGTTTGGACGGCCCGCTGATGCCCAGCTAAAACTCCTTGAATAGCAAAGGCTTACGACCTTAATCAGTATTTTTCCGGACCGCGGTTAAGCTGCCGGTTGATTTTGGCCGATAAAGACCACAGGGACAAAGGGAAAGTATGCCCTTAACCCTGTGGTCTTATTTTTTATATACCCAGAGGGTATGGTTTTGCTGCGATGGCTATGGGCTATTTTTATTATATCGCAACAAAGCTTGAAATTGACAAGTGAGATCAGTATAACTAAACGAAAGTCGAGAAAGAACAGGGATGACCTTTTTCGGCAGTATTGCGAAGGTAGGTGATACATGGCTTTCGATGTAACGATTAAAGAGTATCTCAAAGAAATCGACGAAGCCCCCCTGTTAAACTGGAACGAAGAGAAAACACTTGCGGCGGCGGTTCTGGACCACAATGACCCGGAAGCCCGCGACCGCCTGGTTCGCAGCAACCTGCGGCTGGTCGTCAATATCGCCAAGAAGTTCTCCGGACGAGGACTGACCCTCGGCGATCTCATTGAAGAAGGCAACCTCGGCCTTCTGCGTGCCGTGGATACCTTTGATCCCGAACATGGCGTGCGATTCAGCACCTACTCGGCATGGTGGATCAAGCAGGCCATCAAACGAGCCATTCTCAATAATTCCCAGCCGATTCATATCCCGACCTACATGGTCGAACTGATTAACCAGTGGCGCAACACGCACGCGGAACTGGAATCCAAGCTCGGACGTACTGTCAGCCTCGAAGAAATGGCATCCGCGATGAAAGTCCCGGTTCGCAAGGCACGGGCCATACGCGATATCGTGACCGTGGTTGACCAGGGCTTCCAGCATGACTCCTCAGAGGACAACGCCGGGCTGGATGATGCCATCGAAGACGATAAAATCCAGATGCCCGAAGACGATCTCGGTTCGGATGAAGAACTGGGCCGGGCGGTGGAATTGCTGGACCAGATCGACCCGCGCGAAGCCGAAGTCCTGCGTCTGCGGTTCGGGCTTAACGGCGAAGAACCCCTGACACTCAAGCAAATCGGCGAGAAACTCAACCTGACGCGAGAGCGCGTCCGCCAGATTCAGCGGAGCGCGCTGGCGCAGTTGAACGAATTGATGACCGCGTAATTGGAGCTTGTGCTGCTTACAGTTCCGGGTGCGTATCCACCTGCAGCGGACGCTGCTGTTTCCACAGACCGCGGGTGAAGTCCGGAAATTTGACCGGTTTGCCGCCGGCGGCAACAGACTGTTCACTCAGGGGAATAATCACACTCCAGGCCACGGAATCATAGACATCGATATCCGGTGTCAATCCCTTGCGCAGGGCCTGAATCAGGCGCCAGTCTTCGATGAAATCCATACCGCCATGGCCGGCACCGGCGGATTTTTCACGCAGTTGCTTCCAGACAGGGTGCTCATAGTCTTTCGAATAGTCCGCAAGGTCCTGCCATTCATGCGGCTTACTTTTGCCTTCAATATAAACCTGCTCGGATGGATACTTCTGGACCAGCCCTTTGGTGCCCTGCACAAGAAAGTCCCGACTATAAGGCCGGGGTAAATTGGTATCATGAGAGCAAAGAATCGTCTTGCCGAGTTTGGTTTTAATCATGCAGACATTGACATCACCAAGGGCAAACTTCTGATTCACCCAGGGACTGTCAGGATAATGCGCTTTGGCATATTCATTTAAGCCCAGCGAGGCAGTGCTCATGGATACCAGCGTATCGAAGGCATCGCCCCGATGGATGTCCATGCACCAGGCCATCGGCCCGATGCCATGGGTGGGATACAGATTGCCGTTACGCTTGATGGATTCATGGAGCCGCCACTGGCCCTGATAGAATGTCGGAGACAGCTTCAAATCCCGCAGGTCATGCAGATAGCCGCAGCGGCCATGCAGAATCGTGCCGAACAGCCCCTGCCGAATCATATTCATCGTCTGCATTTCCATGGAATCATAGCAGCAGTTTTCCATCATCACGCAGTGCTTACGGGTCTTTTCACTGGTTTCAACCAGTCGCCAGCAATCCTCCACCGACAAGGCGATATTGACTTCAGACGCGGCGTGCTTGCCGTTTTTCATGGCCGCAAGACAAATCGGAGTGTGCCAGTGCCAGGGAGTAGCGTTATAAACCAGGTCCAGATCCTCGGTTTCGCACATTTTCACAAAATCCAGGTCGCCGTCCGTGTAGAGTTTGGGTTCGGGAAAACCGGCTTTAGTGACAATCCCGGCTGCTCGTTTGGCCACTTCCGGACGAATGTCGCAGACGGCGACAATCTGGCACCCTTCCACTTTCACCAGATTATGGATATGGCTTATACCTTGATTACCCGTGCCGACAAAACCAATCCGAATCAGGTCTTTGGGGGTGCTGCCGTAAGCGGTCATCGGGGCCGCCGAGAGGCCTGTTTTCGACGGTGACTGGCATCCGGTGAATAAAAACGTTCCGGCCGCGGCGCAGACGCCGGCTGCCTTCAAAAACTCTCTGCGCGTATTACACTGTTCCATGTGTCCTCGCTGTTCAAATTGATATTAGTTCCAGGTACTGGGTATTTTTCCGGGAATATAAGATCGCTTGAACCATATCCAGTCTTCGGTGGAGCCAGTTCCGGGGTCCACCGCCGACCAGCCTTTCTGCTGGGCCTTGGCCATGTCTTTAGTTTGCTTGTTCACCCATTTATGTCTATCGGCATATACAAAGGTACTGCTGTCATTATGCAGAATGGCAAATGGATCCACCCAATTTGGGGTTTTGAGATTCATATTCCAGGTGCGATGATTCCATCCATACCCATCGGTTTCTTCCAGAAAAATAATTTTGTCGCTGGGATTGACAAATTGGGAATTACGGACAATTTCCACCCTCATCTCGCCGGTTGAATCGCCACTGTCGGTTGGCCGCTTGGACAATGGCTTGCCAATCGAATAGGTTCGATAGCCCCCTATCCACAATCCGGGAGGATTGGCCGTCGTGCTATTGTAGGGATACACTGCACGTTTGGTGTGCCGATTATCAATGGGGCAATGATAGGCTTTGGGATCAGTCACATACGGCCAGAGGGCTCCAACCTGAAAACCGCGAATTTTATCATTCAGTGTATCGTTAATATCCTGATTGTTCGGCCCCATTGGTCTGCCAACCCAATTTCGCACAGTCACCGTACCTTCTGTTCGTGTATAGGTCGAGCGTCCATCAAACTGATCCGATGTATCACCGTCAACAATCAATCCTTTATTATCTTCGGCATACAAAAGCCAGCATTTGCCCAACTGCGCCTCATTGGCCATGCAGACCGACCCGGCGGCGATTTCTTTGGCAACCTTTAAGGCCGGAACAATAATTGCCAGTAACAGCGCAATAATCGCAATGACCACCAGCAACTCAATTAACGTAAAAGCCCTTTGGTATTTCATGTCTTTCTCCTTAACGCATTTATGCATCTATATTATCTTGTTACATGCCATCCCTCTTACCTATTATTTAATCCATTTTGGATGAAAAAATCACCCTCAAAAAATTTAATTTCGTCAAAATTTACACTGCTGATGTGATTTGGACAAAGTTTGCCTGCTGCCCCCCCCTCCTTATTTTTGTTGAAAAGGATAACAATAAGGGTCTGTTTTCGACTGCCAATAAACAACACAGCCCACGTCAGCAAAGACAAAGAACCTGACACAGGATTCTGTCTTTGCAGAGGCGGGCCAGGAGACTGTATGTACACTTCGGGTTTTCCGGACGAATTTTTATTTTCGCCCAGTACCCCAGATTCCGCGATACAGTCTTTGATAATCGGGATTGGTGCTCTGATTGGAGGCCTCAGTTAAATTGTATGCCTCTCCGTAGTTTGTAAGCCTTTTGGCCCGTTCCACAAACGCCAGGGTTCTTGTATCCTCCCACCGCCAATACTCTGCATGGCCATCGGCAAAGGATAATACAGTCCCATCGTTATGCTGTGAACCCGGAACATCCCAGAATTTATAAGCCGTGGGGTCCGGATGGATGCTCCAGCCCTGGGCGGTTTCCCGACCTTCATCGATGAATGCAATCTGGGCGGAACTATTCCTTAATTCGGTCAATTGTTTAATGGGGCGACCATACTGTAAACCGCTGTACTTGATAAAATCATAGCCATTCAGCGAATCGACAATTGAATAGGAACGAATCCGCTTGACCTGTGTCGTGTCGGCAACACCTGTATTTGCACTCTCGTGATTGGTGCAGCGGTAGGCTTTCAAGATATTGACATAGGGATAGAAAGTACCTAATGTAATTGCCGCTTCAAGAGCACGACGGTTATCTACATCATTTGTCAAGCCCACCCACGTCGGAGAATTTTGTCCCCAGCCGAAAGGTTCCCCGGCAGTAATGGCAGAGGTCATCGCCGGGGCAAGGATACCCTTATTTTCTTCGGCGTAGGTTTTCCATGCCTGGGTTAATTGCCTGATGTTGGATTGACAGATGACACGCTTGCCGGCCTCTTTGGCCTTTTTTAATGCGGGCATAACGATGGCCAGCAGCATCGCAATAATCGCGATTACAACCAGGAGTTCAATTAACGTAAAAGCCCTCTTGTTCTTCATAATTCTTCTCCTTGCCGCATACCCGCATTTTCAATGTCTTATTCGAGAAACAATTCATATTTCCTATTGTATAATTCAACTCAAGCCCAAATATCTCCCATCAAAAATTTGAATTTCATGAAAATTCTTCCGCCATTCCAGCCTGCCGAAAATATCAATTCCGCTTAGTTGCGGGGTCCGCAGGAATCTGCAATCGATGCGGTTTGACAATCGAGTGGTTTGCGGGACGGTGGTGTTCTCAAATCCGTCACAATACTCATCATTATTGTAAATATAGTGACTGGTTTGACGATATGGATGCAACCGGGAGACTTGCAATATCCTTACTGGAGATTTTGACTCGATTTTGTGGTGTAAACTATGTGACCCAAACCATATACGCGGCATAAAAGCGGCGTGTGGCCGCCGCGGATTAATCACATCCGCCGGGGATTCAGGCCGGGTTTATCCTGTTATTTTTTAGGGACGATGCTGTTGTACTCATTTTCAAACTGCAGCACATGGCGCATCTCTTCCTGGGCCAGCTCAAAAAACATCTTTCGCAGTTGCGGATCTTTGGCCTGAACCATCAGTTCAGCGAAAAGCTTAAATGCCGCCTGTTCTTTGCGAATGGCAAGCTGCAATGCATCGACATACGTCATGGACTGGGCCTGTTCATCGACTTCAATATAACCGGTCGGTTCATCGGTAACTTTGTACCTTTCTTCGTTGACCACCTGACCCTGTTTGATAAGCTCGAATTCAAGACTGGACTTGTGCTGCATTTCATTCCGCTCGAGCACCTCAAAGATAATCCGTGTGGTGGAATCCTTCATCAACGCCGCCAGGTCATGATAAAACTGGGCCGAGGCGTCTTCCTTGCGAATCGCAAATTCGAGGACCTCTTTGACTGTTTTAAAATCCATCCAAACTTCTCCCGGATCAGGCACCAATCTGCGCCAGGTACTTTTTCCATGTATTGATATGGCCAACCTCATCGGCCTGGTCTTTTTCGAGTGTCATCCGCGTGGCCTCATCCCACGGGGCGGCATTCAGCAATTCGCCGTAGTGGTGAACCGCCTTGCTTTCCAGCCAAATCCCCATCTTGAGCATCGCCTTTTGTCCCAGCATGCGTGAGCCAAAGCCGAAAACAAACCCGACAATCCACCAGGCCCAGCGAAACGGGCTGGGACTGAGGCCATATTCATAAAGCCGGAGCAGAAAATCGGAAATATGGGTCTGTTCGTTGCACATGGCACGAATCATTTCTTCATCCATTTCATCGCGTTTGCCGGTGATTTGAAATCGATAGACGTTGGTCGCCATGATTTCGAGACTGTGCAGCGTTCGAAGGGCCTTTTTGACACGGGCACGTTCATCCGGTGATAATTGACGACCACGCAGGGCAACATCTTCTTTTCGGATGGCCGGACGAAGAATCGTAACGTCATATTGGGCATTTTCATTTGGATTCACGCAGTGGTCTCCTGGATCGAAGTTTTAGTTCGACAAGATTATCAGGGTTTGAGCGGCATAAGTCAAGAGTCGCCGGTCGATTTATTCTGATCCGGAACAAAACTATCCATTTTTAAATATAAGCATAATCGCACCCAGGGTGCTTCTGGGCTGGATTAGGGGGGCCTTTCAGGCCGGAATAAACACAGGGCAACCACAGGGGTGGAATTGCAGATTGATGATTTTGGGATTGTCGATTGAGAAGGGAGATTTTCCATTTTCCAATTTCAATTTTCCATTGAGACAAAGCCGGTTTGGAAGGATGGACAAACGGCGGTGACCGCGGGTCGCTCGTACAAGAATCAGGCCAGGCACGGGGACTAAATCAAGAAGACACGGATACAAGAAGGAGAAAATTCTAAATCCGAAGCACGAAATACGAAACAAATTGGAAAAGTTCGTAGTTCATAGTTCGTAGAAATCTGGATACCCGCCTGAGCGGGTATGACAAAAGCAGCGAGATAGAGAATTAAGTAACGTCTTATCAACCGGTTGCGTCTTAACATAATATATCGCCCCGCTGGGGCTTAAACAGGAAAGATACCCGATTCCGGCGGTTTCCACCGCCGACTATGTTAACTAACCCCTCCGGGGGGGTCAACAACCACCGTTATGCCGCGAGGAAGATTGGGGTAACGCCTGCCTGCAAATGCGAGACGAAAGAGAAATAGAAGGTTTTACCGAGATATCTGAATCTGTGTGGAGATAAGACGATGAACAAAGTGATAGCGGGATGGGTGGCGTTGGGGTGGGTGACGGTTTGTGCGGCGGGGGTTTTGGCGGCGGGCGGGCCGGTGGTGCTGCCTGCGGGGGAAACGGCGCTGTCGGATGTGGGGGTCTATCAGATCAGCTATCAATCCTACGGCAAAGAGGCGGTCGGGATGCCTGTGTCGTGGGTGGGGACCGATGAGGTCAGCGGGATTATGTATCGGCCGGGGGAACGTGTGCTGGGGCGGGAGGGCATCCTGATTCATTCGCCGTGGCGGGTGCCGGCAGGAAAGACCTGGATCGATTACCGGCTGCGGCTGCCGGAGGTAAAGCCGGTGACGCTGTCGTTTGCGATTGCGATGCGGCCGGATATCGCGGTGCCGGATAAAAGCGACGGTGTGACGTTTGGCTGCACCCTGTTGGCCGGGGCTGGCGAAAAAGAGCTGATGCGAAAACATCATACCGAGGGGAAGTGGGAGGATTTCCGCTTTGACCTGTCCGAGTATGCGGGCAAGGACATCACGGTGCGGCTGCACGTGGAGCCGGGGCCAAAGAACAATTCTGCCTTTGATTTTTCCTATTTTGGCGATGCGAAAATTACGGCCGGAGCGGCCGGGGAGGCCCGGTCGGATACGGTCAAGCGGCTGACGACTACGCAGGCCTACCGGGCGACGGAGGGGGCAAGCCTTCTGGCGCTGGCCAACCGGCCGGGACAGGGTGTGACGCCGTCGAACCTGCTGCCCGCGACCAATGCCATCCGCAAGACGGCGGCGGGATATGATTTTATCTACGAGGGCAAGGATGCGAAGATTGTATATCACTTTGTGCCGGAGACGGGAACGCTGGATGATTTTACTGTGCAGATGGACGACCAGCCGCCCTTCCAGCCGGCCGGGGCGGGCGGAGTCAATGTGATTGTGGGCAAGAAAATGCTTCCGGCCAGCGGCGGCAAGGCCGAGAGCATCAAACTAACCGACGATGGACGGACACTGGAGATGACCTGGGCTTATGCGATAGATAATATCTCGTTTCAGGTGCAATGGCGCTTCGGCATTATCGGCAAGGCGCTGACCGTCGAGACCAGGTGTGACCAGCCGGTACTGGCGGGATTGTCGCTGGGGCAGGTCTGCGGGGCGCCGCTGCGGAAACTGTTTGGGATTCCGTATCTTTCGGCCAATCCGACGGGCGGACTGGTAACGTATCTGCCGGTCAATCAGGTGTATGTCTTCCGGTATCTGGACTGGACGGTGTCTCATGCGTCGGCCTGCCCGGAAGGCGAGGCCCGCTATGAGCCGAAGACCGACGGCACCTATAATACACTGGTCGAAAGCGGGTATGTGGCCGTGTCGCCGCATGTGGGCGAGGTGCTGCCGAATATCCCGCATCCGCCGTCACCGTATCTGCGGCAGCTTGGGCCGCTGGTGATGCTGGATATCTGGGGGCATCACAAGGGGACGTATCAGGGCGATGCGGAATTGCTGCGGACGCTCAAGGACAACGGCGTGGATCATTTGGCGATTATCTCGCATGTCTGGCAGCGGTATGGGTACGATGTCAAGCTGCCCGACCATCTGCCGGCCAACCCGGATTTCGGCGGCGATGAGGGGATGATCGAATTCGGCAAGGCGGCCAATGCCTGCGGCTATACGTGGTCGCTGCATGAGAACTATATCGACCTGTACCCCGATGCACCATCGTATCGGGATTCGGCGCGGGTGCTTCGGGCGGATGGAACACCATCGCCGGCGTGGTATAACGAAGGAACCAAGGTGCAGAGCTTCGGCCTCAAGTGCAATATGGCGCTGGAGTTTGCCAAACAGAACGCGCCGGAGATTCACAAACGATTCAAGACCAACGCAGCGTATCTGGATGTGCATACGTGTGTGCCGCCGTGGCATCAGTTGGACCATGAAGCGGGCCAGCCGATGGCGGCGATGGCACTGGCCAAGGTCAAGTATGATACGGAGCTGTTTCAGTATATGCGGGATACGCATGAAGGGCCGCTGTTCGGCGAGGGGGCCAATCATTTCTACTGGGCAGGCCGGTGCGACGGCGTCGAGGCCCAGGTGGCCGGCGGGCAGGGACATCAGCCGTGCCTGGATTTTGATCTGCTCAAGATTCACCCGCAGATGGTCAATCACGGCATGGGGTATTATGAGCGGTGGTTTGATGCAGCGTACGGGATGCGATGGGGCAGGGATGCCGGGGCGGTCAAGCAGGTGGACCAGTACCGCGCGCAGGAAATTGCCTATGGACACGCCGGATTTATCGGCAACGCACAGGTGGATAATGTGCAATGGGTGGCCAAGGAACATCATATCATGCATGCGGTGCAGGCATTGTATGGAACGGCCAAAGCGATGGATATCAGCTATGATATCGACGGGAAGTATGTATCGGCATCGGTGGCACTGGCCGTCGGGCAGCGCGGGCGGCAGCGAATCAAGTATGACAGCGGGCTGACGGTGTGGATTAACTGGGACGAGACGCCGTGGACGGTCGAAGGGCGTGTTCTGCCGCAGTGGGGTTTTCTGGCACTGGGGCCTGATACTGAGGCGTGCATGGGCCTGCGGGATGGCAAGTTTGCTGATTATGTGTCGTGTCCGGAGTATGTGTTTATCGATGCGAGAACATCGTTCCATATGCCGTATTTGCAAGCGGCCAAAGCGATTACGCCGCGGCTGGAAAAGATGGAGTATCTGGGCAACGGCAGGATTCGTGTGCTGTATGCGTGGCAGGTGGAGGAGGCGGTCGATGCGGATTATGCGTGCTTTGTGCATTTTATCAACGCGCAGAGCCAACAGGGTGAACATATCGAATTTCAGCAGGATCACGGGCTGGCCAGGCCGACCAGCCAATGGAAGCAAGGCGAAACCGTGCTGGACGGGCCTTACGAGATCCAGGTGCCCACGGACGGATTTGATACATACGATCTGACGACGGGCCTGTTCAATAAAGGCGGGCGGCTGACGCTGTCGGGGCCGACGGCAGATGGAACGCGGATTGTGCTGGGGCGGCTGCAATTGCATCGCGAGGGCGGCAAGATCAAAAACATTACCGTGGCCGATTGCAGTGCGGAGTTCAAACGCGAAGAAACGGCACGGGCGGACTTTAAAGCTCACATGAATCCGGCGGGCACGTGGATGGATTTTGGCACCGTGGCAACGGATGGGTCAGTCAAGATTCAGAAAGATAAAAATGCGTTGACGGTCTTTCCGTATCCGCGGGATAAAGCGTTCCAGGTTCGGTTGAATCTCAGGGCGCTGGCACCGAATACGGCTGCGGAAAAGATTGAGGTTCGCGCTCTGGCTGCGGAGACACAGAAAGACATGGGCAAGATCGATTATCAGATAAAAGACGGACTGCTGACGCTGACACTGGGACTCAAAGGTGCGGGCCGCTATGTGATTTCCTACTGACGGGAATCATTTTCATTCGATTGCCTTTTTTGTTATGCCTGTTCAGGGCTTGACAAGCATGTGGGACCAATAGGCCAGATAGGCTGTCAGCGCCCAGATGGCGGCGGCGGCCAATAAGACGGCAGCCCCTGCGGCACGGAGCAGTTTGACTTTGTACTGCCAGAGCGCCAGGCCCGCAAAGACGCCGGCAAGACCGGTCAGAATGAAGCCAGTGCCGGACAGGGCGGGGCTTTTGGTCAGTGACAGGGTTATCAGCCGAACCCCCAGCAGGATGGCGGAAGAACCGGCAAAGAACGCATAGATTCCCAGCGGCAGCAGGCTCCAGCCTTTGGCCAGCGCCCAGGCCGCAGCAATAAATAGTGCCCCCAGCAGTACCGACATTTCGCCAAAGAGCATACTGTATGGGGCCGGCAGCGGCCAGGTAAAGGTCATCGCGAAACCGCATACAACGGCAATAACTCCGGGAATCGAAAACGCCGGCGCCCACTTTGCCCGGTCGGGGCTGTCAATCCCCTGCCACAAAAAGAAGGCCAGTGTGACCAAGCCCGCGGTCATATTGATCAGCATCAGCGTTACGTAATCAATCATCATCGTATCGTCTCCTTAATTTGATTTTGTTCAGGGACAATGACTGCTCTGGATTAATCGCCGATTGCTGATTCAGTTCAAATTGTTTTCCAATCGACAATCCGCAATCGTCAACCGAAAATCCCACTCAGCTTCCCTCCGGCTTGACCGTGTCTGTCGCAAGGCTGGCGGGAATACTGATCGACTCGACCGGGTCGGGTTTGGCGGGGTCAAAGGCGGCGACATCGTCGGTCAGGTATTTCGCCAACTCGGGAACATGGGTTTTAATGCCCTCAACGACACACTTGGCCAGTTCGTAGGCGCCGTAATTGTTGTGATGCGTGCCATCCTGAAAGGCTTTGGCTGAATTTTCCAGCCCCATTGCTTCGTAGAATGTCTTGCTCATGGTGTTGAGGTCAATCAGCGGGACGTTTTCGGATTTGGCGACCTGACGCATGGCTTCGGGAAATCCCGCCAGCGTATCCACGACCTTGCCCTGCTCATCAAACCTCCTGCGGTGCATGGAAGTCACCAGAACCGGATTGGCGCCGCGGCTTCGGGCTGCATTAATGAAATGCTTGAGTGAATCCGGATACTTGACTTCCTCCGGTGTGCCCTGCTTCATGTCATTGTGGGCAAACTGGATGAACAGGTAATCCCCTTTTTTGATCTGGCTGAGGATTTTATCGAACCGCTTTTCGCTCATGAATGAATTGAGCCGCCGGCCGGACTCGGCATGATTGGCAATGGCGACCTCGGGCTTGAAAAATCGCGTCAGCATCTGGCCCCATGAGGCCCAGGGCTCTTTGGTCTGGTCGGTCACAGTCGAATCGCCGGCCAGAAACACCGTAATCACATCATCGACTTTTTTCATTTCAACGGCACAGACACAGGGCCGTTTGCCATTGAATTCAAGCGTTAATCGGTCATCCCAGTGGAAGGCCCCCTTCTCCCGGTCATTAATACGTACCTGTCCCCCACCGTCTATCTGACTATTTCGGACATTGACCGTGAAGGTTCGGCGGATTAATTCGCCGGGCCTGGTTTGGGCTTTTTCAACCATCAGGCGGCGCGATTCGGCCTTGATGGTGGTATCGGATGCAGCATCTTCGGCACCCAGCGTCACTGTGACGCGATAATTGCCCTCCGGCACCGCCACCGAAAACAGGAACGGCTTATCGGCGGTGCAGTAATCGCCCGTCAGAGCATCCTTGCCGCTCGAATCGGGGGAGACGACCACCGTATCGCCCTCAAAACCATAACCGTCCTGGGCAGTATAGATATTCGTCGGCACAACCTGCACATAACCGGCGGCGGTCGGACCGGAACCGAAGTCGAATTTCCATTCTATCTTTGCTGTCTCGTCAGCCAATACCGGCACAACCGCATACATCATTCCAAACACGGCCAGGTCTATCCATCTTCCCGCACGGCATAACACCTTATCCGCTTCCATAGGCTCATCCTCACTATATGTGCATTCCCAGCGACAATCTGTATATAAGAATATAGACATCGCGGCTGATTTTGACCGCTTTTTTATAAAAATGTCAGCATTCCCGGATTGTGGTTGTGGCCGGCAGATTAATCCTCGAAGGTACCGAGTTTGATCGGGGTGCAGAGGCTTTCCTTGCTGGCCGCGACCCGCCCGCAGCTTTTGCAGACATATTCGGGATTCTGCACAAGCTGGTGGTATTTTTTCGGGTCGGATTTGTGCAGGCCGTCACTGGTCAGTTTGCACAGATGCCGGTCGTGGTTTTTGCATGGGGTATGGGTCGTTGGCATAATTGGTTCTCCTGAATTTCGCTATATCCAAGTTTCAATGTTCGATTTTGACGCCATTACTTTTTTCCGACCGAGGCCAGATAGATTGCGAATTCCTCCCGACCATCAATGCCCAGCAGGTCGTCCAGCGGCTGCTGGAGATAGGCTGCGACCGCACAGGCACCCGCATCGATGGATTCGGCGGCTATGCACAGATTCTGGCAGGCGTGTCCGGCGTCGAGGGCGATCAGCTTGCCCGCGGCGGTACTGTAACGCCATTCCATCCGGTACGGGATAGCGGTAAAGATGAAGTTGACCGCCGCCCGGCTCATCCAGGTCTGTCCGCAACAGGCCGCGGCAACACTGGACATGATGTTCGAATCCGGCCGGACTAACAAGAGTTCATGCTCAACGCCTAAATACCGATACAGACCCGCGGCAAATCCGTCCACATGGCCGACGGCCAGATACAGCTCAAGGGCATGGCGGGCGCCGGCCGAGGGAACCGTGCGGAACAGGGCTTCACCCTTTCCGAAGACTTTCTGGACACCCTGTGCGGCCCAGCAGAGATAGGCAACTTCAGCGAGCGTCATCGGGGCGGTGCTGAATTTGCGGCGGCTGCGGCGCTGACCGATGACCTCGGCAACAGTCGCTTTGGATGTAAAATCCCTGGGCAAAGGAAGTTGTATTCGCTTCGTCTGCGGGTCGAATGGTTTTTCCACCGGCGGACAAGGCTTGCCGAGTTGCTGGTCAGGAACAATCGCATCGGCGCTGCCCCACAATTCCGCTTTCAGGAAATCACGACCTTGTTTTATCTTTTCCTGCATCGTCTGGTCTCCGTTGGCGGTCTATTATACCCGATATGCCGGAAATAAAAAGGCTTGCCTCTTCACGACAGACCCTTTTTCCATTCTATGAGGCGCGTTGTCTATCCGCAGCTTCAGGCCGTTTTGTTTGTTACGATCAGCCAGAGGGCATGGATCATGCCGGGAATATAACCAAAGAATGTAAGGATCAGATTAATCCAGAAATGGGTGCTGATTCCGACCTGCAACGCGGCCGCCAGCGGCGGAAGAAAAATAGCCAGGATGATTTTGACAATGATCATCATAAACCCTTTCCATAATTTATTACGGTTGTCTTCTGTTCCTGCAAAATTGTAAGACCGTTGTATTTGGATGTCAATACACGGAAAGTTAATATTGATCCATCATACTGAAATCTCATTTTCCGGAAAAATCTGCTGATAAAGGTTCTCATCCAGAATCAGACGCAGATAAGCCTGCGTGACCTGCTGTTCAGTATAGTCCGGATGACGATGGCGAATACCTGCTTTGGTGATTTGGCGAAGAGTGTCACAAAGGTGAAATGTCATTTGATCCCTGCCGGCCAAGCCTATCTGCCGGATAACAGCGAGCTGCATGTGTGATGACTCTTTGGATGTATCCTGAGTTCTTCTCATATCAAGTCATATTGATCCTACTTGAAATTTTCCGGCTCGTCGCGGCTAAGTACCGCAGCTTTAACCACTTGCTTCTTTTGCTCGCGGAATAACCATACCCGTTGGGTATATTAGAGTGTCCGTTCAGATTAATGACAAATGCC
>CAZVYY010000001.1:0-228085 GCA_964630775.1 uncultured Pirellulales bacterium | reverse complement strand
GAAGATGACATTACAACCATGTCGCAGTCGCGGAAAATGACGCATCAGATCAAACGCTTCTTCGAGCATCTCCGCAACCCCGACCTGCCGACGGATTACGATTGATCCACAGGGATATTAATCTTCGCTGGTATCCAGAATCGACATGAAGGCCTCCTGCGGGATATTGACCTGCCCGATGGATTTCATCCGCTTCTTGCCTTCTTTCTGCTTCTTGAGCAGCTTCATCTTGCGGGTCACATCACCGCCGTACAGTTTGGCCAGCACGTCTTTGCGGTATGATTTAATCGTTTCGCGAGCGATAATCTTGCCGCCGATGGCCACCTGCAGCGGAATTTCGAACTGGTGCTTGGGAATGGCCTTTCGCAGCTTGACAATCATCTTGCGGCCGCGATATTCGGCATTGCTGCGGTGAACAATCAGGCTCAGCGCTTCAACAGCGACTTTGTTGACCAGAATATCAATCTTGACCAGTTCCCCGGCCTCAAATCCAATAAATTCATAATCCATCGTTGCGTAACCATGACTGATGCCCTTGAGCAGGTCATAGAAGTCATACACAATCTCGGCCAGCGGGGCTTTGTATTCCAGCATCACACGGGTCGGACCGAGGTATTCGGTCTTGATCAGCTTGCAGCGGCGTTCATCGGCCAGTTTCATAAGACCGCCGAGCGAATCGCTGGAGGTGATAATCTCCAGCTTCACAAACGGCTCGCGGATTTCGGCAATCACAGACCGGTCGGGCAGTTCGCTGGGCGAATCGATACGCTTAATCGTCCCGTCGGACATCAGGATTTCATAACTGACCGTTGGCGCTGTCTGCACGACGTCGATATCATTCTCGCGCTCAAGCCGCTCCTGCACGATTTCCATGTGCAGCAGACCCAGGAATCCGCAGCGGAAGCCAAAACCCAGCGCCTGGGAATTCTGCGGGGCAAAGGTGAAGCTGGCATCATTGATGGCTAATTTCTCAAACGCCGTGCGGAGTTTGGGATAATCGGTCATCGCGCCGGGATAAAAATCGGAAAACACCATTTGCATTGGCGGTTCATAGCCGGGCAGCGGCTTTTCGGCGGGATTGTTGAAATCGGTAATGGTATCGCCCACCCGCACATCCGATAGCTCCCGAATATTGGCTATCACATACCCCACTTCGCCGCTGGCAAGCTGGGAAACCGGCGTCATTTGTGGACAAAATTTACCCAATTCTGTGATTGTATAAGCACGTCCGCTGCCCATAAACTTGATCTTCTGCTTGAGGCTCAGAACCCCCGCCACGACCCGGACATAGCAAATCACCCCCCGGTAATCGTCGGCATGGCTGTCGAAAATCAAAGCGGCGGTCGGCTCATCCGTTTTATCCGGCGGCGGCGGCAGCTTGGTCACTATCGCTTCCAGCAGGGCTTCGACATTCTGCCCGGTCTTGGCACTGATCGGGATACATTCCGAACCATCCAGACCCAGAATATGCTCCATTTCCTCAGCCGCCACTTCCGGCTGAGCTGCAGGCAGGTCGATTTTATTAATCACACCCAGAATTTCGCAGCCGCTTTCAACTGCAAGATAAGCATTGGCAACGGTTTGCGCCTCAACGCCCTGGCTTGCATCCACCACCAGCAGCGCCCCTTCACAGGCCGTCAGGGCACGCGAAACTTCATAATGGAAGTCCACATGGCCGGGCGTATCGATGAGATTGAACATATACGTCTTGCCCTTGTGGGTGTAATTCATCGTTACCGCCGAGGCTTTGATGGTAATGCCGCGTTCCCGCTCGAGGTCCATATCATCCAGCATCTGCTCTTTGCGGTTGCGAGGGTCAATCGCCCCGGTCTTTTCCAATAACCGGTCGGCCAGCGTGCTTTTGCCGTGGTCAATATGGGCCACAATCGAAAAATTACGTATATGTTCTGTACTCATAAAGGCTTATCTGCTTTCTTAATGATCAATAGAAAGGGTGATTATACCTCAAAATGCGGAAATATGCAACGGGGGTGAAAAATATCTGAAATGACGGTCCGTTTTTATGCTACCACACCGCCGCGCCGGCCTTGGCCAGGTCCAACAGCCGGGAGGGGGCTTCCGGCATCGCCGTCCGTGCGGACAGGTACAACGACTCGATGACCGCCATCGTATAAAGATCCGTTCCCGGCGGGGGATAGAGCGGATGCTGCTGGGGTGACAGGATCGCCCTGGCAAAATTGGTCAGCAAGTCCTGCATCCCGTGAAATTGTTCCTGCGAGAACTGAACGTTATCAATCAGATTGCCTTCATTGTCGGTAATGGAAAATTCGTCGCGGGTCAGCGTGATAAATTTATCTTTGCCGTGTATCCGAAGGTGGCGCCGGGCCGGCCCCAGTGTTCGGCTGGCGACAATCTGGGCAACCAGCGTGTCGGTAAATCGCATAATCGCCATGGCATTGTCTTCGGTAATGCTGAGCCGCTGCTGTCGGTCAGGGGCCTGGCTGATAAGCTGGGCATAGACCTGCTGCGGCAGGCCGAAACACAACACGATTTCATCCAGCAAATCATAGCTGTTCTGCATCAGCACCCCGCCGCCGGCCATCTGCGGATCCAGCAGCCAGCGTTTATGCGGGGGGATTTCGCCCTGCGGCACATGGCAAATCGCGGTGATCAGGTGCCAGTAATCCGGTTCTGAATGCGATAATTCTTCGCGCAGCCGTAAAACCGCCGGCTCAAACCGTCCCGGCAAAGCCACCACGAAATGCACGTTTTCCTTGCGGGCCAGTTGGATAAAGGACGCACATTGCTCAAAGGTCAGTCCGGCCGGGGGGGTTTTGATGACATGGCATTTATTCTGAATCGCCTGACGGATATGGTCGGCACACAGATGCAGCGGCGATCCCACAAACAGCACATCGGCGGGATTCTGCATAATCATCCGCCGGAAATCCACATAGGCCGGGCATTCATACCGGCGGGAAAAGGACTGGCCAAGCTGGACATCCTGGTCGGCGACGGCAACAATCTGGTAGTCCTCCAGCGCCAAAGCCAGTTCCAGCATTTGCTGAATGGGTTCGGTTAAACCCATTGCGGCAACTTTGATTTTTCCATGTTCCATAATAACCGTTCGATACAGACCGGAGAGGGTTCGTGATTATGAACCTTCTGTCAGCCCCAGCGACTGCCCTGAATTCATTTCCTGATTACAAGATATACCTTCACCATAACAAGCCGATATTGCCAACCTGCCGAAGTGATCGTATTATATCATTCAATACAATACTGTCCAGAAAGAAGGACGACCCGCCAGGAACATTCAAAAAAATCTCAACTTGGATCGCAGATTGACAGACTCGTCCACAGCAGGTACAGTAATTCCAGTAAACAATGATTAGGTGAAATTCCAGAGTAAATCCAAAACTCGCCAGGGATAATATGAAATCTATTCGACAACTCTATAAGGCCGGCATCGGCCCTTCCAGTTCCCACAGCATGGGGCCCAAAAATGCCGCCCTGCGGTTCAAAGACAGCCTGCCCCATGATGTATCGCGGATTCAGGCGGAACTGTATGGCAGCCTGGCCGCCACCGGCAAAGGCCACCTGACCGATAAGGCACTCGAAGCCGTCTTTGGGGGCTGGACTTTTGAGCTTATCTGGCGGCCGGATGTCTTTCTGCCCCATCATCCCTGCGGCCTGCGGCTCAAAGCCCTCGACCAAAACGGCAAAATACTGGCCGAACAGCTTTTCTACAGCATTGGCGGCGGAGACTTGGCCGACCAAGACGGCGAGCCGCTGGATGTGACATATCCGGATTATCCGGTTTCCGGCATCGAGGACGTGCTGGCCTGGTGCCGGGCGGAGCATCAGCCTATCTGGCAATTCGCCGACCAGCACGAAGGAGTTGAACTATGGGACTACCTGCGCGCCACCTGGAAAACGATGTGTGATGCGATAGGCCGGGGATTGATGCCGGAAGAGTCAATATTGCCGGGCGGATTGAATCTGGCCCGACGGGCTCCGGCCATGATGGCCTGTGCCAATGAACGGGTGGGCATTCAGCGGGACTTGAATTTGCTGGCGGCGTATGCCCTGGCGGTTTCGGAAGAAAATGCCGCAGGCCATACGGTCGTAACGGCCCCGACTTGCGGTTCCTGCGGAATCGTGCCGGCGGTCTTGTATTATTTTGAAAAGCATTATCGCCTCCCGACGCGCATCATCCTGCAGGCATTAGCAACCGCAGGCGTGTTCGGCTCGTCTGTGGCCAAACGTGCCTCCATCAGCGGAGCCGAAATCGGCTGTCAGGGCGAAGTGGGTACCGCCTGTGCGATGGCCGCAGCGGCCGCGACGCAGTTGCTCGACGGCACGCCCGAGCAGATCGAATATGCTGCGGAAATGGCCCTGGAACACATGCTCGGCCTGACCTGCGACCCCATCAACGGCCTGGTTCAGATTCCCTGCATCGAACGCAACGCCGTCGCGGCCATGCGGGCGGTGGAATGTGCCTCGTATGCCCTTGCCACCGATGGACGGCACCGCATCAGTTTTGATGAAGTCGTCGAGGTAATGAAAAAGACCGGCCTGGATCTGCAGTCCGATTATAAAGAAACCGCCCTCGGCGGCCTGGCCCGCATTCGGCGAAAAATGTAATCCCTGTGATTTCGATTCGGGTTTATACAACAAAAAAGGCAAACCCTTCGGCTTGCCTTTATCATTTCTAAATCTGTCGTAATCGCTTAGACAAATGCTTCCTTGACAGGAAACTGCTTGCACAGGGCATCGACTTCGGCGGCGACTTTCTTGATGACCGTTTCGTTGTCGATATTTTCGGCCACCGTCTTAATCCACCCGGCAATCCGTTCCATCTGAGGCTCTTTCATCCCGCGGGTCGTCGTCGCAGGCGTTCCCAGACGCAGACCGCTGGGATTAAACGGCGGGGCCGTATCACCCGGCACCGAGTTATAATTGCATTCCAGATGTGCCCGATCCAGCGCCTTGGCCAGCGGTTTACCCGACAGGTTTTTATTGCGTAAGTCAATCAGAATCAAGTGGTTATCCGTTCCGCCGCTGACTAAGTTGAAGCCGTATTCCATCAGTTTTTCGGCCAGCTTCTTGGCATTGGCGACAATCTGAGCCGCGTACGCCTTGAATGCCGGTGTCAATGCCTCACCGAGGCAGACAGCCAGGGCCGAAATCGTATGAATATGCGGGCCGCCTTGCAGGCCGGGGAAGACCGCCTTATTGACGGCGGCAGCGTGCTGCTCTTTGAACAGAATCATCCCGCCGCGCGGACCGCGAAGCGATTTGTGCGTCGTGGTCGTCACCACATCTGCAAATGGAATGGGACTTTGATGGGCCCCGCCGGCTACCAGACCCGCGATATGGGCGATATCGGAAACATGGAAAGCGCCGACCGATTTGGCAATTTCGTCAAAGGCCTTGAAATCAATGGCCCGCGGGTAGGCGCTGGAGCCGGAGATAATGATTTTCGGCTTGTGCTGTTTGGCTAAGTCGGCAATCTTATTATAATCCAGCCGGCCGGTGGCGGGGTCCAGTTCGTACTGGACGGAGTTGAAGAATTTGCCGGTATAGCTGACCTTCCAGCCGTGAGTCAGATGGCCGCCATGAGGCAGGGCTAAGCCCATAATTGTCTCGCCGGGTGCGGCAAGAGCACAATAGGCCGCCATATTGGCAAACGAGCCCGAATGCGGCTGCACATTGGCGCCATCCGCCCCAAAGACCTGCTTGGCCCGGTCAATCGCCAGATTTTCCACCTGGTCGGTGAACTGCTGGCCTTCATAATAGCGTTTGCCGGGGTAGCCTTCGGCATATTTATTGGTAAAGCAGGAGCCGGTCGCGTCCATCACCGCCTGCGAGACATAATTTTCCGACGGAATCAGGCGGATGCAGTTTTCCTGCCGCTGCTTTTCGCCGATAATCAGCTCATAGACCTTGGGGTCTGTTTTTGCGATTGCCGATAACATTTAGGTTTTCCTTTCAATAATGAGTAAAACGGCTTTATATCATATTGGGGTCAAATCAACAAGCATTTATTGTTGACAAATACCCGTTTGGGCCGATAAGATATTAGCTTTAACATCCAGATTAGAAAGAGGTTGCGCATCGAACACTATGATGACACATTAGATGCGGGTCTTGAAAAGGCAAGAGCTTTTTTCACCCGCGCCGAGGAAGTGGCGGCCACCGATAACTTCGATTACGCCATAGACTTATACATGGAAGGCCTGAAGCTGTCTCCGGATGCCCTCGAAGACGGCCATGCCCGCCTGCGGAAACTGGCCCTTGTCCGTCAGGGCAAAGGCGGTAAAAAACCGTCCATGATGGACCTGATTAAGCGGGTCGGCGGAAAAAACCCCACCGATCAGCTCTTTAACGCTGAATATCTGCTGGCCAAAGATCCCGACAATATCGGATATGCGGAGAAAATGCTGACCGCTGCGACCGAAGGGGGATTCACCCGAACCGCCGAATGGATTGCACAGCTTATTTTTGATGCCAATCGGGCCAGTGCAAAGCCCTCATTTAAGACCTATATACTCCTGAAAGACAGCTACAAAAAACTGGGGCGTTTCACCGAAGCAGTCAATGCCTGCCAGGCGGCTATCGCTCTAAAGCCCGAAGATGATGCCCTCAAGGATGAATTACGGGATTTGTCGGCCAGTATGACCATGGAAAAAGGTAAATACGGCAAGACCACCACGTTCCGAGAGTCGATTAACGACAGAGAACATCAGGAACAATTGCAGTCCCAGGAAAATGTCATCAAAAGTGAAAACGCCAAACACCGGATTGCAATAGAGGCTCGTCGTCAATATCAGCAGGCACCCACTTCCACCACCAACATCCTGCAATTAGCGGAGGCACTGGTGGATTTGGAAACCAAGCCTGCCATGGTGGAGGCCGAGCATCTGCTCAAAGAAAGCTACGAAAAAACCAAAGACTTCATCTTTCGCAAAAAACTGATGGAGCTGGAAATCAAGGCTCTTCGCACCCTGATTCGCAAGGTTCATGAAGGCACTATTGCCTTACCCAATGAGAACCCCAAAGACCAGATCGCCCAGCTTAACCAACAATTGGAACAAAAAGAGCAGGTTTATTACCAGCAGTGCGTGGACAATTACCCGACCGACCTGCGGTTCAAGTATGAATATGGACGCTGCCTGCTCAAGTCCCAGCAGTTTGACAAAGCCATTCCTCTGTTCCAGGAAGCCCGCAATGATCCGCGTTTGCGCGTCGCGGCGATGGATAAAATGGGCGTTTGCTTTCTCCTGAAAGGCTGGAACGACGATGCGGTCGATATTTTTTCGCAGGCCTTAAAAGAATGCACCACCCCGGACAGTCCCATCGGAAAAGACATAAGATACAATATGGCAAGGGCTTACGAAGCATCTAATAAAACCGAAATGGCCCTCGAACTCTACCGAAAGCTGGCTCAAACCGACTTTTCTTACAAAGACGTCAGTCAGCGTATTGACAAATTGCGGTCTTCTGCGCATAATAGCTGATTCTGAAGACGATAATCGACATAGTTTGTCGAGAAGACCCAACCTCTCAGTGTAAGAGTTTGAATAACGGTAAGTGAACAGGAGAAAAACGTGGCTCATTCGTTATCAGCCAAAAAACGTGTTCGTCAGAACGCCAAACAGCGCACGATCAACCGTGCTCGCAAGAGCATGTTGAAGACCTTTACCAAGCGTTTTCTGACGGCAATTGATGATGGCAATCTTGACAAGGCTCAGCAGGAATATACGCTGCTGACCAAAAAACTGGACCAGATTGCCAGCACCAGTACTATGCATAAGAATACGGCGTCGCGGATCAAGTCCCGTATGGCCAAGAGGCTCAACAGCCTCAAGACCAGGGGAACTGGGTCCACCTCCGCCGCTTAGGAACAATCTTTTGCACAAATTAAGGCGTTCCGGTCGATATCTGTTCGGCCGGACGCCTTTTGTATTTGCAGTACCGTGAACATGATAACGTAAGCTCTTCCGACGGGCGATACCTTGTGCGGCGTGTGTCCTGACAGCATAATTTCAATCAGAAGCGATCTTTTTGGAATTACTCAAACGACAAATCTTGCGGGTTCTGTCCAGACGGGACTATAAACCGATCAGCCCGGCCAAGCTGGCCGATGCGATGGGCTATGGACCGTCGGAATACTCCCTGTTTCAAAACGCATTGAATGACCTGCGGCTGCAGGGCCAGGTGGTCATCGACGCCCAGCGCAATGTCAGCCTGCCGGCGATGAGCAACAAAATCATCGGCACCTTCCGCGCCAACGAGCGCGGCTTCGGATTCATCGTCCCCCTCGAACCCAACGCCCACGGAGATTTATTTGTGCCGCCGGATGAGACCGCCGGTGCCATGAACGGCGACACCGTCGCGGCCAAAGTGGTCAAACGCAATTTCCGCGGCCAGAGCCGCTATTCCGGCATCATCACCGAAATTATTGAACGCGGCAACAATCGCTTCGTGGGTCTGCTCCGCAAAGCCAACGGCGGCGGCTGGTATGTCACCCCGGAAGGCAAAGGCTTCAATCCCCCCATCCTTGTCCAGGATGCCGACTCCAGCCAGGCCCGCGAAAACGACAAGGTTATCGTCGAAATCGTCAGCTATCCCCGCCGCAACGACATGTATGCCCAGGGTGCCATCGTCCAGGTGCTCGGCCGTGCCGGACATTACGACACCGAAATCAACGCTATCATCGCCCAGTACGGCCTGCCCTATGAATTCCCCGAGGAATGCCGACAGCAGGCCCATCAGGCCGCCCAGGACTATAATCCCGACACCGCCTCCGACCGGGACGATATCACCGGCGAGGTTATCATCACCATTGACCCCCCGGACGCCAGGGATTTCGACGACGCCATCAGCCTGCGCAAAGACAGCGAAGGCAACTGGGTGCTGGGGGTCCATATCGCGGATGTGGCTGCCTTTATCCCGCTTAATTCCCCCCTGGATCAGGAAGCCCGCCTCCGCGGCAACAGCGTCTATCTGCCAGGCCGGGTTATCCCCATGCTGCCGGAAGTCCTGAGCAATGGAATTTGCAGCCTTCAGCCCGGACAGAAACGCTTTGCCAAAAGCGTCTATATCCATTACGACCCGCAGGGTAAAATCCTCGGGACGGAATTTGCCAACAGCATCATCTGTTCGCGGGCCAGATTAACCTACGACCAGGCCGACCATATTCTCAAAGGCAAAGCCGAGGGCTTTCCCGGCGAAGTTACGGCTCTGCTCAAGGATATGGAAATTCTCGCCCGTGCCATCGAGGTCCGTCGCGACAAAAACGGCATGATTCACCTGGACCTGCCCGAGACGGAACTGGTTCTCGACCAGGCCGGCCGGGTCGTCGATGCCCATCCCGCCGATAACAGTTACCCGCACACCATCATCGAGATGTTCATGGTGGAAGCCAATGTCGCGGTCGCCTCGGCACTGGACCGGTTTGGAATACCCTTCATGCGGCGCATCCATCCCGACCCCGATGCCGTCAGCACCAAAAATATCAGCCGTTTTGTCAAGCTCTGCGGCATTCGCGTCCCGCGGCACCTGGATCGGACCGCCATTCAGGACCTGCTGGCCTCGGTCAAGGATACCTCGCTGTCCTACGCCGTCAATATGTATATTCTCCGCAGCATGCAGAAAGCGGAGTATTCGCCGCTGAATATCGGCCACTTTGCCCTGGCCGACCGGCACTATTGCCATTTCACCAGCCCCATCCGCCGTTATGCAGACCTGATGATTCACCGCCTGATTGATCTGTATGTCAAAGGGCAATTGGCCAAAATCGGCCTTGAAGATGTCCTGACCGAAGCCGAACTGCTGGAAATCGGCAGACATATTTCTTACACCGAAGTCCAGGCAGCCGATGCCGAACACGAACTGAAAACCGTTTTGATTCTCCAGATGCTCAGCAAGAAAATCGGCGACGAAATGGATTGTGTCGTTTCCGGGCTGACGAATTTCGGCGTCTTTGTTCAGTGTGTCAAGTTCGGCATCGAAGGGCTGATCGAGCCGGGCGACCTCGGTCTGGACGAGTGGCGCTACAACGAAAAAGCCCAGGCGGTTATCGGACGACATTCCGGCAAAAGCATCCATCTGGGACAGCCCATCCGTGTCCGTATCGTGACCGTCAATGTCGCCGGCCGCCAGTTATTTGTCGCCCCCGCTGAACCGCTGATTGAAGAGCCGCGAGGGCGCCGGTTCCGTCCGGAAAAATTCCTCAAAAAACAAACCAAAAAGCGGCGATAGGTCTCCAATACCAGAATACTCCGATTTATTTCATTGCCCATCACGCAGAAGATTATCGGACGCCGCAAATCAATTCTTCGTGGCGTTACTGCCGATGACGCATGGCACCGGCAAAAATAACGGTTCTGCCGCATAAACCCATCCGCACCTATTAATTATCGCCCTGAAATAGCCGAAACATTGTTGTCCGGATATCTGTTCGGACAGGATTTCTGTTGCTGGGTATGGAACCAGAACAGATCGATAATTGAGTCGAACAAGGATTGATTATGAAAAAGTCCGATTCCAGGTTTGAAAATCGCAGAACAGTGGCCTTCAGCATCATGGCCCTGGTTTTGTTTGTATCCATTTTTTGTGCTCTGGGAATGTACTGGAGCTGGAATCGAAATCAGGAATTCGCCCGGCAGGTTGCCGGCTGGCAGGATCAGCTTGAGGCCGGGAAATTATGCACCATTGAAACCGATGCGTTCCATCAGACTCTGTACTGGAACTGGGTGGAAGAAGGGCTGGTGCTGGCAATCGGCCTGATCTTCCTGGTGATTGCCGTCAGCATGGTCTTTGTCGAGCTGCTCAAAAAAACCCTGAGTTCCAAACGGTTTCTGCAGCACAGCATTGATGCACTAACCCAGCCGTATTATGTCATCGACGCCCAGAACTATGAAATCGTCATGGCCAACAAAGCCGCATCCGCAAACGGCGATCCGCTGGGCCGTCACTGTTATGAACATCATCACAATATGACTCAGCGCTGCAATCCGGATCAGACCGAATGTGCCGTACATCGGGTCCGGCAAACAGGTCAATCGGTGGTGGTTGAAAAACAAAGAACCGATGCGCAGGGAAATTTCAGATATCTGAATGTCTATGGGTACCCGATTCGGGACGAACATGGCAAGCTGACCCATGTCCTTGAATATGTTCAGGATATCACCGAACAGAAGCGATTTGAGCAGGAGCTGTGTTCTCAGCGGGAAAGCCTTCAGGCGATCATCGATATCGCACCGACGGGAATGCTGCTGCTGGATTCGGACCTGCGTGTTCGACAGATCAACCAAAACCTTGCCCGCCTGGTCGGCAAAGACGTCTGCAGCATGGTAAACCTTCGCCCCGGAGATGCTATCAACTGCCTTTCCGCCCTCGAAGACAGCGCCGGCTGCGGCGCCGGCAAGGCCTGTAAGCAGTGTCCGCTTAGAATGGTCCTCAATCAGGTGCTTGTGCAGGGCCTGACTATTCAAAAACAGGAAACCAGTCTGACCCTGCTGATCAACGAGCATCGAACTCCTCTGTGCCTCGAAATCAGTGCCGTCCCGATCGCTCTGGAAGGCAAAACGCTCGCCCTGGTGGTGGTCAATAATATCACCGAGCGGAAACACGCCGAACAGCAGCTTCGTCTGGCCAAGGAACAGGCCGAACGGGCCAACCGGGAAATGGAGCATCTCAATGCCCGTCTTGAGACCGCCGCACAGCAGGCCAATAAACTGGCCCAGGAAGCCATGGATGCCAGCAAGGCCAAAAGCGATTTCCTGGCAACCATGAGCCATGAAATCCGAACCCCCATGAATGCCATCCTCGGCTTCGGCGAACTGCTGATGGAAGAAACCCTGACCCAACAGCAAAGTGACTATGTCAATATGATTTGCAACAGCGGTAAAACCCTGCTGTCGCTGATTAATGATGTGCTGGATATGTCCAAGATTGAAGCCGGCAAACTCTCCGTTGAAATAATCGAGACGCCGCTGGATGTCATGCTGGAGGAAATGGAGTCCATGTTCCGTCCCATGGCGGCCAAAAAAGGCCTTGAACTGGCCGTGCTTCAGTGTGAGGAACTGCCGCAGACGATTCAGACCGACCCCACGCGCCTGCGTCAGTGCCTGATCAATCTGATTAATAACGCCATCAAGTTCACCGAACAGGGTCATGTCTATCTGAATGTATCCCGGAAGCAGAAAAACGGCAAAATGTATATTCAATTTGATGTGGAAGATACCGGCATCGGGATTTCAGCCGACAAGCAGCAGTCTGTTTTCGAGGCGTTTGTTCAGGCCGAGGGTTCCACCACCCGAAAATACGGCGGCACCGGCCTGGGACTGGCGATTACCCGAAAATTATCCACCCTCCTGGGCGGCGACCTGACGGTGTTCAGTCAGCCGGGAGTGGGATCCATCTTCACCCTGACCATCGAGGCCTCCGGCAAGCTGTCCGACACCCCGCAATGGAATAAATATGATCGCGTGGAAAAACTCCATGCCCAGCCGGCAGTCAAATCCGACACCCCCGCAGTAAAAACCACGGTTCTTCTGGTCGAAGACAATCCGGTCAATCAGCAGCTGATGAAGGTGATTCTTTCCCGGATGGGGCACGAGGTTACGCTGGCTGAAAACGGACAGCAGGCGGTTGAAGCCGCTGAAAAAACCGCATTTGATATTATCCTGATGGATATCCAGATGCCGGTGATGAATGGTCTTGAAGCCACCCGCGCCCTGCGGCAAAAGGGTATCAAGACGCCCGTGATTGCTGTCACCGCCAATGCCCTCAAGGGAGACCGCGACCTGTGCATCCAGGCCGGATGCGATGATTACTTGTCCAAACCCGTGGATAAAGACCGACTCGAAGAGTTGATTGCACGGTATCTGCCGGCCGGACAAATCCAGCAATAACGGCTTCCGATGACTCGTGTTCCGTCTTGAAATGTTCCGCTTCAGGGCAGCTAAGCACTTTGATGTAAACCACTTACGAATCTTGTGAGCGCGGCTGCCATATCCCTTGCGCATATTTTTATTGAAAAACAATGCTTGAATTTGTTTTTTAATAAACTATAATCACAATTATGTCTATAGGCCAAATAGTACGAGAACGCAGAGAAGAACTGAACCTGACCCTCGATGAGGTGGCAGCTTTCACCGGTTTTTCGAAACCCTATCTATCCACAGTTGAAACAGGGCGTGTCAAAAATCCCCCCAGCGATGAGCTGTTGCGGAAACTGGAGATATGCCTGAAGTTCGCCGACGGCCAGCTTCTTCACCTGGCCCACATGGAGCGCATGCCCAGTGATATCCGCAGGGATTTCGAAACCATTGATGCCCAAAACCGCAAGTACAAGCAGTTGCTCAAGCGCATTACAGAACACAAACTGGATACCACCCAAATCGGTAACTTATTAAAGGAATTCGACTTGCAGGCCGAAGCGGAACGCGACGAAATTATCGCCGGCCAACTGGTGCCAGTTATTAATCGCGTGGTTGCGGGATACCCCGCAGAATTTGACGATATGGGATATCCGGTTGGAATCGCCGAAGACTATGTCCGATGTCCGGATTTGCATGACCCCAATGCCT
Source organism: uncultured Pirellulales bacterium (assembly GCA_964630775.1). GTDB lineage: Bacteria > Planctomycetota > Phycisphaerae > Sedimentisphaerales > Anaerohalosphaeraceae > Anaeroglomus. Next base: position 214,520 of record CAZVYY010000001.1, on the reverse strand, counting down.
TTGCCGTCCGAATTATCGGTGATTCCATGGAACCCAAATTCTCCGAAGGTGATATCGTGGTCTTTTCTCCGGCCGCGGATGTCCAAAATGGAGATGACTGTTTCGTACGGTTCGCTCAGCCCCATGAAAGCACCTTCAAGCGGGTCTTTTTCGAACAGGATGGCAAGGTGCGTTTGCAGCCCAGAAACGAAACCTATGCGCCGACGATTGTGGAAGGAACTCGCCTCAATGGCATGTATCGTGCCGTCATTCGCTTCCATCACCTCTAACAGGTATGATGACAGTTATTTGGTCGGCAGCGTTGTCGTTGTGGATGTTGTTGTCGTGGGTGTCGTCGGGCTGGTCAGCGGAACCAGGCGAATCCGGGCCGTTAACGGGGGTGTGGGCGCCTCAATCTGGCCGGATTTGATAAATTCCGGCGGAAAATTATAAATCACCGGCCGAATCGGGATTTCAGGCAGGGCGGCATCCCCCTCACGTACTTCCACCAGAATCTGAAACCGCTGTTTTTTATAGGCGTCGAAGGCCTTTTCAGTCCCCCGAATATCACTGATCGTCTTGAAATCGGATTCATTCACCAGCTCGACCTTATACTGTCCCAGCATTGTCGGGCTGATGATATAGCCGACCATCGGGTTGATGGGCTGCTTGTTCAGTTGTTCCGTGGCCGGCAGGGTGATTTCCACAAGTTCCTCGGCATAGCGACGCTTGCCGGAAACAATTTCCACATACGGCTTTTCCTCCACCGGCAGCTTCCGGGCCCGTTCCATCTGGGGTTTGGTCAGCATCACCATCGCCGGTCCGTTATAATCCTGGCGAACCGGCACTTCCACCTGCGAAGGCTCGATGGTCTCATGCTTGACAATGGCGCCGGCTTCATCCACGCATTGAATCACCAGCGGTTTTTTGACCAGCCGCTCCACCACCACCTCCACTTTTTCCGGCAGGCAGGTTTCCAGCGTCAGGGCGTACTCACGCACCTTGGGGTTGCGGCGAATAAAATCCGTCAAATCGACGGTAAATGTGCCGCCTCGCTCGTGCCCGAATTCTTTGGGGTCATAAAAGAACTCCATCCGTTCGTTGCGATACCGCCGGACCATTTCGGATATCTTGGTCGGAGCCCCTTTGAACGTCAGTTGCAGCTTATCCACCTGGTCCTGACCCTTGTTGAAGCTGATCAGGTAATCCGTATCGGCCACCGGAGCCACCCGCAGCACCGCCACCCAGGGCTGGCTTGTTTCCAGTGACAAAAAGGCCCACGCCCAGATCAACAGTGTCAGGAAAATCACACCCAGTATTTTTTTTATCCAGTCACCCATCGTTATACTCTGGAGCTGTTATCCTCAGAAGAAGGCTCTGTCGTATCCGTTTTCTGCCGTGTATGCCCCAGTCGCTCCAGCAGCGGTGCGGCTTTGACCACCGCGGTATTCAGATGCCGACGAAGCTGTGTTTCGGAAATATTGCGAATTAATTGTCCGTTCATGGCCAGGGAAATGATGCCGGTCTCTTCGCTGACTACAATGACAATGGCATCGGATGAACCGGTCACGCCGACGGCGGCGCGGTGCCGTGAGCCGAGCCGGCCGTAAACCGAATTGTCCGCCTCCGCCAGCGGAAGCTGGACACGCGCCGCAATAATTCGGTCACCCTGGATAATTACTGCCATATCGTGCAGCGGAGACCCTTCATAAAAGATGGTCTTGATCAGTTCGCTGGTCACTTTGGCATCGATGCGAACACCGGTTTCGACAAATTCACCCAGAGCAACCTGCTGCGGGATGACAATAATCGCACCGGTCTTTTCCGCCGACATCTGGTTGACCGCTTCGACGATTTCCTCCACGCAGCGGCTGAGCTGCTGAGGCGAGCTGGCCCCCAGAAAATCGGCCTGACCAATGCGAATCAGGGCACGCCGCAATTCCGGCTGGAACGCCGTTACAGCCACGATTAAAACCGCAATCAGAAATCCGCTGTAAAGATAAGCGATTCGCTCCATCCCGAACTGACGAACCACCAGGTTCAAAACCAGGGAGCCGACCAGCAGGACGAAAATGATGCCGCGAAACAGACGCTCCCCGCGGGTGCCTTCAAGAAAACTCAGAACAATGTAAACGAACAAGCCGATTAACACCAATTCGGCAAGAACGATCCAACGTCCCTGGGATGTGCTGTTGACAATATAGTCAAAGATTGCATTCAAGGTTCAGGTACCTGCTGCATTCGATGCTTTAAGGACTCTGTATTATGATAACCAATAAAAATAAACGGGATATAACCGGTTAACGAACCACCATATCAGATAAACGGGTCGGGCGATCCAGCAGCAGCGCCGCATCAATATCATCCTGAATCATAATCCAGTTGGTCTGAATCACATTAATATGATTGCGGTGCACCTCTTGAGCGGTTCGGCCCGGAGCCGCACAGCCGCTCATCACAACAACGACCATTGCAACGCCTAATACGAGCATCCCGTTGAGTATGTGTTTCAGATTCCGTGTATCCATAACTAACCTCAAATGAATAAGTCCTGTAATTCGTACACTGTGTTTCCAGAATTGTATCAGTCCCCGGAAAAGGTGTCAATTGTAAAACCTTACATATCAGCAGGATAATCAAATACCACCGGACTCGTTAAAGTTCCAATCAGGTTATGAATGAATCCAATAAAATGGAGATAAAAATTCGAGTTCTTTTTTGCATTTGATGTATAGATTTCAGTATATTTACCTATTTTATCTTTTTATCCGCAAACAATGGGGATTTTGCTTGAATGAAAACACCTAAAATTCTATAATTAGATAATTGTTGGAGAGAAAACATAATTGGGGAGTATGATGATGAGAACCAGACTCTTGCACCTGCTGGGCATTGGGTTACTGTGCATGGCAGGCTCTGCTTGCGCCACAATTTTAGACTTTGAAAATCTCACGCAAAAACAAGACATCAGCGGTACATATTACGAGAATCTCTATTGGGAATACGGCAATCCTGGCTATTTTAATGTCAGCGGTTCCTGGATGTGCCCGGAGCCGATTAACTCGACCGATTATTACTATTGCCCCGCATCCGGCACCAATTATCTGACAAACAGTTGGGGCAGTACCGAACTTGGTATTCAGTTTTTAACGCCGGTGGAGGTCTTCGGAGCCTATTTCTCCGGCCACGGTTTTATCGAGAACTGGGCCGAAGGTATACGCGTACATGGATTTCTCGGTGAAAACGAAGTCGCTGTTACAGAATGGTTTATGGATATTGACCAGACGCCCAACTGGTTTGCAATCAATTTAAAAAATGTGGATCGCATCGTCATCGAAGCCAAACCCGCCCAAAGTGAACAAAGCTGGTACACCTATGGCTGGTATGGCATGGACGACCTGACGTATGATATGATTCCCGAGCCTGCCTCGCTTATCTTATTATCCCTGGGAACTTTAGCAATCAAACGCAGACACCCATCCAGATAATCTTTATCTGAATTCGGCAAAAGAAATACAAGACCTGTTTAATCGATAGCTGCCTCAAGCCGATCGGCCGGATATCCCAACCGCATCAGCAGTTCCCGCTCGGACACAAAACTGTCAGCCATCAGTTTGATTTGCTGTTCTTTACTCAATAACAGTACCTTGAAGTCCCCCAGATTCACATTGAACAGCCTGCGCAGATAATCGCAGCTATCCGGCCCCAACTCCATGTTCCCAATATGGCTGTTGCCCTGCTCGAAGATTTCAGCAACAATAAGTCCCTGTTCCCGCAGAATGACATCACTATCGGCAAACAATTCCTTTTGAATCCGATAGACATGATGACGATCCGAGGGGGAAAAGACAAATAGCAGGCTGTTGCGGGTTTTGAATCCGTTCAAACTCATACGCAAATCGGTCATATAACCCCCTTCTCACCCGGTACTCCATTAATATCTCTATTTCATCTTCCTTGAGAGCAAGGCAGGCTGTCTACAAAATGGTCGTTAAGAATGCGTAATCGTCAAACGTACTACGGATTTTATCGGACAATGTTCTGGAATTCAATGAGTATTTTTACGGATATATTCTGTTTTTTATCAAATTATAATAATTTTATTCTATAAACGCAGTCAGAGGAATGGAAATCCCCTGTTTTTTTGTTCTTAAACACGTATGATAGAATATCGTATCTGATTAAGCATGAATAACCTTAAGACCCAGCGGAGCGACTATGCGACAGGTTCTATACATATTATTAGGTTTTGCGGCAATTGCTTTTTCGACAACAGCTTACGCAACCGAGCTGACAGAAATCGCCCGGGAAGGTCGGGAAAAGTCCTCCGCCCGGGTCGAACCCGTCCAGCTTAACGGCAGCCCGGCCCTGGCCGTCGTCTTTGAAGGGACCAAAGACCTCCATTATTACGCCTCGGCCCAGACCGCTCCGGCCGAAGGGCTGGAGCTAAACATCACCGCCAAAGCCGATGGGCTTTCGTTCGGCAGAGCTATCTTTCCCAAGCCGGGCAATTTCTACGACCCCGGCCAGGAAAAAGATGTCGAAGTCTATGTCGGTGCCTTTGAGGTCTATATCCCCATCATCAATCCCCCCGCAGGCGGGACCGTTCAAGCCCAGGCCATCGTGGCCGGGATTGCCTGCACCAGCAAGGTCTGCCTGGCCCCCTTCGAAAAAACCGTACCCGCCCAGATCGACTTTACCCAGGCCGGAACCTGGCGCGCCGTAACCAGCGACCTCGCGGGGCAGCGTGCAGCCCCAACACCCGCACCTACCGCCGGCACCGCCCCAACTGCTGAAGTCGTCATCAGCCAGCCTTCCGAGTCGCTGGGCCAACTGCTGACCGGCTGGCAGGAGTCATCCAATACACAATCCGCATCCGGTCAGGTGGTCTGGTATTTCCTGCTGGCGCTGCTGGCGGGCTTATCCATTAATATCATGCCGTGCGTTTTGCCGGTGATTCCCCTGATTGTCATGCGGCTGGTCTCTCAGACCAAAGAAGCCCCGTCCCGACGCATTGGATTGGGCCTGTCGTTTTGCGGCGGGATCGTTTTATTTTTCGCGGCCTTTGCGGCCTTATCTGCAATCATCAAAATCGCCACCGGCTCATCGCTGGATTTAAACAGCCTTTATCGCAACCCGACTGCGGTAATTGTATTATTCCTGCTGATTGTCCTGTTCGCCCTGGCCCTGATGGACGTCCTGACGCTGTCGTTGCCGTCTTCGCTGGCAGGCAAGCAGGGCGGAGGCGCCGGATACGCCGGCTCGGTGGCGATGGGATTTTTCGCAGGCATCCTCAGTACGCCCTGCAGCGGGGCCATCATCGGCGCCGTGCTGGTCTGGGCGCAGACCCAGCCGACGGCGGTCAGCGTCACAGCCCTGATTCTGATGGGTGTCGGAATGGCCGTGCCCTATGCGGTGCTGGTCTCGGTGCCTAAGCTGTTGTCATTTGTGCCCAGGCCGGGGACCTGGATGGAACATTTCAAAAAGGCCGGCGGATTTCTGCTGCTGCTGATTGCTGTCAAATTCACATTGACGGGATTGACCAAAGACCATCTGATTAACGTACTGCTGTATGGCGTGGTGTTTGCGTTCTGCGTATGGATGTGGGGCAGTTGGGTGAATTTCGCCACACCCGCGGGTCGCAAATGGGCAACCCGGGCCGCAGCCCTGGCGATTGCCGTTGCGGTCGGATTCTGGCTGCTGCCGGTCCCGCAGGAGCCGGTGATGCGGTGGCAGGCCTACGATGCGGCGGCAATTCAGAAAGCCATTGAAAACAGGCAGCCGGTCCTGATTAAATTCACCGCCGACTGGTGCACCAACTGCAAGGTGCTCGAAAAGACCGTCTATATGGATCCGCAGGTCGCCAAATTAGTCGCCGACAAAAAAATCCTCGCCGTCAAGGCCGATACCACGCAGGCCCACTACCCGGCGGCAGTGGATTTAAAGTCTGTCTTCGGTGAAGCAGGCAACGTGCCGGTCACCATCCTGCTGGACCCCGATGCAAAATCCATCACCAAACTCCGCGGCATATTTGATAAACAGGAATTGATCAATAAGCTGTAACCGGGCAGGCTGGGCCGTGCCCACGCGGTTCTTGTTTGATATATCGAGACAGTTGCCGCTTATGAGCATGGAATGGAAAACAAACGGCGACTGTCCCGCGTAATCGATAACAAGGGTCGGTGCTATGCTACTTCAACCAGGTCGGTTTGGAATCCACCGGGACTCCATCATTTTCAGTAAACTGAACTAAGCTTTTTGCCTCTGTCTGAATACAGACATATCGAATTGGCATCTGGCCGTCGGCTTTCAAACACCGTGCTCCGGCGGGATCAACCCGAATCACACAACCCTCCTCGACTCCAAACTCATCACCGTCAATATAGAATTGCCCCTTGCCTTTCAGGATGAGATATACCTCTTCATTCCGCTTGTGACTGTGAACGAAGGGAATGCTCGCTCCGGCGGGTAATTCATTGACGGATATCTCCGAGCCTGTCAATTTTAGCTCACTGTGGAGTGTGACCCGCCCAAGCTGCGAAATATCCCCGATTGACGATACCTGATAATGTGTTCCTGTCTTTTTCATGGCTTACTCCGATTTAAATGGTTCTATCTTTGCCCCAAACTGTTTAGAGCATCTCATTAAAGCTTCACTATATAGTTCGAGTACGAACAGTAATTCCAAAAAAATATCAGGGTTGTATATTCAGTTCAATTTCAGACAGCAATTGAATCAATATCTCGCGATCCCGAACAGGCATCTTTCCATAGATCTTCTGGCGCAGCAGGGTTGAAATCGCATCAAAGTCTTTTCTGAGTTTCTGTCCTTTTGACGTCAATTCAACATAGATTACCCGGCTGTCCGTCTGGCTGGGGATTTTTCGGACATACCCATGTTTCTCAAGGGTGTTAATCATAACCGTAACCGTGGACTTGACTCGTCTGATATTCTCAACAACAGCTTTGATGGGAACAGGTTCCTTTTGCTGGAACAGGAACACTAACGCCGCACCATGAGCAGGAACGATCCCTTTGATGGAACGGGCTTTGAGTTCCTTTTCGATCAGGAGGTTTGCCGCCTCCCGGATCCGGGAAATTTGTCCAACAATGCCGCCTGTGTCTGTCATAGATACTCTTTTATCAATTCGTTTTATCCTGTGAACAATAATAGTTCGTGCTCGAACCAATGTCAAGAACAAAATAAAAATATCATTGGACAGATTGCACCCATCTTACGGAACCCTGTCCCCGGCAATTTTATTTTTCTTTCGGACCGGCTCGACCTGTAAAACCAGCCTGCCCTGTTCGAGCTTGAAGCTCTTGAGCCGCACGGTATAATCCGAAATCGTCATCACTGGGTCAAAGGATTGATTGTTGATGACGCCATTGATAATCGGCGCCAGTTCCCCATCGTCCTCCGGCACGAGGTACTCATCGGCATACTGCCGGGCCAGCTTGGAAGCGATTCCCGTCACCGGCAGTGCCCCGAGGTTGACCGACCGGATATTCAGATTGAGCCGCCCGGCTGAATCCATCGCCGGCACAGCCGTAACCGACAGAACACTCGTTGCATTCTTGTACCCGATGGTCGTCATCAGAACGATCGCCTTTGGCGTAAACGTTACCACAGGCGCGGCAAAAGAAAATCCGCTGTATTCTTCCGGCTCCGGACACTGCGAAGCGAAGATTTCATTGGCTCCCTGCTGATCAATCGCCAGTTCAAACGGTCGGTCAAGCTGGATATTGTTGAAAAAGTCCGGCCCGAGTTTGTGCGTCAGGTACGGACTGACCTGTCCGTCCGGCGGAGCCGCCGCAGGTCGGCAACATTATATCGTGCGTGAAACCGCCCAAGCCCTGCTGGAAAAACATTTTTCTGTGGATAATTAAAATTGATTTCTCAATTCTCCATTCAAAATTCTCAATTCCTGTCCGCAGGACAAAGGATTCAATGGAAAATTGAAAATCGAAAATGCGTATATTGCGTTACGCAGAATCCCTTCCCCCCATGTCCCGGATTCTGCATGGGAACCCAAAAATGGAATCACAACGCAATCTGAAGCATCAATATGATGCCTCGCTGCTGCGGTTGGTCACACTGGCATACTGAGGACGCGATTCCTGAACGCAGTTCATCATATCCATGGCCTCGGGATACCTGCCGCTTTCCACGAGGGGATCCAGCAGCAGCTTGGCGTGCTGATAATTGCCTTGTTCAATATATTGACGTGCGTAATCCAATTTTGCCTGTTCAATCGTTTTCTGCCACCGTTGTTCGGCGGACTGCTGATACGCGGCCTTCATATCACAGCCTGTGAGGACCACAACTGCCAGGATCATCACGGCTACAAAGGTCGTTTTGACTGTCGAGAGTGTCATTGTATCTCTCCTTGTCTTGAGTGCCGATGAAGCCATGACAGTATCTGCAGAACGCCGCCCCCTTTCGCTTTTGGCGAAACGAAGCAACTTGTCTGGTATTATCATGTTCATAGGCTAACACCTTTGTTACTGTTGGGCTGTCGTTTTCTAAAAGTAGTATCTCTACCCGTATGACGCTTTACTATACTATACTAAATAAACTGACTCAAAGTTACAAAAGTTCGTAAAAAAGTCTGCAAATCCGGTGCTGCTGTATCTGTTTTCGACCATCAATCCCCGTTTTCTTTGCAAAAAAGGCCATAATGAATGATTTTTAAAGTGATTTAGAAGGCAAAATAAACGGTTGTATCGATAGGATAGCCTCCTTTATAATATGCGCAAATTAAACGGTAAATTATCGGACGAGCAGGTGCGGTATATAATGCTTTTATTAAGGGGAAATGAAGATGAATCGAAGAGCGTTCCTGAAAAACACCGGGCTTGGATTGCTGGGATTGACTGTTTTAAACAATTCACCACTATATGCAGATTCCGACCAGCATCGTCCCCCCAACATCTTGTTTATCTTTTCCGATGACCACGCTTTGCAGGCCCTGGGCTGTTATCAAACCCGACTTCAGGACTTTATCCGTCGCCATCAAATCACGCCATCCATCGACCGAATCGCTGCCGAAGGCGCCGTCTTCGAAAATAGCTTCTGCTGCAATTCCATCTGCGGCCCCAGCCGCGCAGCAGTGCTCACCGGCAAACACAGCCACATCCATGGATTTATTGACAATTCGAACAAACCCTTTGACGGCAGTCAATGGACTTTCCCCAAAGCATTTCAGGCCGCCGGCTATCAAACCGCACTGTTCGGCAAATGGCATCTGATCAGCAATCCCACTGGATTTGATCGATGGGAAATACTGCCTGACCAGGGCCAGTATTACAATCCCGACTTCATCTCCCCCGCAGGCCGAAAGCAGCAGTATGGTTATGTCACCGACATCATCACCGATAAAACCATCGACTGGCTGACACGCCGCGATATCACAAAGCCTTTCATGGTCATGTGTCAGCACAAGGCTCCGCATCGTCCGTGGCTGCCGCCGCTGCAGTATCTGGACCTGCTCAAAGACCAGACCGTCCCCGAACCCGAAACCCTGTTTGATGATTATCAGAATCGAGCCATGCCTGCTGCTGAGCAGGAGATGACCATTGATCGGCACATGACGCTCAACTCCGACCTGAAGGTATTGCCCGAGACCATCCGCAATCCCAATCAAATCCCCGGCGAGATTGCACGCATGACTCCCCAGCAGCGAAAGGCCTGGGATGCCTATTATAATCCGCGAAACGAAGCCTTCCGCAAAGCTAAATTGGAAGGCAAAGAACTGGTGCGATGGAAATATCAGCAATACATGAAAGATTATCTGGGCTGTATCAAGTCCATCGATGACAATGTTGGCCGGCTCCTGACCTGGCTGGATGAGTCCGGCCTGTCGGATAACACCATCGTCATCTATTGCGCCGACCAGGGTTTCTATCTCGGCGAGCACGGCTGGTATGACAAGCGATGGATGTATGAAGAGTCGCTTGCGATGCCGTTCATCATCCGCTGGCCCGGTGTGGTCAAGGCCGGCACCCGATACAAGCCTATGATACAGAATATCGATTACGCCCCCACGTTTCTTGAGATCGCGGGATTGACTCTACCACCGGAAATACAGGGCCGATCCTTCGTATCAATACTGAAAGGGCGGATTCCAGACGATTGGCGCAAGAGTCTGTACTATCATTATTATGAATATCCTCAACCGCATCGTGTACCGCCGCATCGCGGTGTCCGCACCGAACAGTACAAACTGGTGCATTATTACCAAACTGACGAATGGGAATTCTTCGACCTGGAAAAAGATCCGCAGGAAATGCGAAGCGTGTATGCTGATCCTGAATATAGTGGGAGAGTACTGGAACTTAAGCAGGAACTGGCCCGGCTGGAAAAGCAATACCACGTGCCCCCGCTGGCACAGAAACAGAATACATAATATCGCCAATGCGACATTGGAATAATTTGGTTAAAAGTCCTTGACATTTCTGAATGATAGAAATATGATATTATTTGAAACAAATGTTTAAAATGTGCGTTTTTCGGTGAGAGGATTTGATATGGAACAACATACTCCTGTAACTCAAGGTGACACCGGCAAAGACTCCGTCCGCGACCGGCTTCTGGATGCTGCCGAGGTGCTGTTTTGTGAACGGGGATTCGACGGTGTCTCCGTCCGCGACCTGACCGGCCAGGCCAATTGCAATGTCGCGGCTGTGAATTATTACTTCGGCGGCAAAGACAAGTTGTATCAGGAGATGTTCAAACGCCAGGTACAGGATATATGCTATCGTCAAATTGCCCGCATCAATGAGGCTATGGGCGTTCCCAATCCCACGCTTGAATCGGTCTTGCGGGAGATTATCTTTATGCCGCTGCGGGCTGCTTACGAAAAACAACAGCGCGGCCGGATCATGCGGCTGATGGTGCGGGAGGTGTTGAATAAGACCGTGCATGGCGAGACAATCCTTGAAGCGTTTCATACCCAGATGATGAACCACGCAGTCCAGGCTCTTCGCACCCTCGTCCCCCAGCTCGATGACAAACAGGCCCGTTTGGCTGTTTTTTCTGTCGATTCACTGAAAATCCACCCGTTCCTGTTTATGGACGAGTTCTTTGCCGTTAATCCCGGCATTAACTTTGATGAGCTGGTCAACCATATCGTTTTTTTCGCCGCCGCGGGCATCCGAGCCATGGCCGCCAGGTAAACAGTACCCCTAAAAAGGCTTCAGGTTTTCAGTAGGATTGGGTTTGTTTTGTCGGTTCGTGCATTGATGCGAGCCGGGCGGGGCGGGATAAAAGCGGGGAGTGTCTGCTTGCAAAAGGCGGGGCGGGGGGCTATAATATACCTTTCTATGGATATAAGTTATTCACATACGACCCGTTAGGACAAATTTATGACAGTCGAAGTCGCCCAACAAATGGAGATTCTCAAACGTGGTACCGTCGAGGTATTCCGAGAGGACGAGCTGGCTCAGCGCATTGTTGAGGCCCGCAAGGTCGGCCGGCCGCTGCGTGCCAAGCTCGGCATGGACCCGACGGCGCCGGATATTCATCTGGGCCACACGGTTGTGTTGCGCAAGTTGCGTCAATTTCAGGATTTAGGGCATAAGGCGGTCCTGATTATCGGCGATTATACCGCCCGTATCGGCGATCCGACGGGGCAGAATACGACCCGGCCAATGCTCAGTCCCGAACAGATCAAGACCAATGCCGAGACGTATTTTCAGCAGGCCGGTAAGATACTGGATATGTCCCCGGATAAAGTGGAGGTGCGGTTCAACAGCGAATGGCTGGCGGACCTGAAACTGGCTGATATCATCAAGCTGACTGCGTCGATGACCGTGGCCCGGATGCTCGAACGGGATACGTTTGAAATCCGCTATAAAAAGGGTGACCCTATCGGCATTCATGAGTTTCTGTATCCGCTGATGCAGGGGTATGATTCGGTGGCCATCAAGAGTGATGTTGAGCTGGGCGGCACGGACCAGACGTTTAACAATTTAGTCGGCAGGGATTTGCAGCGGATCGCGGGGCAGCCTGCTCAGATTGTGATTACGATGCCGATTCTGGTGGGGCTGGACGGCGTCCAGAAGATGAGCAAATCCAAGGGCAACTATATCGGCGTGACCGACAGCCCTGCGGATATGTTCGGCAAGACGATGAGCATTCCCGACAGCCTGATGGAAAATTATTTCACCCTGCTGACGGACGTGCCCGCAGACAAGATTAAGGAACTGACCGACCCGAACAAGACCCACCCCAAACAGGCCAAGGTCCTGCTGGGCAAGATGATTGTCGAGCAGTTTTATGATAAGCAGGCAGCCGAGGAAGCGGCGGCGGGCTTTGAGAAGGTTTTTGCCCAGAACCAGTTGCCGGATGATATGCCCGAGGTAACGATTGGGGCCGAGCCGGTCATGGCGTCCAAACTGCTGCTGCACTGCAAGCTGGTTGACAGCGGCGGCGAGGGCAAACGGATGATTCAGCAGGGCGGCGTCAAGGTCAATGAAGCCAAAGTCGCCGACCCGAGTGAGATGATCACGCCCGCCAATGGGATGATTGTCCAGGTTGGTAAACGGAAATTTGCAAAACTCGTAATAGGATAAGGGTGGCCTCATTTGTCATTCCAGGCTTGAACCGGAATCCAGGTTGAAATGTTCTGGATTCCCGCCTCCGCGGGAATGACAAGTTGTGAATGTGCGGGAACAAAAAATTTCTTTGAAGAGTTGAATATGAAATTACCAATGATAGAAAACGCAAAACGATATACGGGGTTATATGTGGTGGATTTCGGCGGACACAGTGCGGTGGGATTCACGGCGCTGGAAGTAGCCGAGCTGCTGGAAAGCGAAAAATTCGCCGATATCAAGGTCTTCCGGATTCACCATGCCCGCCCGGACGGCACAATGGAGCTGGTCGGCGTGCCGAATGCGACATTTGAGCTTGAGGCAGGGATGTTCTTTTATGCCGGCGATGAAGCGGCCGCACGCGATGACTTCAAGCATCTGACCGATATCGCGGTAACTTCTGCGGCGCCATCCCGTGCCAAGGTGCATCTGGCCCGGCTTTCGGATAATGAATTTGTCACGGCGCTGATTTATCCCGCCGAATATGATGACCAGTTCAGCCGATGGCTGCTGGAAAATAACTACATGACCGACGGGGCTGCTGATGGCGGCACTGCGGCTGTGCAGCGGTATTATGATGCCCCCAAAGACATCCTCGACCAGCGGCAGCTTTTTGCCGCCGATTCCTTCGAGCAGCTTTACGGCGAGGAACTCCTGGCCGCCACCCGCCGCGTTATGGTGCGGTAAAGGAAGCCAGCGATGAGGCCCTCTGCCCATCAATCCAAAAAGGCAGGATGGCTTGGGGCAATTGCAGGCTTTCTGAGCGGCAGCTTCAGGCGCGGCAAATTACCTGTGCGCCAGAAAGATATTCAGAATCTGGACTTTCCGACCTCTTCGCAGAAGATGGGGGTGACCTTTTCCGAGAAAGTCCGGGAGGTGTTTCGCTTTCGATGGATTCGAAAGCGATAGCTGCAAGCTTATGTCTTATAATAAGTTATAAAAATATTCTGAAAATATTAATTAAAATATCCCACTTGGCCGAAGTACCAAGTGCAAGAGTTTTCTCCCCTCCGGAAAACATCAGGAAAACCAAAGTTTCCTGATGTTTTCTTTTGTGCCCGGACGGGCTTATTTTTTTGTTTGCTGAACAAGAATTATTCTTATATAGTAATCTTTAGAGGTAACAAACTCTGAATAGAAGTGCTATGATGTCCAAAACCAGCAAAGAACTCCTGGAGCAGTTTCGCTCGCAATGCAAGGCTCGCGGCCTGAGCATTACGCCTCAGCGGACCGCGATTTACGAGGCGCTGATTGGCTCGACTGACCATCCGCGCACCGAAGATATCTACAATCGCGTTAAGACCGCTTTTCCGGATATGTCTATCGACACGGTCTATCGAACGTTGTGCCTGTTTGCGGAAATTGGGTTTGTGCATCTTGTTGAAGGGTATGGCGAAGCCAAACGCTATGATCCGGATACAGAATGTCATCATCATTTTCGATGTATGCGTTGCGGACGGATACTGGATTTCAGGGAACCGCGGTTTGATGCTCTCGATGTGCCGGAGCGTTTCAAACAAAATTGTGCTGTTTCAAATATTAAGGTTGTTCTGGAGGGTGTCTGCGACCAATGCCTGCAGAAGACCGTGGAATCGTGATGTAAAGGTGGGGCACCCATGGAGAAAACACACTGGATTGATTGCCGGAATTCACTATAATATCCTTACCAGAGAATTATGACCGAATATTGTGCTCTGGATTAAGAATAATAATCACGAAACTGAATCATGGAGGTTTAAGATGAGTCCGAGTTCAAGGGAACAAGCCAAAAAGAAAGTCATCGAGGTTTTAAACAAGGCCCGCGCGATGGAACTTCAGGCCATTCATCAGTATATGAATCAGCATTATAATCTGGACAACATGGATTACGGCGAGCTGGCGGCCAAGATGAAGCTGATTGCCATTGACGAGATGCGTCATGCCGAGATGTTTGCCGAACGCATCAAGGAACTGGGCGGCGAGCCGACGACCGACCCGCTGGAGAAACCGATCAAGGCCCAGAAGATCGATGTTATTTATCCATTCGATTCCAAGCTGGAAGACGACACCATCGCCGATTACAACCAGTTTCTTCTGGTCTGCCGCGAAAACGGTGACAGCATCAGCATGAAGTTGTTTGAGACCATCATTGACGAAGAGCAGGCCCACTTTAACTATTTCGACAATGTCAACGAGCATATCACTACCCTTGGTGCGTCGTACTTAGCCAAGATTGCCGGGACGCCCGCCGAGACCGGGCCGGCCTCCAAAGGCTTCGTGGTTCAGGGTGGTCAGGCTTAACCAACAGAATATGACCGCCATTCGGCAAGGGCGATCCTGCGGGATGGCGGCACTTTTACTGCTTCGATTCATTCCCGAGGGCAGGAGATACGCGATGCGACATGGATGGATAGTACTAAGTATTGGAATCCTGACACTGCTGGCAGGATGTCAGCCTGTTCTGCCGCCAAGGCCGGCGGTTTGGCTGGCATGGGATTTTGAGCAGGAGGCACTCGGGACGCTTCCGGCCTCCTGGATGACTGCCGAGACAGTCGGCAAGCAGATGCCGGCCACATGGGAAGTCGTGGGGGACAGTTGGGGTAAAGCCATCGGGCTGACCCAGACCCGCAATACCGGCGACACCTGCAATCTGCTGCTGGCGATGAACAGCCGTCTGGGGAATCTGCGGCTGTCGGCCAAGGTCAAGGCCGTTCGCGGCACAAGCCAGCAGGGCGGCGGGATTGTCTGGCGGGCCTTGAACGGGGATAATTATTACGCAGCGCAGTGGGATGCCCTCAAGCAGCAGGTGCGATTGTATTGTGTTGTTTACGGCAAACGCGAGCTGCTGCAATCGGTCCGTGTGCAGGCCGACCCCACGACCTGGCATACGCTGGAAATCGAACATTTCCGCGAACACATTACCATCACGATGGATGGCCGGTTCGTCATGAAGCAGCAGGATGATATGCTGCCGCTGCCGGGGATGATCGGACTGTGGACCCAGGCCGACGCGGTGACCATGTTTGACGAAATCCGCGTGGACGAGATTCTCGGCAACTGACATACCCCGGTCGTTCCCGTCGGTTTTCGCAGTCACACCTCTGGCAGAGATTGCCGACGGATTTCCCGGCACACCATTTTATGGCTCTGACAGGGGGGCGGCAATGAAATGAATCACAACGGGTTGATCTGAAAATGTCAGGGTCAGTATGCCGTCGGCATATCCGGTTAATGTCTTGAGACGTTCGAGTGTGAAGGTGATTTTTCCTGATGCCAGCGATGTCTTATCACAGGAATGCAAAATCAATCCATTGCCTTCAAAGGCATGGTCCGTCAGTGCTGGTATCTGTCTGGCGGGTGATTTGACCCCAAGCGTGTACGCTTTTTTATCCGGCAGGACCCAAACATAACAAGGCGTGACTTCTACCGGCGCAATTGTTGCGGCGGATGCAGCGGCAGTTAGTTTTTCCCGGGCAATCAGTTCCTGTGCTTTTTGTGCATTTTGGGCCAGCTCCCTGTCGGCTGCGGGCGGGGCAAGTTTGCCGACGGCAGAATCGGGGGTATTGGCAGGAGATGGCTGGTTCGGGTCGGTATTTCTGACGCGGTAATCAACACCCAAAATCCGGTCAGAAACCCAGGTTCCCTCGGGAAATTCGAAGTTCAGCGTGTCGGCAGAAACAGGCTGATTGAGGGAAAGCGACGTGACTGTTACTTCGGTTGCAAGTGTGTCATTGGAGTCATAAATCCAAAACCGAAAAGGGGCCCACACACCGTTTATCTGTCGATAGTCTCCCCGGACATATTTTTGGATGCGTGTTTTATTCCAATCCAGCCATTCATAAACCACAGGCATAAATCCCCTGGACGGATCGATGGTATAGCGAAACAGCGGAGCGTTCGGCTCTGGCCATGCCGGAGTCTCTAAGCTATACGTGGAGGTCTTTGCGTCAAACGAGAGGGCCGCTTTGTCAGGATGATTTCTTACGAAAGCCATCCGCGTGTCTTCGGCTCCCGGGATGGTCAGGTCATACCACAAAACCACATCCGGGGTTATTGAAAACCACCCCCCGAGCTGGTTATCCTCATTTTTGTCAATGCGACCGCGACGGTGTTTTGCTTCGATGATATCCTCACGATAATAGGTCTTGCTCCTGGGGGTAACAACCGCGACTTCCTTGAAATGCTGCTGCAGGGTACCGGTTTCCGAAAACGCTTTTGTGATATATTCAGCATACACGGTCGTCCCATCGGTTCGATAAATGGCCTCCTGGGAATACATCAAGACGGGTTTGTCTTGTTTTTCCTGAGTCGGATAAAACCCTTTGATATCCATTGCGGCTTCCATCGAGATATACCGGGCTCGCGATGCGCGCATAATCGCAACAATATCGTCCGATCTCAAGTCGGCTCGACAAAACGGCATTACGGTATTTAACAATCCCGCCATACCGATCAACAAGATAAACGCCCTTTTCATTATTATTCTCCTTGTCAGAATTAAGTTTCAGGTTCCGCAAGAGCCTTTCTCTCGGATTGTTATCACCAGCCATCATGGCATTGGGTAATCCATTCTCGTGCCATGCCGACACATATTTGATTTATTATACGAGGATCCAGCGCACATCGAGTGCCAGGACAATAAGGGGCTACTATTTGTTTAGGACCACAAGTATGAGCAGGATCATAAGTGCAAGGTATCCACCCGCTACTCGAAGGCAGACATCTTTTTTCTTCTGTCTGGTCATCACAGGCATAGATTAACCCGTAGCAATCACGGTCGTTGGTGCATTGTTTGCGAACATAACAATTCATCCCTACGCTAACACAATCGAAGTCGCATCCTCCGCGAAGATTGGCCAGTTGCTGATCCATTATACGACTGAAATAGATTTCTATTGCAGGAAGGCATTCCGGTGATTCGTCACGTAGCCAGCAGTTTCCTGTCGCCAATGCCTTCTGCCACAAAATCTGACGAGAAATAATCTGCCCAAGATAATCTTCTCTGCTTTGCTGTATCAGAATTATAGTTCCATCCCAAAAGGATTCACTATACTGAGACTGTCTTAAATCAACCAGAGTGGGGGGTTTTATTCCATCTAATATCACAACGCAGCCTGTTCCCACGGGAATACACAATACAAAATGACCTAACGCATTATTCGATAGGGGGACAAGATATTGGATGAAAGGTGTGTTGATTTGTGATACAGTATCGTTTTGAATTCTCATGGGTTGGGCTGATAAATCATACAGTTTCAGCGTCGTTACAATGTCTTGTATTGTCGCATATCCTCTGGATGGGATTTTCATTTGATTGGCTATCGTGTCAATGGTTACAGTGTTGCCATAATATTTTAATACATGCCAAACAGCATATGCTCCGCAATAATGGTCACCGGCCAATTGTGGATGAACGACCTCGCTTGCTCCTGACACGGAATTTATCTGTAACGCTTTATTATAAAAGACCGTTGACAGGTCGGGCTGTTCAAGTAGCTGGTAACATTGCGAAACCAGAGAATTGGCGCGAGGATCGGATGATAAAATTGAGGATTGAGCAATGTTGATTACATGGTTTAATAGCCTTTTCGTTTTTTCATCAAGCCGGCTGCTGTCCGACAGATGGTTTGAAACCATTGCAAAATATTCCTCAGCTATGCCAAGCACATAGAATACGGTGCCCTCCGGATTATCAGTGAAATGCATTAAGATATAATTCACCTTCTCCTGCACTTTGTGATCTTCGCCCAGTCTTACATAAGCCTGGGCGATGCTGGCAAGGCTGCGTAACTGGACTTTCGGTGGTGGATTCTGGGACAGCAGGGCTTCATATAATTCGATTGCCCGCTGGTAGTATCCCGCTTTTCGGAATTCATACGCTGTCCAGCTCATCGCATCTGCAAAATTTGGGTCGGTGCCGCATTCCTGCTGCATCCTTGCTACCGTCGCATCTGCCAGGGCCGGCTCTTTCATCCAGACTTCACTTCTTGCCTTGGCTTGGAAAAACCAAGGCAGACGCGGATGATTGGGGTATTTTTCAAGCAGGACTTCACAGACACTTTTAGCCGCTGCTGGCAGATTTTCATCCACCAAGACTCCGACTAGCTTTTCCATCTGGTTGACATAATCCAGACAGGTTTGAAAGTCGTTTTTCATCTGTTCGACTGCTTCCAGAGCTTTGGCCGTATCTCCCTGCTCCAGATAGGTTTGAATAATAGATCGTTGAAACCACGGTCCGCGTTCGTGGCCTGGGAATTGTTCCTGTAAGCCCGTATAAATCCGCAGGGCTGTCGTATAGTCTCTTTTTTGGACAAACTCCCAACCCAATTCGTGAGTCTGTTTGACGAATTCTGCTTTATCCTGGTAAATCGAAAACAGATTCTCCACTTCTGCTTTTGCCAACTCATTTTGCCCCATATCCAGGGCATTTTGTATTTGCATCCGTTTCCAGACAACCGCCTCGTTATGGGATGGCCCCCATTTCAGCAGCCAGTTATAGAGCTGGCCGGCTATCGCATACTGCTTTTTGCCCCGCAGACGGTCGGCTGTTATCGCTATCTGATTGGCATAATCCAAATGAGCATGATAGTTATTTTTTAGGTCCTCTACCGCCTGTTTGACTTTTCCTGTATCTCCCTGCTCCAGATAGGTTTGCACAATCGAGCGTCCAAACCACACCGCACGCGGATGGTTGGGGAATTCTGTTTGCAAATCTTTATAAATCTGCAACGCCGTATTATAGTCATGTTTTTTTACAAACTCCCAACCTATATTCATGCACCAGTTTGACATATTCCGGAAACGACGCATAATTATTTTTGAGCTGGGCTAATGCTTCGGATATTTTATCGGGTTGTCCATTCTGAAGATAAAGGTTGACGATCTGAATTTGGGCTTGTATGTCATGAGGGGTATTGGGGAATGATTCCTGAATCTTTCGGTAATACTCCAGCGCTTTGGTCGTATCATTTTGAGCGATACTGTTTTGGGCGGCTTTCTGCCAATCCGGTATTACCTGAGGAATCTGCGACTCTGCCGCTAATAATGAAATGGAAATAACAATAAAACAGACCAAACATATAATGAATTGGTGCCTTCTTGACACATCGGACCCCTTTCTCTTTTCTTGACAAATTTCTGCTTTGTTTCAAAAAGCCAATGAATAGAGATGCAAACGAACCTGTTTAATCCTCCATGGTTGTATTATCTTAAGCACATCTCTTCATTTTCAATAATACGCTCCCTCTTATCGGAATGTCAAGGAATATTTTATTTTTTTTGCAAATTCAGTATATTTACGGATATATTATGCAAAATGCAAAATATTGTTGCATAAACAAGGCAAAATATCCGCGGGATTTATGCTTCTCTGACCTGCTCGATATGTCGGGCGAAAGCGGCGTCGTCGCGTTCAGGAAAGTCGCTGCGGAAATGCACGCCGCGGGATTCGGTCCGCTGGGCGGCAGCCTGGGCCATCAGCAGCGACACGGTCAGCATATTCTGTGTTTCCCAGCCGAAGGGCTTTTCGAAAACTTTATCCATCACATAGCGCTGCCAGAAGCGGATGATTTCCTGGGCTTCGTCGAGATGTTTGGCCTGGCGGGTGATGCCGACGTTGCGCCACATCAGGGCACGCAGGGAGTTTCGCACGTCTTCGGTGTCCAGCCGGCTGCGGTCGGACGGCGGGATTTCGATGGTCATTTTGCGATACTCCGGCCCGGCCATTTTCTGGAGCCACATCAGGGCCGACTGGCCTGCGATTTTGCCGAAGACCAGCCCTTCCAGCAGGGAGTTGCTGCCGAGGCGATTGGCTCCGTGCAGGCCTGTAGAGGCGACTTCGCCGCAGGCAAACAGGCCGGGCACGTTGGTCCGGGCCTCAAGGTCAATCTTGACGCCGCCAATCATATAATGAGCACTGGGGCGGACGGGAATCATATCCGTGGCGATATCGATATCGAAGCTCTCACAGATTTCGCTGATCAGCGGGAAACGTTTGGCAAAATGAGGCTTGTCGAAATGCCGCAGATCCAGATAGACGTGTGTTGAGCCGGTCTTGAGCATCCGATCCAGAATTGCCCGACTGACGACATCACGCGGGGCCAGTTCGCTGTCGGGGTGATATTTTTTCATAAACGCCTTGCCGGTACTGTCGCGGAGGATTGCCCCTTCGCCGCGCAGAGCTTCGGTAATGAGCGCACGAGAGGCGCCTGCGATATACAGCGTCGTGGGGTGAAACTGCATCATTTCCATATCCCGCAGGACTACGCCGGCACGATAGGCCATGGCATGGCCGTCGGCGGTGGCGACTTCGGGATTGGTGGTTTCGCGGTAGAGCCTGCCGGCACCGCCGGTGGCCAGAATGGTCGCGGCTCCCCAGATGATTTCAAAGCCGGAATGGGGACGATGGCCGACTACGCCCAGACAGCGTCCATCGGGGCAGGTCAGCAAGTCAATCGTATAGAAATTTTCGATGACATTGATGTTGGCCTGCTGGCGGACTTTTTCGATAAGGGCTTCGGCGATGCCCCGGCCGGTGGAATCCCCGAGAGCGTGGGCTACGCGGGAGTGCGTATGGCCGCCTTCGCGGGTGACGTCGATTTTGCCGTCCACGCGGTCGAACTTGGTGCCCCAGTCGGCCAGTTGACGAATCAGGCCGGGACCTTCCTTAACGACCCGTTCGACGACGGTTTTATCACAGATGCCGCAGCCGGCGCGGAGGGTATCTTCGATATGCGACTCGAAGCTGTCTTCGATGGCCAGCACCGAGGCGATGCCGCCCTGGGCATTCCAGGTGTTGCTGTCGGACAGAGCCCCTTTGCAGACCAGCGTTACATCACATTGTTCCGCGGCTTCCAGCGCCGCCCGCAGTCCCGCCACCCCGGCCCCGACCACCAGGCAATCTGTAAATAATTGCTGGGTCGAGCCGGTATTGACCGGAACCAGATACCGTCGAAAATCAGGCTGTTTTGGTGACATTGTTTGGGTCCTATCGGAAAAAGTTTATTGTATTTTACGGAATGGATGGGGGCAAGGGAAATCGCCTATGAATCATAAAGTATTACATATAAATGAATTACATATATGCATCAAAAGGGGTTTATAAGAATTTAAGGAAAAAATCAGTAAAAGAGTTGCCTTTTGAATATCGCTGTATTACTATACTAATACAGTAATAGAAAGGGTCAAATGTGATACTTGACATTGATTTCCATAGCGGCGTACCGATATACCGGCAGATTGTGACACAGGTGCAGCGGCTGATTCTGTCGGGGATTCTGGGGGAAGGCCACCAGATGGAGTCGGTGCGGGAATTGGCCGGCCGGCTCAAGGTTAACCCGATGACCATCAGCAAGGCTTACAGTATTCTGGAATCAGAAGGTCTTCTTCAGCGGCGACGGGGGATTGGTTTATTTGTGGCACCGCTGGCCGAATCTCGCAAGGCCAGCCAGAGCAAAGCACTTTTTGATGCCCTGCTCAGTGATGTGGCGGCGACGGCGGTTCAGATGGATATCGATTTGCCGCAGGTCATTACGGGATTAACGGAGCACTATCAGAAAATTCACTCTCAAAAGGAGATATAATTATGACAAAGGTGGATACCCTGGTTCAATTTTGTGATGTCGTCAAACGGTTCGGCGCAACAACCGCCCTCGATAAGGTCAGCCTCGATATTCAGCCCGGCAGCATCATCGGGCTGGTCGGTTCCAATGGGGCGGGTAAGAGTACGCTGCTGCGTCATATCATCGGGCTGTATCTGCCGGATGCGGGGACGTGTATTACACTGGGGATTGAGGCCCGCAGGCTCGGCCCGGCGGAATTTGCCCGGCTCGGGTATGTGCATCAGGAAGGCGAACTGATTGACTGGATGAATGTGGGACAATTGATTCGCTATGTGGCGGCGTATTATGCGACATGGAATACCGAGCTGGAGCAGCGGTATGTCCGCGATTTTGAACTGAATCTCAAAGACCGTGTGGGGTCGCTGTCGCCGGGGCAGCGGCAGAAACTGGCGATTCTGCTGGCGATAGGCTTTGAGCCGGAATTGCTGATTCTTGATGAGCCGGCCTCGGCGCTGGATCCGCTGGCGCGGCGGCAGTTTCTGAACCTGATGCTGGAGATGATTCAGACGCAGAATCGCACGATTATCATTTCCTCGCACATCCTCAGCGATATCGAGAAAATCATTGACCATATCGTGATTATGGATAAAGGCCGAATTGTGCGGAATTGTGCACTGGATACCCTGCAGGAGGAATTCTGCCGGGTAACGCTGACGGCGGCGGGCGGAAAACTGCCGGAATCGCTGCCGTTCAGGAATGCAATCGACTGGAGCCGCAGTGATGGCCAGGCGGTGCTGACCATGCGTCATGCCGACGAGGCCCAGATTGTACGTCAGGCCGGAGCGATTGGCTGCCAGGCCCAGATACGGCGGATGTCGCTGGATGAACTGTACGAAGCGGCTTTAAAATAACAGGAGCAGAAATTATGAATCTGGTTAGGGTTAATCTATCGCATTACTGGAAACGGCCGGCATTGATACTTTGGCAAGGACTGATATTGCTTATGCTTTTGCCGTCTATCCCTATACTGCTGGAACAAAAGGTGCATACGTGGATGACACCGCTGTATTGGCCGTTGTTCTGGATGCTGGTGATGGGGACAATGACCGCGACCTATCAGACGGAGATTTTGAGCAAACCCTTGTCCTATACTCTGCCGGGGCATCGCTGCACCGTTCGCAAACTTTTGTTTGGATTCAATCTATTCAGCTCACTGTTGTCTGCGGCGATGGTTTTACTATTATACCCTCGCGATTTAACCTCGCGATGCTGTGCGGCCGTGCTGGTATTGGCTTTCGGGCAGATTTTGTTCTGGGTTGGGGTCTGGTGTTCCTATCGCAGCCGCAATCAGGCCATTGTGGGCTTTGTGTTTCCGATTCTGCTATTTGGCCCCACGGTGATGGATTCTATTTCCATAGGGCAGTATTGGCTCCAGCCGATGGTGGCTGCCGTTGTTGCCGTCCTCAGCGGGATTGTATCGTATCTGGCATGGCGGCTCCTTGGCAGGCCATCGTTTTTCCAGGCCTGCTGCGGACGACATTATCTCGGATTTACGGGGGCATTCTCCCCCGGGCAAGTCAAGAAGGCCCAGCGGGAACGATTTAAGGCGATTTCCGCCCAAACCGATGAAAAGCTGTCGAGGCTGGGGCGTTTTTTTGTTGAAAAGATAGCCCGGAACCGGAATCAGCCATTCGCTTCGTTTATCTATGGGGTGATGTATCAAACGCTAGGTCCTGCCGCATTGATGACTCTCAAGTCCCATGGGACAAACCTGATCTTTATGACTCTGGTGTTTTTATTATTCGGATATTATGGAAAGACAGGAAATCTTTTTATCTGGCTGATGTTTATCTTCTCCATTCTGGGGACCGATTTACAGGTCCACTCCACCCTGCTGCTGACCCGCGGACGCATGGAACGATTTGTCTCGGCGCTAATATCTCTGGTACTTTTGACCCTGCTGGGATTGGCCACGGCTTCTGTGGGTATTGCTGGAACGATACTGCTGGCGCCGTATATGCCAACGTTTCCCATACGCGGTTTCATTGCGGAGTTTCACGCCCTGAGCTGGCAGTCTTGTTATCTGTTCATAATTGGGGCACCGGTCGTGGCATTGCTGCGTCTTTTATTTTGGGGAAAAAGGTACTTCATGGCCATTAGTATATGTATCGGGGCTGGCCTGATGGGAGCCTCGTTTCCACTCCTCGTGAACGTAAGGGACAAACTGATTTCAATAAACTGGGGGGTGATATTGGTCGTTCTGATTCTTGCCTGGTCGGCCTTTGTGGTATATCTCTATCGGGTGTGCTTTCATAAGAATCTGGCTATAAAATAGATAGAACCAAAAATCTTCGACAAAAAACTTCAAAATTCTGATAATTTTGGGAAAATGGGTCGTATGATTAAGTCTAATAGAATGAATTGAGCGATGGGTAATGGATAAAAGCAGGCAGAGACAATTGGTGATGGCCTCGGCCAGAGGCGACAAAACGGCATATGCCGAACTGATCCGCCAGTATTATGGGGCGGTGTATGGACAATGTCTGGCCATCGTCAGTCATCCGCAGGATGCTGAAGACATTGCCCAGGACGTTCTTTTGAAAGGCTATATCAAGATCGGTCAGTTGCGTGACCCGGACCAGTTCGGGCCGTGGATTCGCAAGATTGCGCAAAATCACGCACGGACCTTTTTGAGCGGCAGGAAGCAGCAGCTTGAATTCAATGAACAGATTACCGAACCAGCACTCAGCCACAGCGCCAGCCAGGACGACTGCGAGCAACTGCAATGGGCCATCGGCAAGCTGCCGGCGGAATTGCGGACGCCGCTGGTATTGTATTACTTCCATGGCAAGACGCTGCGGGCCGTCGCGGAGCAACTGGGGGCCTCCCTGACGGATATTCATCGGAAAGTGCGCTGTGCCCTGGCACAGCTTTATCAGTTAATGAAGGAGCAGGGAGATAAGGTATGACTCATCCTTGCCAAGACTATGAAAACAAAATTTTAGATATGTCCCTGGAGATGCTTGAAATCTCCGAACAGATCAGCGTTTTAGAACACATCGACCAGTGTGCCGCATGCAGGGCATACTGGGAAGGCCTGCAAGCCGTCGAGGAGCAGGTCGGGCGATGGACGGGAGCTGAATGTATGACGGATAAAATCGACAAAGTCATCGAGAAACTCAACGCCTCGGACCTGCATCAGGAACCGGGCGTGCAAAATCGACAAATCGGGTGGACAATGGGGTGGAAACGAATTGCGGCAATCTTTATCATCGCGGTCGGGGTCATGCTTCAGGCAGTTTATTTTGTGCATATCCGGCCGGGGCTTCGCAAGACCATCGGCAGTGATATTCAGGGAGTTTTAAATAATACTACCCAGCCAGTCCCCACGAATCAGGCGGAGTACGCCAAACGGCTGGACCGGGAAAAACAGCAGGTTGAACAGGCCCGAACCGGCGGACGGATGGGGCAATTGGAGCTATTGCTGGATACGGGACTGCCCGAAACACAAATTCTGGCGGCCAATATCCTGGCTGACATCGGCGATGCCGGCGTTCTGGATACCCTCGAAAAACACAGTGCCAAATGGCCTAAAGACGGGACGGAAAATCCCTTCCAGAAGGCGATTGAAGCTATCCGGAAACGACAGAACGAATCAACTCCTGAAGAATCCCTGCACCATAATCCGTGACTGCCACGGACATTCGTCGAGGCCGGCCAGGGTCATAGGGCCGATGCGGAGCTGTTCGACGCTGGATTCTTCATCATACCCGACCACGGCCAGAATGTCGGTCTTGCCGAATTGGGCGATGATATCCGGGGCGGTTTCTTCGGCCAGCTCGGCGGTGGCGGTGTTATAGCCGCTGATGACCACACCCGCCAGCGGCAGGTTTGTCCGGCGAATTGCTTCAATGGTCAGCAGGGAATGATTAATCGTCCCCAGATTCGGCCGGGCCACGACCACCGTGGGCAGCCCAATCTGAACCGCTAAATCAAGAATCGTATGCTCTTCATCCAGCGGCACCAGCGCCCCGCCGATGCCCTCGACCAGGACGACATCGCATATCCCGGCCAGATAATTGTACATTGCGGCAATCTGTTCATAGTCAATGGGCCGCTTTTCAGCCCGGACGCAAACGACCGGCGCGGCGGGAATCTTATAACAGACAGGCGTAATTACCGACAGTGGGAAATTCGTCTCTGCGCACATCGCAAGAAACTCGGCATCGGTACTGACCAGCCCTCCGCGTTCATCACGGCAGCCGGTGGCAATCGGCTTGAGCACGCCGACCTTCAGGTTATATTGTCTTAGAATTTTGGCAATGCCGCCGGTGATGAGGGTCTTGCCCACGCCGGTATCGGTACCGGTGATAAATAACCCTTTGGTTTTTTGAAAATGGAGGTCGCGCAGATTCATCTAAAGCCCTTTGACAATCTCCGGCAGGTCATTTTGAATCGAGTCACAGACCACCGCCAGCAGTTTGGTCAATGTCATTCGGTCCATGGCCGGGGCGGGCATCAGCACAATGACATCCCCCAGCGGCCGCAGCATGACGCCTTTGGGCCGCATTGCGGAACAAAGTTTCGCGCCGATGGTGTGTTTGTATTCAAAGGATTCTTTGGTGGTCTTATTTTTGACCAGTTCAATGCCGGCCATCATGCCGCATTGCCGCACATCCCCGACAAACGGCAGCGCCCGGATATCTTCGAGGGCCACAAAAATCAAATCCGTCTTTTCAGACATTTTATTCAACACATGATTTTTCTCGAATAAATCCAGGCTCGCCATCCCCGCCGCACAGGCCAGGGCATTGCCGGTATAGGTATGGCCGTGATAGAAGGTCTTAAAGTCCTCCACCCGGCCGAGGAATGCATCGAAAATCGCCTGGGTTGTCAGCGTTGCCGCCAGCGGCAGATATCCGCCGGAGATCCCCTTGGCTACGCACATCAGGTCCGGTCGGACATCCTCATGTTCGCAGGCAAACATCTTGCCCGTTCGCCCGAATCCGGTGGCAACTTCATCGACAATCAGCAGCACATCATATTTGCGGGCCAATGTCTCGACACCCTTGAGAAAACCGGCCGGATGGACAATCATCCCCGCCGCACCCTGCACCTTCGGCTCCAGGATAATCCCGGCAATCGTTCCGGCGTTGTCTTTGAGCAGGCTCTCCATCGCATCGAGACTGTGCTGGGCGCATTGCTGCGGCGTGCCGTTAAACCGATACGGATGCGGTGTCGGGGCAAACAGCGTCTCAAACAGCAGCGGCTTATAAATCCCATGAAACAATTCCATCCCGCCGACACTAACCGAGCCGACGGTATCACCGTGATACGACTCGCCCAGAGCGATAAACCGCGTGCGCAGTTTGTCACCCCGATTGTGCCAGTATTGATAGGCCATCTTGAGAGCGATTTCGACCGCCGTGGCGCCGCTGTCGGAGTAAAACACTTTGGCCAAACCCGGCGGGGCAATCCGAATCAGCCGTTCGGCCAGTTCAATCGAACGGCTCTGCCCCAGCCCCAGCAGGGTGCTATGGGCAATCTCATCCAGTTGACGGCGAATTGCCTCATCAATCATCCGCACGTTGTGTCCGTGCACGTTGCACCACAGGCTGCTGACGCCGTCGATATAGCGTCGGCCTTCGGTATCCATCAGATAATACCCCTCGCCCCGCTCGATAATCACCGGCTCACCCGCAAGCCAGTCGGCCATCTGGGTAAAGGGATGCCAAAGGTACTTTTTGTCCAGCTCAATCAGTCGTTGTGTCGTTTTATGCATTATTTTTTAATGATAATCTTCGGTTTCATTTCCATCGGCTCGCCAAAAAAGCCTTCTTCTGCATTGTATTTGCGGATAAAGCCCTGCAGTTCCCGCGGTGAGGCAGTCAGCACCAGCGTATCCTGTGTTTTTTCATGTTTGACAATCGTCGGATCTTTTTCGAGCAGCTTGTCGACAAAATCCGGATTTATTGCTGCTATCAGCAATTTGCCTTCGCGGACCTCGACTCGCCAGAAGGTGTGGGCGCGGAGCAGATGCCCGGCGTACACACTCCCGACATTCAGTTTAACATCGCTGTGCGGGAACAAATCCAGATATCGCACATCCGACAATTCCACCAGTCGCCCCTCGAAACGATTTTCCAGCTTGCCGCGGTCCTTGTCGTCTTCGGTAATCAAGATTGTATAGCGTTTCTCATTTGGGTCGCCGGTAAACTGCCATACGGTATCTTCTCCTTCCCAGTCTCCCAGCAGGGCGGCATCATAAACCACCGTCTCCCGAGTATAAAGTTCATGCAGGCTCGGCACACATCCGACAATACAAAAAACCGACAAAAACAATATTGTATTCATTGTTTTCATAACTGCCCCTTTCAATTCTGGTTTTATTGACCTATAACGTACTGGTATAAAATACTTGAAAGTCGCGGTTTCTTTCAATACTATGATAACCAGAAATACACCCAGTTACCAACAGGAAAATAATCAACGGAAAGGAATCGCTATGAAAAATGCTATGTATTGTCTGGTTGTGACCGCAATCGCATGGACAGCCGGCTGTGCCACCGCCCCGGAACGCGACGAGGGCAAAGCGGTTTTAAATGCAGAAGTCAAGCAAGCTATTGCTGAGTTTAAAGCCAAGGATCCGGGTATCGAACGCTTTTTCCGCGATTCAGAAGGCTATGCTGTTCTGCCCAAAGTCGGCAAAGGAGCGTTTATTGTCGGCGGAGCCTGGGGACAGGGTGAAGTGTATCGAAAGGGTGAACTTATTGGTTATACCAGTCTCAGCCAGGCCTCAATCGGGGCGTCGCTGGGTGGCGAGAGTTTCCGGGAGATTATCTTCTTTCGCACCAATGCCGATTTGGAAGTCTTTATGACCGGCGAGTTTACTTTCTCCGCGCAGGCGACAGCAGTTGCATTGGATGCCGGGGCGGCGGCCAAGGCCGACTACCGGGACGGCATGGCGATTTTTATAATCGCCGACAAAGGCCTGATGATTGATGCGTCCATCGGCGGACAGAAATTCAAATTCCTGCCGAAATAGACGCAACGCTAATATTTTATCTCGAAAGTATGTTCAAGGCGGGCCTCAAACCCGCCTTTTTGTTTGTCTTGCCCTCGGTTTCATTGATATAAGAATTTGCACTTCGATGGATATCGACCGCATTAGATAGGGTTTTTCGGTAGGCAATGGACAAATGGTTAAAGGGTGAGTATAGTATGGGGACGGTCTGGGCGGCTGGGCCGGGTGTAAGTAGCCAAGATATTGGAGAATGATTATGGCCAAAGTGATATTACAGACGCAGATACCGAATACCAACGTCCGGCGGGGCAAAGTGCGGGATGTGTATGATCTGGGCGACAAGATGCTGCTGGCGGCATCCGACCGAATCAGTGCTTTTGACGTGATTATGAAGACGGGTATTCCGCATAAAGGACAGGTGCTGACGCAGATATCGAAGTTCTGGTTTGGATTCCTGGCCGGTGTGGTGGAAAACCACCTCTTGTCGGATGATCCGAAGCAATATCCGGCACCATTCTGCAATTATGCCGAGCAATTGATCGGACGGTCGATGCTGGTCAAAAAGACGCGGGTACTGCCGGTCGAGTGCATCGTGCGCGGGTATATTACAGGTTCAGGCTGGAAGGAATATCAGAAACAGGGGACGGTCTGCGGGATTAAGCTGCCGGCAGGACTGAGGCAGTGCGACAAGCTGCCGGAACCAATTTTTACGCCCTCGACCAAGGCCGAGCAGGGACAGCACGACGAAAATATCAGTTTTGAGGAAGCGGTTAAGACGTTAGGACAACAAAAGGCCGAGTATGTCCGCGATAAGAGCATTGAAGTCTTCAAGAAAGCCAGTGCCTATGCGGAATCCCGAGGGATTATTCTGGCGGATACGAAGTTTGAATGGGGCGAGATTGACGGGCGGATTATCCTGATTGATGAGGTATTGACACCGGATTCATCACGATTCTGGCCTGCGGACAAATATCAGCCGGGGCGGGACCAGGAAAGTTTTGATAAGCAATTTGTCCGGAATTACCTGGAAGATATCAAGTTTAACAAGTCCGGTCCGGGTGTGGAATTGCCTGCCGATATTGTTGCCAAGACCCAGGCCAAGTATATCGAGGCCTACGAGAAGCTGACGGGTAAGAAATTTACAGTTTAAGGCCGGAATGCTGATATGAGGTCGCAATCCGGAGAATCTCCAGCGGTTATTGAGCTATCCAATGTTCATTTCATCCGGCAGGATAAGACGATTCTGTCGGGAATTAACTGGCGGATTGCGCCGGGGGAACATTGGGCGATTATGGGGGCCAATGGCTCGGGCAAGACGACGCTGCTGAAGATTATTACCGGCTATGAGTGGCCGACGTTTGGCCAGGTGACGGTATTGGGTCAGCGGTTCGGCCAGACCAATATTCGGGAACTGCGAAAGCTCGTCGGGTGGGTTAGCTCGTCGATTGAACAGCGATTGCCGGCTGAGGATAAGGCTCTGGATATCGCTGCGTCGGGGATTGAGGCATCACTGGGGCTGTTTCGGACATTCACCTCGGCTGAATATGAGCGGGCGATGGAGGCACTGGCGATGCTGAAAGCACATGTGATTGCGCAACAACGATTTGGAACGCTTTCACAGGGGGAGCAGCAAAAGGTGCTGATTGCCCGGGCACTGGTCAACCAGCCAAAGGTACTGATTCTGGATGAACCCTGTGCGGGTCTGGACCCGGCGGCAAGGGTTCGTTTTTTGAAGGATTTGGAGCATTTTGCGGGGATGGCACAGGCGCCATCGATGATTATGGTTACCCATCATATCGAGGAAATCGGACCCTGGACGACGGGGGTATTGCTGCTTAAAGAGGGTCGAATTATGCACTCCGGGACTGCCGATGAGGTGTTAAGTTCGAAAAATATGACGGAATTGTTCGATTTTCCATGTGAAGTGAAACAAAATTTGCACCGGCGGCATCTGATAGTCTGATTTTCCGCGCAGCAGCGGGAAAAAATTTTTGCTTTTACTGTACTATACTGTACTATATCGCAAATGCGAATGGTAAATAATTTCGATAAGGTCAAGTGGAGGTTTTTATGGCATAGGCATTTTCTCGCAGACAAAAAAGGCAAGTCGAACCGAAAATTTACTGCATAATACAGGACATATAAACATCAAAAACAAGGAGAACACATGATGAAGATGGTACGATGGGCGGTGTTGGCAAGCGTAATCACGGTAACCGGGCTGGCAATGGCGGGGACGACGATTCATTCCGGGCCGGAAAAGGTCAATACTCTGGTGATTGATGCCTCCAAAGGGATTTCGACGATTGAACCTGAGATTTACGGGCATTTTGCCGAGCACCTGGGTCGGTGTGTGTATGAGGGATTCTGGGTAGGTGAGGATTCATCGATTCCGAATGTGCGGGGGATACGGACGGATGTGGTGGAGGCGCTGAAAAAGCTGAATATCCCTGTACTGCGTTGGCCGGGTGGGTGTTTTGCGGATGAATATCATTGGAAGGACGGCATCGGGCCGCGGGACAAACGTCCGAAAATGGTCAATACCCACTGGGGTATGGTCACTGAAACCAACGCTTTCGGTACGCATGAGTTTCTGGACCTGTGTGAGATGCTGGGCTGTGAGGCCTATATCGCCGGCAATGTCGGCTCCGGCACAGTGGAGGAACTGCAGGACTGGATTGAGTATATGACTTTTGACGGGGACAGCGAGATGGCGAACCTGCGGCGGGCCAATGGTCGTGAGAAGCCCTGGAAGATCAAGTATGTCGGTGTTGGCAATGAGAACTGGGGCTGCGGCGGGAACATGACGCCGGAATATTATGCAGATGTGTATAAACGCTATGCAACCTATGTTCGAGATTATCCGGGCAGCCGGATTATTAAGGTCGCCTGCGGGCCGAACGGCGAAGATATGAAATGGGCCGAATCGATTATGAAAAATATCGGCACGCGGATGGACGCCTACGGGCAGCATTACTATGTGCGCGGGCTGGGATCCTGGGATCAGGGAAAGAAAGGCAGTGCCACGAATTTTGACGAGCGGGAATGGTTTGCCCTGATGAAGAATACGCTGCACGTTGACGACCTGATTCGCGGGAACAAGAAGATTATGGACCAATACGATCCACGGGGGCGTGTCAATTTATATATCGATGAGTACGGCACCTGGTGGGACGAGGAGCCGGGTACCAAGGCGGGATTTTTGTATCAGCAGAATACGCTGCGGGATGCGGTGTCTGCGGCGATTTATCTGAATACATTCAACAATCACAGTGATCGAGTCAAGATGTGCAACATCGCACAGATTAATAACGTACTGCAGGCGATGATTCTGACGGACAAAGAGAAAATGCTGGTGACGCCGACGTATCATGTCTTTGAGATGTTCAAGGTGCATCAGGGAGCGGCACTGCTGGCCAGTGACCTGACATGCAATGGGTATCAATCCGGCAATGACACACTGCCGTCGCTGAATGTCTCTGCGTCCAAAGACAAGGCGGGCGTGATTCACATTACGCTGGTCAATCTGGATCCGACCGTGCCGGCGGAACTGACCTGTGAATTGAAAGGTGTAACAGTCAGGACAGTCAAGGGTCGGGTGCTGACGGATGAAAAGATGAATGCACATAACACCTTTGAAAAGCCCGATGCGGTCAAGCCGGCGGAATTCAAGGCATTTGAACTCAAAGACGGCAAGCTCCATGCAACACTACCGTCCAAATCCGTTGTATTATTAACCGTGGAATAAGAACACGTATTATTAAGGATAGAAAATGAGATACATGACAATCAAAATGCGGATGGTGCTGGCTTGTGCGATGGGCCTGGTGGGATTGCATCAGGCGGCACAGGCAGTGCGAGTGGATATCAAGGCGGATGGAAAACAAATTCAGGTCAGTCCCGACCTGTACGGCATTTTTTATGAGGAAATCAATCATGCCGGCGACGGCGGCTTGTATGCGGAAATGGTGCAGAACCGCTCGTTTGAAGAGCATCTGCCGCCTGGAAATGCCCGCGTGGAAAACGGCGGTCTGATTACCAACAACGGCTGGCGTTACAACAAGTGGGTCAAGTCCGATCTGCATGCCTGGTCCAAAGTCGAGCAGGGGAACGCGAAGGTTGCGATTCGAGTGGATGAAGCTAATCCGCTGAATGACAAGACACCGCTGTCGATGCGGGTCGAGGTCGAGTCCGTGGGTGGTTTTGCCGGTGTGGCCAATGAGGGTTACTGGGGGATGTCGGTTCGCAAGGGCGAAACCTATCATCTGAGTTTTTATGCCCGCAGTGAAAGCGGACATAAGACGGATGTGACGGTGCGCCTCGAAAAGGCGGACGGCAGTGCGGTGTATGCCCAAACGACAGCAGCCGGTGTCGGCGGCGACTGGAAGCGTTATACATGCAGCCTCAAGGCCGATGCGACCGATGCCAAATCACGGCTGGCGATGGGCTTTTCCAAACCGGGTGTAATATGGCTGGATATGGTGTCGCTGTTTCCGGAAAATACCTACAAGAAGCGGCCCGGCGGTCTGCGAGAAGACCTTGTGGCGATGCTGCAGGGGCTTCGTCCGGCGTTTTTGCGGTTTCCGGGCGGCTGCGTGGTGGAAGGCTGTACGCTGGAAAACCGGATTCAGTGGAAGAAGACCATCGGCGATATTGCCGAGCGTCCGGGACACTGGGACCTGTGGGGCTATCGGGCAACCGATGGTCTTGGCTATCATGAATTTCTGCAACTGGCCGAAGATCTGGGCGCGGCGCCGATGTATGTGGTCAATGTCGGTATGAGTTGTCAGGGGCGTCATCCCGAATTTGCAAAGGATGCCGCAGACCTGATGAATACCTATGTGCAGGATACTTTGGACGCACTGGATTACGCCATGGCGCCAGTAAGCAATCCATGGGGTGCGATGCGGGCTAAAAACGGTCATCCGGAACCGTTTACAATCAAATACGTCGAAATCGGCAATGAAAACGGCGGTGAGGTCTATCACAAGCATTATGCGGTTTTTTATGATGCGATTAAGAAAAAATATCCGCAGATCATCACCATTGCCGACCAGCCGATTCCCAATGCACCGATGGAAATTGTGGATGAGCATTTTTATGTGGCGCCAAGCTGGTTTTTCAGCAATGCTGACCGCTATGACAGTTATGACCGCAAAGGGCCGAAGATTTATGTCGGCGAGTATGCGGTCAATCGCGATGTGAGTTCCGGCAATTTGCTGGGGGCGCTGTCGGAAGCGGCCTGGATGATGGGCATGGAACGCAACAGCGATATCGTGGTGATGGCGTCGTATGCCCCGCTGTTTGAGAATGTCAACGACCGCGAATGGCCGGTCAACCTGATTCGGTTTGACAGTTCGCGCGTGCTGGGCCGCAGTTCATACTATGTCCAGAAGATGTTCGCCGACCATAAACCCACGACCATCGTTGAAACACAGATTACCGCTGCAGATGCCAAAGAAGATGCCCCGCAGGGCCGGATTGGACTACGAACCTGGCTGGCAGATTCGGAATACAAAGACATTCGCGTGACTCAGGGCGATAAAGTCCTGTATGCCTCCGATTTTTCAAAGGAAGCCGCAGGGTGGAAATCAGTTATTGGCAAATGGGTGGTCGAAAATGGTGTCTATCGCCAGCCGGATGCACAGGCTCAGGATACTCTGACGGTGTTCGGCGAGACGACCTGGGCGGATTATACCATCGAGCTGAAGGCCAAACGCAATGCGGGGGCTGAAGGCTTTATGGTGGTCTTTCGCAATAACGACCAGCGCTGGCTGCAATGGAACTGCGGCGGCTGGATGAATACCAAGCATGCCATTCAGGCCGTCGAAGGCGGCGATGCCCGGATTCTGACCGAAAAGCCCGGCAGCATCGAGGCGGGACGCTGGTATGATGTCAAAATCGTCCTGTCCGGCAAGCGTGTGCAGTGTTATCTGGACGGCCGGCTCATTCACGACATTCAGGCGAGCAATCCCATCAGTCGGACGTTTTTTGCCAATGCGGGTTTTGAAGAATCCAGCGGCGATCTGATTGTCAAGCTGTGCAACGCCTCCGCTGAGCCTGTGCCGGCCGAGATTGCGGTTGCTGGTGTCGATGAGGTGAAGACCAAAGCGAAGGTGATTACGCTGACCGGTACCGGGCCGACGGATGAAAATACGCTGGATGAACCGAAGCGTGTTGCCCCGGTCGAAACGACCTTTGACGGTGCGGGCAAGTCGTTTGTGTATCCTGTCAGGCCGTGGTCTGTGACGATTCTGCGAATCCCGGTAAAACGTTAAGAGAACATCCATCTTAAAGAGAAAGAGGATGCGATTATGAAAACGTATATAGTGATTTGTCTGTTGACCGTGTTGACAGCCTGCAGTTGGGCGGTGGTTGCGGAAAGTACGCAGCCGAAAATAAAAATAGCTCCCAGGACGCCGATTGAGGCGTATGCATTTAATTTGCATGATGTTCGTCTGCTGGACGGCCCCTTCAGGGCGGCCATGGAGCGTGATGCGATTTATCTGCTGACGCTGGAGCCGGATCGTCTGCTGGCGTGGTTTCGCAAAGAAGCCGGGCTGGAACCCAAAGGCGAAGTCTATGGCGGATGGGAATCGCAGGGGGTGGCGGGTCATTGCCTGGGTCACTACCTGTCGGCCTGTGCCCTGATGTATGCCTCCAGCAATGATGAGCGTTTTAAGGAACGCGCCGCCTATATCGTCGATGAGATGGCCCTGTGTCAGGATAAAAACGGCAACGGCTATGTGGCGGCGATTCCCGGCGGCAAGAAATGCTTTGAGGAAATTGCCCGCGGCGATGTGCGTTCCCAGGGGTTTGACCTGAACGGCCTGTGGGTGCCCTGGTACACGATTCACAAGGAAATGGCGGGGCTGCGCGATGTGTACCTGCTGTGTGACAATGCAAAGGCGCTGAAGGTCTGGATAAAATTCACGGACTGGGCTTACACGGTTACCGACAAGCTGACCGAGGCCCAGTGGCAGACCATGCTGGCCTGCGAGCAGGGCGGGATGAAGGAAATCTGTGCGGATTTGTATTCCATTACCGGCGATGAAAAGTACCTGACGCTGGCCGAGCGATTTACGCATAAATTCATCATGGACCCGCTGAGCCGCAAAGAAGACCGGCTGGCCGGGGTTCACGCCAATACGCAGGTGCCCAAAGTGATCGGTGCTGCCCGGCAGTATGAGCTGACCGGCAGCGACTATTATAAAACGATTGCCGAGTATTTCTGGGATCGCGTGGTGCATTATCACAGCTATGTCAACGGCGGCAACAGCGCCGACGAGCATTTCGGCCAGCCCGGCAAACTCAATGACCGGATGCACGACACCACCGAGACCTGCAACACCTATAATATGCTCAAACTGACGATGCACCTGTTCAGTTGGCAGCCGACGGCGGCGCTGGGTGATTATTATGAGCGGGCGCTCTATAATCATATTCTGGCACACCAGCATCCTATGACCGGGATGTTCAAGTATAAGGGTTTTCTGGATATGCCCGCCCGCAAGAATTTCAGCGATCCGTTTAATTCATTCTGGTGCTGTGTCGGGACGGGGATGGAAAACCATGTCAAGTACGGCGAAAGCATTTATTATCACAAGGGCGACACGCTGTATGTCAATCTGTTTATCGCTTCCGAACTGAACTGGCAGGATAAAGGCCTGAAGGTCAAACAGGAAACCGGCTTTCCGTACAGCGATACGGTTAAGCTGACCTTCAGTGGAGACAAAGCAGCCAAGGCGGCGGTACTGATTCGCAAGCCGT
Organism: uncultured Pirellulales bacterium; assembly: GCA_964630775.1. Taxonomy (GTDB): domain Bacteria; phylum Planctomycetota; class Phycisphaerae; order Sedimentisphaerales; family Anaerohalosphaeraceae; genus Anaeroglomus. The sequence continues at coordinate 177,611 of CAZVYY010000001.1, read as the reverse complement.
ACTGGACCGAGGGAATGGCTGTAACCGTCAATGGCAAGACTGTCGATGCGAAAGTCAACACAGCGGGATTTGCTGTCATCGAGCGGGACTATGCCGACGGCGATGTGATGGAGTTGCGGCTTCCGATGAAACTCCATATCCAGAGTATGCCGGATAATCCCAATCGCATTGCATTTCTGTACGGGCCGACTCTGCTGTGTGCAGATCTGGATGGTAACCAGCCTGTGCCGGCGCTGTTGGGGACGTATGAGGACCTGCTGAAAGCCTGCAAGCCTGTGGCCGGCAAGAAGATGGAATTTGAGGCCAGGGGCATCGGCCGGGTTCCGGGTGCGGATGGATGGAAGGCGGCCGATATTCGACTGGTTCCGCATTTTGAGGTGGCCGACCAGCTTTATACCGTCTATATGGATATCTTTACGCCGGAGCAGTGGGAAGCCAAGCAGAAAGAGTATCAGGAACAACTGCGTCTCCAGAAAGAACTGGAAGCCCGCACCGTGGATGTACTGCTGATTGGCCAGATGCAGCCGGAACGTGACCATAATCTGGATGGTGACAAGACCGGCATTGGCGAGCATCTCGGCCGGAAATGGCGTCATGCCACAGACGGCGGATGGTTTGCATTTGATATGAAGGTCGTGCCGGATACACCGATGGTGCTCAGTGTGACGTACTGGGGCGGCGACAGCGGACGGACATTTGATATTCTGATTGATGATGCCAAGCTGACCACTCAGAAGCTCAATAACAACAAACCCGGCCAGTTTATGGATGTCCAGTACGACGTCCCGGCCGAGATGGTCAAAGGCAAGGAGAAAATCCGGATTAAATTTGCCGCCCAGCCTGGCAATTTCGCCGGCGGCATCTTTGATTGCCGTATTCTGAAGAAATAGCCATAGAATGGCGGAATTTAAGGCGGTCCCGGTATGAGGGGGCCGCTTTTTTTGTGCGCCTGCCGCCGGGGGCTGGGCCGGATGAATGCTGTTGCGTAACGGTGAGTTATGGATTAAAATGCTCTCTTTTAGATGAAGAAAGATGATATGAGCATTGAAACAAGCGGTATAAAATCGAGACAATGGACCTTGTTAGCGGCATTAACGGCCGGGCATTTTGTCGTGGACTGTTTTCCCGGCACGATGCACACCATCCTGCCCAAAGTGCAGAGCGATTTTGCGTTTAATTTATCGTCCGGAGCATCGCTGCTGATGTATTTTCTGCTGGCGGCCAATGGAATTCAGGTGGTTATTGGTCATTTACGCCCCGAAAAGACCCGCCCGTTATTCCTCTATATTGGATTGGCTTGCTCGCTATGTCTGGGGGCGTTTATTATGCTGCCCCGGCAGGCTTCGTCATTCTGGCCGGCGGTGGCGATTCTGTTTGTCTGCGGGGCGGGCGTCGGGATGAGCCATCCGGAGTTCATGCGGGCGGTGCATACGCTGGATGGGATTTCATCGGCGGTCAGTACGTCGATTTTTATGGCCGGCGGTGTCGGTGGTTTTGCCTTTGGCGGCTGGGCGGCTACGGCGATGGTGCAGCGGTGGGGTTTTGGGACATTATGGATGTTTTGCATCATGTCGATTGTGGTGATGGTTATTCTGTGGGTCTTGCGGGTCCGGCTGGCCTGCGAAGGGGACCATGCCGCCCGAAAAGATGCCCCGGCTCCGCAGGTGTCGTTCTGGCCGGTGTTTGTGATGGCGGTGCTGGGAGGCTGTTCGTCGTCGGTGGTGGTCTGGGCCGTGCCGCAGGCGCTGGCTAAGTTTGGATTTGAGTTAAACTTCGGCGGCTATTCGGTGATGCTGTTCAGCCTGGCCGGCGGCATCGGCGGAATTGTCGTCTCGCGTCTGGCCGCTCGCAAAGGCGAACTGGTTACCTGCCTGTGGATGCTGCTGGCCGGTATTCCATTTGGCTTTTTATATGCCGAGGCGGTGACACATCGCTGGGCATCGTGGCTGATTGCCTTGCTGGGGCTGTTGTGTTATGGTGCGTATCCGCTGATGGTCAGCATGGCCCGTCAGGCCGGCGGGGCGAACCTTGGCCAGCGGATGGGATTTATCATCGGCGGGACATGGCTGATTACCAGCTTTGTGCCGCGGCTGCTGGCGCCGGTGGCTGAACGATTTGGATTGAAAATGATTCTGCTGGCGGCGCCGCTTGGATATCTGGCGGCGGCGACTCTGGCGGGGTATTTGTGGATTCAGATAAAACGGAAAAAACAGCATGATGCGATATGATTTTCACATTCATACTGAATATTGCGGCCACGCGCCGGGGATGACGGTGGAGGCAATCTGCCGCCGGGTGGATGAATTGCAATTGGACTGCATTGCCATCACCGACCATATTTATCATGATGAGTCAGCGGGCCATATCGATAAAATCCGGGACGATTTTTCTAAGGTATCCTGCTCCGTGCCGGTGACGATTGGGGCCGAAGTCGATGTGGATTCCGATTTCACCGACGGGCGGCTGGCGTCGGAGCTGATTGACGGTATCGATTATATCATCGCAGGCTTTCATTATGTGCCGACGGTGGGCAATTATCCGTGGAAGCCGGAACATTGCAGCCTTGATGCGGCGACCTTTATGCGGGTCTGGGAGACAACACTGCTGGGTGTGGTGTCCAATCCGCGCGTCCATACGCTGGCCCATCCGGGGCGGCTGCTGGCGGCGGCGATGGGGCCGAAGGTCAATTGGACCGCGGCGATGGAAGTGTTTAAGAAGGCGGCTAAGCAATCGGCAAAGACCCGCGTTGCGTGGGAAATCAACGAACTGACCGGCCAGCGGCTGTCGGCGGAATTTAAGGCCCGCTGGCATGAGATTTATGAGATTGCTCTGGATGCCGGGGTCAAGCTGATTTTCGGTTCCGACTCGCATGAGCCGCAGTTGATTGCGCAGGCCCCGTTTTCGGAGCAGCTTCTGTCCCGTCTTCCGGCCGGGAGCTTGTCAACCCCGCAGGAGATTTTAGAGTGGAAAAAGAGCTTGTGAAAAATATTGTTTTAATCGGAATGCCGGGTGCGGGCAAAAGCACGGTAGGGGTGCTGCTGGCCAAGGCCATGGGACGGGAGTTTGTCGATACGGATTTGCTGATTCAGTCCGGCGAGAAGGCGACGCTGTCAGACTTGATTGGTCGGCATGGGCTGGCGGGCTTTTGTGATATCGAGCGCCGGTATGCCGAGGGTGTCGATATCCGGAATGCTGTTATTGCCACCGGCGGCAGTGTTGTTTATTATGATTCGGCCATGCGGCATCTGAAGGAAAACGGCATTGCGGTCTATCTGGAGCTGCCGCTGGCAGGGCTGAAAAAACGACTGACCGATGTCGTTGGCCGAGGTGTGGTTATCGAGCCGGGCGAGACGCTGGAAAGCCTGTTCATCAAACGCTGGCAGCTCTATGAACAATACGCCGACATCACCATCTACACCGAAGGCCTGACCCACGAGCAGGTCGTCGGCCAGATATTGAACAAGCTGGAGCATTTTAAAGAAACGCGATAATTTATCAAATTTTGGTAAGTATAGATAAGGATCAGCCATGAGACGTATCGATGGTTATGTGTGGGTGGTTGCGGCGTTGGGAATGGTTTTCTCTGGCGGCCTTAGTGTACAGTGCCAGGCGGCTCTAATGCCTAAGCCGCTGGATGACAAGGGGATTGCCCAGCGTTCCGTTGAGGATCCGCGGGTGCGGCGATATATCACCCCGGCGAAGGTTCTGTGGCAGTCGGATGGGGTGCAGAATGCCGACGTGCTGACCCAGCCGTGGTCGGGCCAGACCCCGCTGGGCAGCGGCAAGACCTGTACCCTGACCACCAAAGGCAAGACCGGTGCCATCCTGCTGGATTTCGGATTTGAAATGCAGGGCGGTATCCAGATTTCCTCCAAAAATACGGCACGGCTTCGCGTGCGGTTCGGCGAGTCAGTCAGCGAGGCGATGAGCGAACTGGGCGGCGATAAAAACACCACCAACGACCATGCCATCCGCGACCAGACCTGCCTGGTACCGTTCCTGGGAACGCACGAAATCGGCAACACCGGCTTTCGATTTGTGCGCATTGACCTGGTGGACCCGGACAGCACCGTCGAATTATTTGCCGTGCGGGCGATCTTTGTCTATCAGGACCTCGCATACAAAGGCTCTTTCCGATGCAGCGACCCACGGCTCAACCAAATCTGGATGACGGGGGCTTATACGGTTCATCTGAATATTCAGAACTACGTCTGGGACGGCATCAAACGCGACCGGCTGGTCTGGATCGGCGATATGCACCCGGAAACGATGACGATTGGCTCGGTGTTCGGGGCAATCCCCATGGTGCCGGCCAGCCTGGATCTCGTGCGGGACGAGACCCCGCTGCCCGGCTGGATGAACGGAATCAGTTCCTATTCGATGTGGTGGATACTGATTCACCGAAGCTGGTATCAATTCACCGGCGATATCGATTACCTCAAACAGCAAAAGCCCTATCTGGTGAAACTGCTGAACCAGTTATCGCAGTATGTCGGCACCAATAATGAAGAAACCCTGCCGGAAGGGCGGTTTCTGGACTGGCCATCCAATCTGAACAAACCGGCCATTCATGCGGGTCTGCATTCGCTGCTGATTATGACGCTGGAGGCCGGGGCTGACCTGTGCAAGACGCTGGACGAACCGCAGACTCGTCAGACCTGTCTGACAGCGGTTGCCAAACTGCGAAAGCACACGCCGGATGCCAATGGCAGCAAACAGGCGGGGGCGCTGATGGCGCTGGCCGGCCTGATGGATGCGGCCAAAGCCAACGAGTTCATTCTGGCCGTCGATGGGGCAAAGCGAATGTCCACATTCTATGGCTATTACATGCTTCAAGCCCGCGCCAAAGCAGGCGATTATCAGGGCTGTCTGGATGTGATTCGCCAGTACTGGGGCGGGATGCTGGATCTGGGGGCGACGACCTTCTGGGAAGATTTTGACCTCGATTGGACGCAAAATGCATTTCGAATCGACCAACTGCCCGTCGAAGGCAAAAAAGATATCCACGGCGACTTTGGTGCATGGTGTTATAAAGGCTTCCGTCACAGTCTCTGCCACGGCTGGGCATCCGGCCCGACGGCCTGGATGACCGAACACGTTCTGGGGGTTCGCGTTGTCGAGCCGGGCTGCAAGACGGTAGCGATTGAGCCGCACCTGGGCGACCTCGAGTGGGCCGAAGGCACATTCCCAACCCCGATGGGCGTCATTAAGATTCGCCACGACAAACAGAAAGACGGAACCGTTAAATCCGCAATTGATGCACCAGAGGGAGTAACCATCCAGCACAGATAGTAACGAGCATTGTATTCAATAAATGAACTATGACTTGTACAGGGAGATGGAGACGATGCAGGGTGTGGTGTAGTTCAGAAGAAAAAAATATAACCAAATGCGACCGGTAGAAGACTTTCAAAACAGATAATTTTTGCGGGCAGTATCAATTTGGAGCGCTACTTCCGGCAGTTCTGTGGTAATGACGTTCCAGACAATATCCAGGTTTACCCCAAAATAATGATGGATCAACCTGTCTCTCAGGGCGGCCATTTGCTTCCAGGGAATTGCAGAATACTGTTTGCGGAATGAGACCGATATGTTTTTTGTTGCCTTCCCGATGATTTCCAAATTCCGCATAACTGCGTCCTGGGTGCGTATATCCCCGCGAAATTCTTCATAAGTCATCACGGCAATATAGTCCCGAATCCGGCGGGCGGCTTCCTGAATATCTGCAAGATAGGCTGAATCAGGCCGGGCAGACATATTCGAGATTTTCCGTAATGGTCTTATTGACTTCCTCTACACGGATATCCGACAGACCATCCGGGGTGAGAATATCCACTTTTCTGCCCAGCTTTTCTTCCAAAAAATCGGCCATATCCATAAAACCAAGTCCGAGCGGACGGCTCAATTCTACAAACAAGTCCACATCACTATCCGGTCGGGGGAGGTCTTTGACAAATGAGCCGAAAAGGGCTATTCGCCTTACCCCGTAGGCTGAAGCGAGATGAGGGAAAGCCTCACGCAAGATATTAATAATGACCTGCTTTGTCGGCATTTATGTTTTCGACTCCTCAAACAAAGATATCTGATTTATGGTACTTAATCTGCTCCATTTTTGCAATAGTTTGTATTTCCAAGCGAAGGGCTGCCTACTATGAAGCAGAGTTAGCAGATAGTAGTTATGGCAGAGCAAAGAAATTTTTGCTGTTGGTGGTTATCTGATTGGTGAAGGTGTCCTCATCGAGATTGTGCAGTCCGGCCAGGCATTTGGCGGTGTGGACGATGAGGGCGGGTTCGTTGGGCTGAATTCGCCGGACGGGTTCGGGGGAGATATAGGGACAGTCTGATTCGAGCATCAGCCGGTCCAGTGGAATGGTTTTAGCGACTTCGCGGAGGGCGTCGGACTTCTTGAACGTCACCGTGCCGGTAAAGGAGATATAATATCCGCGGTCGAGCACAAATTTGGTCTGCGCGAAATCTCCGCCGTAACAATGAATGACGATATTGGGAATTTTGTCACGATATTCGGCCAGAATCGCCATCGAGTCGTCGAAGGCCTGCCGCGTGTGGATAATGACGGGCTTGTGATAGCAGGCAGCGATTTCCAGATGCGCCCGAAAGACACGTTCCTGATTAGCGGGGACAACATTGTCATAGTGATAATCAAGCCCCGTCTCACCGACGGCGACGACTTTTTCAGCCTGTGCGGCCTGTTCCAGAAAGGCAATGTCGTCGGCAGTGACTTCGTTGGCATGGTGGGGATGGAAGCCCACTGCGGCAAACATGCTGTCAAATCGCTGGGCCAGTTGAACGGCCCGCTGGTTGTGCGTGCGGTCGGTACCGATGGTAATCCAGCCGGTGACGCCGGCACTGCGGCTGCGAGACAGGACATCGTCGATCTGGTTTTCCAGTTCGGGGTAAGTCAAATGGGCGTGGGTATCAATCAGGTTCATAGTCAAATCAAAAATCAAACATTCAGTATCAAAATTAAGGCATTGCCTTCGGCAGCTTTAATCGGGTAATGCATGATAGTACAGGCCGTTATGGCACAAAAGCATTACGGTAATGTCGGATTTCGGGGCTTCCGGTTCTGCCCAGGACGACCGTAACAACATCGAACCGCAAAGGCCTGTCCAGGAGATGGTACTGTCTCAGAAAGCACTTTGCGGTTCGATAGAGCATTTTCTTTTTATGTGTCGTGACGGCTCGAACAGCAGGAGTAAAATCTTCATCGCGTCGGCTTTTGACTTCGACAAAGACAATCGCCCGGCCGTCGGCCATCACCAGGTCCAGTTCGCCTTTTTCGGCACGCCAGTTGCGGGCCAGAGTCTTATAGCCCAGTTTGCCCAGAAACCGGCGGGCCCGGGTTTCACCCCATCGGCCCAGTTTCGCCGGATTCCGCAGCAGACGCGCCCTTGCGAACGGCCACAGCCACACGGCATCCTCCGTTTATTTGCCGGAGGTGTGTTCGCTGTGCCGCTGGGACAGTTTGACGCCCTTGCCGGTACGCTTGCGGAGGTAATAGAGCTTTGCCCGACGGGCCTTACCGCTGCGGACCGGGACGACTTTTTCGATATTGGGCGAGTTAATCGGGAAGATACGCTCGACACCCTGTTCACCGACCATGCGGCGGACGGTAAACATTTCATTCATCTTGCTGCCTTTGCGGGCGATGACGGTACCGCTGAAAATCTGGACGCGGGTCTTGTCGCCTTCCTGAATCTTGCAGTGGACTTCGACGGTGTCGCCGATTTCAAAATACGGCTTTTCCGCCTTAAGGCTTTTGGCTTCAACAGCCTGTATCAATTTGTCTTTCACGGATATACTCCTGTATCTTTATTCGTTAGTATTGGTTTTAGTTGGGTTGCTCTGCTGCTGTTGCAGATATTTTGCCCACAGATCCGGTCGCTGTTTCTGCGTCCGTTCGACTCGCTGCTGCAATCGCCATTCGGCGATTTTCGCGTGGTTCCCCCCCAGCAGGATAGGCGGAACGGTCATTCCGCGGAAGTTTTCCGGCCGGGTATAGTGAGGATACTCGAGCAGCCCGTCAGTGAAGGATTCGTCGTGGGCGGACTGATTGTCGCCCAGGGCGCCCGGCAGAAGCCGAACGACGGCGTCAATAACCACCATAGCCGATAGTTCACCTCCGCTGAGGACGTAATCGCCGATGGAAATCGCTTCGGCATCGAGGCCGGTGCGAATCCGCTCGTCGAATCCTTCGTAGCGTCCGGCAATGAGGATCAGCCGTTTTTGTGCGGCCAGTTCCGTCGCCATCTGCTGGTCGAAAGGTTTTCCCTGCGGACACATCAGCAGCACTTTTCCCGGTTCCGGGTCCATGCTGCGGACATGATCGAGGCAGTCGAAGACCGGCTGGCACATCATCACCATACCCGGCCCGCCGCCGTAGGGGCTGTCGTCCACCTTGCGGTAGCTGTCGAGAGCAAAATCTCTGATATTTGAAAGAGCAATCTGAACGATATTCTGCTGCTGAGCCCGTTTGAGTATCGAGAAGCTCAGGGGCGATTCGAACATCTCGGGAAACAGCGTCAGGACATCGATACGCATTCGTTAAAGTACCTTATTCGCCTTCTTTCTTCTCGACCTTGAAGTAGCCGGCGGCGACTTTTTCAGCCTTGGTATAAGGCTTTTTGGCCTTGCGGGCGATCTCACGGGCCTTCTTGCGGCGAGCCTGCAGTTCTTCGTACCAGGAGCACTTGACACCCTGTTTGACGATGATTTCGGCGACGGTTTCGGAGGGGACGGCGCCCTGTTCGAGCCAGAATTTGACCCGATCGAGATTCAGCACAAGCTGCTTGGAGCTGTCCTTCTCGATGGGGTCATAGTGGCCCAGCTTTTCGAGGATTCGTCCGTCTCTGGGCGTCCGGCTTTCAACCGCATTGATGCGGAAGAACGGCCGATGACGGCGACCCATACGGGTCATTCTGAGTTTTACTGCCATGTGTGTTGCCTTTCTTACTCATATAGTTAATCATTGCGCCCGACACTGTGTCAGGCACAAGCACGTTACAACGTTAAAAGTTAAAACAAGGTAAAACAAAAACCCATTTTGTCATTCCCGCGAAAGCGGGAATCCAGTTTCAAAGGACATGGAAAAACAGGTTTTGCCTTTTTCCTTTTTACTTTTTCTTTAATTCCAGTACAAAGCCGTTAAAAAATATCGCCGCCAGCGCTGTATCCGCCCCGGCATCCGCGGCCAGCTTCTGAATTTGCGGGTCACTCAGGCGGTCGGCGTCGGCCTTTTCCTGCGGCGTCATCACCGCCACCAATCGACACAACTGTTCATATTCATCCCGACTGGGGGCCTGTAAAACCGCCAGTTCACTGGTTCCTCGGCTGTCCTGAAACTGCTTTCGCAACTGCTTTGCGAACGGCTCATCCACAAAGCGACCGACGCGAGCCAGGTATTGTTCAATCGTCAGCGGCATAACCCGCCCGTCTTATCGTCGTTTTCTTGGCGAGCGATGTCTCGGCTGGGGGCCTTTGATCTTAACCCCGCCGGACATGGCACTGAAAATATCCACTTTGCCGGACATGAGGCTTTTCAAGGCACCTATGCCGCCGCCGGACAAGGCCTTCATCATATCGCGGCTGCGCTTAAACGTCTTAATCAGGCCGGCAACTTCCTGGACATCGCGGCCGCACCCGCGGGCGATACGCCGCCGGCGGGATGAGTCGATAATGTCCGGGTCCTGTCGTTCCTGTTTGGTCATTGAGTGGACAATGCCCTCGATTTTATTGATTTCGCCGTCGTCGATGTCGATCTGGCCCAGACCGCCCATTCCGGGCATGAGCTTCATCAGGCTGGACATTCCGCCCATCTTGCGGACGGCCTGCATCTGTTTGAGAAAATCATCAAAGCCGAAGGTGCCTTTGGCCATCTTGGTCTGCATCTTCTGGGCTTCGGCGGCGTCGAACTGCTCCTGGGCTTTTTCCACCAGCGAAACGACATCGCCCATACCGAGAATCCGGCTGGCCATGCGGTCGGGGTGGAATTCCTCGAGCTTTTCCATCTTTTCGCCGACGCCGATGAACTTGATCGGCTTGCCGGTGACGGCCTTGACCGACAGTGCCGCACCGCCGCGGGCGTCGCCGTCAAGCTTGGTCAGAATGACGCCATCCAGCTCAAGGGCTTCGTTGAAGGCCTTGGCGGAATTAACAGCGTCCTGACCGGTCATCGCATCGCATACCAGGTAAATCTGGTGCGGATTAACCGCCGCGGAGACATCTTTGATCTGCCCCATCATCTCCGGGTCAATATGCAGCCGGCCCGCGGTATCGAGGATGACGACATCGCAGCCTTTGGTTTTGGCATGTTGAATGCCGTTTTTGGCTACGCGGACGGCATCCCTGGTATCGCGTTCGGTATAGACTTCCACGCCGAGCTGCTCACCGAGCGTGCAAAGCTGGTCAATCGCGGCCGGACGCTGCAGGTCATCGGCGACCAGCAGGGGCTTTTTGCCTTTGGCCGTCAGGTACTTGGCCAGCTTACCGGTGGTGGTGGTTTTGCCGCAGCCCTGAAGGCCGGCCATCAGGATGACCGTTGGCCCCGGCGTGACAAAATATATGCGGGTGTCCACCGGCCCCATTAATTTGACAAGCTCGTCAAAGACAATCTTGATCATGACCTGGTCAGGCCGGAGACTCTTAATCACCTCAGCGCCGAGGGCGGCTTCCTGTACATCTTTGCAGAATTGCTTGACGATGTGATAGTTGACGTCGGCTTCCAGCAGCGCCTTGCGGACTTCGCGCATCGCATCGGCGACATTGGACTCCGTAATGCGTCCGCGTCCCGACAGCGACCGGAACACCGAACTGAATTTTTGTGTTAAAGCGTCAAACATTTCGAATCACATAACCTTGTTTTAAGTCTTATCTCCCGCCTCCAGAGGCGGCATCTGCGCAGGAATTACCCGACAGAAACGTCGAATTGTAGTCAATCGGAGGGCTTTTTTCAAGATGAAAATCAAGAAAGCACGGAATTATCCAGATAAAGGATAATGATGGTCCATATAGTCAGGTGTGTAGCTCTATATAAAAGAGATAATAGTATGACTGATTTGAGGGGAAAAGGATGTGAGAACCTGAAAGTGGTTAAACATGGTCTTTTTTAGCTGTCCGGCGGACCCCGGCCGTCTCGAAGGACGGCAATCAAAACTAATTGTTTATTTGGTTTCGTATTCATTGTTATCCCCAACTGATTAAGCTGGATTATAACAAAATACGAATTACATGTTAAGAATAAATTAAGATATAGTCGGAAATACTTAAAAATCGTGGTAATTAAAATTGAATACTACGATATTATTGGACGTGCCTCGAAAATTTTTCATCGGAGTTTATCATGTTTTGTATCGCAGCAGCCAGTTTTTCCGGCTCATCGGTACCGATGCGGGCTTTCTTGCCGTTTTTAAAGGTCAATTCGACCGAATCAAAACCAGCAATATTGTACAGCCACCCGTTGCCGACCCAGTGAATCCCCCAGCCCATCAGCCAGGCATTACGGACTGCTGTTACGGACTGAATCTGGTTGAGGGGGAATTTTTTCCGCCATGTTCCACAACCAAACCGTAATCGAATCCATTCCTTATCTATTGTAACCGTCAGTCGGCTCATGAATAATCCAGCCCAGATTGTCGTCGGCATGGCAATCAGAAATCCCGGGGCCAGGCTCCCCAGGGCACTCCAGGTCCAGATGGATTTTGTCCCGGCAGTAGCCTTGATGATTGCTGCTGCGAAAATAAATGCACTCAGGGTAATCGCTGGAATGCCCCAATAAAACAAGGGATTACCTTTTTGTGTATGTTTATAAGTTGTTGACATAGAGATTCCGACAAAGACCGGTTTTATTTTACTTTTTGAACCCATGCGGTGATGTCGTCAATGACCTCTTCGGCGACGTGCCCGGGGAGAAGATATTCTTCAGGCCGGCATTTTTCTTTTCCAGTGATAAATAAGTGGTTCAGGTCCGGATACAGCTTAAATTCCACATTTGGTTGGTCGCCCAGTTCTTTCTTCCATCCTTCAAAATCAGCCATGGTCACCTGATAGTCCCGATGGCCCTGCAGAATGAGTAATGGCTGTGTGATTGCTCTGGCCTGGGTCGCCGGATGGTATCCACGCAGGTCAAGCCAGTATCCGGCGGGAGTATTAAATGGCAATTGGTCATGCGGAGTCTCTTTTTTCAATGATGGACTTTTTACCATTTGGACTTGTCGTTGTATTTCGGCCAGCGATTTTCTTTCCTCCGGATTGATTTTGCCGTCCAGCATCGCAGTATACTTGATTTGTTCTAGGATGGAATCTTCCATCGGACGTGTACTGCCAGCCATAATCACAAAGCCTGCAATCGCTTTATTTTCCGCAGCAATTCGCGGAATCAGCATGCCGCCCAGGCTGTGGCCAAGGACAATAATTCGTCCCTTGTCTATTCCGGGAACTTCGGCCAAAAATTCAACCGCGGCGATCGCGTCGTCAACCGTTTCCTGCTGGACGGTCAAATCATTGCAGTCTTTGACAAACCGGGCTTGATAATGCAGCGTTCTTTTCTCATAACGAAGTACAGCAACGCCTTTAGAGGCCATCCCCCAGGCCAGATCTTTGAATGGCTTGTTGGGGCCGAGGGTCTCATCCCGGTCGTTCGGACCGGAACCGTGTACCAATACAATCGCGGCAAACGGCCCGTTGCCCTTTGGAATGGTCAGGGTGCCGGGCAAAACCCAGGGGGCTTTACCGATGGTTATTTCTTTTTCCGTAAACGCATCGGGCTTTATATAATTCGGCAGCAAGCCGGAGTCAATAGTCTGCTTTGGACTGTCGGCAGGTTGGGCCGGTACAAAAAATAAGCCGCCGATTCTGCCTGCCGGGTCAAATACGATTTTGGCGTCCAGAGCCGTTTTTTCAAACTGACACGTCACATACGTAATATCGTACTGCTGATATTTTTCCGTCCGAAAGCCCAGACGTTTTTGGAATGCCCCGCATTGCAATATCAAGGCCTCCCACGTTTGTTTAAGCTTAGGCACAGGCATTGCCTGAGTCATTGTCGGGTCAAACGTCTTAGCCGCTGCCGCATAATCTCCTGTTGACAGGCGGTCAATAAATTGTTCCGCATGGGTCTGCAGCATCGTTGGCTGGGCGTACATTATCGTCGCGGACAGGCTGAATATAAAAACAGAACATATTAAACGTGTCATGGCAGACCTCCTTGAACAGAATTAATTCAATGGGAACAATTTAATGATTGCATACAACCCAAGTTTGGATGTCGCCTCAGCAATCAGCAGGCAGATGATAAATGAAACAATGGCTTTGGCTCCTTTGAGATTACAGGACACTGCATAGCCCCGGTACATTAAAACGAGCATCCAGACGATGGTCACCAGAATGATAATCATCGCCAGACCAAAGACGATCACATCCAGCGGTTCCAGGGCCAGAACCGGGGGCTGATTGGGATTTTGCACGATTTTTATCAATTCTTCCGTGACCCGCTGATTGGCCGGCAGGATTCCCGCCGCCGCAGCCGGCAGCATGGGCCAGCGTGCCAGCGCCTGCGTCCCGAAAACATCCACTATCCGAAACGCCGTTCCACGCACTATCAGGCCGGCAATGCATAAAATAATAGTCAGGCTCAGCCAATTGATAAATCCTTCGGCAATAAACAACCACAGCGGCGCCTCGGCCCCCATGTGCATATCCAGTACGCCGTCAAAATGGACATTGCCGACCGATCCCAGCAGGGCGGTACCGATAATCAGGATAACGCCGAGCAGCAGAGCCTGCCAGCCGGCGATGTAGGTAAATGGATTAAACAGCCACACGCTCAAACGATTCGTTCTTCCAGGCAAGGCTTCAGTGTTCATGAGTTCTGCTCCTTTGTTTCCGGCATCATGACCTGTTCGAGCTGTTTAATTTTACCGATGATGTCGTCGAGGCGGTTGCGGACGGTGGGGTAGCTGAGTTTCATCAGGGCGGCCATTTCCTTCAGCGAGCCGCTGCATTTGAGGAAATCCAGCACGAACGTTTGTTCATCCGGCTCCAGCCGCAGCAGCAGGGGCAGTTCATAGAGACCCTCGACCTGCGTCTGGCATTTCCCGCAGGTCAGCTTGTTGACATTCAATTGTTCCCGACAGGCCGGACATTGAATAGGCAATCGACTCATCGCCAACGCTCCAATCCTGATTTATTCGTACACATAAAATAAAACATTTCAACAGCTATCGTTATAATATATCACAAAAAATAAATATTATCAATATGTATATCAATATTATTTATATGTGCATTGTATTTATTAATATTTAATTTAAGAAATACATATCTGCTTTCCTTAATTCCTTATCATCAAAGGAATTGTGTTTTGAGCTTTTCGCCGGTTGGTTTTTGAGCTATAATCCGCGACGAAATAATAATTTATATGGAGATACCATGGCGCACTTATTTATTAAGGATATAAAACCCGGCACGAACATCAATGATATTTACCTGGTCACCCAGCCGGTACTCCGTCCCACGACCAAGGGCGATTTATATATCGCGATGTACCTGTCCGACAAGACCGGCAAGGTCAACTGCCGGATGTGGCAGGCAACCGAATCCCTGTATCAGCAGATTCCCTCAGAGGGCTTTGTCCAGATTCGCGGCAAGAGCGAATTGTATCAAAACGCCCTCCAGATTGTAGTCAATGATATCCTGGTTGTCGGGCAGGACAAGGTCAATCTGGCTGATTACATGGCCCGGACGGAAAAAGACGTACCAACCATGTACAATCGCCTCAAGGAAATCCTCGGCAAGATTAGCCATCCGCAAATCAAGGCCATCGTCGAGGCCTTTTTATATGACAAAGACCTGATGATTCTGTTCTGCAACGCCCCCGCAGCCATGCAAATGCACCACAATTTCCTTGGCGGCCTGCTGGAGCACACCCTCAACATGCTGGAAGTGGGCGAGGCGATTTATCCGCTGTATCCCAAAATTCAGAAAGATCTCGTACGCGCCGCCATTTTCCTGCACGATATTGCCAAAACAAAGGAATTGTCCTACAAAGCAGCCATTTCCTACACCGATACAGGCCAACTCCTGGGCCATATCATCCTTGGTACCCAGATGGTCGCCCAAGCCGCCGATAAGCTGGCCGCCGCGGGCAAGCCGGTCGATGGTCCCGTTTTGGATAATTTACTGCACATTATGGTCAGCCATCACGGCTCCTATGAATTCGGCTCCCCCAAATTGCCGGCAACCCCCGAGGCATTTATGGTTAATTACATCGACAATCTTGATGCCAAGATGAACCAGACTGCCTCACTGATTGAAAACGACAACTCCGAAGGCAACTGGACCGGCTACCAGAAGTCGCTGGAAACCAAGCTGTACCGAATGCGGGTACTGGAGCAATAGTGTCGGCACAGCCAGTCTTTATCTCGATAATGGATGCATGAAAGTCTTTACGGCCTGCCTCGGTGTTTATTTAGGGCAAATACCCTGTGTTAAACGATTTGCATTGACTACCGCGGATTGTGTATAATAGATCACAATGAAGAATGCCTGTGTTGTATAAAGACAGGCATTGTCTATTAATAAATCAAGAGGCATCGCACCATCTCGAAAAAACAGTGCCATCTGGCGCTATTGCTGGTTTTCAAAAATGCCTCGACAAAAGGCGGCCAAGAAACCATAATCTCGGGAGGTGACTATGAAATCAGTACATTTGTTTCTGTTTTGTCTGTTGGTGCTCAATAGAACCGGCTGGTCTGACAGTCTCGACATCTGCTTTGATAATACATCCTGTCCGACGGGTTATTACTGCCAGAAGACCGCGGGGGATTGCAGCGGGGCAGGCGTTTGCACCCGCAAGCCAGACGTCTGTATGACCCTGTGGAATCCGGTCTGCGGCTGCGATGGCAAGACCTATTCCAATGCCTGTTTTGCAGCTGCGGCTGGAGTGAATGTGAATTACAACGGGATATGTAAGCCGATGTATTCCTGCCAATCGAACGCGGATTGCCCCGGAACGACCCACTATTGCGCGAAGCCTGTGGGTCAGTGCAGCGGTACCGGAATTTGCCAGGAACGCCCTTTGGCGTGCCCGGACCTTTGGGAGCCGGTCTGCGGCTGCGATGGCAAGACCTATTCCAATGCCTGTGATGCGGCCATGGCCGGAGTCAATGTCGACTTTCTCGGCGAATGCGAAAAGGCCTGTACGGACTGTATTGATTGCGATCCCAGGTACTACTGCAAAAAAGACCCCGGCGACTGTTACGGTATCGGGCAGATTACCCTGCGCCCCACCGCCTGCCCGGATATCTGGGATCCGGTCTGCGGCTGCGACGGCAAGACCTATTCCAATGCCTGTGATGCGGCCATGGCCGGAGTCAATGTCAACTATGACGGGCCATGTGCAAGCTGCGTGAATCCGCCGGCCGCCGACCTTAACAAGGACTGTAAAGTCGATATCGGCGACCTGGCAATTCTGGCCTCCCAATGGATGACCTGCGGACTGGACCGGCAGGAATACTGCTGGGTGTTATAATTTTGACCTGTAATGATATTTGTTTTTGGCGGGCAGGGATAGGGTGTATATTTATTAATATGCGACATACTAAGCCATTTATTGTCTGAATAATTTTCCAAATTTTCACTTTTTGATTGAAATTCGTCCATTTATCGCTATAATTTCCCCTCTGTTTTTAATAGATTCGGGATATTTTAAGTAGTATATTGACTCGACTTTTAAGTGTCAGGAGAATTAACCGTGGAAAATCATAGCAAAAGTCTTCGTAAACGAGCTCGCAGACAGGGTTTTCTGGTTCGCCAGAGCACCAAAAAGGGCCGCGCGATTCATTCCCGCAAACGTCGGGCCGGCCGCAGGGTCAATGTTCGCAAGAGCTTTTCGTAACGAATTGAAATAAGCTGTCCATCGCTGCGGCTACCAGGTGTAACCGCAGTGATGGCAGTAGTATGTCTTGTTCGCGGGGGACTGTTCTGCCGGGCGCAGAACGATTTTTTTGGTCTGAATCATCATCGCCAGCTCGTCACTCATCTCGACGGGGCTGTATAAAATCCATGCCACATTATTCGAGCCGCATACCGGGCATCGCGGCGTCCGACCTTCGGGCAGTTTGGTTGTCATCGGCCTCACTCAGACTTTACCATAACGGTTAAACCACGCCCGCTGTTCAAACGGTTTTTTTGCCGGGGATTTATACTCTTCGGCGGGTATTCCGATCGGCAGCAGGATGCGGACGTATTTGGTGTCGGGCAGCCCCAGCATTTGTCCGATGGTTTCGGCCCGACCTTCCAGCCGCAGCCAGCCATCGATCCAGACACTCGCATAGCCCAGGGCCGTAATCGCCAGCAGCATATTTTCCACGGCCGCGGCACAATCCTCGACCTGAAAGGCAAAGCCTTCATAGATGGCTTCCGGATGTTTATCCAGCACACAGGCGACAAAGGCCTGTGCCTGCTGCATGGCCTTGTTGGCCGGGTGCAGTTTGGCAATCTGTCGGACCAGCGATGGTTCATCGACAATTACAAATTCCGTCGTCTGGGCATTTTTGCCGGATGGGGCGTCCAGCCCGGCCTGAACGATTTTGTATAAATCTTCCCGTGCGACCGGGACATCCTTGAATGCCGCCCGATAGCAATGCCGTTTCCTGACTACATCGAAAAAGTTCATCGTCTTATCTCCAGATTAAAACCGAGACCATTATACGACAGAGTATCCCCCTATTTCCAGTCTGAAAACAACAAAAAGCGATATCAGCGGATTGGGGGATTTAACAAAGCCTTAACATCAACGCAGCCCTGCACAAGGGTGCAAGGCTGCGTGAACGTATTACGATAAGATATTTTGTTTTGGATTTATTCCGCCTTGGTTGTGGTGTTTTTGCGGCGGATGCGGGCGCCGACCAGATTGAGTTTTTCTTCGATTTTCTCATAACCGCGGTCGATGTGATAAACGCGGTTGATGACGGTGGTGCCGTAAGCGGCCATGCCTGCCAGTACCAGGGCAGCCGAGGCGCGCAGGTCGGAGGCCATAATCGGTGCCGCAATCAGGCGGTCCACACCGGGAATGAACACGCTGGGGCCTTCCTTGCGGAGATTGGCGCCCATACGATTCAGCTCGGCCACATGCAGGAAGCGGTCGGGATAGATTTTTTCGGTGATGACGCTGTTGCCGCGGGCCAGAGCCAGCATCGCCATAAACTGAGCCTGCAGGTCGGTGGGAAAGCCGGGGTACGGCTGGGTGGTGATGTCGGCCGGGAGAATCGGGCCTTCGCGGCTGACGACACATCCATCGACGGCAGGTTCGATATCCACACCCATATTGTTCAGACGATCCGCCACGGCCACCATATCATTGATATTGCAGTTGCGGATATGGAGATTGCCTCCGGTGATGCCTGCTGCAACCATAAATGTACCGGCCTCAATGCGGTCGCCGATGACTTTGTAGTGAATCGGACGCAGTTCTTTGACACCCTCGATGACCAGCCGCGGCGAGCCGATGCCGGTGATTTTGGCGCCCATCTGGTTGAGAAAGTTCGCCAGGTCGCTGACTTCCGGCTCGCAGGCCGCCGATTCGATGACGGTGGTGCCCTTGGCTAAGCAGGCCGCCATCATGACATTGTCGGTACCCAGCACGGTCGAGCCGAACGGCCCGCCCAGAAAGATTTGCTTGCCGCGGAGGCCGCCGGGCGGGGCGGACGCAACGATATAGCCGTTTTCAAGGTGAATCTGGGCTCCCAGCTCCTTGAGACCTCGCAGGTGGATATCCACGGGACGGTCGCCGATGGCGCAGCCGCCTGGCATAGAGACTTTCACCTGCCCGCACCGGGTCAGCAGCGGGCCAAGAATACAGATACTGGCCCGCATCTTGCGGACGAGATCGTATTCGCCCACAGGCCGCTCGATAGTGGTTGCGTTGATGACCAGGCCGCCGTTTTCATCCCGACTGGTGGGAACGCCCAGACTGTGCATGATGGTTTGAAAACTGGCGATATCGGCCAGATTGGGGGCGTTTTCGATGACCGTCTTGCCTGCTGCCAGCAGCGCCCCGGCCATAATCGGCAGTGTGGCGTTTTTGGACCCGGCCACATCAATCGTGCCGGACAACCGAACCGGCCCATCAATTTCAAAGATATCCATATCCTGTTTTCCTTATTGTATAGTAGGTCGAATCTGTATCGCAATAATATCGTTTCAGATTATAGCAAATACTAAGCCAGCCCCAGCACATGCTGCATTGTGTACAGGCCAGGCTTCTGAGTCAGTATCCAGTTGGCCGCCCGCAGTGCACCGCCGACAAAGGTATCCCGACTGTGGGCGTTATGCGAAATGGTAATTGTTTCGCCGATGGTGCTGTAGATTACTGAATGCTGGCCGACGATGTCGCCTGCGCGAATGGCGTGCATGCCGATGGTGCCGCCCTGACGCAGGGCTTCTTTGCCTTCGCGACCATGGACTAGACAGCCCGGGAAGTCCCGGCCGGTGGCCTGGCAGATACTCTTGGCCAGCGACAGGGCCGAGCCGCTCGGGGCATCTTTCTTAAATCGGTGATGGGCTTCGGTAATTTCGATATCGTAATTGGCCCCCAGAGCCTCCGCGACCTTGCCGACAATGCTGAACAGCAGGTTCATCCCGAGGCTCATATTGGTTGCCTGCACAATAGCAATCTTCCGGGCGGCGTTTTTGAGCAGGTCCATGTGGGTATTATCCAGACCCGTTGTACCCATAACTAACGCAGTACCCGATTTTTCCGCCCAGCTTATGGTTTCTGCGGCCGCCTGGGGCAGGGAAAAGTCGATCACGACGGAGGCTTTTTGTGGGAAAGATTTATCCAGATTAACGCCGATCGGTGCTACCCCGGCCAAAACTCCGGCATCTTTGCCTAATTCCGGATGTGCCGGGTGGTCAACTGCTCCGACGATCTGGAAAACCTGCTCTTCAACTGCCAATGCCAATATGCGACGGCCCACGCGTCCAGCCGCCCCATGGATTACCAAAGTGGGTTTCATTGTGTATCTCCAATTCGAGTTCTATGCTTATTTAATGGCGATAAGTATAAGTGGTTCGGACGCTTCTGACAAGACTGAACCTGCGATTGCGCTTGACAGTAACAAAAGAAAGGGGATAATCGTCTTAGTTAATGGAACGAAATAATTCTGGAGATTTAAGATGTTGAAAAATAGCGTAATGTGTGTATTGGTTTTGAGTGTTGCTGCATCTTCTGTATTGGTAAGTGGTTGCGAAAAGAAATGGCAAACCGGAACGCTGGTCGGTGCAGGTGCCGGCGCGGCCATCGGTCAGGTGGCTGGCGGCAATACCGAGGCAACTTTAATTGGTGCTGGTGTGGGTGCATTGGCCGGCGGTATTATTGGCGGCGTGATGGATAGCTCCGATGCGAAAAAGGCCGATGAGGCCAGGAAGGCCCCCGCGGCGTCATCAGCTTCCGACCAGAATACCGTGACCATCTGGCTGACCAATCCCAATGGCTCGCAGACGCCCGTGCGGCTGACCCGCAACGCGGACGGCTCTTATACCGGCCCCAAAGGCGAGCGCTACCAGACGATGCCCACCGAAGAACAGCTCAAGCCGGTGTATGGCATTTAATGGTTGGCAAATCGATTTGACTGACAATCAAGGCAGGCTGTGGCCTGCCTTTTTTAATGCGCTGAAGATTTTCAATGTACCAGCGGGGAAGGCGTACTTGTCTAAGTCTTTCGGACTGACCCATTTGACGGCATCGCAGGTGATGGCCTTGGCTTTTCCGCCGACAGGCTCGCAAGCGTAGGTATGCAGTGTCACCGAAAAATGCGAATAGGCATGTTTGACCACGCAGAGTTTTTTGCCTGCCCTGACCGTCAGGCCGGTTTCTTCGAGGACTTCACGTTCCGCGGCGGCGGTGAGGGTCTCACCTTGTTTTTTCTTGCCGCCGGGCAATTCCCACAGCCCGCAGAGAAAGCCTTCGGGCCTGCGCTTATCAATCAGGATTTTCCCAGCGTCATTGGTAATCAGGGCGACGACGACCGTATAATGCGGCGTCTTTTTTTCCTTTTTTCGCACCGGCAGCACATCCTGCAGATTTTGCTTTAGGGCCTGACAGAATTCGCGTACCGGACAGATCAGGCACTGCGGATTTTTCGGCGTGCAGATTTCCGATCCCAGTTCCATCAGGGCCTGATTCCAGTCGCCGCAGCGGTCTTTGGGCAGAAGCTCTTCGGCGATCTGCCATAAGCGGTCGCGGGTCTTTGCATCCGCAGGATTGTTCTGAATCGCATAGAGCCGACACAGGACGCGAATGACGTTGCCGTCCAGCACAGCCTTTCGCAGGCCAAAGGCAATACTGCCGATTGCCCCGGCGGTATATCGGCCGATGCCGGGCAGGGCGAGGATGGCTTCAAAATCCTGCGGGAATTGCCCGCCGTGGTGTTCGACGATTACTTTAGCGGCCTTATGCAGCGACTTGGCGCGGGTGTAATAGCCCAGCCCCTGCCAGAGTTTCAATACGGTGTCCAGCTTTGCCCCCGCCAGTGCCTGCACCGTCGGCAGCTTTTTCAGAAAGCGTTCATAATAGGGGATGACCGTCTTAACCTGCGTCTGCTGCAGCATGATTTCGCTCAGCCAGATGCAATACGGGTCCTTAGTCCGACGAAACGGCAAGTCCCGTGCAGCGGTATCAAACCATTGCAGCAGGCTTTTATGAAACTGGATGTTAGACGGTTTGGTCATTAGTAACAGGTTTGATATTGCAGAGAAAGGCATCCAATGTTCTCTTTTGAACTCTCATAGTAAAAAAATGGGTTGGCAGGAAGGCCAACATCATAATGCCACAACATAATTTTTCTCCAATTAAAATGCCGAATTTAAGCATTAAATCAAAACTATTTACTAAAGAAGCATCAGCAGTTGTTGGTGGAATTAAAATCATTTGCATCCATTCCTGAGCTAACGAATACATGCACCATGCAATGTAAATAAAAATTGAGCTGCAGAGAATGGATAGGGGTAATATCCAATACGTGCCTCTTTTCAATTTAACATAATGCAGAACCGATTGCTTCTGAGCTTCCGTCAGATGTTCGACAGTTAAATGAAAATTTGCCAGAAATATATTTGCAGCAGCAATAGCACGCTTGGAATAATTTTTCTTTTTCACAATCAGCTCCTTATAAAGACAATGTCGGTGCAGTATTGCCGATGTTGGTATTGTTTTATATACGCCATCTGATATATTATCTAAAATTTCAAAGAAATTCATAAGTTGTTGTCTTTGTTATACATATATTACTATTGACGGAAGATGCTATTACACGTAATTACACGTAATTACACGTAATTACACGCAATTACACGTAATCTTTGGGTTTTCTACCGCGAACGGAAACCATAATGCCGCATTGGTTTTTCCTTTTTTTGCGATTTTACCCTGTCTTTCTAATCTTTTTAGAAGACCTTGTACTTGTCTCATGGTTAGGGCAGGTAAAACCTGCATTAATTCATTCAGTTTGCTGCCTGTTTCTGCATTGTCACGAATATGCTTTAAAAGAAGTTGGCAATTCGTTTCCCGATCCAACCCTTTTCGTCGTGTATAAACACCTTTTTGGCGGGCAATAGTATAAAAGTTCCTATTTAGAATAAATTTTTTACGACCAGTGGATTCGATTACTCCTTCTTCTTTAAGTAAATTGAGAACTGGTTGAATGTGCTCTGGAAGTATTTTGTCTTTCTGGATTAAGTTTAATGCCACCAGTTCTGAGGAAGAAAACAATCGATTGCGTTGGCGTGATATTTTTTCAAGGAATTTTATAAAGTCGATGTTGTGAACTTTTCCATCAAGCGAGAGGATAACAACATAGGGATCAGAATTAGTGAAATCCGGCGCATCCTTTCCCTGCGTGATAGATTCCTCGAACATTCGGTTTGCTCCTTGGCCGGAACGTTCCACCAGGCCGCATTTAGAAAGAGTCTCCGCAATTCTGCGGTTGCGAGGCAACTGACGATCCAGAATGTTTTCAGGTGTTATCCCCGGAGGAAATCCGCCTGGACTTTCGATTCGAATATGGTCTTCATATTGACGAATAAACACAGAGCCGGGATGTTGATAATCTCGGTGACTGACAGCATTTAAAACAGCCTCTCGGATGGTTCTTTCACTAAAAGTGGGAATGTCTCGCATAAACAAGCCGTCCTGAAAGTGCTGAAGGTTATTTCGCAGATTGATCAATTCCCATAATTTATCATAATACAGGAAAAAACCTTCGCGAAATTCAACTCGCTGATTTGCAGGACCTGCGGTCTTATTGAAGCGATATTCAAATACAACTTCGGCTTGAGACAGTAGTTTTCCAAGTGAACTGCGTTTTCCAAATAAAATTAAAGCTGCATAAGTAATTCCGTTTTCGTGGACCAGCTCAGCATCATGCAGTAATTGCCATGGGGTCGATTGTTTTAATATCGAATTGCCGGATTTCTGTTCCCATCTTTTGCGGAATTCTTCAATAGCATCCACTGATAAATCATCAAATGTGGCTTGGCCGCAAACTGTTGCTGAGAAATCTGGGACGGCTTCGTTAAAAATCCGCTGCAGCATATCTTCTGTCATTGCAACCAGAGATTCGCCGCGTCGCATCCAGTAAACATTATTAACTTTCCTTGGAACACCAAGGGGGCGTGACGGTATTTCAAAAACGAGAACGCGTTTGTCTTGATAGATCAATTCGCTAATTTCTATTCGAAGAGCCAAAGTGGATAATTGTTCTTTTGTTTTATTTAAATCCTGAAAAGCTTTAGAGCCAATAATCTGGCGGGGTTTTTTGTCTGAAATCCCTAAAATTAATACGCCACCCTTTTCGTTGGCCAAGGCGCAACAATATTTCAAAAGCTCTTCGGTAGAAAATCCGTCTTGAGCTTTTTTAAACTCCAGATGTTCATTTTCATCAGAATTCAGCCATATTTCCAGTTGTTGTGAACTGACAGGCATTACAAGTCCTTCTGCTAAGGAAAATCAGATTACGATCCTTTCTCCGGATTTTTCAATTCTTCGATCTTGGGCAGATCTTTGAGGCTGGCCAGGCCGAAGATGTCGAGGAATTTTTTGGTGGTGCCGTACAGCATCGGCCGCCCGAGGATTTCCGCCCGGCCGACGATTTTGACCAGCCCCTTATACATCAGGTTGCGAATGACTTCACCGGTGGCCACGCCGCGGATGGCCTCGATATCCGCCCGGATGATCGGCTGCTTATAGGCGACAATCGCCAGCGTCTCCAACTGGGCCGGCGACAGCTTGTTATCCGACCGCACCTTAATCAGCTTGGTCAGCCACGGATTAAAGCACGACAGCGTCATCATCTGGTAGCCCCCGGCCAGTTCCTCAATCCGGAACGAAAACCGCCCCAGCCGATACTTCTTATTCAGTGCCTTGACAGCCTTGCGGATGGTCTTGACCGAACCGGCCTCGGCAATTTCCACCAGCTTCTGCAGGCTGACCGGCTCATCGCTGGCAAACAGAATCGCTTCCACAACCGACTCGAGCGTCGTATCAAATTCGCCCTCAATCAGCTCAGGCTCATCATCCGGCTCGTCTTCTGCGGCTTCCTCCTCGGAGCCAGCCGCTTCGGGTGCGGTTTCCATGACTGGCTCGGTAATATCCGGCTGGCCGGCGGCAACTTGCTCCTGCTCAGTAGTGGATGGTGTCAATTCCGGTGTCTCTAAGTCCTGAATCTGCACTTGCTCTGCTGCATCCGCTTCCGAAAATTG
This sequence comes from uncultured Pirellulales bacterium, assembly GCA_964630775.1. Taxonomy (GTDB): domain Bacteria; phylum Planctomycetota; class Phycisphaerae; order Sedimentisphaerales; family Anaerohalosphaeraceae; genus Anaeroglomus. Next base: position 152,837 of record CAZVYY010000001.1, on the reverse strand, counting down.
GCTTTGTTTGGCAGAATCCGTTTCGGCGATATCTGCGGGCAATTCCATATTCAGACTTGTTATGTCCTGTTCCTGCGGCTGGCAGGGTTGCTGTTGTGTCGACTCTTCTTGCTGCTGCGTAGGTTGCTTTTGGTCGCTCATATCCTTTTCCAAACAAATGGGTCAGCGTCTTTGGTACTTTGGCGTATTGTGACGCCAACGAGCTGTTTTTGCAATTGCTTTACCAATTTTTTCAGTGCAAAACGCTCCGAAACGCTGTGCGACAGGCAGATACAGGTCAATCCCGCCTCGGATGCAGCAAGGGCCTGATGATGTTTCAGTTCGCCGGTCAGGTACAGGTCGCAATCCGCGTTAATAACATCAAAAATCAGCTTGCTGCACGACCCGGCACAGACGGCGGCGGTCTTGACCAGCCGTTTTTGCGGGCCGATGATGCCTGCGGCTTTGGCGCCGGTGATGGTTTTGACCCGGCGGAGGATTTGCTCAATGGTCATGGGCTTGCCCAGTTTACCAATCCGGCCCAGCCCCAGCTTGCCCTCGACATCGTAATGGCGGAAGACATCAAAGGCCGGGGTCTCGTAGGGGTGGCTTTTTCGCAGGGCGGCAATAACCTGGCGGACTTTGCCGGCCGGGACGACGGATTCGAGGCGGACTTCGGCGACTCGCTCGATATTACCTATTTTGCCAATGGCCGGATTGGCTCCTTTAAGGGGCTGGAATGTCCCGATACCATTGGTCATAAAACCGCAATGGGAGTAGTTGCCGATGGCTCCTGCCCCTGCGGCATACATGGCGTCGGCGACTTTGTTAACACTGTCGGCGGGGACGAAGGTGACGACCTTATACTGCGGCCCGGCTGGGTCGTCCACGAAATCGCCCAGCGGCCGGGTGTCGGTCAGGCTCAGTATCTCGGCCAGGGCGTCATTGACTCCGCCGGCTGCGGTATCCAGCGAGGTATGGATGGAATAGACGCCGATATTTTTGCGGATGAGCTGATAGATGGGGGCGGTAGCACCGTCGGCGGTGATGCGTTTGAGACCGTCCCAGATGACTGGGTGATAGGCCAGGATTAAATCCGCCCCGAAGTGAATCGCCTCATCGGCCACCGCCTGGGTGGTGTCGATGGTGACTAAGATTTTTTTGATATTCCGTTTTGCATCGCCGACCAGAAAGCCGACATTGTCCCAGCTCTGCGCCAGCTTCCGCGGGGCAATCGTTTCGACGGCATCGATAATGTGTTGAAGTTTCATAAGTTTTGTCCTGATTGTTGTGTCGCCCCGATGGGGTTTTATTTGTTTTTTGCAATCAACCGGCGGTTTCCACGCCCGGCTATTTTATGCCAGACCTCCGGCTTATTTTTTACTCCGAAAGGGTTGTGGTTAAGATTATTTTTTCTAATTATTCTGATAATCCATTTTGTATTTGGACTTTTTAGTTCATTTCATATATAGTTCCAATCGTCGAAAAGGCATGTTTTTCTGTTTTTACCCCGGAGGGGTTTGTTACAATAGCCGGGCGTGGGAACGCCCGGAAAGCGATCTCGCCACACTCCCTAAGCCCCAACGGGGCGATACCTTATCCAAACACATACTCCGGTTTGATGGGCATTTTATGCTTTTTCAGCAGCAAAAGCAATTCTTCTTCAAAGGTCATCTTTTTGTGATGTTCCTGCTGTCCGCGAATGTATTGTGATACCTTTTCCAGACCGGAATAGGAGACAGAAAATGCTGAGTAGCCATCCTGCCAGTCAAAGGTGGCCAGATGCGGATAGGTTTCATGAATCCACCGTGAAGAATTGGCTTTTACGGCTCTTACGATTTCCGAGAGGTTGCTTTCCGGATGCAGTGAACAGAGTAAATGGATATGGTTGGAGATGCCATTGCCCAGAAACAGACATCCTTTGCGATTTTTGAGGATGCCTCCAATATATCTGGATACGGCCTGAATTTCTTCATCATTAAAAAACGGTTTTCGGGTCTTTGTGGAGAACACAATATGATAGTTCAGGCTGGTATAAGACATTGAACGGCTCCTTTTTGTGTCACCCCTGCGGGGTTAATATGTTTTAGTGCTCCTTTCCGGGCGTTTACACGCCCGGCTATTTTATTTTGCCCCGCCGGGGCTAAAATTGATATTTTTATTCGAATTGGCGATTAATACGATTACGGCTCAAATATTTCCGCCCCGTGCATGGGGGCGCCACAGAACAGGCACTGCGTGTAACCGGGACCCATGGCCCGTCCGCAGTCGCTGCATTTGCGGCGTCCCTGGGTGATTTTCCTGTCCGCCACGCCATCCCGCATGTCGATTTCGCTGATGCGTTCAGCGATCTGCATGTCCGTCAGTTGTGTTTGCTCTTTGACCAATTCCCACAAGGCCTGGCACTTCAAGGCCAGATGATTGACCTTTTCTTCCAATCGAATCAAATGGAGATTGGTGTCATTCGCTTTGACCTTTGCATCCTCAGCAGCTTTCTCTGCTTTCATGGCAAGCCATCGCTGGTTCATGTTCCAAAAAATGTCCATAGATTCAGCTCCTTATTTTAATAAGTCTTCATATGCTTCGGTGAGTTGCCGGGTGATGGGGCCGACTTTGCCTTCGGCGACGGTGTGTGATTCGATAGCGGTCACCGGCAGCACGGTCATGATGACGTTGGTCAGAAAGACCTCTTCGGCGGCCAGCAGGTCGTGGATGCTCAAATCCCGCTGTTCGGTTTTGATCTTGAGCTTGTCCGCCAGTTCCAGGACGGTCTTGCGGGCGATGCCGGGCAGGACAGGGGTTTCCTCGCGCGGGGTTAGCAGGGTCTTGTCCTTCACGAGGAAGATATTGCTGATGGAGCCTTCGGCCAGCTTGTTTTCGGTGGTAAACCACACGGCTTCGGCGGCCAGTTTTTCATGGGCTTGTTTCAATGCCATCAGTCGCGGGGCGTAACAGGTCGTCTTGTGGCCGCAGGTGGGATCCATGGGATTCTGACGAAAATTGGTCAGGGTGACGCGAACCCCTTTTTCGTAATACTCTTTCGGATAGGGAGTAAAGGGCGCCGCCGTAATCAACAGCGTTCCTTTGATATTTTCCGTATCGGACACCGGCCCGCTGGACAGCGTCATCCGCATCCGGGCGTCTGTGAGTTCGTTGGCCTCCAAAAGCCGCGTGACAGCCTCCTGAATATATTCCGCCGAATACCCGAACGGAATCGACAGGGCTGCGGCACTGGCCAGCATCCGGTTGATGTGGTCGTCGAGGCGAAAGACCCTGCCGTTGACCGCCCGCATGGTCTCAAACAAACCCATGCCGAACAAAAACGAGCTGTCGGTGGTGGCGATTCCGGCCCGTTCGGCGGGTACGATGGTTCCGTTGAGAAATATCTGATTCATATCCTAATCCTTTGTGCTGAATAGAATTAATATACTAAAATGACGACAAAAAACCAGCAAAAAGCGGTGATTGGTTAACAGGTTTCGCACTGGCCGACGGCCCGGATACAGTCGAGTAAGGCCCCGGCCTTGACCAGCGTTTCGTCCCATTCGGCCTGCGGGTCGGAGTCGGCGACGATGCCGCCGCCGGTCTGGGCATAAACCCGGCCATCCTGAACAACGATGGTGCGAATGGCGATATTCAGGGTGGCGTCGAAATTAATGCCGATATGCCCGATGCAGCCGGTATAGACCCCGCGACGGGTCGGTTCGAGTTCTTCGATAAGCTGCATGGCGCGAATTTTCGGGGCGCCGGTAATGGAGCCGCCGGGGAATGTCGCTCGCAGGATATCGCAGAACAGCGTCGGGTCGTTTGCCCGAGGCAGGGTGCCTGCGACTTCCGAATATGCGTGAAAGACGGTGGGGTAGGCCTCAATCTTGCGAGGATGCCGGACATGGCGCGTGCCGGGGATGCAGATGCGGGCCAGGTCGTTGCGCTGGAGGTCGGTAATCATCATCAGTTCGGCCTTGTCTTTTTCGCTGTGCAGGAGTTCCTCATAGTGCCTGCGATTGAATTCGACGGCGTCCTGACCGCATTCACACATACGACGCGGTCGTGTCCCCTTGATGGGCCGGGTCAGGATGTCCTGTCCGCGAATCTGCAGGAACAGCTCCGGTGAGGCACTGACGATGGCCCGCTCATTGGTCGCCAGGTAAGCTGCGTAAGGGCTGGGATTATACGTATTCTGCCACAGGAAAAGCGTTGCCGGATCGGCCCGGAAAGGGCACTCAAACCGCTGCGAAAAATTAATCTGATACACATCGCCGTCTAGAATATGTTGGCCAATCCGCTCCAGCGACTGCATATACTGGGCCTGCGTCATATTCGTCTGAAAAGCCGGTTTGGATGTGTCGGTCCGCGGCAGTCGCGGCGGCAACTCAAGAATCAGCTCCTGCGACTGGGCAACCCACTGTTCCAGCCGGGCGAATTTATGCTCGACGGATTCTTTCTGTCCCATATATTCCAGCGCTGCAAGGCAGGTCTGCCCGGTGTTGTGGTTATAGATAATGACCGCATCGTAAAAGGCCAGATGGATGAGCGGTATCCGGAGATCGTCTTTGGCATGATTGGGAACACATTCCAGATGTCGTCCAAGGTCGTAAGAAAAATACCCAATCCAACCCGGCAGGGGAATGGAATTGGATAAAGAGGCGGTTTCTAAGCGATATTTTGCAAGGGCCGTTTGCAGTTTTTCCAGTAGATGCGAACCGTCACGAAGTGTAAAGCCATCAACAGGACAGGCGCAAAACAAACTGCAGCCCTCGACGGACCAATTGCCGCCCAGAATGGCGGGGTCGGGTTGCCGGGATATAATCCGCCCCAGCGACAGCAGGGCGACATCCCCGACGACCGGCCGGATATGGATGCGACATGCGATCGGTTCGGAAGCTGCGGCGGTCATGTCTGCGATGCGGCCGGCTCAAAGCCCTGGATGATGTCGATGGATTTGCTGGCCCCGATGCGGGATGCGCCCGCCTGGATCATGGCCAGGGCATCGGCGGCGGTTCGAATGCCGCCGGCGGCCTTGATTTTGCATTTCGGGGCCGACTGTGCCATAAGCTGTACATGTTCGGCTGTGGCTCCCCCGGCCGGATGCAGCCCGGTACTGGTCTTGACAAAATCCGCCCCCGCGGCCTGTGCGGTTCTGCAGGCGAATATAATCTGGTCAGTCGTCAGCGTGGCTGATTCGATAATAACCTTCAATGTCACAAACGGTCGGACGGACTGACACGGACGCAGTACGGTCCGGATTTCGTTCAACAAGTATTTTTCATCCCCCGCAATAATCGCTGCCAAATCCGCAACCATATCGATTTCGTCCGCCCCGGCCGCAATCGCCAGATCGGCCTGGAATGCCTTGACTCGCGGATAATCAGCCCCCATTGGAAAGCCGGTCACGGTACAGACTTTTACGCCTGCGTCATGCAGTATTTCCGCACATAAATCCACCCAGCGCGGCATCACGCAGACACTGTAAAAGCCATATTGTACGGCTTCGGCACAAAGCTGGCGTATCTGCTGCTCGGTTGCCGTCGGATTCAGCAGGGTGTGGTCGATATATTTGGCCAATTCGGTTTTTGTCGTGGGTTTCTGCATGGTTTTTCTTGTTCCATTAAAACAGCAGTTTTTCAGCGCTGCGATTTTCCTGTGTGAAGTAATCAATCGCTTCATCAGCGGTTTTAAAGACCCGCGTGGCCGTCTGGGTGACAAAGACGCTCGGGTCCGACGGTGCCGTCCAGATGACGTACACATCCTTGGCGGCCTCGTGGGCGTGCTGGAGTTCCCGTTCCACGCCGCTGGAAATCGCGGCCCGGCCATCCGGCAGGGCGGGGATAAAGCTGATAATCCGGTCGGCCTGGTCAATCAGGGCAAAATCGCGGGCGTAAATCTGGCTGTTGATGTCGCGGTGAATCTGGCGGATTTCCTGCACCTCCAGACAGAGTTGTTTCCCCAGCACTTCCATTTCAATGCCTTTTCGGCCTTCTCTGGCGGCCTGTTCCGCGTAATACGGCAGGTACGCCTCTTCGAGGTCGCCGGGATCAAAACAGATGAATTGCTCCTTCATGGCCGCCCGGAAGCGATTGATCTCGGCCAGCGTCTGCGGCAGTCCGGCGACATGCGTCATCGGGAAGCTCAGATAGACTTTTTTCCGCCACGGTTCAAAGGCCAGTCGATAAAAGGTCTCAATCGTGCCCTGTTCAGGGCCGCGGGCCAGACAATAGCAGGGGATATTTTCGCTGGTGCCTTTCTGCATCATCTCGGTGGCCAGGATTTCCTCCTCGCGCCAGACCATCAGGTCCTTGAGCGAGTGACGAATATGATGTTCTGCGGTCAGCCGCACATGCAGCGGTTCGATGCTGTCAATCATGCAGATATACAAATCCGGGTTGAGCTGACGAATCTGGTAAAAATCAAACGCCGGAAACAACCCGTGCCGCCAGCGGAACGTCGCGTGGGTATTGACGATAATATGCTCATGATCCTGAGCTTTGGTGATGATATCTTTAAAGACGCTGCGGCGGAGCGAATGCAGCCGCTGAAGTGAAATATCCAGAATCCGCCCCGGTGCGATATCCGGCGCCTCGGCATACATCATGTCGCCGACATTGCACAACAGAATATCCCTGCCGCGGCTCCGGGCCAGTTCGCAGACATCGGCCAGATACCGCTTTTTGTCAATTCCCACTACACCTGTGACCAGAATAATCATAGAAATCGTTTCTGAGGGCCTGAATGGCCGGCTTTACAACGCGAAGTTTTCCAGCCGCTGCTGCTTGTCGTAGTCCTTCAGTGCGGTAATCAACTCGTCAATTTCACCCATCATAATCCTATCGAGGCTGTATAGCGACAGATTAATCCGGTGGTCTGTCAGCCGGTTCTGCGGGAAATTATAGGTGCGGATGCGTTCGGAACGGTCGCCGGAGCCGATCATGGTCTTGCGCTGCTGCGAGCGGTCGGCCTGGGCCTTTTTCTGATAAAATTCAAATACACGGCTGCGGAGAATTCGCCATGCCTTGGCCCGGTTTTTGTGCTGGCTGCGTTCATCACGCATACTGACGACAATTCCGGTCGGGATATGCTCCAGCCGGATGGCGGTGGCGACTTTATTGACATTCTGCCCGCCCGGCCCGCCGGCACAACTGACATTTTCGATCACATCATCCGGCTTGATGTCCATATCGACTTCTTCCGGCTCGGGCAGAACCGCTACCGTCGCCGCTGAAGTATGCACGCGTCCCTGCGATTCGGTTTCCGGGACGCGCTGGACGCGATGCCCGCCGCTTTCATAGCCTAAATGCGCCCAGACGCCCGGGCCGCTGATGGTCAATACTATTTCACGAAAGCCACCTTTATCGGTGGTGGAAAAATCCATGGTTTCAACCTTCCACCCCATCTTGTCGGCGTACCGGGTGTACATATTGTGCAGATCGCGGGCAAACAGGGCCGCTTCCTCGCCCCCGGTGCCGGCACGAATTTCAAAAATTACCGAATCAATAGCATCATCCTCGGCCATCACCAGCCTGTCCTTGATTTCTTCCAGCAGTTTATCGGCCTTCTGAGTTAAGGTCGCGGTTTCTTCCCGAGCCATATCCCGCAGTTCCGGGTCAGCACTTCGATCCTCAGACATGGCCCTGGAATCCTCGGCCTGGCGCAGCAATTCTCGAAGCTGCCGGTATTTGTCCACCATCGGACGCAGTTTGCCCTGTTCCCGGGTCAGCGGAATCAGCTTCTGGGCATTGGAGACCACATCCGGCTGGGCAATTTGCTCTTCAATCTCGATATAACGCTTGTCAAGCTGGTCGAGTTTACCCAGAATAGCCTGATTGATTGGATCCATAGAATTTCACTCGTATTAGGAATTATTGGAGGTTGGGTGGAGACAAAAAAATTGCGCTGCCTTCCGTAATCTGTAAATTACGTTCGACAGCGCAAGAATTGTACTGAATAAGTCGCTACTTCTTGTCGGTTTTCTTGGTGAAGTAATTCTGTCCGAATTTCTTCTGGAACCGTTCGATACGGCCGGCGGTATCAACGAATTTCTGCTTGCCGGTGTAGAACGGGTGGCACATCGAGCAAATTTCAGCGTGAATCTCTTTGGCTGTACTACGGGTCTCAAAGGTATTGCCGCAACCGCAACGAACCTTCACGACCTGATACGTCGGATGAATATCTTTTTTCATAATCTCTATCTCCATTTATTATCTCAATAGGAAACCAGGAATTATAACAACCTAATGTGAGATTGCAAGTATTTTTTTTAAATATTGATATAAAAAAGACTGGCTATGGCGGGTATAAGGAATAATTGTAACTCTCTTGTTTACATATATATACCAACACAAGTCTAAAGAGGGCAAAGACGGTTTGTCAACAAATCGCTTGACGGGTTGATTTAAATATGCGATAAAAACTATATTAAATTGAACTCAATAGGCTTAGAAATAAAGGTATTCCGTAGAGGTAAACCAGGCAGGATGTTTGTACAAGTAATGGGAGTACAATGAAATTTCTCTGGTATTTTAAGAATGCAAGTACCATATCCGGTTTTTTTGATGATATCGAAAAAATTAAACTGAGGTTTAAAAAAAAGGCGATGCGTCGTGCCTTGGATCTTTACCTCCAGTATAATTCAGTTCCTAAATTGATAATAGGGGCGGGAACGATAGCGGTGGATGGATGGTTCAATACAGACTTGAAACCTCAGCTTGATACCATTTATTATATGGATGCAGCATCCCCTTTTCCAATCGACAATAGTGTGTTTGAGTATGTGTTTTCTGAGCACTTAATCGAACATCTTACCCGACAGCAGGGGAGCATGATGCTGAATGAATGCTTTCGGGTGCTGAAACCGGGGGGGAAAATCCGGATTGCAACCCCTAATCTTGAAGTGTTGCTGGGACTCTATCATGATTATGCTAATCCTCTTGCTCAAGAGTATATTAAATGGATTACAGATAAGTCCATCCGCGTATCTGTCTATAAACCGTCGATTGTAATTAATAACGCTTTTCATAATTGGGGGCATCAGTTTCTGTATGATGGAGAACTCCTCGAGATGGGATTGAGGGATGCCGGATTTATTGATATTCGACAATATACACCCCGTAATTCTGATGACAGTAATCTGAAAAATTTGGAAATACATGGAATAGTTGCGAATAATCAAGAGATGAATAATTTTGAGACCATGGTATTTGAGGCTGTTCGCCCGTATTAACCGTTGTTGCTGTTAAAGAACTTGCGATCTGATTCGCCTAAAACGCCGGATTCCAAACTGTGACCACCAGATTGTACAAGCCATGAAGCACCATGGCTGTGGCAAAAAATGGATACGCCCCTGCCAGGTCAATCACCCGGCCGTCGGCCTGCTGGCGTTTCCACAGCCGAATCAGTCCCAGTGAGGCAACGATCGAACACACCACATGCACCCCCGTGCAGACCGTCCAGCGAAACAGGGCATAGTCTGCCGGATTGTCCAATTCACCCATGGCGTAGAGATGAATATACATCAGATTCTCGATGCCGGCAAAAATCAGAGCCGAAATGAACGCGGCAAACAGAAACTGCATGGCCGAAAACAATCGATACGGCTTCTTTTCCAGCAGATAAATCATGCCCGACTGTTTGAGCAGTTCTTCAATGACCGGGGCGAACAATACCGTGTATAGAATCGCCACCGACGTTTGCCTGCCGGCCATAAAAGCCCCGACGACCGCAAATGGACCTCCAATCAGGGCTGCCAGCAGGGTAACACCAAGGTTTCCGACCAAAGAACATCGCTGTCTTTGTTCCTGAATCCAGTCACCAATATACGGCTGCTCCAGTTTTCCGGTCAGTGCAGGCTCATATTCCACCGAATTCTGCCGGGTGATCAGTTCGTCGTCACCGCCTGCCGCCGGCGGAGCCTTTCGCTCGGATGGGTCGGCTTTGAAAGCCCCCTCATTCATCCACGGCTCGTTGCGAACATCGAAATAGTCGTCGTTTTTCACCATACCAGCGCAGTACCGTAAGCGATGATTTCCACACCGCCGGCTTTCTGATTTTCCTGCCCCTGAATGGTGGCGGTTTCGTAACGGACGTTCCAGACCGCCTTGGCGCCGTAGCGTTTGGCGTCCTCCAGCATCCGCAGAGTGGCCTGCCGGCGGGCGCGATTCTGCAGTGTGATGAACGATTTCATCTCGCCGCCGAACAGGTTGCGAAGCCCCGCTGCAAAGACCTTGAAATAATCGGTCGCAATGACCGCTTCACCAACCACAATTACCGCCCCGGCATGGGCCGCCTGCGGGGGAAATGTCTTGAGGTTGGTCACCAGCATAGACTCAAACTCGCGTTCCTGCTGGGCCAGCTTGCGAAAATGCAGTGTCTCAACGATATGGCCCACCACCAGCGACACCAGAATCAATACCGCCGCAAAAACAATCGAAAACAAAGATTCCATAACTCCTCCTTTTACATCTGCTGGTGCTGCTGCACCGGGGCGGACTGGACAGCCTGCTGGACGACCTGGCCGGGGATCTCATCTTCGACGATGACCGCCGTGCCGTAAACGTATAATTCCGCCGCCCCGGCAGTGATGGAACTGGTGGCAAACCGCACATTGACCACAGCATTGGCGCCAAGCTGCTGAGCCTGAGCCAGCATCCGGGTCATCGATTCCCGACGGGATTCCACCAGAAGCTCGGTGTAGCTTTTCAATTCTCCGCCGACGATATTTTTCAGTCCGGCCAGAATGTCTTTGCCGATATGCTTGGCTCGGACGGTGTTGCCCTGCACAAGTCCCTTGATTTCTCTGATGCGTTTGCCCGGAATGGTTTCGGTGTTGACGACAATCATGATCTACCCTTCCTGTTTCGAATAAAATTTATTCTATGTGGAGTTTTGGATACTCCTTCAACTTCACCTCATTTGTCCGAAATTATAACTGGACCCAAGCAAAATACAATCTCAATTTCCAAAAAACAGAGTCTTCCTATCTGCCAGAAAGCATTGCCGGCATATTCAGTCCGGTATTATTTATCTCGCTTGACTTTGACTTTCACAGAAAGGTATAATCAATAGAATAATCATCTTGGTTCCAAAATATGCCAGCCTCGTTTTGACACTTGCAGGATTGTAATCCATAACATCGATGGACTTCGCTGTTCTCTTGAAAACCGGTAACATGCATTTCAGGAGGATTAAACAATGAACAAAAGGACTTTTTTTGCACTTGCGATGGTGTCTGTGCTGTCGATGGTTGCTTTCGGAGACTGGATCCCGACCGATGGCCACAAGATGCACTATCCCCAATTGCCCAATCCGAACGGGTGGGATGTGTGCCTTGATCCAATTGCAATCGCCGACGATTTCCAATGCAGCCAGACCGGCCCGATCACCGAGATTCATTTCTGGATTTCATGGAAAGGCAATATCCTCGACAGTGTGACGGACTGGTATGTCGCCATCTATGGGGATGCAAACGGAACACCGGGCCAGCCATTGTGGAAGCTGGGCAAGGCTCAGATCAAAGTACTCGATCAGGAAGGCCCCTTACAGGGCTGGCTTTGTCCTGCGAATGCCGATCCATCCCAAATATTTCTCCCCGATAACCACACCCGGTTTTCTCAGGTCAATCTCACCGAGGTTGAAAATCCGTTTCATCAGGAACAGGGCAAACGCTACTGGCTGGTTTTGCACCTGCTTTGTCCGTATGCCGAAAGCAATACGATTCAGGCCCAGGCAGGCTGGAAAACCGCAATCCAGCATTATGGCCAGGTTCCCCTCTGGACTGCCTGGCCGATTGCGCCCAATCCTGTCTGGAGACCGATTCCCGACTCGACCGCAGTGCCGCCCGATATGGCGTTCGTCATCAACGGACGCGATACCCCGACACGGCCTATGGATTTTGGCGATGCGGATGAAACCAAATGCGACGCGACCGGCGCCAAATGCAATACCTATCCAACCACCCTGGCCCGTGACGGCGCCCGGCATGGGATTGTTCCGGGTGTGTTTATGGGGTCGCCCTTGTTAACCGTCATCCAGATTGATCCGGAACCGGATGGCCGGCCTTCTCTGCTTTGCGATGGCGATGATCTCAACGGCATTGATGATGAACAGGCCGTCAAATTGCCGTCGGTCCTGATTCCGGGTACCACGGCGACCGTTGAGATCAGCGTTTCTGTCGATGGTTTCATTGATGCCTGGATTGATTTCAATGCCGACGGCGACTGGGATGACCTGGGCGAACGGATATTCACCAGTGCTCCGGTGACAACCGATTTGAATATCCTGACCTTCCATGTGCCTTACAGTGATGCCGATTATACGCCTCGCGATACCTATTCGCGTTTTCGTTTCAGTACCGCCGGCGGATTGAATTATTACGGTCCGGCCAAAGACGGTGAGGTGGAAGATTATCTGGTGACAATCGCCGCCGCCCCGCAGCCGAAATTGGATTTCGGCGATACGCCGGATGGGGATTTTGCCCCCAGCGGCTACCCGACTTTGCTGCTGACCAATGGCGCTCGTCATAAGATTAATCCGCAGATTCGCCTGGGCCGGTATATCGATGGCGAGTTAGACGGCCAGCCCTCGACGGGAGCCGACGGTGATGACTTGAAGGATCTGGATGATGAAGACGGCGTCTTTTTCGCCGGCCCGCTGACTCCCGGCCAGGACGCCGAGATTAAAGTCATTGCCTCCTGTGATGGCCTCTTGTATGGCTGGGCAGACTTCAATGCCGACAACGACTGGGACGATATTGGCGAACAGATTTTCCAGGCCAAAGCCCTTGCTGCCGGCGTCAATTATTTGACATTTTATGTCTCCCCCATCAGCACCCAAACCGAACCGTTTGCGACTTATATCCGGTTTCGATTTACCTCTTCAAATGCTCCGGAAAAGGGTCTGGGTTATGCGGGTCTTGCCGAAGAGGGCGAAGTGGAAGATTATCTGGTAAAAATCACCCCCGAGCCGCGTTTTGATTTTGGTGATGCCCCCGAACTTCGCTGCGACGACAACACTGTGGTTCGCTGCAATAGTTACCCGACCACACTGGCCCGGGATGGCGCCCGGCATTACATTGACCCGGCTGTCTTTCTGGGTAATCCGCTCCTCGATTGCGGCGGGGCGGCAGACTGCATCCAGATCGATGCTGAAAAAGATGGCCAGCCCACCCTTGCCGCCGATGGCGATGATATCAATGGAGCCGATGATGAGGGCGGTGTCGAGTTCCTGAGTCCCCTGATTCCCGGCATGCCCGCCAAGCTCTGCGTCTGGGCCTCTGTTGATGGCTATCTTGATGCCTGGATTGATTTTAATAACGATGGGGACTGGGACGACTTTGCCGAACAGATATTTGCCTCAGAAAAACTGGCGATGGGGGCCAATGAACTTAAGATGGATGTCCCGCCGCATCCGCATGCCGTCCCGACCAATGCTCCGACGTATGCCCGTTTCCGTTTCAGTCTGGAAGGCGGCCTGAAATATGCCGGCCCAGCTCGAAATGGTGAGGTGGAAGATTATCTGGTGAAGATTGAGCCGCCGCAGCGCATCGCCGAGCTTGGCGATGCCCCTGACAGCACCAATCATTTCAATGTCACTATGACCGCATATACTTCGCTGGGTCCGCTGGATGTTGTCGTTCCTGCCAGATTCCCCACCGTCTTCCGTGGCCTGCCGCCGTATGGTCCCATCCACTGGAATCCGGTCCTCATCGCCCATTTAGGGCAGGCTCTCACCCGTGAAACCGATGCCGACTATGGATACGATCAGGACCCGACCAACAACCTGATTCCGCCCAAAGATGCGGCGGACATGGACAAGGCCGATGACGGTGTCAGAATCCCGCTGCGGTTGCCCCATCGCAGACCCGCACGGTTTGATTATCTGGTCCATGTGCTGCAGCCCATCGACAAGCTGTATGTCAATGTCTGGTTTGACTGGAATCGGGATGGTGACTGGGACGATACCATCCCCTGCGGCAACCCTGATGATGCCGCCGACAAGACCCTGCTGGCCCGTGAATGGGCGGTACGCAACCAGATGCTGACCGACTTAAAACCGGGCTTCCACCGCATCGCAACACCGCCGTTTATCTGCTGGCACCCGTTCTATCCATCCTTTGAATGTCCGATATGGATGCGCATCACGCTATCCGACAAACCCGCGATGTCGCCGTCACCAATGACTGATACCCTGTCGGCACCGTTGCTGGAAGGATATGGCGGCAGCGGCCCCGAGAATGGATACTGGATTGGCGAAACTGAGGATTATATATTCGTGCCGCTCATGCAGATGGTTGATTCCGCGGACTTGAATAACGATGGTCGCGTGGACCTCAACGACTTTTCGATTTTTGCATCGCAGTGGATGCTCGAACTGCCGCAGGAGTAATTGGCCTGTCGGATTCCATAAAAAAACCGGGAAGAATTAATCCTTCCCGGTTTTTATTTTTTTACGCCTTATGATTTATTTCTTATCCTGTCCCTTGTGCTGGACATTCACATAACCGCCGGATGGTGCGGGCGTGGCCTCTTCCTTGGCGACTTCTTTGTTGTCCACCATCTTGCCCAGATACTCCGGCAACTGCACCCCGGCCATCTGTGCCAGATCCTGCAGCGGCGGGATCGCCTTAATCATGCTGGACAAAAACTGCGAGGTGCTGCTGCCTTTATCCGAGCCGCTGTCCCAGACGGTAATCTTATCGATCTTGAGATTCTTGATCGCCTCGACCTGCTTGCCGACGATTTGTTCCAGTTTTTCAATCATCAGCAGGGTGGACGCCGCCTTCGCGTCGCCATTGCAGCTCTTGACCAGGGATTCGTACCCGGCCGCCTTGCTTTCCAGAACCTGCCGGATACCCTTGGCCTCGGCCTCGTATTTGGCCAGAATCGCGTCGGCTTGACCTTTGGCCTCGCGGCGGGTCTTTTCGGCAATCGCCTCGGCCTCAATTTCAACCTTCTGTTTATCGATTTCCTGTCGGACGACTTCCAGGGCATTCAAACGCTGCTGCTCGGCAAGATACTGAGCCTTCTGGATTTCCACTTCCGCCTGACGTTTGGCGACCTCGCCTTTCTGCAGGGCTTCGGCCTGCCGTATGGCCAGCAGGGCCTCAGCAGCGGCGATATCAGCCTTGGCCTTGTTTTCGCCGGAAACTGCCAGTGCTTCCTGTTCCTGCACGTAAATACGCTGCTCGGCCTGGGCCTTCTTTTCTCCCTTGACGGCCTCCGCTTCCTGCTGCTGGATGAAAATACGCTTATCGGCCTCGGCTTTTTTCTGTCCTTTTTCGGCAGTCGCCTCGTTTTCCGCGGTACGGATGATCTTTTCCCGGTCCGCTTCCACTTCGCCGACGGCTGCCAGAGTTTCCTGCTGACGCAGGTAAATACGCATGTCGGCTTCGGCCTTCTTCTGGCCCTTCTTGGCCTCGGCCATGTTCTCGGCCACGCGAATAGCCTTTTCTTTACCGGCCTGGGCCTCACCGATGGCACCGTTTTTATCCTGCTCGGCCACATCGACCTTGGCGGTGTTGACGGCCTCGGCAGCAGCCTTCTTGCCGATGCTTTCGATATACAGGCTGCTGTCGGTGATGTCGGTGATGTTGACGTTGATTAAGTACAAACCGATTTTATTCAGTTCGGGCTCGACATTCTTGCGGATGGCATCCAGGAACCGCTCGCGGTCCTGGTTAATCTGCTCAATGGTCAGCGATGCCACCGTCAGACGCAACTGGCCAAAGATGATTTCCTGCGCCATCTGTTCAATCTGCTTGGGCATCAGCCGCAGCAGACGTTCGGCGGCATTGTGCATAATTGTCGGGTCGGTGCTGATGCCCACGGTAAACGTACTGGGCACGTTAATGCGGATATTCTGCAGCGACAGGGCGTTTTCCAGCGGGATCGTAATGGTCATCGGCGTCAGGCTCATGTAGCAGTAGTCCTGAATCAGCGGCCAGACGAATGTGCCGCCGCCGTGAATACAGCGAGAGGTCTGGTCTCTGCCTACGCGGCCAAATACCACAAGAATCTGGTCCGACGGACACCGGCGATAACGCGATGCCAGGAACAAAAAGAACGATGAGATCAAAACAACCAGTGCTATAATGACTATAATCCACAGGTAATCAGTATGCATAGGATCCTCCTTATAGAAGCCTTGTTAGTTATATCTTTTCGACGATGAGAATATTATTGCTTATATGAATAACTCGTATGGGTTCGCCAGTTTTGATTTCTTCATCGGATGCACTGCGGGCATCCAACTCAACCAGACGTTCCTGAACAGTAACCTGGACCTTACCCGTCTGGCCAGGTTTGATGGTTAAATACACAGTTCCCTCGCTGCCTATGGCATTGTATAGATTCAGCGTGCCGCTGGATTGAAGTTTGCCGGCCCATTGGAATATTTGCTTAATTAACCAAACGGTTCCCGCCCCGGCCGCCGCTGCTCCAATCAGCGAAATGCCAGCCGGGAGCTTGCTTTGCCGCAGCATCGCCCATCCAACCAGACCAAACATCATGAAAAACGCGGTAAGCCCCTGTAAAGACAGCGACTTAAAACTTAAATCCGAGGAGTCGGACATATCATGGTGAAAGTCCGTTCCTCCTGCATCCGGAGAATCCATTGCCGTTGCATCGGAATCGCCGTGTCCGGCCCCCAAAAACATCATGACCAGCCGGACGATAAACAATCCGCCTCCCAGAAGCGCACATAACACAAAGACCAGTTCAAGGCCCGTTATTGCTGACAGAATTGTGAACATAATCGATACTCCTTCGCAATTTTAATCTGTTTAGGAGAATTCTACCTGAATAGACAAGAAAAACAACGCTGATGTTTCAGTTTTTCTGCTGATAATTCAAGCAAATATAGATAGAGTGTAAATGGAATTAGACATGTGTTTTAGAATCAGTTTGCCTGAGATTGCAGCGAAGACTCTGCAACTTCAGTATTGACAGGCAGATAAGGCAGTCGGACAGTAAATATCGACCCTTCCCCCGGAATGCTCTGGGCATCTACGGTGCCTTTATGATGGATAACCACTTTCCGGACAATCGCCAGCCCCAATCCGATGCCGGTGTTGCCTTTGGTGGTATGGAATGGTTCAAACAGACTGCTCAGGTCGTTAATTCCCGGCCCATTATCCGTCACCCGCAGGATCATTTGGCTTCGTTCCATATCAAGTTCCGTTGAAACCGTAACCTGTCCTTTTTGCGGCTCCACCGCCTCAATGGCGTTCAAGACCAGATTCATAATCACATCCTGCATCCGGTCCGGGTCCACATTGACCATCCCGATTTGTTCATCGAGTTGAGCAGCCACTGTCACCGACCGCATCTGGGCCTGTGGAGTCGCCATCTGAATGACGGTCTCAATCAGGCGGTTGAACAGGCAGGGCTGGATACGTAACTCTGTTTCTTTACTGAACTTAAGCATATCCAAAACCAGCTTTTGAATCTGTTCGAGATTCCGTTTCAGGATATTCCAGCCCTTTTTGGCCTGGTCGATTTCATTGCGTGAAAAGGCCGAATCGATGACATCCCGCCCGGTGCTGACCGCCTGCAGGATATTCTTAATCCCATGCGACAAATTCAACGCCGCCTGTCCAGCCTGCATCAGACGCTGTCGCTGCTGGGCGGATTGCTTGCTTTGCAGATTATCAAAGGCAATCGCCACCATGGTATCGCCCGGATTGAACTCCAGTTCGATGGTGGGTTTATCATTATTGGATTTGTCAAGAATCCACGATTCCTGATTGGATACAAAAAGCAGCACGGTCGCCCCGCAGCGAATCTGATCGTTGTTTTTCAGAGGAATTGGCTCTGTAATCCGTTGTTCGTTGATAAACGTCCCGTTAGAAGAACCGAGGTCCCGGATAAACCACTGGCTGTCGCGATAAAACACCTCCGCGTGTTTGCGTGAGATGGCCTTGTCGGCCAGCACGATATCCGTACCATCCACCCGGCCAATCGACTTGGCCCATCCGCCTTTTTCCAGCTCAAAACTGGTGTCACGCAGCGGGCCTGTTATGATGCGAAGCTGAGCCATGAATTCCTGATTTCGCTATACTTTATTGACAATTGCCAATTCCTGCAAACATTGACCGGCAACTGCATTTATTTCCCGATGCAGAATTTCGAAAAAATCACATCCAGAATTCGCTCATCCACATGCTCATGCTCCAGTCCGCCCAGTTCCTGGTGGACCTGGCGCAGCAGCATGGCGGCGATTTCCGTCCTGCCGGTATTCATTTCTTCGGCTGCCTCGGCCAGATGCTTAAGAGCCGATTGCAGTTTTTGTCTGTGCCGCAGGTTGATGGCGATTCCGCGGTTGCTTTCGGTTTGTCCGGCCTGGGCCGATAACAAGACCTGGGACAGTACTGTTTTCAATGCCTCCATCCCCGCCCTGAGCTTGCTGCTAACGGCCAGAAAGTCGATGCCGAACGTGTGCATCAAAACATCGACCCGTGATGGCAATTCCTCAAATGGGATCAAATCGGACTTGGCTGCAATGCCTATCAGATGATGTCGTGACAAATGACTGAAAATCTCCTTCGATGCTTCCAGATTGTCGGCCGTTAAATCCACGCAAAACAGGATGACCGTGGCCGCCTCAATCGCCTGAATCGCCGATTGCCGGGCCAGCTCATCCAGCATGTCGTCCTGTCTGGTTTTAAGCCCCGCGCAGTCAAACAGCACACACGCTCCGCCGGGCAGTTCCAGCAGGGCGGTCAGTACATCCCGCGTCGTTCCCTCGACCTCCGAGACAATGCTGCGACGGGTCCCTGTCAGGGCATTCATCAGGCTGCTCTTACCCGCATTCGGCGCCCCGACCAGCCCCACCGACGGCAATTCCATTAACTCCTCGCACCGTACTGCCCCATCCAGAAGCAGATGTATTTCCTCCGACAGCAGGCCAATCCGCTCACAGGCCTGTCGTGCTCCGATGAATTCAATATCTTCCTCCGCAAAATCCAGCCCTGCTTCCAACAATGACAGCAGTTCCAGCGTGCGTTCCTGAATCCGAAATATTTTTGCGGCAAGCCCCCCTTGCAACAGTCGCTGGGCGGCGGAAATCTGCCCTTCATTGCCGGCTGAGACGATATGCATCACCGCCTCGGCCTGCGATAAATCCATCTTGCCGTTCAGATATGCCCGCTGGGTAAATTCTCCCGGCCCGGCCTGACGGATACCCGCCTGCAGCAGGGCATCGTAAATGGCCTCCACCACCGGCTGTGCCGTCCAGATATGCAGCTCGACCAAATCCTGACCGGTGTACGATGCCGGCGCGGTAAAGCAATACGCCTTGCCGTCAGCCCAAACGCCGCAGGCAAGCTTCACACGAAATGCAGTAATCCCCCGCTTATTCAGTGCGGCACTCTCTGTGCTGCCGAACTGAAACGTCAAAGATGGATGCATAAAAACAGAAAATGCACCGGCCCCGCTGATTCGGATGATAGTTCGTCCCGGCCGCCCGGGCAGCAGCGACGGCGAGCTAACCGCAGCAATGGTATCATCCAGTGAATACATAAAAACGGTGCCGGATTCGCGGTCGATATGTATAAAAGCAACTGCGAATCCGGAATATGTTGTTTATTTATCCATGCGGAAAAACGGCTTCGGTTTTTTCTTTTTAACTTTGGCCAGCTTGGCCGTCGTCGGCACCAGCGTTTCTTCTTCCTGTTCCTGTCGTTCTTTGAGGTGTTTGCGAATCACCATCTGCTCGACGACGCCGGCGGCGATACTGGACATGATATACAGGTTCACGCCCGACGCCCCGTTATACAGGAACACCGGGAACATCGCCACCATCATAATCGACATCATTTTCTGCTGCTGGGCCATTTCCGGGTTGGCCTGTGCCGACTGGGCCTGCGGCGTCAGTTTCATCTGCAGATACATCACCCCGCCCATCAGCAGCGGCAGCAGGTTAAACGAACTCAATTCGCCAATCAGCGGTATATCAACCGGCGGGAAGCGGAACAATGCGTCCGGTCCGGAAAGATCCGTAATCCAGAACGGCAGAAAACCCTGCCCCCGCAAATCGACATTCATATACACCGCCGTCCACAACGCAATCCAGATCGGCATCTGAATCAGCATCGGCACCATAAACATAAACTGCGAAACGCCGCCTTCGCGGTACACCAGCATCATCTGCCGCTGCATTTCCTGTTTGTTGCCGGCGTATTTTTTCTGGATTTCCTGAATCTTGGGCTGCATCTTCTGCATCTTCATCATCTGCACCTGACCGCTCTTGGTCAGTGGATGCAGCGCCAGCCGGATGACAAACACAAAAATCATAATCACGATGCCGTAGTTGCCCAGCGGCCCCATCGCATGATACAGCGTATTCATCAGCCAGACAATGCCGAAAGCCAGAGGTCCGATGATGGATTTGGGACAGCAGCACGAACTGAAATCAATCGTCTGGAAGAACGACAGGGTGTTATAGACAGGGTTGTTTTCAAAGACCTTTTTGTCCTTGGGTCCCAGATACAGGTTCATTGCCACATCGACCGTGGAGCTGCTGTCGCCTGCTGCGGCCAGTTCAAAGATGCCTGTTTTGAGCACAAACGAGCAGTTTTCGCTATGCCGCACATCGGGATTTTCGGCATAGTAACGGGCTGTCAGAAAACTCGTCATCGGCCTGGATAGTTCCGTGGAGGGATAAGCGATGGCGGTGAAGTATTTGTTGGTGATTGCCGCCCACAAAAACGGCAGCGATTCCTTGCCGGCAAATTTCAGGTCTTCGGGCTTATTCTTGTCCATTGCTTTTTTCATTTTTGCCGTATCCAGGAATTGCGATTCCACCTGGGTGCCGGACTGGTACGCCGCGAATACCTTGAGGGTGTCTCGCTGCTGGCCTTCATGGGGAATGCCCGTCGGCCCGGCCACATTCAACTGGGCCTTGAGGGCTTCCGACGATAGATTTTCAATGCGGATATTGCTGGCCAGATCATAGCTGCCGGGCTGCACCTGATAGGTGCGGGTGATACGCAGTTTCGATTCGGTCATCTGCCGTCTGCCGTCAACCGTCTGGACTGTGCCCAGCTCCGCGACGAAGACTGCCTTGCTGTCGGTCTGCTCGGCCAGTTTCCAGTTCAGTTTTTCCAGCGGAAACGCCAGCCCGCTGAATGGCTGTCCGTGTCGTGCCACATACAGTGATTCACAAGCCATGGAATAGTGTGTCTTGCCGCTGGTGACCGGGCTGAGAATGGCCATCGCTTTAGGGTCTTTACGGTTAAGATTGCTGAACTCCGAGAGCCGGGCCGTCCGCACCGCCGCACCCAGTGTGGTTAGTTCCACCTCAAATTTATACTGACTCGGATCATCTGTTCGGGCAATCTTGTCCATCAGGCCGCCCAGGGTGACGGTCTGCTCACTGCTGCTGATGGCCGACACTTCGACCGGTGCTTCCGCCGGCAGCAGTTCTGTTTTGGCAGGCTGTATCGCTGCCGCAGGCTGTTCGACGGGTTCTACCGGCAGCGTTGTCGGCTGTGATTCAATTTCCGCAGCCAGCCGAATTGCTCCCGCAGAGTGACCGGCGGCCACTGTGTGCCAGATCATCGCCCCGCAGGCAACCGTAAATACAATTAAAAAACCAATAGCAGCACGTTTTATTGTCATCGAAATTATCCTTAATCTTTCTGCCGTTTTGACAATCAGAGATCTCAGCCGCATAAGGGATGCGGCAGCTTATCGAAAGGTTGTATTCTGAGCCATCTCGCCAGGCTACCGACCATCGGCCAGCCGTTCTCCTTCGAAGCGATCCAGTTCCGGAATCGAATAAATTTTCTGGGCTGTGGCTTTGTAATCATATTCCAATCGTACAAAGTGCACTTCATTGTCCGCCACAAAGACATAACTGGCGCGGTTGTCGCGGTCGCGCGGCTGGCCGACCGAACCGACATTGATAATCGCCTTTTCATCCGGGATAATCGGATATTTGCCGCCCAGTTCATCCGGCGGATAAAAATCCGGGTCTTCCAGAAATACCCCGGGCAAATGGGTATGGCCGATAAAGCAGATATGCTTGACCCGTTCAAACAAAGCATCCATTTTCCCCGCCGTGGTAAACACATCATCCGGAAAGATATATTCATTGATGGGCCGGCGCGGTGAGCCATGCACAAAATCCATGTGGGCATCCACTCCGCCCAATTGGGTTTGCAGCGTCCATCGCATCTTCTGGCTGCCCAGATATTTCCAGCGTTTTTCGACTTTCTCCCGGTCGGTCTCCTGTTCCAGCATCTTGCGGGTCCAGTAAGCAGCTGACTCCGCACCGGAATTGAAATTGGTCGGTTCATACAAAACCGCATAGTCGTGGTTGCCCATGATGCAGTTTTCAGTCTTGGCAATAACCAGATCCAGGCATTCCTTGGGATTGCCGGCATACCCGAGAATATCACCCAGGCAATAAATCGTCTTGATACCCCGCTGTTCGATGTCGTTTAAGACCGCAGTCAGGGCTTCCAGGTTCGAATGTATATCGCTGATTATGGCAAACATACTGTCATTAAGTCCTATTATTAAGGTAAAAAAGGCATTTTCTTATAACATAAGCCCGTACAAATTGCTATAAAAACCAGCCAAACACCTGTAAGTTCTGTTACAATTATCAGAGACACCCCAAAATCCGTATCAATTACAGGCGATGTCTCTATGTCCCCATAGCCGTCATCAGACATTCCATTCCTGCCGGTGTGATATTGTATTTTTGCCGATACTTGGCTATTGAACCGCCGACCAGGCCTGCCGCTGATGCTGGACAAAACAGCTCCAGACCATCGCCATTGAGCCAACTGCCGCGAAGCAGGATGAAATTCATCATAAAAAAGGATACTGGCATCGCGGAGCCAACCGTAAGTTCATCAATTTCAAAGGGTAACAACTTGCCAATCGATTCGAATGCCTCCGGCCCATACAGCCCCAGAAAGGCCGTTTTTTCCGATAAATCTGCGACGGTTGCATCCAGATTTTGCTTTTGGATCATGTCGCTAATCAGCCCAAACAAAGAATGTCCGAGCTTGCTGATGACGATATACTCATTCCGTAATGCGGCGATACGATGAATTTTTTCAGTCCCATTCCCGGCCCAAATCCATTGCTGACTGGAACGGTCCGGAAGAGTAGGTAAACCCGCCTGGACCAGCACGGCCTCGGCATCCCGTCCTTTAACACTGATACGCCCGAATCCGCACAGGTCAAACGCGGCACAGTGGGTGTCTAATGCGTATTTTTCAGCTTCTACAGTGCTGTACCGGCTGGGCAGACGCCAGCCGTGATAATCCCCCATTTGGGCTCCCATCTGAAGATGTACCTGTTCAAAAGGACTCGATTTTGCCATAAACTTCCTAAACTGAATGATTCCATTTCCAAAGCAGCCACCATACCACAAATCTCCATTTGCGCCAAACAAAACAGGCATCAACCCTAAAAAAGTGGTTTGGCACGGCGGCTTTCGATGGTATAATACCTCCCTGATTTATAAAAGGAGACCTAAATTTGGTACAAATGACATTACTCCAGACGCATGGACTGGTGAAAAAATATACCGGCCGGACGGTGGTCAACCAGGTCAACATCTCCGTTGGCCAGCGCAGCATCGTCGGCCTGCTGGGTCGCAACGGGGCCGGCAAAACCACCACATTCCGGATGGTGATGGGCATGATTGTCCCCGATGAAGGCTCGGTAGTCTTTGAAGGGACAGAAGTTACGAAATTGCCCATGTACAAACGCGCCCGGCTGGGCATGGGGTATCTGTCCCAGGAACCCAGTGTCTTTCAGCGGCTGACTGTCCGGGAAAACCTGATTGCGATTCTGGAAACGATGTCCATGACCGGGGCTCAGCGCAAGCAAAAGGTCGAGGAACTCATCGAGCGGTTCAGTCTGACCGAGGTGGCCCAAAGCCAGGCCCGTTTCCTGTCCGGCGGGGAACGCCGCAAACTCGAAATCGC
Organism: uncultured Pirellulales bacterium; assembly: GCA_964630775.1. Classification (GTDB taxonomy): domain Bacteria; phylum Planctomycetota; class Phycisphaerae; order Sedimentisphaerales; family Anaerohalosphaeraceae; genus Anaeroglomus. The sequence goes on along the minus strand of CAZVYY010000001.1, from coordinate 128,920 downwards.
CCGGGCCATGGTCACCAATCCGTCGCTGATTCTGCTGGATGAACCCTTCAGCGGTGTGGACCCGATTGCCGTGGAAGAGCTGCAGACCGAAATTCGCAGACTGGTCGCCGGCGGCGTCAGCATCCTGATTACCGACCACAATGTCGAGCGGACGCTGGAGGTCTCCGATAAAGCTTATATTATAGATCACGGCAAGGTGATTGCCGAAGGCGCCCCCCGTGATATTATCCAGAATGAAATGGTGCAGAAAAGCTACTTAGGCAACACCTTCAAAGGTGATGAATTCGGTAATTGATATGGTTGATTATATGAATTGCAAAATTACGCATTTTCCTGAGCCGGTACTGCTCAAGGCCGCAAAGCCGATTGAGAAAATTGACGAGTCGATTTGTCAACTGGCCGAGCGGATGAAAGAGATTATGGTCGAGCAAAAGGGCATCGGCCTGGCCGGCCCGCAGGCGGGGGTCAACCTGCAAATCTTTGTCATCTCGCTGGATGGCACCAAGGAAAATGCCAGAGTCTATATCAATCCGAAGATCGAACCCTCCGGCCCGATGACCACCATGGAAGAAGGCTGCCTGTCGCTGCCCGGCATCTATGCCAAGATTCCGCGCTACAGCCAATGCATCGTTCACGCCATCGGCCTCGATGGCAAGCCTTTCAGTGATGCAGGCGAAGGCTTGTATGCCCGGGCCATGCAGCATGAATATGACCATCTGCAGGGCGTGATGATTAAGGACCGCATGGGTGAAGCGGCTAAGCTGCGTGCCCGCCGTATCCTCAAGCGGCTCCAGGAAGAGTATGAGAACAACCAATCCACACAGGGGCCCAAATAACCTATGCGGATAGTCTATTTCGGTTCCGGGCGGTTCGGCATTCCCTGTCTGGACGCGATTCGCTGTTCCGGCCACACCCTGGCGGCCGTGTTCACTCAGCCGGCCCGACCGGCCGGGCGTCATCGTGACCTCAAGCCCACCGATGTGGCCCAATGGTGTTATGAAAAAGCGGTTCCATGCTTTGAGTCCGAAGATATCAATTGTCCCGACCAGCTCCGGCAAGTAGCCGATTACAGGGCGGATTTGCTGGTGGTGATTGCTTTTGGCCAGAAGATTTCCCAGCCGCTGGTGCAGCTATTTCCAAAGGGCGCCATCAATATTCACGGCTCACTGCTGCCCAAATATCGCGGTGCCGCTCCGATCAACTGGGCAATTATTCGCGGTGAATCGCAAACCGGCGTCAGCGTCATCACGCTGGCGGACCGAATGGATGCGGGGTTGATTCTCGGCCAGGCTTGTACGCCGATTTATCCTGAAGATGATTTTCAGACCCTGCACGACCGTCTTTCCGGGCTTTCCGCGCCGCTGCTGATTGATACCATCCATGCAATTGAAAGAGGAACAGCGGTCTATCGGCCCCAGGATGAACAATACGTCACCAAGGCCCCCAAGCTCAAAAAAGAACATGGTTTTATCGACTGGTCGAAGCCCGCGTCGGATGTTGCTAATCTCGTTCGCGGACTGTGGCCCTGGCCGGGCGCTGCGGCGGTGTATGTCTCAGCCAAAACCGGTAAGTCCTGGAGAGTGACCATTGCCTCCTGTCAGATCGTTGCCGGCAGCCATTCCGGACAGGTCTGCGGCATGATGGATGACAACTTTCACGTGATATGTGGCCGGGACAAGCTGATGATTCACAAAGTCAAACCTGCCGGCTCCGCCCTGATGGATTTTCAGTCTTTTATTAATGGCCGGCAAGGCGGCAAAGACGACCTGTTTCTGCCCCTGGACATGGTCCTTCGCGATTTTTCGCAACCCAATCTTTAGAAGAATCCGTAAGGTTATGCCGGATGGCCGACGGTTTGGGCATAGACGACATGCTGGTCGGTTCCCAGTTTCAGCAAATCGGCCAGGGCAGTCTTGTTGCAGTTATGAAACCAGGCGGCCAGACCCTGCGATGCGGCGAACAAATACACATTGCCCGCAATCAGGCCGATCGCCACATTATAATAGGATTTCTGAATCTCGGGGTCTTTCAGGCCCGGCTCCTGCATCCGGGACAGTTTGTATTTGGCAAGGTCGGCCACAAATACCAGGATGGCCGGTGCTGTGGCCATGGCTCCGCCGCGTCGGCGTCCTACCGTTGCACGATAGTCTCCCGCAACGACGGGGACCAGACGATGTTCCGGAGCATCATAGATATAAATTCCTTCGGCCAGCACGACATACAAATCGATTTCCTGCGAATTGCTGGCACTGGCGGCGGTTCTGCCGACCTGACCCCGCGGCCCCTCGGGACGATTCACTCCGAAAGCCGCCCAGAGCAGATTCGACAACTCCTGCGGCGTCAGTTTCTGATCACTGATATTACGGATGGTCTTTCTCTCCCAGAGTGCCGCCAGGACGGACTTGCCTCCGTCGGTCTGGGGTCTGACTAAGGATATCGGTTTCAGATTCGGTACCGGTGCGAGTACGGCTGTGGTTTCAGGTACGGCAGGAGGGACGGGCCTGGCTTCCTCGGCCAGAGTGGATTCTGCGGCACTCAGCACGGCCAGAGCCGGCACGCTCTTTAAAAACACTCTGCGATCCATAAATGAGTCCTCCAATCATATTATTGTTGCTTCACGATATATCGTAGGCTGTTGGATGCAAGTCTCAAGTAAAAACCGCCTATGTATGCATAATATTATCGAAATTATTATCGAATCCAGCTCAAAACAAGACTAAATGGATACGATTTGGCAATTTGCCAAAATTACCCAAATCCTGCATGGTTCTGCCATAATGGCATAGTTAGACTTCTTGATGTTTCTATAAAGTGTTTATATATAATAACTTGTGGCTATGGTAGGTATGTGGCACATTGTTTGCATCACAGTATATGGTCAGGTCGGCAGTTAAGGCCTGATTGAAAACTGAATACGATAAAAAAACTGTAATCAATAGGATACAGGAGCAGACAATGGCAAAAATCATAGGCATCGATTTAGGAACAACCAACTCGGTCGTTTCGGTGATGGAAGGCTCGGCACCCAAGGTGCTCATCAATGCCAGCGGTTCGCGGCTGACGCCCTCGGTGGTCGGCTTTACCGACAAAGGCGAACGGCTTGTCGGCCAGACCGCCAAGCACCAGCAGGTGACCAACCCGACCAATACCGTCTTCTCGATTAAGCGGTTTATGGGTCGTCGTCATCGTGAAGTGGCTACCGAAGAAAAGATGGTGCCCTACACCATCACCGGCGGCTCGGACGAACTGGTCAAAGTCAGCATTCGCGGCAAGGAATACACGCCCCCGGAAATCTCGGCCATGATTCTGCAGGACCTCAAAAAGACCGCTGAAGATTATCTCGGCGAAAAGGTCGAAAAGGCCGTCATTACCGTGCCTGCCTATTTTAACGACGCCCAGCGTCAGGCCACCAAAGACGCCGGCACCATCGCCGGGCTGGATGTGGTGCGTATCATCAATGAACCCACCGCCGCGGCACTGGCCTATGGCACCGAAAAGAAAAAGAACGAAAAAGTGGCCGTCTTCGATTTCGGCGGTGGCACCTTTGATATCTCGATTCTGGACATCGGCGACAACGTGTTTGAAGTGCTCAGCACCAACGGCGACACCCACCTTGGCGGTGACGACCTCGACGAAGTGCTGATTCATTACCTGGCCGATGAATTCAAGAAGCAGCAGGGCATCGACCTGCGTCAGGACCCGATGGCTCTCCAGCGGCTTAAAGAAGCGGCTGAAAAATGCAAATGCGAACTCAGCCAGCAGGTCGAGTCCACGGTCAATCTGCCGTTTATCACCGCCGACGCCTCCGGGCCCAAGCATTTGAATATTACCATCACCCGCAGCAAGTTTGAGGCCCTGGCCGAGTCGGTTTTTGAACGGCTGAAAAATCCATGCTATCAGGCCCTCAAGGATGCCAAGTTGTCGGCCAAAGATGTGGATGAAGTGCTGATGGTCGGCGGTTCGACGCGTATTCCGCTGGTGCAGAAGATTGCCCAGGATATTTTCGGCAAGACGCCCAACAAGAGCCTCAACCCCGACGAAGTGGTGGCCATCGGTGCCGCCATTCAGGGCGCCATCCTGTCCGGCGATTCGGGTGTCAAGGACATCCTGCTGCTGGATGTGACTCCGCTGTCACTGGGTGTGGAAACCCTCGGCGGTGTGATGACCAAGCTGATCGAAAAGAACACCACGATACCGACCAGCAGAAAAGAAATCTTCTCGACGGCCAGCGACAACCAGCCCAGCGTCCAGATTCATGTGATGCAGGGCGAACGCGAATTTGCCCGCGACAACCGGACGCTCGGCATGTTCCAGTTGGACGGCATCGCCCCCGCTCCGCGCGGCGTGCCCCAGATCGAAGTCACCTTTGACATCGACGCCAACGGCATTCTGAACGTCTCGGCCAAGGACCTCGGCACCGGCAAGGAACAGTCCATCAAGATTCAGTCTTCTTCCGGCCTGAGCAAGGACGAAGTGGAAAAGATGAAACGGGACGCCGATGCCCACGCTGCCGAGGACAAGAAACGCCGCGAGGTGGTGGACCTGAAAAACCAGGCCGACCAGCTTGTCTATCAGACTGAAAAGACGCTCAAGGAATACGGCGAAAAGGTCGATGCCAAAGTCCGCGGCGATATTGAAAGCGCCGTCAACCGGCTCAAGGAAGCTGCCAAGGGCGAAGATGGCGACGCCATCAAGAAAGCGATGGAAAACCTCAACACGACCGCTCAGGAACTGGGCAAGATTCTGTATGAGGAAGCCGCCAAGAAACAGGCCAAGACTCCGCCTGCCGGCGAGGCCCCCAAGGGCAAGCCTGCCGACGCTCCGCAAGAAGGCGAAGTCCGTCGCAAAGGTGGCGATGACGTCATCGACGCGGAATTCGAAGCCAAATAATCCGCGGCTCAGACAACCATTACCCTTCACAAGGCCCGTCCCTCAGACGGGCCTTTTTATTTTGCTTGCATCGGAAGAAAAAAACCGATAATGTAGGGCTCAGGAAGGCATATTCATTAACCATTTAAAGGAGCCTATACATGGTTTGGAGCAGGCAGCGAGGTTATGTGACACCCATCGTATCTTTTCTTTTGAGTCTTACTGCAGCGGGCTATGCCAATCTATGATTTGGACAGGGTTACGCAGGTGACGTATCTCAATAACGACACGGAAGCATTCCCAACCGATGACTTCGGCAACCGGGTGGGGCAGGTCACGCAGCGGGATGGCGTGGGCAAGGCTCATACACTCTGGCTGGGTTTGACGAAAAAAACGGCGTAAAATGACGGACAGCCAAATCCTCATCAAACACAAAAGGCCTGTCGGCGAACCCGGCAGGCCTTATTCATGCGTAAGACGGCTATGCAGCGTGATGTTTAGCGGGTGGTGCAATCCAGCCAGCGGCGAGCCAGCAGGTTGAAGTCTTCCAGGTTCACACAGCAGTCTTTGTTGAGGTCTTCATCGAAGAATACGGTGCATTTAGGCGGTTCAAACTCGCCTTTGTAAATTTCGCCTTCCGGATACGGCAGCAGTCCCGTCCAGTTGATCTGGACGGCAGGGAGCTGCTGGATGGGGTACTGTCCCGGCAGACGTGTCATCCAGTCTTTGAAAGACCATAGTTCCTCGGTATCGAGGTGGCCGTAGCTGTGGCCGAATCGCAGGTTGCCGATGAAAAACATTTCCGGGTCTTTGCTTTGCAGGATGAATTCATGAAGCTCGGGATTCTGCATGAAATCATACTCGTGCATGAAGCGATACTCGGCGATGACTTCCTGAGGCCCCCCGGTCATACTCTGTGAGATCAGGTCAAAGCCGCCGACAACATAACCGCCGGTGGCGTTGGGATATTTCGGAGCAATCTCGGATATCGGCGTATTGATGAGCCAGTAAAATTCAGGGAAGCGGATCGACAGTTCGGGATAGGTGAAATAGACGTCCCGGTACGAAATGGCGTTCCAGTGCGGGACGACAAATTCGGTGGTGATGGTGACCCAGGTGCAATAGGGGACAGGGTGATCGCTCAAGTCCCAGTCCACGGTCAGTTCCCGCGGCGGATTGGCAATTTCTTTTATCGACGGTTTATTGTTGGTTGACCAGTCGATCCAGGTGCTGTAGCTGAGAATGTCCACATCGGTGCCGACTTTGTAATGCAGATCGTTGGCCCGCTGGATTCGCGAGCGCTGGTGGATGCGGTAGCTGCCGGTGACTTTCTGAGTCTGTGTGTGGTCGCCGGGATTGTCGGTCGGGCAGAGAGTGACAATGTGTTTGATGAAGGGATGGTTGGCGCTGTAGTTCATGTACCAGCCGTTGCCTTCATCGAAACCGGCGGGGTTGGGATTAACGTAATTGTCGTAGGTGTAGGTCTGGACATCGCCTCCGGTGTCCCGGTCGGAATCGACAACAATGACCTGGGCGGGATTGGCGGCTAACGGGGCACGTGCACCGCTGTCGCCCCAGCAGGCAATGGCGTGTCCGCCGGAGGCACTGCCGCCGGCAGTGGTACGCGGCCAACTGATGCTTAAGCCCAGCATCTGGCAGCGTCGCAGTTCGTTGCCAATAAACATGGCCCCATTGGCGTTATTCCAGGGGACACGGGTTTTGTTGCCGTACACAGTAACGACGTCGTAGGGATTTCCGGGCCAGAGGTTGTGTGCTGAGCCAAGCCACCAACTGATGGCGGTGTCAGCCCAGCCGCCGTTGGCAACGCCGTAATGGGCTGCCAGTTGATTGTAGATATTGTCGGCCCGCTGCTGAACGGTAACACCGACGCCGTACCCGGCACCGGCCAGCATATTGGCCGCGGTAGCCAGCCAGCAGCTATTGGACCCGGCATGGCCGTGGGCGGCTTTGTCCACATCCGGCGGCGGGTCCATTTTCATATATTCCGCGACCACCGGCATGGACAGACTGCAGAAGCACAATAAGAGTGCAGTTAAGATAAAGGATTTTCTTTGCATGGTTTTGCCCTCCGAAAAAGTTTTGGCCTGAACAAATGTCTATTCCTTATGTTTTGCACAGAGGATGTAAACTAATTTGTTTTATATCAATTTTATTTAACGTGATATTACGGAGGCAAGGATGATACAAAGAAATGCCTAATATGTATCTGACCATCTGACATGATACCCTCTTTTTAATGTACTATTGTACTATGTAAAAGGTTCGTATCATTCTTGATTGAAGGGGTGTTGTTCCATGACGTGAATTGATTATAATGATATTGCCATAGCAGAATAAGGACCATCGAAAGGGTATCAGGATGCGAGGCTATACTAAATTCATCAAGCGGGCCAGGGAACTGGGGGCGGTGGAGGCCAAAATCATTCCGGCCAAGAGTATTGTTGCCGCAGAATGGGTTCGGCTCAAGTGTCAGTTCGGCTGTGACGGATATGGGCAGTGTCTGACGTGTCCGCCGCATTCGCCGACGCCGGAGCAAACCCGCCGGATGCTGGGTTTTTACAAGTCAGCACTGCTGATTCACGGTGATGCCTATACGGATATTCGGTCGATGGTGCCGGTATTGGAACGGGAAATCTTTCTGGATGGCTTTTATAAGGCTTTTGGGATGGGGGCTGGCCCCTGTAACTTATGTAAAACCTGCGGCAAGACGTGTCGGCACACCGAAAAGACCCGCCCGTCGATGGAGGCCTGCGGGATTGATGTCTATGCGACAGTCCGGGCTAATGGGTACCCTATTGAGGTGGTCAGAACCTGTGACTGCAAGGGGAATTATTACGGGGTGGTGCTGATTGAGTAATGGTCTTATTGCGGGGTCTGTGGGTCGGGATTTGATGAAAATTGGGGATTTGATTGCAATTCGAGGGGTTGATGTTATAATTCCGGGTCGTGATGAGTGGCCGTCTGTGTGGTGATAGTCTATGTGCACAGGGACGGATTAAGCGGGAAAACGATAACTCAAGAATTGAGGGACGGTTGCGTTTTTTAGTATATCAAAACGGGCGGTTGGCTGACCAGTTTGTACTGTCGGCGGCGTATATGTTCGGGATGGATATGGTTCCGCTTCGCTATGTGGAATCGATGACGTTCAAGAACGGGGTGATTGAGTGCCGCCGCAAGGGAGATGATGCGGCAGGGCTGGCGCTGATGTGGCCGGTTGAGGGATGCGGGACGTTTTTGCTTCCGACCACCCGGCTGCCGGAACGGGAAGAGCCGTATATTCTGAATGTGGAACTGGCCCGTGCCCGGCTGATGCAGGTGACGCTGAAGCGCGAAGACTGGGCTTTGTTTGAGGAAACCGACAAGTTTGCCGACCTGGCGCACGAGGCCCAGAGTCTGTTCATTGAGTCGCTGCGGTACATTGTGACCGATCCGGCCAAGGCTTCGCAGCTTGCGGATGAAGCGTTACAAAAAGGACTTCAGTTCTCCGATAAGCTGTCGGGGCGGTATTCGGAACAATTTTTGTCCTACCGGCTGAAAAACAAGGGGGTCAGCCGGCACAGTCTCGGGTGCGGGGTGGATCCGGCATTGATTAAGGATGAACAGTATCGTAAATTAATGCTGGATATGTTCAGTTTCTTTACGGTACCGGTCAACTGGGGCAAGATTGAGGCAGAGAAGGGCAAATACGATTATTCCTCCATTGATGCCTGCATGGACCATCTGGCAGGCAAGCGTCTGGCGATCAGTTGCGGGCCGCTGCTGTGTTTTGAGCCTGGGATGGTGCCGGCGCGGCTGCTGGAATCCAAAGCGGAATTTGAGAAAGTGCGCGAGGAGGCCTACGAGTTTATTCATAAGCTGGTGACTCGCTACGGCAAATATGTGCATTACTGGCGTGTCATCAGCGGCATGAATGCCCGGAACTGTTTCGGCTTCAGCTACGAGCAGATGATTGAGATGACGCGGACGGCCTGTCTGGCGGCCAAGGCAGCCGATGCCAAAAGCCGGCGGATTGTGGAAATTGTGGCGCCCTGGGGTGAATATTACGCGACGGACAAGCTGACGATGCCGCCGCTGGTCTATGCGGATGTCGTGATTCAAAGCGGCATCAGCTTTGATGCTTTTGGATTACAGTTGGAATTCGGCCGGGACAGGGCGGGGATGCACCTGCGGGATATGATGCAGATTGCCTCGCGTCTGGATTGTTTTATGCCGGTCAACAAACCGCTGCATATTACGGCGACGGCGGCTCCGGATCGAAGTGGTGCCGGTAATGAAGATTACAGCCGGGCGGGCCAGTGGAAAGAACCGTGGTCGGCAGCATTGCAGGCCGAGTGGATTGAGCAACTATACAAGACGCTGCTGGGCCGGCCTTTGGTGTCCACGATTACCTATTCACAGTTTGCCGATGGCGGAGGCTGCGGGTGGGCCGGGTCGGGGCTTGTGGATGACAAGCTCAGTCCCAAAAAGGCGTATCAGACCATGGGTAAATTTCAAAAGACGATCCTGAAGATGCTGGGCGAGACCAAGTGAATGGCTTGATGTTAGATTCCGGATTTGCGCGGGGAGGGTAAGCGATGGCATATCAATCCGGGAAAAATGAAATTTATGCATCCAGAACAGGGGAAATCTCCCCGGTTCTTCTGTCACATCGAATTGAGCTTTTCAGATATTCAACAATCATTGCCTTTGCAGGGGTGATGACATACTGCGGGATCATCGGATATTCAAGCAGGGCGATATGCAAGCCTTGTCCGCTGGATACCATTAATCCCAATACAGACCCGCCGGCCAGCCTTGTGCGGCTGCAGGGGGTAGGGCCGGCGCTGGCGGCGGCGATTGTAGAGTACCGTCAGCAGCATGGAGCGTTTCGGCAGGTCGAAGATTTGGATGCAGTGCCGCGAATCGGCCCGGCGACAGTGAATAAGATGCGGACCTGGATATCGTTGGACAGTGAGCAGTCAACAGCGGAGTAAGACACGGATGGCAGAGTGGGAAATCAGAAAGACGGTGGGGCGGTGTTTCGGGACCGAGCGCGAGCTGGCGGTGGGGGAGGAGTATTTTGCGGCGCTGGTCCAGACCGAGCAGGGTCTGGAACGTCGGGATTTCTGTGCGGCATATTGGGAGCAGCACAAGCCGGAGGTATATTGTTTCTGGAAAAGCCGGATTCCCAATCCCGAACACAAAAAGAAACTGCTGATTGATGATGCAATGCTGCTGGCGTTTTTCGACCGTTTGGCCAATGAGCAGGAACCGGAGAAAGTGAATTTCCGTTTTGTGCTGACGCTGATTCTGATGCGCAAACGCAAGTTGAAATACGATTCGGCACGGAACGAGAATGATCAGGAAATCTGGACGATGAAAGTGACCGGTGAGGATCGGACGGCGGATGTGGTGAATCCGCACCTCAACGAAGACCAGATTCAGCAGTTATCCGAACAGATGGGCCAGATTCTGCAGACGAGCCTGGAGACGGAATGAAAAACCATCGATGCCATTGCACGGGGTATGGCTCCATCATCCGCGGCTGGATCGGGCTGTGGATGGCAGTGGGATTGGTCTGGCTGGGCGGATGTGTGCCGCCCAAACGGGGGCCGGAGCTGTTGTGCCCGGGCAAGGCGACTCTGGAAGAAGTGATTGATACGCTGCGAGCCCGGCAGGCCGCGACGCTGTCGCTGCGGTCGTCGGTAAGCTGTGTGATGGAATTTACGGATGCGCAGGGAAAGCCCAAAAAAGAAAGCTTTGACGGGACGCTGCGATTTGTCGGGCCCGACAGGCTGTACCTGGGCGGGGAGAAATTCGGGCCGATACGCATCGGGGCCAACCCCGAGACTTTCTGGATGTATGTCAAGCCGGCGCTCGATACGGCGTGGTACGGACCTCGCAGGAATGTCATGCTGTGTCCGGAAAAAATAGGATTTAATCCCTTTTATCTGGCCGATGCGCTGGGACAGATTGATCTATCGCTGGACTGGCTGCTGACCCAGGATCCGGGATTTGATGTATTGACCGTGATTGAAACGACGGGTCTGCGGCGGGTCTATATCAACTGCTGCACGTACCGGATTGAGCGAATCGAGTATTGCGACACGCTGGGAAAACTGATTGCCTCGGCGGACTTGAGCGATTATAAGACGATTACGGATGTTGGGGATATTCCCAGCACCATCGACCTGCGGCATTTTCGCGGCGGCCGGATGAATACGCGGCTGACCCTGAAACTGTCGGGGATTGCCGTGTTCAGGCCGACCGAGGCCCAGATGCGGCTGTTTGTGCGGCCCGAACCGAAAGGATTTGAAGCCGTGTACCAATTAAACGAATTTTGTGAGTTTGTTCCCGACCGGGAACAGGCCGAAGGGAGATTCTAATGCGAGTACCGCTGGGACGACAGCTTGGAAAACGAACGGTTTTTCTTGACGGTGCGATGGGGACGCAGTTATTCGAACGCGGTGCCCGGCCGGGTGGCTGCAACGAACTGCTGAATATCGACAAGCCCCAGATTGTCGAATCCGTGCATCAGGCCTATTTCGATGCCGGCTGCGACGCGGTCCTGACCAATACCTTTGGGGCCAATCCGATTTCGCTGCGCCGGCATGGTCTGGATGGCCGGATGCGGGAGATCAACCTGGCGGCGGCGGCGATTGCCCGCAAGGCCGCCGGGGAAGACCGCTATATCATCGGCGACATCGGGCCGACAGGGGATTTCCTCGAGCCGCTGGGAACCCTGAAAGAGGCCGATTTATTTGCGGCCTATGCCGAGCAGGCCAAAACCCTTGAAGAAGGCGGGGTCGATGGCTTTATCGTGGAAACGATGATGGCTCTGGATGAGCTGACGGTCGCGGTCAAAGCGGTCAAGAGCGTCACCGCCAAGCCGGTGTTTGCATCGATGGCGTTTGACTCGACGCCGGATGGACCGCGGACCATGATGGGCGTGACGCCCAGGATGCTGGTGGATGTCATGACAGGCCAGGGCGTGCGTGCGGTGGGCTTCAACTGCGGCACCCTCGACATGGACGGCTATGTCAAGCTGGCACAGGCCTTTACATCTGCATTATTCGGCGGGTATATCCTGCTGATTGCCCAGCCCAATGCCGGACGCCCCGAACTGGTGGATGACAAAGCAGTCTATCGATTATCCCCCGCCGAGTATGCTGAAGCGATGGTGAAAATCCGCAACTGCGGGGCGGCAATCCTGGGCGGCTGCTGCGGAACCAGTCCGGCCCACCTGGAAGCCGCAATTTCGGCCAATAAGTAGAAGCTCGGCGGCTTGGACCTGTCAGTTTGCTTTGGGGATTCAGTAATGCATCCTGTAATTGATTTTCATACACATGCATTTCCGGACAGCGTGGCCGAAAAGGCCATGACGTCGATGGAAGCGGAGGCGGACTGGAAGGCTGTCCTCGATGGCCGGCTGAGTTCACTGATTGCCTCGATGGACCGGGCCGGTGTCCAGACGAGTGTGCTGTGCAATATTGCCACCCGTCCAAAGCAGTATGAGCCGATTCTCGAATGGAGCAAACAAATCCGGTCCCCGCGAATTGTTCCGTTTCCGTCGGTGCACCCGGCCGACCCGGATGCCGTCCGCAAAGTCGGACAGGTGGCCGAGGCGGGATTTATCGGGATGAAGTTCCACCCCTATTATCAGGACTTTGACCTCGATGAGCCGCGGATGATGCCGATTTACGAAGCCCTGAGCCGGCATCGATTAATCACCGTGATTCATACCGGTTTTGACATCGCCTTTGAATGGATCGACCGGGCCGGCCCGCAGCGGATTCTGAAGGTGCTGGGGCAGGTGCCGGAACTGAAGCTGATTACCACCCATGTCGGCTCCTGGCAGCAGTGGGATGACGTCGAGCGACACCTGCTGGGCAAGCCCATCTGGATGGATATCTCTGTCAGCCGGGAGTTTCTGGGGGAGGACCGTTTTCGACGGATGCTGCTGGCTCATCCGGCCGACTATCTGCTGTTCGGGACCGACAGCCCCTGGGCAGACCAGGCAGACATGATAGCCTTTCTTGAAAGCCTGCAATTGCCCGAAGCGACGCTCAATAAGATGCTTTATCAGAATGCCCGGCGATTGCTGGATCACCAGGCATAAAATGCTTGTTGGCCCCATATTTTTCCGGATATACGACCCGGTGTTGTGCTGATCTGTCCGGAAATCCCCTGATTTATGTCCTAAAAGTCATGATTATTGTACTTTTTGTCGATATTTTGTGAATTCAGAACAAAATTTATTTGAAAAAAGTGATATTTGACACTATTGTTTCTTTCCATAGAAACTTCGGCAGTTTTGCGGAATATGTGTTTCAAACAAATCAAAATCCATGATTTTGCAGGAAGAACACGATGTTAGGAATCGAGGATAAAGGGGTAGTGGCGGCATATTTGCTCTGTATTTTTAGTGCTGGCCTGTGTGTTATTTATGGCCTGCTGAATTGGAATCGCGGCGACGAGCCGGTCGAACCGGATGATGTCAAATGGGTTGCCGAAGAGAAGAAAGTCGAAGAGAAATTCTGATTCAGCACACATCATGCAGGTAATATGAGCCGTTAATTGCTTCTAATTATGGAGGTTTTATGTTGGCGCAGAGCGTAGGGTTATTGGATATTATTGTAGTTCTTGCATATCTTCTTTTGGTGATGTATCTGGGGGTTGTGGGTTATTTACGAACTAAAAGCGCAACGGATTATCTGATTGCCGGCCGGCAGACACACCCGTTTGTCATGGCGATGAGCTATGGAGCGACGTTTATTTCCACCAGTGCGATTGTGGGCTTCGGGGGTGTGGCGGGGCTGTTCGGGATGAGTGTCCTGTGGCTGACGGTGTGCAATATCTTTGTGGGTATATTCATTGCGTTTGTGTTTCTGGCACCGCGTGCCCGGCGGATGGGACATCATCTGGATGCCCACACCTTCCCCGAACTGCTGGCACGCCGGTATGAAAGCCGGTTCATCCAGATTTTCGCCGGCGCAATCATTTTCCTGTTTATTCCCCTGTACGCCGCAGCGGTGCTGATTGGCGGCAGCGTCTTTGTAGCGGCTTCCTTTGGTATTTCGTATGAAACGGCGCTGCTGGTGTTCAGCGTGATTATTGCGGCGTATGTGGTGGTCGGCGGGCTTAAGGGCGTGATGTACAGCGATGCCCTGCAAGGCTCGATTATGTTTGTGGGTATGTTTGCGCTGCTGATTTTTTGTTATGTAAAACTGGGCGGAATAACCGAAGCCCATGAAAAACTGACGGCGCTGGCGCCGCTGGTGCCGGGCAAACTGCAGGCGATTGGTCATCGCGGCTGGACGGCCATGCCGGCGTTTGGCTGGGGCGATGTCAAGTACAACCTCTGGTGGATGGTCATTAGCACCATCACACTGGGTGTCGGCATCGGCGTATTGGCTCAGCCGCAGTTGGTGGTGCGGTTTATGACCGTCCGGAGCAAGCGGGAACTCAATCGTGCCACGCTCATCGGCGGGGTGTTTATTATCGTGATGACCGGGGTGGCCTTTACCGTGGGCGCCTTGTCCAATGCGTATTTTGCCGATCATGGGGCGGAGTTGTCCGGACGAGTGGTCAAAACCCTTGACGAAGGCAAAGGGCTTGCGGTCCTGCAGATTATGAAGCCCGACGAACAGGGTGTTTGGCGGGATGTGCCTGAAAAGACTGCCCCGGTGAAATTGTCCGGCAATGGCGGCAGCCAGCCGGGGGCCGATGGTCAGACCGTTGCGATACAGAAAGGCCGGAGTATTTCGGTTGTCTATGCCGGCGGTTCTGCTGATGAGATCATTCCAACGTATATTACCAGCGCCATGCCGAAATGGTTTGGGCTGCTGTTTTTGCTGACCCTGCTGTCGGCGGCGATGAGTACCCTGTCCAGCCAGTTTCATACGGTTGGCACCAGTATCGGCCGCGATGTCTATGAGCAGGTGACCGGCCAGCACGGCAGCAGTGCCAACATCACGCGTGTCGGGATTATTATCGGTATCGTCTATGCGGTAGTCATCAGTTTCTATGCCCGGGAAAGCACCTTTATCGCCCGTGCGACGGCGGTCTTTTTTGGGTTATGTGCCTCGGCGTTTCTGCCGGCGTTTCTGGGGGGCTTGTATTGGAAGCGGATGACGCGGGCCGGTGCTATCTGGTCAATGTTTATCGGGTTTCTGGTCACAACCCTCTGGCTGGTGTTTATCAAGGATAAGGAAGCCTCGACCATCGGTTTATGCTCAAAATTATTCGGAAAAACATCACTTTTATTGGATAAACCCAACTGGTCGGAAGTGGACCCGCTGATCGTTGCGCTGCCGATATCAATACTGGTAGCGGTGATTGTGAGCCTGGTGACCACTCCACCCTCACAAGAGCACATCAAAAAATGCTTTGAATAAGTCAATCCGGCTGAAAAAAATGTTTCAAACAAACAGCCTGAATTTGCCGAAAAGGGAAAGTCAAAGTGTTTTATAAACCCTAAACAAGGAGAAACAGTATGAGTATGGTAACAAGGATTGTGTGCCTGGCCTTCGTTGTGTCGGCGGCAGTGTGGATTCCGTCGGCATTGGCCGCTCAACCCGCCCCCGCGGCCCCCGCAGAACCGCACTGGCATGATGTCAAGGGTGCCTGGGCGGATGCATTCCATCACCCGTTTGACGGTTTGCAGATGGGCCTGGATTTGCGGTTGCGTGAAGTTTATACCCATAATATGCTGGCCCTCGATGACCAGTTTGGCGATGGCGGCGGCAGAAATGCCAACGACCATCACTGGCAGCGTATTCGTTCCCGCTGGTCCACGGTGTGGACATTGTCCCCGGATGTTACATTTAACACCCGCCTGGTCTGGGAATTCTGGACGATTAGCAGTCCGGACCGCCATGGCAACAAGGCCCTGTCGGCTCAGGATACGGACTTTCGCGAGGCGATTTTTGATCGGATGAACATTCAGTGGAAAAACGCATTCGATGCGCCGATGACTGTGACTGTAGGACGTCAGGATATCTTTTTGGGTACCGGCTGGCTGGTGGGCGATGGCACTCCAGCGGATGGTTCGCGAACAGTATTCTTCGATGCAGTTCGTGCAACGATTGATTTGCGCGACACAACGCAGTTGGACTTGATCGGCATTTGTCAGTATGACGACGAAAGCAAATTTCTCCAGCCGATCAATCATCGGGATTATATCCATCTGACCCAGCGAACGGATGAAACCGGATTTATCGGCTATTTGACCGACAAATCGTTCGAAAATACCACGCTGGAAGGCTATTACATTTATAAGAAAGAAGAACCCTCCGACTGGGCGAAATTTTCAGATTCATGGTGGACAGCTTTGCCCGGCGCGGATGCCGAGATTCATACCATTGGCGGACGTATCGCTCAGAAACTGGACGAAAACTGGTCCTACAGCACCGAAGTTGCCAAGCAGTTCGGCAAACGCGATGAAGAAACCATGAAAGGCCTTGGTACAAACAACAAATTGGCCTATGCCTTTAATGATGAATTAAAGAATGAATTGCGGCTGACGCATGAATACATGTCAGGCAATAAGCCGGGTACCAGTGCCAACGAAAAATTTGACACCCTGTGGGGAGACTATCCGCAGGCTCAGCGCGGTGGTGATCTTCAGTCCTATATATGGACCTATGAAGGCTCTCTGGGTGAAGTCTCCAATCTGCACCGGATAGGCTTTGGCCATACCTTCAAGCCCGGCAAAGAATGGACGATGTCTACCGATTACAACCTGATGTGGGCCGACCAGAACGGCGATGCCACACAGGCTCCGTCGGGCAATCTGCAGGTCTCCGATAACAGCTATTTCCGCGGCCAGATGATTACGGGGCTTTTGACCTATCAGTGCTGCAAGAATTTCCGCACCCAGTTCCTGGTGGATTACTTCATCCCCGGCAGCTACTATGACCAGAGCAACCGCGACCACGCGATCTTTGCTCGTATCAATATGGAGTGGACATTCTAAGTCCTGTTTTGTGAAAGCATCCGACAAGCCCGGCCTCAAAAACCGGGCTTTTTTATGCGCAAAATGCGTTTTTATGCCTGAAAACCAGCTTTCAGGCGGATAATTCTTGACCCGATTGTTGTTATAGGATACCTTGAAGCGTCAACTATTAGCGACCTGCATTCAGGAGGCGGTTTATGATCTGGAATGAAAAAATGGAAACGATGCCGCTGGCGGACTTGAAAAATCTTCAGTCGGAGCGGCTGGTCAAGCTGGTCAACTATGTGTATCAGCGGTGCCCGGTGTATAAACAGAAGTTCGACCAGATTGGCGTCGGCCCCGGCGATATCAAATCCATCGACGATATTGTCAAGCTGCCGTTTACGACCAAAATGGATATGCGGGATTATTACCCGTTCGGCCTGTTTTCGGTCCCGCGGACGGACCTGGTGGAAATCCACGTCTCCAGCGGTACCACGGGCAACCCCACGCTGGTCGGCTACACCCGCGACGATATCAAGCTGTGGTCGGAGGTGATGGCCCGCGCGTTCTGCTGTGCAGGAGCGGTGCCGGAAGATACGATTCAGATTGCCTACGGCTACGGTCTGTTTACCGGCGGGCTGGGTGCTCATTACGGGGCGCTGGAGATGGGCATGACCATTATCCCGACTTCGTCGGGCCAGACCAAGCGTCAGCTCAAGATTATGCAGGATTTCAAGCCGCGTATCCTGGCCTGTACCCCCAGTTATTGCCTGTATATGGCCGAAGATGCCCGCGAGATGGGCATTGACCCACGACAGGCAAGCTGGAAGATCGGTGTTTTCGGCGCCGAACCCTGGAGCGAATCCATGCGAGGCGAAATCGAACAGACCTGGAACATGCTGGCAACCGATATCTACGGCCTGTCGGAAATTATCGGTCCGGGCGTCTCGCAGGAATGCCATCACAAGGCCGGCCTGCATTTGTTCTCCGATGTGTTCTACCCGGAAATCATCGATCCCGAAACCGGCAAGCCTGTGCCCGAAGGGCATGATGGCGAACTGGTGATTACCACGCTGACCAAGCAGGGCGTTCCCCTGATTCGCTACCGGACACGGGATATCGTCAGCATGACCTCCCAGCCGTGCAAGTGCGGCCGGACCAGCCCCCGCACCAGCAAGATCAAAGGCCGCACCGATGATATGATCGTGGTTCGCGGCATCAATGTCTTCCCCTCGCAGATTGAACATGTCCTGCTGGGTATCGAAGGCACGCATCCGCATTATCAATTGGTTATCGATCGTCAGGCCCACCGGCTTGATGATGTTGAAATTATGGTGGAAGTCGATGAAAAGCTGTTCAGCGACGAGATTAAAAAGATGCACGCGCTGGAACAGAAGATTAAAAAAGAAATCGAGGCTGTGTTGTCCATCGGTGTGACGGTCAAGCTGGTCGAGCCTAAAACCATCGCCCGCAGCGAAGGCAAAGCCAAACGGGTCATCGATAAACGCGCCCTGTAAAAACGATGAAACCACAGATTGCACGCGATATTTTGTGCAATTTGTGAAATCTGTGTAATCTGTGGTTCCAAAAAACGAAAGGAACGGAGTATGAAGCTGACGCAAATATCGGTATTTCTTGAAAATCGCAAGGGCCGGCTGTATGAAATCTGCTCCAGGCTGGGGCAGAGTGGGATTAATATCCGGGCACTGACAATTGCCGAGACAGAAACCTTTGGTGTATTACGGCTGATTGTCGATAAGCCCGATGCCGCGGTTAAGATGTTTCAGCAAAATAATATTACCGCCAATCGCACCGAAGTGGTTGCCGTGGAAGTGCCCGATAAACCCGGCGGATTGGCCGATGTACTGAAAGTGCTGACTGATGCCGATGTCAATGTGGAATATATGTACGGCTTTATGGAGAAATTCAGCGACAAGGCCCTGATGGTATTCCGCTTTGACGACCCCGAAAGGGCGGCGACGGTCCTGGCTTCTGCCGGGGTGAATGTGGTAACCCGCAAGGACATTCAAGGTCTTTAATCGCATCCGCCGGCGCAGCAGGCCCGAAGGTGTTCAGTGCTGCAGTGTGAGGCTTCTTTTGTAAGGCAATTATTATGGAATTTCCGTTTTGGTCGAAAGACATTGAAACCATGGACCGTTCGCGGCTGGAGCAGTTGCAGCTCCAGCGGCTGCGGGATATCGTGGGCTACGCCCTCAAAACCCCGTTTTACCAGAAGCGTCTGGCCAAGGTCTGGATTCACAGCCCCGACGACATCAAGACGCTGGCTGATTTGCGCAAGATTCCCTTTACCGTCAAAGACGACCTTCGCCAGAGTTACCCCAAGGGCCTGCTGGCTGTCGATATGGAACAGGTCGTCCGAGTCCATTCCTCCAGTGGCACGACCGGTGTGCCCACGGTGATTTATTATACCCGCGATGATTTAAATCGATGGACCGACCTGCTTGCCCGCGGCATGGTTGCCAGCGGTGCCACCTCCAAAGACATCTTTCAGAATATGATGAGCTACGGTTTGTTTACCGGTGGTCTTGGCCTGCATTATGGCGCCGAGCGGGTGGGCATGACGGTTATCCCTGTCGGCGGCGGCAATACCCAGCGACAGCTTCAGATTATGAAGGACTTCTGCACGACCGCCCTGCATATCACGCCCAGCTATCTGCTGCATATCCATCAGCGGATGGCCGAATTCGGCATCAAGCGTTCTGAATTGGCCTTGCGCAGGGCGTATATGGGGGCCGAACCGCATTCGGAGACGACCCGTCAGAAACTGCAGGACCTCTATCAGATCGATATCTTCAATTGTTATGGCCTCAGCGAAATGAACGGTCCCGGCGTCGCGTTTGAATGCTGCTGCAAAAGCGACCCCCATGTCTGGGAAGACAGCTATATCGTGGAAATTATCAATCCTGCCACCGGTGAACTGCTGCCGGATGGCGAGCAGGGCGAAGTGGTATTTACTAATCTGATTCGCTATGCACTGCCGCTGATGCGCTATCGGACGCGCGACCTGGCGTATATTCATGCCGAACCCTGTCCCTGCGGCCGGACGCACCGGCGTCTGTCCCGCATCCAGGGCCGCACCGACGACATGATGATTATCAACGGCGTCAATGTCTTCCCCTCGCAGATCGAAGAAGTCCTGATGAGCATCCCCGAGGTCGGCAATAATTACATGATTTATCTTTCGACGCACGAAGGACTGGACCGGCTGACGGTTAAAGTGGAACTGTATCAGAAACTGTTCACCGGCGACCTGTCGCAGATCGATTCGCTCAAAGGCAAAATCAAGGATAAACTCCGCGCCTCGATTACGATTAACGCCCATATCGAGCTGCACGAACCCGGCTCGCTGCCCGCCTTTGAAGGCAAGGCCAAGCGGGTCGTGGATGAGCGGATCAGGCTGTAATGTCAAGTATTCGACGTGGACAATGAAATTCAAATTGGAGCGATACTATGGCGAAGCAATTAACAATATTTCTCGAAAATCGGCCCGGACGCGTCAAATCCATTTGCGATGTCCTTCAGCAGGCCGGCCTGAACATCTGGGCCTTTACCATCCAGGACCGCGGCGAATTCGGCTTAGTCAAGCTGATTGTCGATAAACCATCCCAGGCCCAACTGGTACTGGCCGAACGCGGTTTTGCCTGCGCCCTCAAGGATGTCCTGGCTGTGACCGCCCCCGACCAGCCCGGCAATCTCAATAAACTCGGCACAGCCCTGCTGCAAAAAAATGTCAATATCAAGGATGCCTACGGCTTTGTCTCTCCCAGCGATAAGCAGGGAATCTGCTTTCTCGAGGTCCAGAACAATGACGGCGTGGATATCGCAGCCTTGCTGACCGAGCAGGGCTTCCGCCTGATGAGCGACGAAGAATTGTATGAACTATAAAAATAACGGAAACACAATGGATATATTACCGGCAATTGATTTACGCGGCGGCAAATGTGTTCGGCTGATTCAGGGCCAGTACGACCGCCAGATTACCTATAAAGATGACCCCGTTGCACAGGCGATGGAGTTCTATCAGGCCGGTGCCCGCTGGCTGCATCTGGTGGATCTCGATGGGGCCAAAGACGGCTACCCGGTGAATGCCGAGGTGGTCGGACGTGTGGTCAAAGAAACTCCGCTGCAGGTGGAACTCGGCGGCGGCATCCGCGACCAGCAGACCATCGAACAGATGCTGCATCTGGGACTCAAGCGGGTGATTCTCGGGACCAAGGCGGTCGAAGAATTCGACTGGTTCAGCGAAATGGCCAAACGTTTCCCCGGCAAGCTGGTTCTGGGCCTCGATGCCCGCGGTTCCAAAGTCGCCAAACACGGCTGGCTTCAGGCCGGCGGCGAAGACCTTATTGACTTTGCCAGACAGGCTGCCGAACTCCCTATTGCTGCCATTATTTATACAGATATCAGCAAAGACGGCATGATGTCCGGCCCGAATCTGGAGCGAACAGGTCAGCTTATTCAGTCAGTTTCCGTCCCGGTGATTGCCTCTGGCGGAGTAACCACTATTGAAGATGTGAAAAATGTAAAATCCATCGGGGCCGCCGGCGCCATCATCGGCCGTTCGCTGTACGAAGGCTCAATCGATCTTAAAGCAGCTATTGCGGCTGCAAATCAAAAGTAAAAACTTAAAAAGGAGTTGGCATGAAAGCGGTATGGATGGTGTTGGTAATGTGCGTAAGTCTAATCTATGTAACAGGTTGTGGCTCATTTAGTCAAACGGCCTTCGGTCCCAACGGCTTGCCTAAAGAACAATACCGGGTTGGCGGCGGCCTTGTGATTGAGTATGAAGCCCCCCAGGATGGAACCTTCTATCTGGTGGATCAGAAATCCGGCAAATTCATTGCAACCCAGAGCATAGATGAAGGATCCACTTTTGATTTTTCGCTGCCGAATACGAATGAAGACCAGTATCAGGAATTAACTCAAAGCCTGGTGAATGGCAAATTGGTGCTTTATTTTGTTCCCGATCCACAGGAAGAGGAAGAACAGCAGCAATAATTTTGAAACGAAAGAGCCTGTGTTACGTCTTATTATATAAGAATAACCAGACGAATACTTTTCAAGGAGACAAAATGCATAAATGGGTCATGTTGGCTTTGATTGCCGTAACGATGTGCTGCATCTGTGGTTGTATTGTGATTGATGGATAAGAATTTATATTATTGAAATACAAGGAGTTATAGCAATGAAAAGAGTTGTTTCTGTGGCGGTTGTTTCGGTCTTATGCGTTGCCCTGCTGGGCGGCTGCATCATCATCGGCAATGAGGTCAAGCCGGACAATTTCGGTCAGGCCAAAGAGAAAAACCGCGTCGGCGGCGGGTTTAATATCAGGTTTGTTGCACCCGAAGACGGTACTATTCACCTGCTGGATAAAAAAACCGGCAAGAATATCCTGACCGAGTCCATTGCGGCGAATGCTGAATATCGTTTTTCAGCGAATGAACTTGATAAACTGCAGTACAAAGCCTGGGGTATCGATGTGAACAAGGCGGATTTTGTGTTGTATTTCTATCCAAAAAATCCAAAACCAATCCAGTCCGAGCCTGAAATTTCTGTCCAGCCGGGACAGTAATCCTCAAGAAGTAACGTATATTTTCAAGGCCGGGTCAATTTGCCCGGCCTTTTTTGTTTGGCAGCCCCGAAACAGTGATTTTGGTTTGACCCTGCCCATTCGGGGCGATATACTCCGTGTTTTATTAATGTTTCGAAAGCCCGTGGAGGTACTCTATCAATGGATAATGGTAAAATTATCGGTGAAGGCATCACTTTTGACGATGTGCTGCTGATACCGGCCCGCAGTGACTTTGTTCCCTCGCAGGCCGATACCAGTACAATGCTGACCCGTAATATCCGTATCAATATTCCCCTGATTTCGGCGGCGATGGATACAGTGACCGAGTCGGCCCTGGCGATTGCTTTAGCCCAGGAAGGCGGCATTGGCATCATCCATAAAAACCTGTCCGTCGAGGCCCAAAAACGCGAGGTCATCAAGGTTAAACGGTCTGAAAACGGCGTTATTCAGGATCCCGTAACACTGTCTCCCGATGAGTGCGTAACCGTCGCCCGCAAGGTCATGGAAGAGCAAAATGTGTCCGGCATTCCGATTGTCAGCAAAGACAAGCTTGTTGGCATCCTGACCCGCCGCGACCTGAAATTCCTCAAGGATGACCAGGTCAAAATCGCCGAAGTCATGACCAAAGACAACCTCATCACGGGCCCGGCCGATACCACGCTGGAGTTAGCCAAGGTCATCCTCCAGAAACATAAAGTCGAAAAGCTCCTGCTGGTGGACAGCAAAGGCAAGTTGTCGGGCCTGATTACCATGCGGGATATCGACCGCTTCCAGCAGTATCCGCTGGCGGTTCGGGATCACCGCGGTCGGCTTCGCGTCGGTGCAGCCGTCGGCGTCAAGGATCAGGATCGCGTCAAGGCCCTGATCGAAGCCGAAGTGGATGTCGTGGTTGTCGATACCGCTCACGGCCATTCGAAAAATGTCATCGACATGGTTAAATGGATTAAAAAGAATTTCAAGATCGATGTGATCGCCGGTAACATCGCCACCGCCGACGCAGCCAAAGATTTAATTGCCGCCGGTGTCGATGCGGTCAAGGTCGGTATCGGCCCCGGGGCCATCTGCACCACACGCATTATCTCCGGTGTGGGTGTGCCGCAGATTACAGCCATCTTCAATGCGGTCTCGGAAACGCAGTCGCACGGCATCCCCGTGATTGCCGACGGTGGCATCCGTCATTCCGGCGATATTACCAAGGCCATCGCCGCCGGCGCTTCGTCAGTGATGCTTGGCTCATTGTTTGCAGGCCTTGCCGAAAGCCCCGGTCAATTAGTCATTTACAAGGGCCGGCAGTTCAAAGAATACCGTGGCATGGGTTCACTGGGTGCGATGGTGCAGGGATCGGCTGACCGTTACGGCCAGGATAAGGCCACCGAAAAAGAAAAACTCGTCCCCGAAGGCGTCGAAGGCCGCGTTCCCTATCGCGGCACACTCGGGACGTTTGTCTATCAGCTTGTCGGCGGTCTGCGGGCCGGGATGGGCTACTGCGGGACACGCACGATTGAGGAACTGCGAGCCAACGCCCGCTTTGTTCGCAACAGTGCCGCCGGTGTCAGCGAATCGCACCCGCATGATATTATGATTACCAAAGAAGCCCCCAATTATTCGGGCTCTGAGTCATTTAACAGTTAAAGAAATGAAACCACAGCTTTTACCGATTTCACAGAAGAAAATATTTTATTCAATCTGTGTTATCTGTGAAATCTGTGGTTCTTGTATTGAGTGATGAATTATGTCGCAAAAAGAACGTGAAGTGATTGCTATTATCGATTTCGGCAGCCAGTACGGTCAGCTCATCGCCCGGCGCGTCCGCGAACACAAGGTCTATTCGCAGATTTACCAGCCGTCGGTCAAGATTGAAAAGCTGGCCCAGTTGGGCGTCAAGGGCATCATCCTGTCCGGCGGCCCGGCCAGCGTCTATGCCGAAAACGCCCCGACCTGCGATGAACGAATCTTCCAACTGGGTGTTCCGGTGCTGGGCATCTGTTACGGGATGCAGATTGGCTGCAAGATTCTCGGTGCCCGGGTCAGCCCCGCCCACGCCCGCGAATACGGCCGGACGAATGTTGCGATTAACGATACCTCCGACCTGTTCAAGGGATTATCCGAACATACAACCGTCTGGATGAGCCACGGCGATCAGGTCAATGAGCTGACTAATGATTTTATTCCGCTGGCAACGACTGAAACCTGCCCGTTTGCGGCGGTCCGCCACAAGGGCGGCAAGTTCTTTGGCGTCCAGTTCCATCCGGAAGTGACCCATACGCCGCGCGGTACCGAGATTCTCAAGAATTTCCTTTACGATATCTGCGGCTGCGCCGGCGATTGGCAGATGAGTGATTTTGTTGAACAGTCCGTCCAGAAAATCCGCGACCAGGTGGGATCGTCCACGGTCATCTGCGGTCTTTCCGGCGGCGTCGATTCAGCGGTTACCGCGGCCCTGATTCACAGGGCCATCGGCGATCAACTGGTCTGTATCTTTGTCGATAACGGCCTGCTGCGTAAAAACGAACGGCAGGGCGTCGAAACAATGTTCCGCGGCCATTTCCATATCGACTTGCGTGTGGTGGACTGGTCCAGACAATTCCTGTCCAAGCTGGCCGGCGTTACCGACCCGCAGAAAAAACGCAAAATCATCGGCGCCGAATTCATCGAGGCCTTCAAATCCGAGGCATCCAAAATCAAAAATGCCGAATTCCTTGCCCAGGGCACGCTTTATCCGGATGTCATTGAATCCGGCAACAAAGACGGCAACCTGGCGGCCAATATCAAACTGCATCACAACGTCGGCGGCCTGCCCGAAAAGCTGGGCTTCAAGCTCGTCGAGCCGCTGCGGGATTTATTCAAAGACGAAGTCCGCCTTGTGGGCGAATACCTGGGCCTGCCCGAAGATATGGTCTGGCGGCATCCGTTCCCCGGCCCCGGCCTGGCCGTGCGGGTGCTGGGTGAAGTGACCGAAAAGAAACTGGCCGTCCTCCGCGAAGCGGATGATATTCTCATTGAGGAAATCAAGGCCGCCGGACTCTACCGCTCCATCAGCCAGGCGCTGGCCGTTATCCTGCCCGTCGGCACCGTCGGGGTGATGGGCGACGAACGCACCTACGACAATGTCATCGCCATCCGCTGTGTGGATACCACCGACTTTATGACCGCCGATTTCTCGCGGATACCGCACGAGACGCTGGCCCGCATTTCCAGCCGCATTATCAACGAAGTCCGCGGCGTCAACCGCGTCGTCTATGATATCTCCAGCAAACCTCCGGCCACCATTGAATGGGAATAAAAGAGGTGTTAATGATATGGCTCACCACAGAATCTCCGGAAATGTCATTTATTTCTCTTTTTTTTGTATATTATCTGGTTTGCTGTTGAATCCATGGCTTGTGAGACCGCTGCTTTATCTTGAAAATGGTCAGCAAAGTCTGCTGCGTTTTTTTATTGTGTGTTTATATGATTTCTTTGCAGTAGTCTATGGACTCATCTTGCTGCTTAAGTGTCGTCAGACACAGGTTTCCGTTAAGACTATCGTTTTTTCTGTCATAACCTGCTGTTTGGCAATACTGGCATTGGAGGGGCTGTTTCAAGTCATGGTGCGAATCTTTCCCCGTTTCGATCAACTGATATCAGGCAAAACCGCTCCGCAGTTTATTTCAGATGAGCGTTTTCGAGTTGTTCCCAATCCGCAATTTCCTGAGCATGATTCCAATGGATTCAGAAATCCAAAAGTACTGGATAAAGCGGATATCGTTGCTGTTGGGGATTCGTTTACCTATGGGACGCGGGTTGCGCCTTGCCAGTCATGGCCGTCTCAGATGAGCCGGTTGTCCGACCAATCAGTTTATAATATGTCGTTTGGAGGATATGGCGCCGTGGAGGGCTTGATGCTTCTTGAAAGAGCAATCCGAATGGATCCTGCCGTGATTGTTTTTGCGACCTACAGCGGCAACGATCTGGTGGAAGCATACAATGCAGTTTATATTCGCAATCTTTTTCCAGAATTCAAAACACAGAATACAGCAAAGAAAGACGCCATCGAAAAGCTGGAACGGAGCGATCCGCTGGATGTAAAGATAACTGAGATCACAAGGCTGATGTGGTCGGGTCCGACATATCAAAATTCCAGGAGTGCCGCTTCTTCACAAAAAACGTCACCTTGGAAAATGGTCAAGCAGTTTAAGCTGATGAAGTTTTTCTTTACTATAGAAAACGCTGTGCAGAAGACATTTGTTGATACTCCTGCTTACCGATTTCAAAATGCAAAGAAAAATAACAACAAACTGTATGAGGTCTTCGATACGCAGAATTTCAAGACGCTTTTTACGCCGGCATATCGCCGCGTTGCAATGAATCTGGATGATGCACGTATTGAGGAAGGATTGAATATCTCTCTTCAGGCCATAAAACGTATGAGTGAGATGTCGCAATCCAATTCGATTCACTACCTCGTATTGCTGATCCCTACCAAGGAAAGAGTGTTTTATGAATTGTACCCCGAATACAATATGAAACCTTCGGAATCAATGAGCTGGTTGATGAAGGAAGAAGAGCAGATACGAAGTCGGACAATGTCCTTTCTTGATGAAAACCATATTTCCTATATCGACCTGCTGCCGGTTTTGCGAAATTGCTTTAAATCGGGGCAGTCGCCGTATTTTATGGACAGCGATGGGCATTTCAATGCGAAAGGTCAGGGTGCTGTGGCGGAGGCGGTCTGGCAGTATATTCAAATGCAGATGCTGCGGGGTAGAGAATAATCTCATCTGACAAAATCCGGGCTGAAAATCGGGTCCGGTCAAGTTATTGTTTGTCAGGCTTATCCTGAATCTGTTTATTCCGATATTGGATATAGACTTCCCGCATCGCCACATACGGATCGACCGAGGCGGCTTTGAAGTGTTCGTACTCGCCGATGCGGAACGAGGTCTTGTTGATAATATTGACTGCCGATACTGCGACTCTGGCTTTGGAGTCTTCGATATACACCGTCGGGTTCAGGAAATAATCCCCGGCCATGCCCGCCGAATCCCGTAATGTGGACGGCCCAAACACCGGCCAGACCAGGTAGCATCCATCGCCCAGCCCATACACCGCCAGCGTCTGTCCTAAGTCTTCATCGGCAGGTTGGATTTTTCCTTTTTCCAGGGCCGGATCCCAGATACCCAGCACGCCCCAGGTGGTATTGATGACAAAACGGTTGACTTCATTGCCGGCCGAATGAAATTTGCCCTGCAGCAGGCAATTGACCAGCCGGACCGGCGTGGTGATATGCTGAAAGACATTGCGAATCCCGACCCGTCCCGGCTCCGGCACGACCGCCTTATATCCCTGCCCGACGGGCTTCAATACCCAGAAGTACAGCACATCGTTGGTATTGAACATCAGGCGATTCCACGATTCCAGCGGGTCGGCCATCTTGACCGTCTTGCTGGAAAACTCTTCTTCAAAGGCGTCAAATTCCGCAAAATCAGAATCGCCTGCCTCTGCGGAATCCGACTCCGCGGGCACCTTGGCAGCAGAGTCGCTCTTGGGTGTCGTTGCACATCCTGCAATTGCGATACAACCCATTACCATCCAAAGAGTCCATTTCATGATTATTTCTCCTGAGAGTCCTGCTTGTTGTTTGCAGGGTTTGGTCCGTAAGGTTTAACCAGAACCAGCAGTTGCGGCAGCAGCGTCAGCGACGCCAGCAGTGCCACCGTAATCGCCAGCACCGTCAACATGCCAAAGTATATCGTGGGGATGAAATTCGACAGGCACAGAATGGAAAATCCAATGACTAAAGTGATCGTCGTATAATAGATAGCGTGGCCGATACTGTCGTGCGAACGGTGCAGGGCCGCCTGATAGCTCCCATCGGTCATGACCTCATGCTTGAATCGATGAATGTAATGGATCGTATCATCATCGGCCAGCCCGACACCAATCGCGGCGATGGTGATGGTCATCATATCCAGCGGAATATTGAGCCAGCCCATCACCCCCAGCACGCAGCTGATGGCCAGCAGGTTGGGGAAGATGGCAATCATCGCAATCCGCACCGAGCGGAACAAAATCAGAAACGTTCCCATCAAAAACAGCGACGCAAATCCCATCGTCGCAATCTGCGAGGTATAAAGGCTTTGCAGCATGTTGTTATACAGTACCAGCATCCCCGTCAGGTGTACCTGCTCAGGTTTAAAGCCAAGCTTGCCAGTCAGATCGGTTCGCATCCGGTTCAGCAATTCATTGCGTTTGAGTGTCGGTTCCGAATCCCGAATCCGAACGGCCAGCCGGAACTCATTTTCCTCAATGGAAACGTACGGTGCCACCAGCAATTCCCTGAGCTGGGCCGGAATTTTATTAAATAATAGCGCCAGTTCCACATTATCCAGCGGTTTGCCGCCTTTGGTCTGTTCAATCATTCGCACCAGCGATACGACCGACAGCACCTTGCCGGTCTCCGGCAGGTTGTCAAGATAATCGTGTACCGCGGCAATCCGGGTAATCTTTTCCGGTGTGAACCAGTACTTGTCCTTGTTTTCCTGGACGGCGTTGTCAAATTCCTCAAACGGATCAAAATCGCTATCCGTCTCAGTGACCGTGTCGGCGTGTGCCGCTTGAGATGATGGAGCCTGTTCCATGTCGATCACCACATCCAGCGGCGTCGTCCCGCCAAGCTGCTGGTCCAGCACTTTCATGCCCTGATGGATTTCCGTGGTCGATTTAAAATAATTGATAAAGCAGTTTTCGACTTCGAGCCGATAGATCCCGGCCACATTGATAATCAGCAGCACAATGCTGGCCACGACAATCAGCGGCCCATAAGCCACGGTAAATCGCCCAAGCATTGGGGTCGGCTGCCAGCGTGAATGCACCAACGTCCAAGGTTTATCCCGGGGCACCAATGCCAGCACCGCCGGCAGAATCAAAAACGGCACCAGCATCGAAATCCCCACGCCCACCACCATAATATAGCCGAAATTGATGACCGGCCGGATGCTGCAAAAGACTAACGATGCAAAGCCTGCCATCGTGGTCACGCCCGAAAACAGGCACGGTCGCAGCATCGCTCCGATAGTCTTGACAATCAGCTCATGCTGGCTGGCCAGCGGCTCATCGGCGGCAAATTCCCGATAGCGAACCATCAGATGAATGGTCATCGCCAGTGTAATAATCAACTGCAGCGAAATAAAATTGGAACTGATCACCGTCACTTCCCAGCCGGCCCAGCCCAGCACCCCGATGGTGCTGATGACCGAAATCACGCACGTCATCATCGGCAGCACAACCCAGTACAGCCTGCGGAAGATAGCTGCAATCACCAGCACAAGGATCAAAAATACCGACGTGCCGAAAATCCGCAGGTCGTTTTTGATAAAGGTAATCATATCGTCGGCAACCATGCTGACGCCGCCCAGAAACAACTCGGCGTCTCCGCGATACTTATCCATGATGGTGCGAATAGCCCGAATATCCTGATGCCGGGTGGTTCTGGCCTGATCCCGGTACTGCTGAAATTCGTCAATGACCCGGCCTAATTCCGCCCGCTCTTGCGGTGTGATATGGCCGGCGACGTCCTTTTCACGCAGCGCATCCCGTTTTTTCCGCAATTCATCGTATCGGGTATCTTCGGCAAAGTTAATCAGCACCGCCGTCGTCTTCATATCCGCACTGACCAGCAGGTCACGATACAGCGGACTGTTCAGAAATTCCTTTTTGGCAAGCTCACGGTCGGTTGTGGGCGAATTCAGTGTGGGCAGTTCTTCCCGCTCGGTCAATTCTTCCAGCGATAACCGGGGACTGTTCAGCAGCGGCACATCCAGTATCGTCGTCACCGACGCAACGTTCCTCAGAGCCTTCAGTTCATCCCGCAATTGTCCCAGCCGCGTCAGCGTCACATCCGAAAAAAGATCACCTTTGGGCGTATACGACAAAGCCAGCAAATCCGCCTGATGATATCGGGCATTAATCACCCGCGAATACTGCAAATCCGCATCGTTTTCCAGCACCAGGGTTTCCGCCGACGCATCCAGCCGGAATCCGCGGGCCTGATACGCCAGAAATCCCACCGCTGCAAGCACGCCAAGAAGAACGAGGATCGGATGCCGCAGAATCAGACGGTCAAAAATAAACGAGGACATCATGTTTGGTTTGTTCATGGGGAAAGCCTGTCGGACGCGGCAGGGGGGTTAGGAACCTGCCGGTTTTTCCAACTGTGACAGCAAATCCTTCACCGTCCCGCGGGCAAGGATATCATCGAATTGAGACCGATAGGTCAGAAGAATGCTGACGCCCTCAATCTCGACGTCATAGACCTTCCATGTTTTATCCAAACGGTGCAGCTTGTACAGAATGGCGGTCTTCTTGCTGTTGGATATCAGCGTCATCGGAATCTGAATCATCTCTTTTCTCTGCACCGCCGGCTGAAATTCAACCTGCTCATCCTTATACAGCATGATTTTATCGCGATACGATGCCTTGAGCCGCTGGACAAACAGCACCGTGAAGGTTTTCTGTTCCGACGCATTCAGTTTGGGCCAGTGGGTCTTGCCCAGGGCCAGCTTGCCCATCAGCTCAAAATCAAAAACCGGACTGATGATATAATCGACGATATCCGCCTTGGCTTTCTCGTCGAGTTCCTTATTTTGGAGGACTTTCGCGACTGAGTCCCACTTGGTCCGCATCAAATCATTCGGGTCATTGGGGTCTTTAACGATAATATCCCACTTGGCCATCGGTGATGCAGCCGCCTCGGCCGTCTGGGCCTGCTCCGCCCACGCTCCCAAAACTGTTGTTAAAACAAAAAGAACGCACCCGAAATACTTCATGTGTTGTTCCTTATATTCTCAGTTGTGTGACCAGTTATCCTGTTAAATTATTCTATATAATATATTGCAGCCCAAGCCTCCGCGCTTGGGATAAATTGTCTCGCCGCAGGCAAAGCCTTATTTTTTATTTTTACTCTTTAATTTTTTATTTGATTCAGTGCCACATATCCTACATTAAGGATGGGTGTGGTTGCAAGCCCAAAGCCCCCATCCGGCCCGATTTTCAGACACACTCGCTTGATATTCCAAAAACCTCTGGTAAAATAACTCACGTCGTGAGAAAATAAAAAGAAGACATAGAAGCATTAATGGCCATAGAAGACACAGAAAGGATAGTATGGGCATC
Organism: uncultured Pirellulales bacterium; assembly: GCA_964630775.1. GTDB lineage: Bacteria > Planctomycetota > Phycisphaerae > Sedimentisphaerales > Anaerohalosphaeraceae > Anaeroglomus. The sequence goes on along the minus strand of CAZVYY010000001.1, from coordinate 97,367 downwards.
GAACTGAAAAAACAATATAAATACAGTCTTGTCGTTCCCAGCAGCATGGGTGTCCGTCTGACCCCCACCGACGGCCAGCCAATGCACTGCGGCCGCAACCTTATTATGCAGGCCACCAGCGCCGAAACCAACGTCGCCAGCGTCTGTTCCTACCTCGGCCTGCCGGTCAAGGTCCTGACCACCTTCGTCAAAAACAGCCCCATCGCCCGCTTCATCAAGGATGACCTTGCCAGCCGGCACATGGACTACGAAGGCAAGGAAGTGGACCAGGGCGGCCCGTGGGGCTATCGCCACCAGTTCAATCTGGCCGACAGCGGCTACGGCAGCCGCGGCCCGCGCGTGCATAACGACCGTGCCGGCGAAGTGGGCCGCACCCTCAATGCCAAAGATTTCGACCTCGAGCGTCTCTTCGGCCAGGAAGGTGTCCAGATCGTCCATCTGTCCGGCCTGATTGGTGCCCTGTCCCCCGATACCAGCCGATTCTGCCTGGAACTGGCCCGTGCCGCCAAAAAATACGGCACACGCATCTCGTTCGACCTCAATTACCGTGCTTCCTTCTGGAAAAACCGCGAAAAGGAACTGCACGACATCTTCACCGAAATCGCCGCGGCCTCCGATATCCTCGTCGGCAATGAAGAAGACTTCCAGTTATGCCTCGGGCTGGAAGGCCCCGAAGCCGGCGGCAAAGACATTGCCGCCAAGATTGAAAGCTTCAAAGGCATGATCAATAGCGCCAAAAAAGCTTTCCCCAACGCCACGGTCTTTGCGACCACCCTCCGTCAGGTCGTCAGTGTCAATTGCCACCTCTGGGGGGCACTTGTCGCCGAAGGCAGCAACTGGCACGTCATCGAGCCGCGAGAAATCACCGTCCTGGACCGCATCGGCGGCGGTGATGGCTTCGTCGGCGGTATGCTCTATGCCATCCTGCGGGGCTGGGAGCCGGAAAAATGGGGTCAGTTCGGCTGGGCCACTGGCGCCTTAGCCACCACCATGCTGACCGACTATGCCCAGCCTGCCGATGAAGAGCAGGTCTGGAGCATCTGGCAGGGCAACGCCCGCGTCAAGCGATAATATTCTTTGAAAGCAGAAGGCCCGGCACAAGGATAGATTTCCCTGTGCCGGGCTTGTTTTATTGTCCCGATAAATTCTGATTTATGCTCGCTGTCTGACCGACTTGACGGGAGCTTGTGCTATCTGATGATACAAATGGTCTGTCAGCAATAGCGAATTTCCGCCCTGGGCTGTTTTCATTCCCGCAGCCTGCCCCGACCCCGCCAATTGCAGCAGTTGCCCCACGACGCCGTTCAGGTCCTGAGCCATCGATTGCAATTCACTGGCGGCACTGGCGCTTTCTTCGGCGATAGCGGCATTCTGCTGGGTCGTCTTATCGATTTCCGATGCGGAGGCGGTAATTTGCTGGAGTTTGGACGCCTGCTCATGGGACGCCCCCGCGATTTCAGCAATAATCTGATTGGTCTTGCCGATGGCAGCGGTAATCGTCCCCAGCGACGTGTTGACATCTTCAATGCACACCACGCCCTGGCCGGCGTTATTGACCGCCTGTTCAATCAGCGACGAGGTATTCTTGGCCGCCTCGGCGCTGCGCATCGCCAGGTTGCGGACTTCCTCGGCTACCACCGCAAATCCCTTGCCCGCCTCACCCGCCCGAGCGGCTTCCACCGCTGCATTCAGCGCCAGCAGATTCGTCTGAAACGCGATCTCATCGATAACCTTGATAATCTTCGACGTTTCTTCCGACGACTGGCGTATCTTCTGAATCGCCTGGTTCATCCGTGCGATTGCCTGCGATCCCTCGCTGACGGCCTGCTCAGCCTGCCCGGCCAGTTCGCTGGCCTGCTGAGAATGCTCTGAATTCTGTTGGGTCATCGACGACACCTCCGCCAGTCCCGCCGAGCTTTCTTCCTGTACCGCCGCCTGTTCGCTGCAGCTCTGGGCCAGCGACTGCGATGCCGTGGCGACCTGCTGGCTGGAGTTGTGAATGCTTTCACTGCTCTGACGCAATGCCGTCACCGCCGACGAAATCCGCCGGGTCGTGTCACGCGAAATCAATCCGCTGAACACCAGCGTCACCGCCAAAATCACACTGTATAGAATTGTCTGCCCAATGGTAAACGGCTTTTTCGCCTTATCCAGTGTCTCATTTAGCGTCGCGGTTTCCTGTTCCACGTTATCAATATACACGCCCGCCCCGACAAAAATCGAAGTCCCGGGAATCATCTTCACATACGACAGCTTGGGTTGAATGCCCTTGCCCGGCTTGTCAAAATAATACTCCACAAATCCGCGCCTTTTTGGGCCGCCTCGCTCAACTGCCGGATAAAGGGATTGCCTTTTTGGTCTTTCAGGTCAATCAGGTTCTGCCCGTTCTGGCTCTTGTTGGTCGGCACGTTCACCCGCACACCGTCGGTCGTATAGCTGAAAAAATACCCGGATTTGTCTTCATAAAACCGCACCGGATCGGTTTCGCGTTCAACAATCGCGGCCTGTTCTTTCGGGTCCGTCACCCCCTTGAGCTTTTCGACCAGGGCACTGACCTGACACTCCACCCCGGATTGCATCGTCACCTTGTGAGTATCCAGCACCTTTTCGGCAAACAGCGGCAGATAAACCTTATTGAACAGACTCCGCTGAACCATCCACCCGGCTGTCTGCATAATCAGCATACTGATGACAAAGCATCCCAAAAGCAGAAAAATCCGTCCGCGAACCGTCAAATTCATCTTCTTGAACATCGTCTATCCTTTCCCGTCGAAGCCCGATAATCTATTTGAATTTACAGCAACTAAAATACAGGCAGGGGTGTTCAAACAGGGTGTCTTGCGCCAATAGCCTATGGTGACTCGCTTGTCTTATCGGGATAACTACGGACCCGCTTTACGCCTTTTTCCGCAAAGTCAAAAGAAAATCCCCCACATACCCCTCCCATAATGCCCCGGCAGGTGTGATACCAATGTGCCTGTGTGTCCGCCCCTTCTTATCCCTTCTGCCTTGCGATGGGGCACCACCCAGTGGTTGCCCAACGTCACCCCGTGCCCGCCCTTATTTTTTTTCTGTCCCGAAGGGGCATTCTATGCTGATCCTGCTTAAAATATTTCGAGTCGTCGCGGCTAAGTACAGCAGCTTCAACCAGGTGCTTATTTTGCTCGCGGAATAATCATACGCGTTGGGTATAAAATAGCCGGGCGTGGAAACGCCCGGTAAGCGTTCTCCCAATTCCCCAAGCCCCGGCTGCGAAACGAACCCAATTTTCAAATTATCCTCTGTGTAATCTGCGCAATCTGCGGTTCCAGTTTTTCCGAATCGTGTCGGAATATTTTTGAAACTTGACCGGCCTGCCGATAAACTATATACCCTGAATTTAAACAATAGAATGGACTGAGGTTAAAATGAGTGATTTTGAAATCGTACCAGCGGATCGGGTCAAACGCCTTCCACCCTATTTATTTGGCAGGCTTAACGCCCTAAAGCACAAGAAGCGGCAGGCGGATATCGACATTATCGACCTGGGGATGGGAAACCCCATGGACGGTGCACCGCAACGAGTTGTAGATAAGCTCTGCGAGGCAGCAAAAGACCCTCGCAACCAGCGATACAGTGCCTCCAAGGGCATTTATAACCTCCGACGGGAAATGGCTTTAAAGTATGCACGGAAGTGGAATGTCGAGCTGGACCCCGAAACCGAAGTGCTGGCCACCATCGGCTCCAAAGAAGGCTTCAGCCACATGTGTCTGGCCATGCTCGGTCCCGGCGACACAGCCATCGTCGCCGACCCGGCCTTCCCCATTCATATTTACGGCGTGGCCCTGGCCGGTGCCAATGTCATCTCGGTCCCGCTGGGCAATGACCAGAAGTTTCTGGAGACGATTGCTCTGGTATGCGAACGGCTTTTCCCGAAACCCAAGCTGCTGATTCTTAATTACCCGCATAACCCCACGGCCATGACGGTCGATCCTGGATTTTTTGAAGGTGTTGTGGAACTGGCCAAGCGATTTAAGTTTGCGGTCATTCACGATTTTGCGTATGGAGAGACCCTCTTTGATGGCTATAAAGCCCCCAGTTTCCTATCCACAAAGGGCGCAAAAGATGTCGGTGTTGAGTTCACAACGCTCAGTAAACCTTATAGTATGGCTGGATTCCGGATTGGATTTGTCGCTGGAAATAAGGCCATGGTCGAAGCTTTAGCCACAATTAAAGGATATTATGACTACGGAATCTTCCAGGCGATCCAGATTGCCAGTATTATCGCCATGCGGGAATGTGACGACTTTATCGTCCAGCAGAATGCCAAGTATCAGGTTCGCCGGGACGTTGTCTGTGACGGCCTGAAAAAAATGGGCTGGCAGGTGGATATTCCGAGGGCTTCCATGTTTGTCTGGACCCGGTTTCCGGTCGAACAGTCCAAAGGTAAAGGCAGCATCGACTTCGCAATGGACTTAATGGAGTACGCCAATGTCTCCATCGCACCCGGAAGGGCGTTTGGTGAAAACGGGGAATACTGTATGCGGATAGCTCTTGTCGAGAATGAACACCGTCTCCGGCAGGCCATACGAAATATCAGTCGGTTCGTCCAGGGCAAGCCGGTTTCCGGCGCCAAAACCCCGCCGACAGGTCAAAATGTCTGATAAAATCTATCTTGATAAGGCCGACATAGGTGTTTTTACCTATTTTGTTGAAAACGCCGATTTTATCGCTAATAAGGCTAAATTTCACAGTTTTTTTACTTGACTGAAAAGCGATTATTTGGTCTAATACGCTTAAATCAATATCGTGAAGAGAGCTATACAGCGATTAATCTTTGAAAAGTGAAATTGATTCAAGGATGAAGTGTCTTTTCTTTATGTCAGCAATATGGACATTCATTTGGATCAGGGGACGCGTTTTTCACAAGGATAGCGAATTCAATAATGCGTGTGTCAGCCTGTGTGGGCTGTTATTTGTGTGATGTGTGTGTTTAGTGTGTTGTGTTGTGGTAAATTGTGTAACATGTGTTGTGTAATGTGTAAATGGGCTTTTCTCGTTGAAAAGTCTCAAGCAGTTTATCAATGCTGATAAACTCAGAAAGAGAGGAAATGATGAAGAAACTGATGGTATCTCTAGCGGTGATTGCGTTTTGCGCAATGAGCTTGCAGGCAGTCGCTCTGCCGGCGTATAGCTCACAGGTCCAGCAGATTACAACGACCTTCTCCCCAGTTTATGGAACCGGTTCTGCTGAAGTGACAAGTACAGTGTATGCTGCTACTGCAGGTGGGTATATCTATGCCTACGAAATCAAAAATGCCACCAATACCTTTAGCTGGTTTTCAGTGGCCCTTCTTCCTGGTGCGACCGTGACAGGTACTGGTTTTGATACCGGCACCAATGATCCCACCTCGTGGACAACTGTTGGCTCGCCTGCGACCAGCGTCGAAGGCCTGTTTGCAGTTCAGGTTGCTCCTGGTCTGGATTCCTCGGTGGTCTGGTTCACCAGCCCCTATGGTCCGACCCGCGATCTGGGTTCATTAACAGGTTTGGGCACCAAGGGTACATTTAACTACCTCGAAGGCGGCATTCTGACTCCCATTCCGGAACCCATGACGATGGTTCTGCTGGGTGCTGGCTGGCTGGCTCTGCGTACCTGCGGCCGCAAGCGCTAATTCGTATTTTCAGTTCTTTAAAGATTACAATGTTATTTCCCCCCCCTAAAAGGGGGGGAAATAATCGTATTAATGACAATGAGGTCATTAATCTCAAGGGAATTGTTTTCTCACCTTTGAATCCTCACAGGATGTGATTTAAGACAGCAAGAGCGAGGCGGGCAAGAAAAGAGCGTTTCTGAAGTGTAACTTATCCGGGGGGATAATTATGATGAGCGTACATATGAAGAACCATTGCCCGTATGCAGCAATCGTATGCTTGCTGTTGGTTGGTCTGGCCGTCCCGGCATGTGCAGCGGATGACTCAGGTTATGCGTTATTGCTTCAATCCAGTCCCGTCAATGGCGGGAACATCGCGCCGGGAAATGGTGTTCATAAAGTCCAAATCGGCGACCAGGTCAAAGTAGTGGCAGTACCCAGCACCGGGTATCGATTTTTATATTGGATCGGTGATGTCGGTGAAGTGGGTACAGCGCAGACATTTGTTCGTATGGATAGCCCCAAACTGGTGGTGGCTGTCTTTGAACGCGAACAATTTGACAAGCTGCCGGAAGTCGGCATTGTGGGCGGTGCATCTGCTGATAGCGGGGGATTGGTTAAATCCCCGTCAACGTCGTCCGCATCCTCTGTCAGTATCTCCGGCTATCGCGGCGACTCAAACGTCACGTATGTCATTGAAAACGAGACAATCAAAACTCCAGAACCTGCAACACTTTTTCTTCTTGGGCTGGGAGCAGTGGCGACACGGATCCGTTGCAAAAAGCAATCATAGAGCGTCTTGCATGTATATTTTGCATTAGCACTGGAGGAGAGGTGTTGTTGAATATGGCCAAGGGTGTGATGACCTTGGCCATGTTCGTTTTATGGCATTCCTGCGGCACTGTATGAGGGAATGATGGTCGCTGCAATTCAGATTGGGCTGTACGCCATCCGCAGCAGGGACATTATTTCTGTTTGCGAAAGACAGCGACGACATTCTCCACTTCGACCACAAACAGTCGGTTATCCCCTTCAAAATCCACAGGAATTGCGCCTTTGGGATTAAATAATACCTTGTCATACTGCCGCAGCGGATATTCACTGGACATTTCCACTTCCGCAGAAACCGCGACAATCCGCCCGGTGATGGTGGGAATCTCGATATTGTCCGGCAATTGAATTCCGCCTTTGGTCTGTTTTTTATCCTCATCCTTGCGAATCAGGACACGCTTGCCAATGGGTTCGACGATCTCGAATATTTCTTTTGCCGCTGTGTCGTTCATATCGCGTTTTGCCATACACTACTCAGATGGGGTTGATGCAGCCGTTTTTGCCGATTTCTTCCGCGAGGTCTTTTTGCCTTCCTCGCCGCCGCCGAGTATTTCTTTGGCCTGTTGTTCATCTTTGGGCGGCCACTGGCCTTTGCTCTGAAGGTCCTTGAGCATGTCGAGCTTGTCCATCTTGACGATAGTCCGGCATCGCGGGAACTTGTTGCACCCCATGAAGGGTCCGCGTTTGCTCTGACGGATGACTAATTCTCCCTTGCCGCATTTATGACAGGTTATGCCGGTCGGCTGGGCCGGCGGCTTGGGCGGCAGGGGCTGGCCCTGTTTATCCAGGCGAACGATGGTTTTGCAATTCGGGTAATCCGAACAGCCCAAAAAGGTGCCAAACCGTCCGCGTTTCTGCACCAGCGGCTTGCCGCAGTTGGGGCAGGGATGCTCGGTGGTGGTTTCCTGAACCATTTTGCCTTCGTTGTCGCAGGGGCAGGCAAATTTGCAATCGGGATATTTGGAACAGCTCAGGAAGCGGCCGTTTTTGCCGAAACGATAGACCATGGCTTCCCCGCACTGCGGACATTTGTATTCGCTGGGCTGGGTCTCGGCTTTGGCGTGGACCATTTCTTTTTTGGCGTTTTCAAGGCTGTCGCAGAAGGGCGTATAGAATTCCTTCAGGACGCTGACCCATTCAAGGTGCTGCTCTTCAATCTTGTCAAGCTGCTCTTCCATGTGACGGGTGAAGGCAATATCCATCACCTGCGGGAAGAATTCATCCAGTTTGTCGGTGACAATCTCGCCAATCTGCGTGGCAAAGAACTTCTTGTCCTTCTTTTCCACATACTGGCGATCCTGAATCGTGGAGATAATCGAGGCGTACGTGCTGGGCCGTCCGATGCCTTCTTTTTCGAGGGCCTTGACCAGGGATGCTTCGGTATAACGGGCCGGCGGCTTGGTGAAATGCTGCTGGGCATCGATCCAGACGGCAGATACGGCCTGGCCGACGGTCATTTCCGGCAGAACCGGTTCTTCGGTGGCAGTGGACCATATCTTGGTGAAGCCGTCGAAGACCTGTACGCGTCCCGAGGCACGATAGGCACAGGGGCCGATTGCCGTCTTGGCGATGATTTCGGCCCGGGTGGTGTCCCACTGGGCGGCGGCCATCTGACAGGCGACGAACCGGCGCCAGATCAGATCATAGAGTTTAAACTGGTCGTCGGTCAGGAATTGCCGAATATCATCCGGGGTCAAATCCGGATCGGTCGGGCGAATGGCTTCGTGAGCCTGCTGAGCATCTTTGGACGACGAGAAGAAATTCGGTTTTTCGGGCAGGTAATTCTTGCCGTATTGATGTTCAATATAATGTCGTACCGACTGAATCGCCTCATAAGACAAGTGGGTGCTGTCGGTACGCATATAGGTAATCAAACCCAGGGCGCCCATCGAGCCCAGGTCAATACCTTCATAGAGCTGCTGGGCGAGCATCATGGTTTTGGATGCGGAAAAGCCGAGCCGGTTGGCCGCGGCCTGCTGCAAAGTTGACGTAATAAACGGTGCTCCCGGGCGGGACTGAACGCGGTTGGTCGTCAGGCTGTCGATGGTAAAGGCGGCACCCTGCACGGCCTGAAGAACGGCTTTGGCCTGTATTTCATTGTCCGCATGGAAAGGCTTGCCGTTGACACTGTGCAGCTCGGCCTTGAAAGCGTCGTGTTTTGCCAGCCAGGCATTCTGCTGTGCCAGGACGGGGGTGTTATCCGGATCGTCGCCGATGAAGGCCTTCCACTGGGCGGATAAATCCGTCTGTGATTTAGTCGAAAAGACTCCGGGAATCAGCCAGTATTCTTTGGGGTCAAAGGAGCGAATCTCCCGTTCCCGCTGGACGATCAGTTTGACGGCGACGGACTGGACCCGGCCTGCGGAAAGCCCTTTGGCGACCTTTTTCCAGAGCAGGGGGCTGATCTGATAGCCCACGATGCGGTCCAGAATACGGCGGGCCTGCTGGGCCATGACACGGTGCATGTCCAATTTGCCGGGACTGGAGAAGGCTTTCTGGATGTCGTTTTTAGTAATGGCGTTAAAGACGACCCGGAAGGTGTTTTCTTCCTTGAGTCCCAGGACTTCGGTCAGATGCCAGGCAATGGCTTCTCCCTCGCGGTCCAAGTCGGTTGCCAGATAGACGGTCGAGCATTTTTTCGCTTCTGCCTTGAGAGCCGCGACGGTCTTTTTGCGACCTGTGGTGATTTCATAGGTCGGTTCGAAATTGTTTTCCAAATCGACATTCAGCCCCTTGGAGGGTAAATCCCGGATATGTCCCATGGAGGCCTTGACCTCAAAATCGGGGCCGAGGTATTTGTTGATCGTTTTGGCTTTGGCGGGTGATTCGACGATCACCAGCGACTTATCTTTACCTGTTTTTGCCATTTTTACACAATCTAATCTTTTCGATACAGCGTATCAAAATTATTATAACAATTTATAATACAATAATTTATGACTTATTAATCGGTTCTGTTGGCTGGCCGGTTTGGGCGTCTCAGAGATTACCGGACACACTCCATCCGCATATCTCTTGCCGCGGCTAAACCTGACGAACCATACAGACGCATAATCAGGCTGTCAAGGTAAAAATCTCTTATGTCCGGAAAAAGCATTGGTTTATGCAGCGTTGGAACCGTGCAAATGGGCTAAGGATTGGACCCATTTATCACGTCGTCCGGGACTTGGGCCAGGGAGGGGGCAAAGAAGTCCGCCCCCTGAAGCTGCCGGCGGGTGAACGAGGTGGTCAGGGCCAGGCAGACGGCTCCTGCGGCCTTGGCGGCGGCAACCCCGCTGACGGCATCTTCGACCACCAGGCAGTGTTGCGGAGCAAGTCCGAGTTTCCTGGCGGCCAGCAGAAAGATTTCGGGATTGGGTTTTTTATGGAGGACATCTTCGCCGGTGATGAGGGCATCGAACTGATCCGGCGGCAGATGGATTTCGCTGAGATTGCCGATGACCTTGCGGCGGTCGGCACTGGAGGCGATAGCGATTTTTTTACCGAGGAGTCTGCATTTTTCAATAAAGGCGTGCACGCCGGGCAGGGGCTGGAGGCGACCGCGAATAATGTCCAGATAAATGTCGTAGGTTCTTTTTTTGGCCTGTGTGATGTCGATTTGAAAATGGTAGTGTTCGGCTACGCCGCCCAGATAACGATTTTCGCCCATGCCGACAAAAGGAACAAAATCTTCAGGCCGGACCCGAAGCCCCAATTCATCGAACATCATGCAGGCGGCTTTGCAGATAAAGGGTTCGGAATCCACAAGAACGCCATCCATATCGAAGATGACCCCGGCGGGAAGTGCCAACGGTGGTTGTTGAGTCATTGCTGTATTCCTTTAATAGACAAAAAAAAGGGGAGAGCGAACGGCTCTCCCTTTTTCAGAATGGCTCTTCTCGTATCGGTTTTAGCGTCGTCTCTGGTCGCCTAAGGATTACGATCTGCCTTGTGTGTCAGCACTCAAGATTCAGCGATTCAGGAGTCGGCTAAAATAGCCTTTTGGGTTATTGATTAAGAGCCATTGTATGTCATTGTTTGCGTTTCCTTATCCTGTATGTTTCTACGAAATGTATCGGCCAGCGGTTTGAAAAAGGTTTAATAAAAAGCGGGCAAAAAAATGAAAAAAAAGACCGCCTGCGGCTTAGAAGGAGGAAGAAGCCGGGGAGGCTTCTCAGGGCTACAACCACAGGCGGCAGAAGGAGCTTAATAGTATAGTATCAGATTGGGCCTGCGGTGTCAAGGGTTCCCGGAGGAAAAACTGAAAATATTTTAAACAAAACGGGGTGTCTTTTAAAGGGGATAAATAAGGGTTACACGGTGTTTGTGGCGTGAGCGATGTTAAACAGTTGTTTTGCTTCCCACGGTATCCATCTGCCATGTTTTGCGGGGATTATACAGCAGATACAGGCTTGTACAAAGCCATGCGAATTGGACATAATAATCGAGGGCGTCAGGGTCTGCCATGAGCCATCTTTCAAGACGGTGGATATAGCGTTTTTCGAGGTCGCCATCGTGCATCCGGAGAATGAGCTGGCCCAGGCGGATCCATCGGGGATTTTCATCGGTGTCCTGATCGGATGAAAGGGAATCATCGCCGGGATCCTGGACTTCAAAGGATTCGTCGAGTGATTTTAATAACTCATTTTCAAGTTCTTTTGGGTCCACAAATTGCGCCCTTTATACGGGACACAGAAGCTGTTTCCTTTGATAAAAACATCTTAAGCTGCCGGCATCTATTTGTCAAACAATCTATCGAGATTATCTATTTTTGTGTAGAACTCTATTCCGGATTTCGACTGATTTGCGAGGATTGTTTAAGGTAAGTTTGATATTTTTGCAGAATGAGGGTTGTGTGGCTAAAAATAAACAAGGGCTGGAATACGGTGTTGGTGTTCCAGCTCTGGATCGTCCGGTCGATTCAGAACAGTGGCATAATTGTAATTTCAGATAAAACCTGTGACACACAGTTTGCTGGTTTTTTTTCAGCAGCGATTCGAGTTGGCTTTAGCAATAGACTGGTGCTCTGCTGAAGCCAATCGATTCCCAAAAGAGGCTGTGTATTTTCATGTATTTTTAACGCGGTATTTTGAAGAATATCTATAAATGCTGCCGATAAAGCGATATCAAATTACTGGGATCGTCAGTCTATTGATATCCTGAAGCGTTGTTTTATTTTGCTCGGGTATATCGTGCAGGGATTGCGAGTATATGCATGATCTTAAAGGTCGGATTGACAAAGTTCATTATCAATACTGATAATGCGATGTTAAGGAATGTCAGACAACAAGGCTTGGTTTTAGTTAAAGGAATGCAGGTATGAAGCAGCGATGGATTGTCTATGGTTTGGTGATGTATGTTCTGTCAGTAGCGGTATGGTCGGAGCCCTTTGAGATGGAGTATGATCCGGAGGGGATGGGTCTGTCGGCCTGGGTTAAACTGGGGACGATGGTCAATGGGTGGTGTGATTACGATGGAAAAGTGAATGCTGAACAAACGTTTATGGATGGCGGCAGGACGATATTTTATGGCTGGACCGATGCGGATGTGGCCCGTCTGGGCGGCGGAGCGGTCAGGGCGATTGCTGCCAAATATTATCACGATTCGAATCCTCCGTTTGAGGATATGCATCTGGCGGATAATGGCGGCTCACTGGGTATGATGGCGAATGTGGTTAAGCCATTCACAATAATGTCGGATACGCTGTCGGAGGGTGTGGTCACGCCCTGCACCATAACGGTCAGTTATGACGGCCTGATACTGCTTCGCGAGCAGCAGCCGGGCGAATATTCCTCGGGTCAGATTGACTTTACAGTCGATCTGATCGATTCGATTGGCGAAGAAGATGAAGAGGTGTTTGTTGTCACCAATGAAGGTGAGGAATTTAAGTTTACCGGCCAGCTTCGCATCGAAGATTACCTGGCCGAAGACGGGGTTACGCATACTTATACTGCGGTTGGAGACATGGCGCCGGAAATTTGTGTTAATCTGGATGCCGAAGAACTTGGGGAAGACCCGGATCAGAATTACTGGTATCAGGACAACGGCCGTCATGTAACGGTTGCCGTGATTGATCCGGAGCATCCGGATCAGTTTGAAGTGTTGCAGGGCCATCTGGATGCAATACCCCAGGCAATTCAGGATTCAATATCCAATAATCCGTCGTATCACAATACCAATAACCGCATTTATTATGTTGTATTCACCAAGACAACGACATTCCGTGCCGTTGTGGGAAAAACGTACTGGTTCAGCATGGAAATGCAGTCGGCGGCTCAGAGTTCTCTTGGCGCCGCAGGCGGCTGGGATGGCAATGAGACGTTTGTCGTTTGCGACTTTTCCAACACAGCCGCTTATGCGATGACACTGAATGGAGCCCAGGTGGTGACACTCATTGATGTGGATGATGATGAGGTGCTGGGTGACGGAGATGCCGAGATTGACGGGGCGGTGCTGCGCTGGTCGGATGATGTGGCGCTGGCCAATGCCATTGAATTGCTGAATGGACATGAGGCAACGATGGATACCAACGGATACAATGGTTCCGTGGGTGCAATCAGCGGAACAGGCGGGCTGCTCAAAACCGGCGCCGGGACACTGACGCTGGATGAAGACTGCACCTTTACAGGCGATACCCGCGTGGATGAAGGCGGACTGGTGATCAACGGTGCGTTTGCCAGTGATGTTCTGGTGGAAGGGGGCTGGCTGGGTGGCGTAGGAACTCTTGGCGGCGACCTGACTGTGTCCGGCGGTTCTGTCCGGCCGGGTAATTCCATTGGTACATTAACCGTGGATCATTTTGAGCTGGATGGCGGAACCCTGGAAATCGAACTCAATGATGCCGGTGCCGCCGATAAAATTGCCGCCACGACCGCCGCACTGACCCGCGGTACGGTCAGGGCTGTTCCTACGGAAGTGATTACGGCTCAGCGGGATTATACCATTATCCAGACTACCGGCGGTATCACCGGCAGTGCGGCGAATCTGAATGAAGCGGTGTCCGACCGGTCTTTTCTGCTGGATTATGATTTGGCCCTGTCGGGAGATGGCAAGAATCTGATCCTGACGACCCAGATGGCGCGTGATTTTTCAGAAGCCTCCGAAGCCGGGAGCAATGGCAACATGAGGCATATCACCCAAATTCTGCAAAATGCGGCGGGCGCCGGGCAGGGTGGGGCGGAAATGGCGCAATTGCAGCAATTGGATGAGGATGATCTTAATCAGGCGATGGGGCAGATGCAGCCTCAGGGATATCAGGGAGCCAGTCAGGTTTTAGGACAGCAGATGGGTACGGTTCATGGATCCACGCTGGGGCGTATCGGTACGGTCCAGTTGGCGGCGCGTCAGTCAAAAAAAGGAATTTGGGATTATGCCCTTGCGGATGCCGGCAACGGGCAATTGGGAGAAGCCATGCGAGCTTCTGCCAATTTGCCGCAGATGAGCGAAGGGCGCTGGATTGGTTACTCCCGGACACTGAATGACTGGGGCAAAGTGGATGGGGATCGAGTGAACAAGGGATATCGCTGGGAAACACATGGCGTGGACGTTGGTGCCGAAACCTTTGTCCATGAGAACTTCATGCTGGGTACCAGTATCGCGGCTCTGTGGAGCGGTGTCAATGGTTTTGAAGGGAGCGGTAATTCCGACATTACCTCCGTTTATGGAAACATCTACGGAAGCTGGTTTACTGACACATGGCACTTTGATTCGGGATTGTCATACGGTCATGCCTGGACTGAAACACGCCGGCCGATTATTCCTCTCGGATTAAGGGCCAAAGGGGATTATGAATCCGACATTTACAGCCTGTTTGTCGGGGGTGGTTTGTATTATGATGTTTACGGATATGACGTGGAGCCGTTTGTGGTCTATAATTATACGCTGCGTTCCGACGGGGGCTGCCAGGAAAGCGGTGCCGGAGCCTTTAATCTGGATGTGCAGCGCAACGATACCGACAGCCTGCGGCAAACGCTGGGTGTGCGTGTCAGCCGGATGTTGACACTGGATAATGGAACGCATCTTCGCCCATTTATTTCAGCGGCATGGGATTATGAATATCTGAATGACCAGATGACCGGCAGTGTGAACCTGCTGGGATCGACTTACAATAATTCAGGTCTTAAAATTGATCGCAACAGCGGCATTTTTTCCGGCGGGCTGGACTGGTATCTCAAATCCAATATCAGCCTGTTTGCGGATTACACGATGATGGTTAACAGGGACCTGCTGTCACATACCCTCAATGGCGGGTTGCGAATTACATTCTAAGGTAATTTCAGTGACGAACCGAACAACAAGGGGCTGGAATACCGTGGGTGTCCAGCCCCTGTGATTTTTTACTCCGTTTACAGGCTCATTTCAGATCCATCGGGCTGATGGTGTCGCCGTATCTGGCTTTGGCTGTTTCGAGGCGTTTGCGAATGGCTGCGAAGGTGTCATAGACCGTCTTGGGCGTATCAGAGACCTTGGCCTTGTAGATGGCTTCAATGCGGTCATACTTGGCGATCAGGTTTGGAATCCGAATCGTAAACTGCTTGATGTAAGCGTCTTTGGTGTAATCCGTATTCAGCTTGTTCTTGAACAGCGGGACAAGGTCTTCGTATTTGGGAATCCAGCCGGTTGGGGTCTTGAGAGCGTCCACATCGTTATGTACCCGCAGTTCGGCCCACAGCACCCAGACCATCTTGTCGAGTTTGCCGTTGAGGAACTTGCCGTTTTCATCCCGCAGGAAGTAATTGACCGAGAAGATCAGCGGCGGATTTTTTACGCCTTTGGCAAAGTCCAGGTTGTTCTGGATGTATTTGCCCAGCGGGATGGAGACGAAATCCTGGTTGGCCATGATATTGAATGTCCGCACGCCCTGTTTGCCCAGCGTTGCGGCGGTGGTTTCCGATTCAATCGAGGCGCCCTTGGCGATGATGCCTTCGGTCCAGTCAAAGGCCTGTTCGACGGGCACGAGGGTGTCGCTGTCGCGGCCGCCGTAGATAATGCCGCCAACGGGTACGCCGGCGGGATTATTGGCCTCTTTATCGAGATTGGCCAGGGCCGACAGGCGAATGGTGTAGCGGGCATTCTTGTGAGCCGGCGGCAGCGGTTTGCCTTCGGCGTCGGTTTTGCCCTTGTGCCAGGGGCCGTTGAAGCTGTCGCCCTGTTCGGGCAGCTCGCAGCCCATGCCAGGCCAGTAGGGCATGTCGTCTTTAATCAGGACGTTGCCGAAGATAACTTCGCCCGGCGTGGTGAGAGCTTTGTAAATGACCGGGTCATCTTTGGCGTTGACGTCTTCGATGATGCCGAAAATACCCTGTTCGACATTGGCGGTGTACATCACGCCGTTATGTTTGCGGAGGTAGGCGATGTCGTCGCCGATGATGGTTTGTCCGGGCAGCATGGCCGTGGATGTCTTGCCGCAGGCCGAGGGGAAGGCGCCGGTGAAATAAGTGATGCGGTTGTTGGGGCCTTTGGCGCCCATGATGAACATGTGCTCGGCCAGCCAGCCTTCCTTGCTGGCTTTCTGAATCGCCAGCCGCAGGGCCAGCTTTTTGAGGCCGACGGTGTTGCCGGCGTACTGGGTATTGACCGAATAGACCATGTTGGCGGTCAGGTCGATATAAACGCGGCGCTGCTGCCAGTTTTTGCTGCAGCCGTTTTCATCCACTTCGCCTTCACTGTGCAGAAAGCGGAAGAATTCCTCGGTCGGCTTGAGTTTTTTGAACTGCTCGTAGCCGGGGCGATACAGGATGCTTTCGCTGTGGGCGACATAGGGGGAGTCTGTAATCTGGATGCAGGAGATGGAGAAATCGGAGCCGGTGGGGCACAGGCACCAGAAGCAGACCAGCATTCTCCGGCCTTTCATCGCGCCTTTCAGGAAGCCTTTGACTTCGGACAGGCCGCCTTCGCGTTCGATGGAATTCAGGCTTTCGCCCAGGTCCATACCCTTGGGCAGGAGGTAGCGTGTGCTGAAGGTGTCGCGTCCCTGGTCATTGAGGCCGTCGAAGTGGTAGGTGTGACCGGGGGTCTTCAGAGGTTTTTCACCGCCGGACAAGGCCCACTTTCGAATCGTAGCCATATCGTCGGCACTGTCAGTAAAGACGACGACTTCGGCCGGTTCGGTCAAATTAATGGCCTCGGCCACAAAAGCGTGCATCTTCGGGTTGGCAATTGCCGCCAGTCGGGCATAATTGTCCGCGGAGAGCTTCTGTTGTAAAAATCCAGCTACATTTTCCACTTGGTTTCTCCTGCATTAAGGATTCTTAAAAACTATAGGCACAAAATCCGCGACATTGTAGTAACTCGAATGCGTGCAAGTCAATCGATTTTTGACACGTTTCTGGATATTTTTTAAATAATAGACTTATTTATAGGACGATTGGCAGGCGAAAAGCTATGGAATGGTTTCTAAGACATTGATATATATAGGTATATGTCAATTTTGCAGGGGCGGCAAGAAACAAAACGGACGTGTTATGTCTAATATGCAAGTGTAAAAAAACACGATGCAAAAAATAAAGGGTTGACAGCGACGGAGAAATTTGATAAATAATCATTTGAAATAAATGTTTTAAATGTATGTTGGCAAAATTAAAAAAGTGGAGTCAGAAAAGGTAAAAATCTAAAATCCAGTTCAAGCAGCAAGTTTTGAATTGCGTTTCCGGCCTGAATCACGCGTTCTGCAATATTTTCTAATTTGCTTTGGAGTGTGCGGCCTATATAATTTCAACCAATTGTATCTCCGGAACGACATCGTAACACCTCGAGGGCTTTATCTTATTATTAAACCTCTGCGGTGTTGTTATATCCAGCGGGTCTGATTATTCTGCGAGCAAAAGAAGCCCGTAATGAAGCTGCTGTATTTAGCCGCGACGAAGCGGTAATTTTTTAAGCAAGATTCCGTATATGCATTGTCGGCGAAACGAAAGATAAGGATAGAGATATGTTAGACCTCAGTAGAAAAACAGGCATTCCCTCTTTTCGGATGCGGAATGTGATAGTCCTTGTGTTGACTGTCGGCCTTGCCGCGGCGATGCAGGGCTGTACTGTCGGCAGGGACTATCAGCAGCCGAAATTGGATGTGCCGGAGCAGTGGTCGCAGGACTTGGCGGGGATGTTTGCCGTCGGAGCCGACCCCAACCTGGCCGGCTGGTGGACGATATTTGGAGATTCTCAACTCAATGAGCTGATTCAGCAGGCCCTGGTGGAAAATCGTTCTGTGCAGGCGGCGGTGTATCGGCTGCAAGCCTCTCGGGCGATGTGGGATTATGCCGCGGGGCAATATCATCCCACTGTGGATGCGACGGGATCCTACAGTCGTATCAAGGTTGGCAAAGACGGCATGACGCAGTCGCGTGACGAAATCGACCCAATCAATCTGCATTCCGGCGGATTTGATTTTATGTGGGAAATTGATTTGTTCGGCCGCATCAAGCGGTCGGTGGAATCCGCCGAGGCGTCCTATCAGGCTTCCGTGGAAGATTACCGCGATGTGATGGTGACGCTGCTGGCCGAGGTATGCCGCAATTACATTGAACTGCGGACCATTCAGGCCCGGATTGTCTATACCCGTGAAAACATTGATATCCAGCAGCGGACGCTGGAGTTAACCCAAAGCCGGTTTCAATTTGAGTTGGCTCCCGAACTGGACGTGCGGCAGGCTGAATCCAACCTGGCCAGCACCAAATCAGAACTGCATGTGCTCAAGATTTCAGAGGCTGCGGCGATGCATCGTCTGGGTGTGCTGCTGGGCCGGATGCCCGCGTCGCTCAAAGACAGCCTCGAGACGTTCAAGGCGATGCCGACGATCAGCCGGCAGGCTGTTGTCGGTGTACCTGCGGATGTGCTTCGCAATCGACCCGATATTCGTCGCGCCGAGCGGCAGCTTGCGGCACAGACGGCCCGGATTGGTGTGGCGACGGCGGATTTGTATCCTTCGCTGCAACTGGTCGGCACGTTTGAAATTCAATCCCGCCAATTGAGCGGTTTGGGCAATATTCACAATCAGGCCTATTCGGTTGGTCCCGGGCTGCGTTGGAATCTCTTTGACGGCAACCGGATTCGCAATGTGATTAAGATGGAAGAAGCAGCCGCCGGTGAATTGCTGGCCAATTGGGAAAATACGGTTCTGCTGGCAGCCGAAGATGTGGAAAACGCGATTGTTTCCTACAGTCAGCAGCAGCAGCGCCAGGCCCTGCTGGCCGAATCCGTTCAGGCTTCGGTACGTTCGGTCGAACTGGTGGATAATCTCTATCAGACCGGGCTGACCGATTTTCAGAATGTCCTGGCCACCCAGCGATCGCTGTTTGTGCAGCAGGATCAGCTTGCCGTCAGTCAGGGCGAGGTGCTGCAGTCTCTGGTGCGGCTCTATAAAGGCTTCGGCGGCGGCTGGCAGATTGCACAGACCCCTGAAGCGATCGGGCAGGCCCAACCGGCGATGCATTAAACAAATCATTATTGACGATCCGTCATTATTCATTGAAAGGCAGGTTTTGGGACTATGAAGAAATTGATTTCCTTTTTGCTGCTGGCAGCTCTGGCAGGAACAATCGTGTGGTTCGTTTATAAACGAGTGACCGTCCAGGCGGCACCTCAGCAGGGGCCGATGGGAATGGCGCCCGTGGTGGTGGTTCAGACCCCCGTTGTTCAGGATGTTCAAACCTATTACGAGTTTACGGGCAATACCGAAGCGATTGAACAGGTGGATATTCGCGCCCGCGTCAAAGGCTATCTTAAGAGTGTGGATTATGCGGACGGCAAGGAAGTCAAGGCCGGGGATTTGCTGTTTACCATCGAAAGCGACGAGTATCTTGCCCGACGCGATCAGGTCAAGGCCCAGCTTGCGGTGGCCGAATCCGAACTGCAGCGGACGCAGCTGGATTATGAGCGTGTCGAAAAGGCCGTCCAGGTCAATGCCGTCAGCCGGCAGGACCTGACCACCCGGGAGGCGGAATTCCATCAGGCCCAGGCCAGAGTGCTGGCCGCCAAAGCCAGCCTGCAGACGGCCGAACTCGATTTGGGTTACACGCACATTACCAGCCCCATCAGCGGACGGGTCAGCCGCAGGCTGGTGGATGTCGGCAACCTGGTCGGCGCGGGGGAAAATACCCTGCTGGCCACGGTGATTCGCATGGACCCGATGTATGTGTACTTTAACGCCGGCGAAGATGTGTATCACGACTTTTTCCTGAAGTATCATTCCGAAATCAAGCAGGGTTATCGGCCCAGGTTTGAAATCGGTCTGCCCGGCCAGGAAGGGTACACGTACGAGGGGGTTCTGGATTATATCGACAACAAGGCCGACTCGATGACCGGGACGATTACGATCCGCGGGCAGGTGGCCAATACTGAAAAACACCTGCTGCCGGGGATGTTTGTCCGGATTCGCGTGCCTGCTGAAATGAAAACCAATGCCGTTCTGGTGGAAGAACGTGCTGTCAATTCCGACATCGGCGGCAAGTATATCCTGACGGTCAATGCCCGGAACATCGTGGAATACAACCCTGTCAAGCTGGGCCCCAAGGTCGGTGACAGGGTTGTGATTGAGTCCGGCCTGAACAAGGATCAGACCTATATTGTCAGCGGATTTCATCTGATCCGGCCGGGTGCTCCCGTGACACCGCAGCGGGTTGGTCAGGCGGCTCCCGCAGCGGTTGAAAAGGAACCGGGCAGCCCCGCACCCGCAAATCAAAAACCATAACCCTGTCAGCATGCAGCCTGATGCGGTAAGGAGATAGTCTATTTATGATAAGTGAATTTTTTATCAATCGTCCGATTTTTGCCAGCGTGATTTCGATTGTTATCGTGCTGATCGGCCTGATTACCATTCCGATGCTGCCGGTGGAAAAGACGCCGGATATCACCCCGCCGACGGTGGTGGTGGAAGCCAGTTACCCCGGCGCCAACGCCGAAGTCGTGGCCGAAACCGTGGCCACGCCCATCGAGCAGGCGATCAACGGGGTGGATAATATGCTGTATATTTCCTCCAGTTGCAGCGACAATGGACGGATGACCGTGACGGTGACATTCGAGGTGGGGACGGATATTGACATGGCCACGGTGCTGGTGCAGAACCGCGTTGCCACCGTGGAGGCCAAGCTCCCTGAAGAAGTCAAACGCCTGGGCGTTACCACGCAGAAGCAGTCATCCAATATCACGCTGGTGGCCAGCCTGACTTCACCCGATGGTCGATACGATGATATCTACATGAGCAATTATGTTAATCTGCGGATGAAAGACGAACTGCTTCGTGTGCCCGGCGTTGGAAGCATTATGGTTTTCGGCTCCAAGGATTTTGCCATGCGGCTGTGGCTGGATCCGGAAAAGCTCAAGGCCCGCAATATGACCACCGGCGATGTGCTGGCGGCGGTGCGGGAACAGAATATCGAAGTCGCTGCCGGCCAGATTGGTTCGACGCCCACGCCCGACAACCAGAAATTTCAATATACCATCAAGACCCTCGGACGGTTGAGTACGGCAGAGGAATTTGAAAATATTGTACTCAAAGCGGCTCCCAACGGACAGATTCTGCGGCTCAAAGATGTGGCCCGGGTGGAACTGGGCGCCGAAGGTTATTACTGGTCGGTTCAGCTCAATGACAAGCCGTCGGTGGCGATGGGTGTGTTTCAGCGGCCCGGGGCCAATTCGCTGGAGGTGGCGACCGGTATTGCCGCCAAGCTGGAAGAATTGTCCAAATCATTTCCGGAAGGGCTGGAATATCATATTCCGTATAACCCCACCACCTTTGTCAGCGAATCGATCCATGAGGTGCTGGTTACACTGCTGTTCACCGTCTTTCTGGTGATTCTGTCGGTGTATATCTTCCTGGAAGACTGGCGGGCAACGCTGATTCCGTCGATTACCATTCCGGTGTCGCTGGTCGGCACCTTTGCCGTCATGCTGGCGATGGGGATGTCGATTAATACCCTGACGATGTTCGGCCTGGTCCTGGTTATCGGTATTGTGGTGGATGATGCGATTGTGGTGGTGGAAAACGTCAGCCGCATCATGGAGCATGAGAATCTGTCCGCCCGGGATGCCTCCATCAAGGCGATGAAGCAGATTACCGGCCCGATTATCGCCACCACGCTGGTGCTGCTGGCGGTGTTTGTGCCGACGGTGATTATGGGCGGCATCAGCGGTATGTTATACATGCAGTTTGGTATCACGATTTCCATTGCCGTGTGTTTTTCAACCATCAACGCACTGACGCTCAGCCCGGCATTGACGGCGCTGCTGCTTCGGCCCCGCAGCGAACACGGCAACCGTCTGGCCAAATGGTTTGACCGGTTTATGAAAAGCTCTACCAGCAGCTATGTTGAAGTGGTGCGGTCGGTTATCCGCAAAAGCGTTTTTGCCATGCTGATTTTTGCAGTCATGACGGCCGGTTCACTGATGATATTAAAGAAGCTGCCGACCGGCTTTATTCCCAATGAAGACGAAGGCTCCATTTTTGTGAATGTTCGCCTGCCGGACGGCTCGACTCTGGAACGAACGCAAAAGGTTTTGGAGCAGGTCGGACAGATTCTTCAGACCACCCCCGGTGTCCAGGATTATGTGTCGGTGGCGGGGTATTCCATGCTGGATGGTACACTTGCAGCCAATGGCGGAATATGCTTTGTTAATCTGGAGCCCTGGGCCCAACGCAAAGATCCGTCGCTGCACGTCTCGGCAATCATCGGCACTCTGCAAATGCGGCTGTTTGGCATTACCGAGGGATTTTGCCTGGCGTTCGGTCCGCCGTCAATTCACGGTCTGGGTAATACCAGCGGTTTTGAACTGCGGCTTCAGGACCGCGGCGGCGCCGGCCTGCTGGCCCTCGAAAAAGCCGCCAACGACCTGCTGGCCAAGGCCGGTACCAGTCCGGTGGTTACACAGCTCAACAGCACCTTCCGAGCCAGTGTGCCGCAGTTGTATGTGGATATCGACCGCGTGAAGGCCAAAAGTCTTGGCGTGCCGCTGAGCACCATATTTGATACGCTGCAAACCCACTTGGGCAGTACCTATGTCAATGATTTCAACCTGTTTGGGCGAACGTTTAAGGTCGTCGCTCAGGCGGACCGGAAATTTCGTGCCACCGCCGACAGCATCGGTCAGCTCGAGGTTCGCAATGCACAGGGACAGATGCTGCCGCTAAGGACGCTGCTGACGGTTCGGGATACGATTGGCCCCCAGCTTGTTACCCATTATAACTTGTATTCTTCCACGACCATCACCGGTGCGGTCAAGCCCGGCTTCAGCTCCGGCCAGGCCATTGCCGAGATGGAACGGCTGTGCAAAGAGACGCTGCCGTCCAATATTGGCTACGAATGGTCGGGGATGAGTTATCAGGAAATTCGTGCCGGCAATCAGGCTCCGATAATCTTTATGGTGGCGGCGCTGTTTTCATTCTTGTTCCTGGCCGCTCAGTATGAAAGCTGGACAATTCCGCTGGCGATTGTGTTTGCCGTGCCGCTGGCGCTGCTGGGGGCGGTATCCTTTACCTGGCTGCGGGCGTATGACAATAATATCTATACGCAAATTGGTATCGTGCTGTTGATTGGTCTGGCAACAAAAACGGCGATTCTGCTGGTGGAATTTGCCAAATCCCACCACGAAGAAGGCTATGGCATCGAAGAATCGGCCATTGAAGCGGCACGTCTCCGGTTCCGTCCGATTCTGATGACGGCATTATCGACTCTGATTGGTACGGTTCCTCTGGTGATTGCCACCGGCGCCGGCGCGGTCGCCCGACGGGCTTTGGGTACGGCGGTCTTCGGAGGGATGCTGCTGGCGACGATTTTGGGTGTCCTGATGGTTCCGGTCTTCTATGTGGTGGTGCAGAAGCTAACCGAGAGGATTCGTCCGAAAAAAGCACACAAAGTCTAACTGGCAGGGCGGATCCAGACCTGTCTGGTCTGGTGTCAGTTCTGCCATAGTGGCAGTGATAGCGGTTCATAACCGGCAGGCGCATTGTTGTATGGGCCTGCCGGATTTTTTATAAACCATTTATAATAAATATGATACAACTTATTTGGCGGGTGTTTTTGAGGTTTGGCACGTCGTTTGCAATTTTCCGGTCTTCTGAGTAGAGATGTTTGTTTCGACAGAAACAAGACCAATAAAATCGGAATAACATAGTATTGTTTTGAAAGGAGTAACACACAATGAACATCAGACCTTTGGCGGATAAGGTGATTGTTCAGCGGATCGAAGCAGAATCCAAGACGGCCGGCGGTATCGTTTTGCCGGATTCGGCCAAGGAAAAGCCCCATCGCGGAAAAATTATTGCCGTGGGTGAAGGCAAACTGCTCGATAATGGCAAACGCGGCGAAATGACGGTGAAAAAGGGCCAGGAAGTCCTGTTTACCAGCTATGCCGGCACGGAAGTCAAAATTGACGGCAAGGAATATCTGATTATGGACGAGTCGGATATTATGGCCATTGTCGAAGCATAAATAGACGTATGAGTTCTGATTGGCCGACCCAGACCATGATCTTGTCTGTTGCGGCCGAACAAAAGACTCTCACAAAGACAGAATACAGGAGAAACAATAATGGCAGCTAAAAAAATAGCATTTGATACAGAAGCACGCGCGGCGATCCGCGAAGGCGTTCGCAAGCTTGCCCGCGCCGTCAAAATTACCCTCGGCCCCTGCGGCCGCAACGTCATTCTCGAAAAATCCTTCGGCTCACCAACCGTCACCAAAGACGGTGTATCCGTTGCCAAGGAAATCGAACTGTCCGACCCCTATGAAAATATGGGCGCCCAGATGGTCAAAGAAGTCGCCTCCAAGACCAGCAATGTCGCCGGCGATGGAACCACGACCGCAACCATTCTGGCCGAAGCCATTTTTGAGGAAGGGTTGAAAAATATTACCGCCGGGGCCAACCCGATGCAGGTCAAACGCGGTATCGATAAAGCTGTCGAGACCATCATCGCAGAACTCCAGAAGATGTGCATCCCGATTGAGTCCAGCAAGCAGATCGAACAGGTTGCCACCTGCTCGGCCAACCAGGATGCCGAAATCGGCAAGACCCTGGCCCAGGCGATGGACAAAGTCGGCAAAGACGGCGTTATCACCGTTGAAGAAGGCCAGTCGCTGGATACCGTGGTGGATTTGCTGGAAGGCATGCAGTTTGATAAAGGCTATCTGTCGCCGCACTTTATCACCAGTCCCGAAGAACGCACCTGCGTGCTGGAAAAGCCCTTTGTGCTGATTTATGAAAAGAAAATCTCGGCTGTCAAGACAATGGTGCCGCTGCTGGAACAGGTTGCCAAGGCCGGTCGTCCGCTGCTGATCATCGCCGAAGACGTCGAAGGCGAAGCCCTGGCGACGCTGGTGGTCAACAAGCTCCGCGGCGTGCTGAATGTCTGTGCGGTCAAGGCCCCCGGCTTTGGCGACAGACGCAAAGCGATGCTGCAGGATATCGCCGTCCTGACCGGCGGTGAAGCCATCTTTGAGGACCTGGGCGTGCAGCTCGAAAATGTCAAGCTCAATCAGCTCGGTCAGGCCAAACGCATCACCATCGACAAGGACACCACGACCATCGTCGAAGGTGCCGGCAAGACCGGTGACATCAAAGGCCGCATTGAGCAGCTTAAGCGTGAAATCGATGCTTCGACCAGCGAATACGATATTGAAAAGCTTCAGGAGCGTCTGGCCAAGCTGGCCGGCGGCGTTGCCGTCATCAAAGTCGGCGCGGCCACCGAAGCCGAAGTCAAGGAAAAGAAAGCCCGCGTCGAGGACGCCCTGCATGCCTGCCGCGCTGCGGTTGAAGAAGGCATTCTGCCCGGCGGCGGTGTTTCGATGCTCAAGTGTCTGTCGGCCCTGGACAAAATCAAAACCTCCGGCGACGAGCAAATCGGTGTCGATATTATCCGTCGCGCCGTTGTGGCTCCGATCAAACAGATCGCGGCCAATGGCGGCCTCGATGGGTCCATCGTCGCCCAGAAGGTCATGGAGTCCAAGGAAAAGAACTTCGGTTATGACGCCGTCCGCAAGGAATACGGCGACATGATCAAGTTCGGCGTCATCGTCCCGACCAAGGTCGAACGTACGGCCCTGCAGAACGGCGCCTCGATTGCATCGCTGCTGCTGACGACCGATGCGATTGTCAGCGAAATCCCCGAAAAGAAAGAAGCTCCTGCAATGCCCGGCGGCGGTATGGGCGGCGGCATGGGTGGCATGGGTGGCATGGGAATGTACTAAGCCTCAAAAAACCAAACGTTCTTTTCTTTGTCATTCCCGCACAGGCGGGAATCCAGGAAATCGAACGTGTTACACTATCAGATTCTAACCAACGGGCCTGGCATCTCACCAGGCCCGTATTTTTTTCTGGGGGTTGACGAGGTGGGGTATTATGCTATACAATAACATGACCATGACAGTCATAATCGAACAAAACAGGTTACAATTATGTCAGCTTTGCCGACAATTCGGTGTCAAGCGATTTGAATTATTTGGTTCGGCAGCGAGCAGTCATTTTAATGAAATAACAAGTGATCTGGATTTTCTTGTGGAATTCTTGCCTTCCGACCCGGCGGTTCATGCCCATTCATATCTCAATCTGCTGGTGGCGCTGGAAGATTTGTTTGGGCGTAAAATTGATTTGCTCGAAGTCAGGGCGATTAAAAATCCCTTTCTGATGGAGTCTATTAACCAAACTCGAATAGAACTTTATGCAGCCTAAGATCAAAACATTTCTTTATGATATTCAGCAGGCATGTCTGTCGCTCGAATCCTTTACACAAGGGAAAACATTTGAAGAGTATCAACAGGACGAATTACTCCGTGCAGGGGTAGAACGTAAATTGATGGTTTCGGAGAAGCAATCTATCAAATTCTTCGACTCAGTCCGGATTTTGAATCCAGGATTTCCCAATCTCGGCAAATTATTGGTTTTCGAAATGTTCTGGTGCATGCTATTTTGCCGTTGAGGATGAAACCGTCTGGGGGATTGTAAAAAACGATATTCCTTTACTTGCCAAGGAAGTTAACCATTTGTTGTAACAAATTTAACCAACGAAACATCTGCGTTTTTTATTATCCAATCTTCACTCAAAAATAACAAATGTCTGCATTCAGAACTTACTGAGATGTTGGCTTGCCAAGAAACTTCCGCAACTCTGAAAGCAATGCCTCTGGCTGCTCTAAATGAACTAAGTGACCGGCGCCTGCAATATGAATCAGTGTAACATTCGGCGCCCCCTTGACGGCATCCAATTCCTCCTGTTTTGTCTTTTTGTCGGCATCCGCTTTTAAAATCAGCGTCGGGGTGGTGAATTTCGGGAAATCGTTCCTGAGATAGGGCAGATTGATCACCGTTTCTGCAATCTGAGGTTTAGTCTGCACCTTGGAATCGGCCCAGCGCTGGCGGCACGCGGCTGAAATCTGCGGGTGTCGTTTGGCAGCTTCTTTGAGCAAGGTAGTGAGACTGGCGTTGTGCTGGAATTCAAGGTCGTTTTTAAACCACTTGAGGGCTTTTTGTTTATCGGCTTCTGTGGCAAACAAGGGTTTGGATACTCCCGGCGGGTCGATGAGGACTGCTTTTTGCGGGATATCCGGCCGGGTCAGGACAATCCGGGTGGCGATACTGCCTCCCATCGAATGGCCGATGATGATGGGTTTTTGGAGTTTGAGTGCCTCAATCAGTCCGATGGCGTCGGCGGTATAATCTTCTGTCTTATATCCGGTCAGCGGGGCATCCGAAAATCCATGGCCGCGATAATCCATCATAATGACGTCATAGTCCTTTTCGAATTCATGCGCCAAATCTGTCCAGCACAGGCCGGCGTCGGTATAGCCGTGCAGCAGCACCATCGGCGGTTTCGTACCGTCGCCTGTGCGATAATAATGCAGCCGAATACCATTTGCGGTGACATCGCCATCTTTCCAGCCGTAGGGGATGTCAGGAGTATTGCAGGTGTATGGCTTGCTGCAGGATGTGACTAAGACAGCAGCCAGTATCGAAAGAACGATTTGTTTGAATCCGTCCATTTTAAAACCTCCTGAAATTGCCGGGACCAGGTTCATGAAACTGTGACCCTGACTATAAACGATTGCCCTGAAAAAAGCCAATATTTTGTAAAGCCCTGTGAATATTGCAGATACGAGGCAGCGTTACTTTTCCTTTTGCTTTTTTCGCTCCTGCACGGTATAAACTTACAGGTTTTTGGTCGTATGAAGAATACAATATCCAAACTTCAGGAGTACGAGTATGTTTGAAAAGCTTGAAATGGCCCCGGCCGACCCGATTCTGGGCCTGACAGAGGCGTTTAACAAGGACCCCAACCCCAACAAAATCAACCTGGGCGTGGGTGTCTATAAGGATGAAGCGGGCAGCACCCCGATTATGAACTCCGTCCGCAAGGCGGAAAAGATGCTCGTCGAGACCGAAAAGACCAAAAGCTACCTGCCTATCCCCGGCGCCCCGGCCTACGGCAAGGTCGTCCAGGAACTGGTCTTCGGCAAAGGCAGCAAGGTCATTGCCTGTACCGCCCAGACTCCCGGCGGAACGGGTGCTCTTCGCATCGCCGGCGAATTCCTCAAGAAACTCAAACCCAATGCCAAAGTCTGGGTCAGCGACCCGACCTGGCCGAACCATAACGGCGTTTTTGCGGCAGCCGGTTTCCCGGTCGGCAAATATACCTATTATAATCCCCAGACTCGCAGCCTGAATTTCGACGGGATGCTGGCCTCGCTGAAAGCGATGACCCCGGGCGATATTATTGTCCTTCATGCCTGCTGCCACAACCCCAGCGGCATCGACCCGACCGCCGAGCAGTGGAAGCAGATTGCCGCCGTCGCCAAAGAAAAAGACCTGTTCCCGCTGATTGACTTTGCCTATCAGGGTCTGGGACGCGGGCTGGAAGAAGATGCCGAAGGCGTGCGAATTCTGGCGGCAGCGGTGCCGGAGATGGTTGTCTGCAGTTCCTTTTCCAAGAACTTCGGCCTGTATAACGAGCGCGTGGGTGCGGTGACACTGACTGCGGCAACCCAGGATGCTGTTGATAAGGCCTTTAGCCATCTGAAGATAACGATTCGCGTGATTTATTCCAATCCGCCGAGCCATGGCGGTTCGGTCGTGACTACAATTATGAATAACCCCGAACTTCGCAAGGAATGGGAAGCCGAGGTGGCCGAAATTCGCCAGCGCATGAAGCAGATGCGTGAACTGTTCGTATCAACCTTGAAAGCCAAGGGTGTTAAGCAGGACTTCTCTTTCCTGACGACTCAATACGGGATGTTTTCGTTCAGCGGCCTCAGCGATGACCAGGTCAAGACACTCAAAGAAAAATACGGCATCTACATCGTTGGCGGCGGACGCATGAATGTGGCCGGGATGACCAGGGCCAACATGGAACCGCTGTGCAATGCAATTGCCGAAGTACTGAAATAAGCTGCGGTTACAAAACGAACCAAACAAACTGTTGTGAAAAAACGTACAAAAGTCAGGGATTTGAAGAAATGCATCTGATCTCTGACTTTTGCGTTTAAACTGGATTTTATTTCAGGAGCGATATTATGTTTCGATTTTTCTTTTCCCGACCAATGAGTAATCAGATTTCCAGCACGCTGATTCGAGGCAGTATTTTTGGCGGGCTGTTTCTGATTGGTTTTGGTCTTTTGGTCTTTGTTTTAAGGGATGTATTTGCCTTTCTGGCTGCCGCGATATTTTTCCTGGCTGGATTCTCGGCTATCGGCTATGGAATCCGAATGTGGATTGTCATGTATAAAATTAGTAAAAGCGATATTGCATATCGCGATAATGTTACAATTCGCTATGAAGATTGACAAAAAACAGGTATTGATAACGCTTTTTTGCGAAAAAAAGTGCAAAAAATCGCATGAAAATGTGAAAAATACGTAGTTTCCACAATAGAAATACCCCTGCCCAATCCTGTACAATAAGCACAGATTGGAGGACACCCGCTGGGCTTGCTTACTTTTTGATTGGCGGCAGGGAGCAGGGGAAGAATACAAGGGGGTTCTTCCTTTTTTCTTTTCTTGTCGGCAATTCCTTTTCGCTTGAAAAAAGCACATATTTCTGCGACACTGCCAGAGTGAAATTTAGGCAATTTAGCCCTGACGGGCAATTCTATTTTTTAATTTCTTGCATCATAATGTGATGTCAGATTGGGAGTATTTATGGGTTTTTTTTCCAAAACAGTACAATTTATTAAGGATCATCTGAGCAAGACCCGGCAGAAGATTAGCTCGAGCCTGTCGGCGGTTTTGACCTTTGGCCGGAAAATTGATGAGCAGCTTCTGGATGAGCTTGAGCAGACGCTGATTGGCGATGATATCGGGGTCGAGACAACCGAACGGCTGATTAGCGACATCCGAACGGCGTGGAAGGCCGGCAAGGTCAAAAGTGCCGAGGAAATCGTGCCGTTTCTCAAGGAGCAGATGAAAACCTACTGGCCCGCCCAGGACCGGCAGCTCAAGCTGGCCG
Organism: uncultured Pirellulales bacterium; assembly: GCA_964630775.1. Taxonomy (GTDB): domain Bacteria; phylum Planctomycetota; class Phycisphaerae; order Sedimentisphaerales; family Anaerohalosphaeraceae; genus Anaeroglomus. Next base: position 67,500 of record CAZVYY010000001.1, on the reverse strand, counting down.
AATCCGGCCCGACGGTCATTCTTGTGGCCGGGATCAATGGCTCGGGCAAGACAACCAGCATAGCCAAGCTGGCTCACATTCTGAGCCGCAATAATAAGAAAGTTGTGGTCGCGGCCTGTGATACCTTCCGGGCGGCGGCGGTCGAACAGCTTAGTATCTGGGCCGAGCGGATTGGTGTGCAGATTGTCCGGCATCAGCAAGGCTCAGACCCGGCGGCAGTGGCATACGATGCCTGCCAGGCGGCATTAAATCGGAATGCGGATTATCTGATTCTGGATACAGCAGGTCGCTTGCATACGCAAAAACATCTGATGGATGAGCTGGGCAAGATTCGCGGCGTTGTGGTCAAGCAAATCCCCGGCGCGCCGCACGAGGTGCTTTTGGTGCTGGATGCCACGACCGGCCAGAACGCGATTATTCAGGCCAAGATGTTTTCCGAGACGGTTCACGTCAGCGGCATTTTCTTAGCCAAGCTGGACGGCACCGCCCGCGGGGGTATTGTAATAGCCATTAAAGATATGCTGGATATCCCGGTTAAATTTGTCGGCTTGGGCGAAAAGCCGGAGGATATTGCCGAATTTGATCCGGATGAATTCGTCGAAGCCCTGTTTGCGTAGATGGAAACAGGCGATTTTATAATAGCAATATAAAGGTATACATATACCTAATATATGGCTATATTTATCCTGTCCGGTAAGTATTTATACGGATATCAATATAGGGATATAAAAGAAGAAAGCGGCGGTAAGGAGGCAACCGCCGCTTTGCAGGTCCAGGTTAAAGAACCTGGCTTTAGGAGGAGGAGGGTAATGTCTTATTGCTCCTGATATATCATACGATATATTGCTATTTTGGTTCAAGAAAATTTTTCAAATATGCTCATATCTCTATTTACTGGCTTGCCTTATCATTTTTTAAAGGGTTATTTTTTCGCATTTTCTGCTCGACAGGATGGAGACCCATCAGGACGATAATAGCCAGAATGACAGTGGCGGCGGATAATCCGTAAAGCCTTGCGCCACAAGCAATTCCGACTGCTGTGACCAGCCAGATGGTGGCGGCGGTGGTCAAGCCCTGCACATTGCCCTGCTGGTGGATTAAAACCCCGGCCCCGAGGAAGCCAACACCGGTTACGACTCCCTGAATGACCCGAGTTTCGGCATCCGGGTTTATACTGATATTTTTTGCGATCAGTGTGAATGCCGCCGCACCCATGCATATCAGCATATTTGTCCGTAAACCAGCCGGTTTCTGGTGTATTTCCCGTTCGATACCAATAATCCCGCCATAAACCAGGGCGGCAAAAAGGGGAGGCAGATAGCTTAAAAGCCCGGTATTGACTGCTATTTCCTTAAATTCGTTTATCAATGTCTCCATCGTTTATCCACATCCGTCTTCAGAATCATGATAGTGTTATTATTATTGCATCGGCCAGTTGTTGTTTTGACAAAAGGAGGTTTTTGTTCATTTTGTAAGACGTTTCTTAGAATAGAGTTATAGATAAAATGAAAAAGCCCATAAAAATCACTTGCATTTGGGGCAGATTCAAAAAATCATAAAATACATAGATATAGTGATATATAAATGATGACATTACCAAAACAATGTGTATATGCATTGCGGGCCTTGTTTGAGCTTGCGTTACGGGGCCAGAAAGAGCCTTTGAATGCCCGTCAGATCGCGGATAGCCAATCGGTCCCCCTGCGGTTTCTTGAGACGATTCTCAATGAGCTTAAGCAGGGTGGTTTTGTGGTGACGGTTCACGGCAAACAGGGCGGATTTCTGCTGGCTCGGCCGGCCAGTCAGATGACTGCGGGCGAGTTAATCGATTTTTTGCGAAAAACCGATAGTTCACTTCTGAATTCCGACAGGGCGGGGGGGGGGCGCCTGTGCCGGGAGATTATGCTTTTGAGCATTTGTGGGGTTGTTTGTCAGAAGCGGTCAATGAGGTTTTATTCAAGAAAACCTTTCAGGATATGGTTGACCAGGAAATAAAATGTCAGTCAATGTATGTCGAAAATTATGTGATTTAGTGGTGGGGTAAAAAAAATTTGATTATATTTCCTACTATAGTAATGGGATTATAAGGGAATAAAAAAATGAATCATTATGATATTAATCCAGATATTGTGCTTGAGCAGTTGAAGCGGCAGTTTGACGGGCAGAAGACGGAGGTGATTCTGGCGGATGTTCTGGCCCGTTTTAAAGGCCGGATTACGTTTGCCACCAGCTTTGGGGCAGAGGATCAGGTTTTGACGGATATGGCGGTCAAAACGGACCCGTCAGTCAGCATCTTAACCATCGATACCGGCCGGCTGCCGGAAGAGACGTTTGAGATTATGAGTCGGACCAAAGCTCATTACGGGATTCAGATTGACCAGTACAGCCCTGATGTCGGGAGCGTAACGATTACCAGCGGTCGGTGTGGATTTTTTGGTATTTGAGTTTGTCTTTGGCGACGGGGCGGAGTTTCTGGTCGGGCTGGCCGATGGCGACCATCGATAAGACGCGGATGGAGTCTGGAATGCCCAGAATCTGGCGGACGCGGGTTTCGCTGTCGGTTCCGTCGGCAGTCTGGCGAAGGCGAATCTGCACCCAGCAGCTTCCCAGTCCCAGGCTGTGAGCGGCCAGATGGGTGATGATCGAGGCGATGGAGCCATCCTCAATCCAGACATCACAGACGTCCGGGTCTGCACAGATGACCACCGCAAGGGCGGCGTGTTTGACGAATTCGGCGCCGTGCTTTTTGGCGCCGGATAACTGTTCCAGCAGGTACCTGTCCTGGACGAAGATTAATTCCCACGGGTCCAGCCCGCGCGATGAAGGGCTTCGCAGGATGGCTTCTTTGAGTTGTTCGATCTGTTCAGGGGCAATGGGGGCGGATTTGTATTTGCGAATACTGCGTCGGGTGCGTAACAGGTCCAGCATCGATTAATCCACGTGAATGACGCCCTGTTTGCGATCGGAGCTCAGGGCGGCGGTTTTAATGAAATCGTAGGCGCTTTTGGGGTTAGCGATTTTCTCGAACGTAAACTCCGGCGTGCTCTGGTCTTTGGTCATCAGCGTCAGCGTGCCGACATTGAGGATGCAATCCAGCAGCGAGCGATGCAATTTGATATCGACAATGCGAAACATATCGAGGTTGTCGATTTTGCGGCTGAAGATGCCGCGAACCCATTCGATGCGGTCGGCGGAGATTTCATAACGGATGCTTTTGATGCGGGCGATTTTGTAGGCGGCATACAGGACGACGATAAAGATGATGCCCATGCCGGCCAGGCGGATCATCTGTTCGGTGCGTTCGAGCATGTCATCAGTGAGGTTGGGAATCTGCTTGAGCAGGCCGGTCAGCGGCCAGATGAGCAGCACCATGCCGAGTGTAAAAAACATCGTTGCCGACAACAGCGTCCCTGTTATCCCCCACAGGGAAGGAACTGCGATGATTTTGTCCGGACCTTTGGTCTCAGCGTCTTCCGGCTGCTCGGGACGCGGCGGCAGTTTCCGGCGGGCATGGTTGGAGACCGGAAGGCCTTTGTCGTCTTCCAGAAACTCCTTGCAGAAGCGGCATTTAATCGCCTCGGCGTTGATTCGCTCGCCGCAAAACGGACACTTTTTGGTTTGTTCTATTGCCATCTACGTTCTATTTTCATTCCTGTTATTCTGTAGTTATTTCGGCAAAATCAGCATTGTTGCTGTAAAATACACGAAATTGGCAGGTTATGGCAAGAATTATGATTACAGAAATCCTTTTTTCCAAGCCCTGACTCTGATATAATACAGGGCTTGTATTTGGATATAGTTACTCTTGAAAGAATAGATATGGCATTACCAACCGTAGCAATTGTAGGCCGGCCTAATGTCGGCAAAAGCAGTCTTTTTAACTCTCTGGTCGGGCAGATGATTAGTATCGTTGACCCGATTGCGGGGGTGACGCGCGACCGGGTTTCGACGATTGTCGATTACGAAGATCGGTATTTTGAGCTGGTCGATACCGGCGGCTATGGGATTGTGGATAGCGATGCCCTGAGCGAACACGTCGAGAACCAGATTTTTCAGGCCCTGGCGGCGGCGGCGGTGGTCATTTTTGTGGTGGATGTGCAGGAAGGACTTGTGCCGCTGGATATTCGGATGGCGGAACTGCTGCGGAAATATAATTTGAAGGTGATTTTTGCGGCCAATAAATGCGACACGCCCAAACATGCCCGCGGAGCGACGGAATTTACCCAGCTTGGTTTTGGGGACCCGATTTGTATTTCGACCACGCATAACCTGAATAAAACTGCGATTTTAGAGCGGATATGCAAGGAACTGGACCATCTGCCCAAAGAAAAACCCAAAGATGCGATTATGAAGATTGCGATTGTCGGCAAACGCAACGCCGGCAAGAGTACGTTTGTGAATTCCATTGTCGGCGAAGAGCGGGTGATTGCCAGCGAAGTGCCGGGTACGACGCGGGATGCGGTGGATGTACGGTTTGAAAAGGATGGACGGACGATTATTGTGATTGACACGGCCGGCGTCCGCAAAAAGGCCAAGATGGATAACAGCATCGAATTTTATGGCTACACCCGGGCCGAACGCAGCGTCAAGCGTGCCGATGTGGTCTTGTTTATGATGGATGCGACGACGCCGCTGGGACAGGTGGATAAGAAACTGGCCCACCTGATTGCCGAAGAGTACAAGCCCTGTGTGCTGGTTGTGAATAAATGGGACCTTGCCAAGGGCTTTGCCTGCACGGATGATTATGCGGACTACATGAGCAAGGTCATTCCGAACCTGCCGCATGCACCGATTGCGTTTACGACGGCCAAGGATGGAAAAAATATCGGCGGGGTTCTGGACCTGGCGACGGAATTGTTCAAGCAGGCCTCGGTCAAGGTTTCGACCGGCAAGCTGAACAAGGTCATCGAGATTCTGCGTCAGGAAAAGACATCGTCCAAGCGTGCGGGTGTGCCGCGGATTTACTACGGTACGCAGGTGTCGGTGCGGCCGGTGTCGATTCTGCTGTTCGTGAACCGGATTAATTTGTTTGATGAGAATTTCCGCCGGTATGCCGTCAATCGCCTCGGCGAATTGCTGGGGCTGGAAGAAGTGCCCATCCGGCTGCTGTTCCGCGAGCGGACACGACGGAGTTTTGTAGAATAATTTTTGGGGATTCTGCTGACTATGGATGCACTGGTGTTGATGCTTGTCTGCGGGGTGGGGTATCTGGCGGCTTATTACACGTATGGCCGATGGCTGGCACGCAGGATATTCGGCTTGAAGGCATCCAATCCTGTGCCGAGCCGGGAACTGGAGGACGGCATCGATTATGTGCCGTCGCGCAAGGGCATGCTGTTCGGGCATCATTTTACATCGATTGCCGGAACAGGGCCGATTATCGGCCCGGCGATTGGCTTAATCTGGGGGTGGCTGCCGGCGCTGTTGTGGGTGACGCTGGGGTGTATTTTTATGGGAGCGGTGCACGATTTCGGGGCCCTGGTGGTATCGCTTCGCAACGACGGTAAAAGCATTTCCGAAATTGCCTCACGCTATATCAATCACCGGGTGCGGCTGCTGTTTTTCCTGATTGTGTTTTTTGCCCTGCTGATCATTATTGCCATTTTCGGGATTGTCATTGCGACTGTCTTTAAGCTGTATCCGGCCTGTGTGATTCCAACGTGGCTGCAGATTCCGATTGCCATCGCGCTGGGCTGGGGGGTATATAAGAAAAATGCCAATGTAGCAGTTTGTACGATTGCGGCGGTGGCGGGGATGTATCTGACGATTGGCCTGGGGGCGTATCTGGAGCATTGCTGGCCGGGGATATCGCAATTGCCGGAGGTCTGCGGGATACCTTCGACGGGATTGTGGACGATACTGCTATTGATTTACTGCTCGATTGCTTCGACGCTGCCGGTGACGTTTCTGCTGCAGCCGCGGGATTATATCAATGCCTGGCAATTATTTATCATGATGGGCCTGCTGGGTGCCGGCGTGATCGGGGCCGCCTTGTTTTCCGATTCATTTACGCTGTGTGCACCGGCGATTCATCACCCGGTTCCGCCGGATGTGCCGGGGCTGATGCCGATGATGTTTGTGACGATTGCCTGCGGGGCGATCAGCGGATTTCATTCACTGGTGGCCAGCGGGACCAGCCCCAAACAGCTTGCCAGTGAGCCGGACGCCCTGTTTATCGGGTACGGGTCGATGCTGCTGGAAGGGATGCTGGCGGTGCTGGTGATTATCTGTATCGCGGCGGGGCTGGGGATGGGGTATGAAGGCCTGACCGGCAGGGCGGTCTGGGACCAGTTCTATACGGGCTGGATGGAAGGTCGCAGTATGAAAGACAATCTCCAGCCGGTGGCGGTCGGGGCGGCCAATATGATGCAGACGCTGGGGATTCCGCAGGGGCTTGGGCTGGCGGTTTTCGGCGTTTTTGTCTGTTCGTTTGCGGGTACGACGCTCGATACCGCCGTGCGTATTCAGCGTTATGTGGTTGCGGAAATTGCCGACGATATCAAAATCCCCGTCTTGTCCGGGCGCTATCCGGCTACCGTGATTGCGGTGATTTCGGCGGCGATTCTGGCCTTTCTGGATACGTCCGGGGGACATATTCGTTTCGGTGCGAATGCTACGGGTGCCCTGCGGTTGTGGCCGCTGTTTGGGACGGTGAATCAACTGATGGCGGCACTGGCGCTGCTGGTAGTGACCATGTATCTGAGACACAAAGGCGGTTGGAGCTGGCTGATTGGGGGACTGCCCTGTATTCTCATTCTGAGTATCACCTGCTGGGCGATGGCCCTGAATGAAATCGGATTTGTCCATCAGAAAAACTGGCTTCTGGGCGGAGTGGGGGCTGTGATTCTGGTCATGGCGGTCTGGATGACTATTGAGACGGTGATTCAATTCCGCCGCAAGAAAACGGAATAAACGTGTCCCGAACAGCTTTGTTTATCCTGATTTACACAGATTAATATTGTATCATTTATTGGACAATTGTAACAGGTTTTAAGCCTGCCCCATTTGCCTGTCTTTTCATATTTTCTGCAACGTATTTGCAAATCGATAGTTACGTTCTGACTCAGGCAGTCTAAGATGTTATAATTAAGACGTTTACGGCTGCAATCCCCAATAAAATAACAGGTTGAAGTTTATCGGGTGATAGGGTACACTACGCGCATCATGGAGCATCAATAGGATAAACGTTGCGCCGACAGGGATGACGGCGACCAATGCCGGATGGCCGAATTCTCTGTGCGTGTTGTTATAAGGATATCGGAAGAACGTCAATCGCAAAATCATAGAAACCAGGAGAATCCGAAATGAATTCGCAATTACCTGTACGCCTGATGTGGGGGACTCTTTGTGTGGGGCTGCTTTATTCAGCCGTGGGCTGTGCGGCACCTGCTCCCGCACGAGATTACACCGAACTGGTCAATCCGCTGGTTGGCACAGATTCAACCTTTAATTTTTCCACCGGCAATACTTACCCGGCGATTGCGGTTCCGTGGGGGATGAATTTCTGGACGCCCCAGACCAACAAGATGGGGGATGGATGGGGTTATCAATATGATGCCTTCAAGATTCGCGGCTTCAAGCAGACTCACCAGCCCAGTCCCTGGATTAATGATTATGCCGCGTTTTCGCTGATGCCGGTGGTGGGAAAGCTGGAAGTGGATCAGGAAAAACGCGCCTCGTGGTTTTCGCACAAGGCCGAGATATCCCGCCCGCATTATTACCGGGTGTATCTGGCTGATCACGATGTGACGGTGGAAATCACCCCGACTGAGCGTGCGGCCCAGTTCCGTTTTACCTTCCCGGAGTCCGACGCGTCCTATGTTTTGCTGGATGCATTCAATAAAGGCTCGTTCGTCAAGGTTCTGCCTGCCGAGCGGACCATCATCGGTTACTGCCGCAACAATAGCGGCGGGGTGCCGAAAAACTTTCATAATTATTTTATTGCTGTGTTTGATACGGATTTCCAGGAGGTATCGACCTGGAATGACTGGAAAGTTCAGGCCGGGCAGACTGAAGACAAGGGGGAGCACGTCGGTGCTGTGGTTCGGTTCAAGACCACCAAGGGCCAGAAAGTGCATGTCCGGGTGGCGTCTTCGTTTATCAGCCCCGAACAGGCCAAACTGAACCTGACGCGAGAACTGGCTAAAGACACGTTTGACCAGACCTGCCAGAAGGCCAAAGACGCCTGGAATCAGGAATTAGGACGTTTCGATGTCAGCGGCGGCACTCTCGACCAGTACAAAAATTTCTACACGGCTCTTTATCGGGCGATGCTGTTCCCGCGGAAATTCTTTGAATTTGATGCGGACAACAAAATCGTTCATTACAGTCCTTATAATGGCGAAGTCCTGCCGGGTTATATGTTTACTGACAACGGTTTCTGGGATACTTTCCGCGCGGTCTTTCCGTTCTTTACGCTGATGTATCCGGAACTGAACGCCCAGATTATGGAAGGCCTGGCCAATACGTATAAGGAAAGCGGATGGCTGCCGGAATGGGCCAGCCCCGGACACCGCGATTGTATGATTGGCTCCAACTCGGCTGTGAATATCGCCGACTCCTATTTGAAGGGCATTCGCGGTTATGATATCGAGACCCTGTATCAGGGTATCCTGAAAAACTCCGAAAACGAAGGGCCGATGCATTCGGTGGGGCGATTCGGTGTGGAACATTACAACAAGCTTGGTTATGTTCCCTGCGATGTTAATGTCAATGAGAATGTCGCCCGGACGCTGGAATACTGCTTTGCCGACTTTAACATCTGGAAGCTGGCCAGGGCGCTGAATCGTCCGCAGGATGAAATCGACCGGTTTTACAAACGTGCCCAGTATTATAAAAATGTCTTCGATGCCTCGACCAACTTCATGCGGGGCAAGAAAAAAGACGGAAGCTGGTCCACACCCTTTGTGCCTGAAAAATGGGGCGGTGATTTCACCGAAGGCTGCGCCTGGCATTATACATGGTCGGTCTTCCATGACCCGCAGGGCCTGATTAACCTGATGGGTGGCCCCAAACCGTTTGTCGAGAAGCTGGATGCGGTCTTTACGACGCCGCCCAAATACGACTGTTCGTACTACGGCTTCCCGATTCACGAAATCGTTGAGATGACGGTGATGGATATGGGCCAGTATGCCCACGGCAATCAGCCCATCCAGCACATGGTTTATTTGTACAATTATGCCGGCCAGCCGTGGAAGGCTCAGCAGTGGGCTCGCGAGGTCATGGAAAAGCTGTATTCCCCGACGCCGGATGGTTTGTGCGGCGATGAGGACAACGGCCAGACCTCGGCATGGTATGTCTTTTCGGCGATGGGTTTCTATCCGGTCTGCCCGGGAGCCGGCGAGTATGTCATTGGTGCTCCGCTGTTCCAGAAGGTGACGCTGAAGCTGGACAACGGCAAGACCTTTGAGATTCAGGCCCCGCAGAATTCCAAAGAGAATCTGTATATTCAGTCGGCGACCTTCAACGGCAAGCCGTATACAAAGACGTTCCTCCGCCATGATGCGATTCAGGCCGGCGGTACGGTTCGCTTTGAGATGGGCCCCCAGCCCAATACCCGGTGGGGTACGGCGCCGGAAGATGCACCGTATTCGATGTCTCTGGAAAACAAATAAAACAAAAAAAGACTCTTTAACACTGTGCGGTTTAATTCAATAATCGATATTTCAGAAAGGAAAACCAAATGAGAATGAAGACCCTGCCCATTCTGCTGGCGTTCTTTGTGATGGGTGTAGCCGATGCGATGGGGCCGATGTCGGATGCGGTGAAGGAAAATTATCAACTGAGCAATGTCATGGCGACGCTGCTGTCGTTTTTTGTGTTCATTGCTTTTGCAGTGTTCAGTGTGCCGGGCGGTCTGCTGGCGGCTCGTATGGGCAAGAAAAATCTGCTGCTGCTGGGGCTGGGTCTTAACGCGGTTGCGATGCTGGTGCCGTGTCTGATTGTGCCCAATTATGTATTGCTGCTGGTCTGTATTTTTGTTTTGGGGGTCGGTACTACTTTTCTTCAGGTGGCGGGCAATCCGATTATGCGGGATGTCAGCGCTGAAGGGGCCTATGGTCGCAACCTGAGCTTTGCTCAGGGTTTTAAGGGCGTCGGCAGTACGGTGTCCTCTTTTATTGTCGGCGGTACGGCGCTGTCGAGTATTGCCATCCTTGCCAAAATGGGCTGGCGCGGCGTGTTCCCCATCTTTTTTGTCCTGATGGCGGCTGCCTTTGTCTGGGTGCTGACGCTCAAGATTGAAGAAACCAAAGCCGATGTTCCCCCGAGTATCGGATCCAGTCTGGGCCTGCTACAAAAGCCGGTCTTTGCCCTGGCGGTTCTGGGGATTTTCCTGTATGTCGGCGCCGAAGCCTCAATGGGCCGGTTCCTGCTGCCGCTGATGAAAGAAGCCGGAGTTGCCGAAAAGACAGCCGATAAATTTGGAGCCCCCTTCTTTTTCCTGATGCTGACGGTTGGCCGTCTGCTGGGCGGAGCGGTGCTGACAATGATGACTCCTCGCAATTTCTTCCGTTTGTCGGCGGCTCTGGGTCTGCTGGGCGGGCTGGGTCTGATGTTCGGCGGTTCGGCGCTGGCCATTCCGTCGGTTCTGGCTGCAGGCCTTGGCTTTGCCAACATCTGGCCGATGCTGTTTTCGATTACCGTGGAAGAAGAACCGAGCCGGGCCAGTGAATTAAGCGGCCTGATGTGTATGGCCATTGCCGGCGGTGCCATAGTCCCGCTGCTGATGAGCAAACTGGTGGATGCCAAAATGGGAACCATGGCTTATATCGTTCCGGCGATTTGCTTTGCGTACCTGCTGGTGTTGTCGCTGAAAGGCCCCAGCAAAGCCGAAAAATGCGCCTGCTGCTAATTACAGTCAACCTTCAGAAGGGAAGTAACCATGAGTTATATCAATGATAAGCGAATCGTCCTGACGCTCGATGCGGGCGGGACCAATTTTGTGTTCTCTGCGATGCAGGGGATGACCGAGGTTGCCAAACCGGTCCGGCTGCCGGCCCATGCCAAAGAGCTGGACAAGAGTCTGGATACGATGGTGCAGGGTTTCAAGCAGGTCATGGAACAGTTGCCGCAAAAGCCGGTGGCTATCAGCTTTGCGTTTCCCGGCCCTGCGGATTACCCCAACGGCATCATCGATAATATGGGCAATCTCCCGGCCTATGGGGGCGGCGTTGCCCTCGGGCCGTTTCTGGAAGAGACCTTTGGGATTCCGGTCTTTATCAACAACGACGGCGATCTGTTCGTCTATGGCGAAGCGATAGCGGGTTTTCTGCCCAAAGTGAATAAAATGCTTGCCGATGCCGGCTCGCCCAAGCGGTTCAATAATCTGTTCGGCATTACGCTGGGCACGGGTTTCGGAGCAGGCATTGTCCGCGAAGGTCAGCTTTATATCGGCGACAATTCCGCCGCCGGTGAAATCTGGATTACCCGCAACAAGCGGCACCCCAAATGCTTTGCCGAAGAGGGCGTCAGCATCCGCGCCGTGCAGGGGACTTATGCCCGTGTGGCCGGAATCGACCCCGCGACGGCTCCATCTCCCAAAGACATTTACGAAATCGGTACCGGCAAACAGGCCGGCAATAAAGCCGCAGCGTTGCAGGCCTTTGCCGAGATGGGTGAGGTCATCGGCGACGCCCTGGCTAATGCCATCACGCTGCTGGACGGCCTGATTGTCATCGGCGGCGGGCTGGCGGCAGCCTATCCGCTGTTTATTGACTCGGTTCTGGCCGAGATGAACGGGACGATTGAAAGCTATACCGGCCAGAAACTGCCGCGTATTGTGCAGAAGTCATTCGACTTCGAAAATCCGGAACAGTGCAAACAATTTATTGCTGGCAGTGTCAAGACCATCAAGGTTCCGCGGTCGCAGAAGACCCTCCAGTATGATTCCATGAAACGGCTGGGTGTCGGCCGTGCCGTACTGGATACGAGTATGGCGGTGTCCGTCGGGGCCACGGTATTTGCCCTGAACGAATTGGATCGCCGCGGATAGGATTGACTCTTAACAAAATCGAAATCAGGAGAAATCAATATGTACACACGACGTGACTTTTTAAAAGCAGCTTCGGCAGCAACGGTCGGCCTGACCATGGGACAGCCGTTGATGGCGGCCCAGCCCGCCGAAGGATTTGTATCCAAACGTCCGGAGCCCGGCAAGCGGACCTTCGTCAGTACAGGCGTGGATAACAAGATTGCCGAAATCAAGGCCCTGATTAAAGACCCTGAGGTGGCCTGGCTGTTTGAAAACTGTTATCCCAACACGCTGGATACGACGGTGGATTATGAAGTCATCGACGGCAAGCCGGATACATTTGTGATTACCGGCGACATCGATGCGATGTGGCTGCGCGACTCGACCTGTCAGGTCTGGCCGTATATGCCGCTGGTGCATGACGATGAAAAGCTCCGCAAGATGATTCAGGGATTAATTGTCCGGCAGACCAAGTGCGTCCTGCTGGATCCGTATGCCAATGCGTTTTATAAGGACCTGAGCCGGGTGTCGGAATGGAACAGCGACCGCCCGAAAATCAAGCCCGGCGTTCACGAACGCAAGTGGGAAATCGATTCACTGTGCTATGTCGTGCGTCTGGCGCATGAATATTATCGCATTACCGGGGATACGTCGGTGTTCGATGCCGACTGGGACAAGGCGATGCGGCTGATCGTGGCGACCTTCAAGACCGAACAGCGCAAAGACGGCCAGACGCCGTACCGCTTCATTCGCGAAACCAGCCGGATGACCGATGCCCCGGTGTATGAGGGTACCGGCATGCCGATTCGTCCGGTCGGGATGATCTGCTCGATGTTCCGTCCGTCCGATGATGCGACGGTGCTGCCGTTTTTGATTCCCTCTAACCTGTTTGCGGTGCAGGTGTTGCGTCAGTTGGCCGAAATTTATACCAAGGCCCTGAAGACCCCCGAATTTGCCGCCGAGTGCAATGCCCTGGCTGACGAAGTGCAGGAAGCCATCATGCAGTGGGGTACGGCCGAGCATCTGGACTTCGGGAAAATTTATGCCTATGAAGCGGATGGATTCGGCAATCGCCTGTTTATGGACGATGCCAACGTGCCCAGCCTGATGTCGCTGAGCTACCTGGGAATTCATAAGTCCGACGATGCGATTTATCAGCGGACCCGCAAGTTTCTGGTCAGTGATTACAACCCGTGGTATATGCGGGGCAAGGCCGCCGAAGGGTCCGGCAGCCCGCATACCGGCAAAGACAGCATCTGGCCGATGGGTATTATCCTGCGGGCGCTGACCAGTACGGATCAACAGGAAGTGCTCCATTGCCTGCACATGCTGAAAGCCACTCATGCCGGCACCGGCTTTATGCATGAGTCGTTTAACAAGGACAATCCTGCTGACTTTTCACGGAAGTGGTTTGCCTGGGCCAATACCCTGTTCGGCGAACTGATTATCAAAGTCCATAACGATTTCCCGGCCCTGCTGCAAAAGAGCAATATTTAACCAGGTAACATCTTGATACGAAAGCGGCAATCGCAGTTTTCTGGGATTGCCGCTCTTTTCATTAATATAGCAATAAAGCATCTATATTGTCCGTTAATATTCAAATACAAACACTTAAACCGTGTTATTTTAAAACGATAATCCCGTTTTTCCGCGATAGATAATACGTTTTTAGTCTTCACAAATTGCTTTTTCCGCTGGAATTAGCATGCCATAGCGACTATAATTTGCCCACGCAGCAGGGGGAAACTGCGCATAGACGACATTGAATAACGACTTAAACGAAATGGATTGATATGACAGGACTGTTGATAATCGCGGTATTGGTCAGCGGGATTGCTGATGTGCCGATGGATTCGACGGGTTTGCTGGCCGGTCAGGACCTTCAACTGAAGGCTCCTGTGATGTGGGCCTGCCGGCAGACTCAGCGGCCGGATGAGCATGTACTGTTGTTCGAAAACGGATTTTCGATGACGATTGGCGATAATTATCTGTCCAGTCAGAATGCCGCGGTGTGGCTGCGTGCCTATGGCCGCGATGTGCCGGGAATGAGCAATCAATCCTATTATCAGGTTCAGGTTTATCTGGAAAAAGATGTTGTTGTCCGGCAGGGTAAGCGTTCCCGCAGTACAGGAATGGAACGACTGCTGCTGGAAGGCGGCGACAATCTGATTGTTCGCGTGGTGGTCACCGGCGAGGTGTTTGCCTCTGCGGACCGGCAGAATGATCTTCTTTGTGACCAACTGCAGAAACAGCCGTTGTATGAACGTGCCCAGGAAGCCGCGGCATCCATCAAGGAAGGACCTCAGATTTCGCCCGAAGCCCTGGTTCCCCAGGCGGCTCGCCCAAAAGATTTGGATGCCCCGACTGCCGTTGTCAGCGAAGCACAGGCGTCCGAATCTCCGGTGGTGACGGAGCCGGCAGTGCAGCCCAAAACCCGGGAGCCGGTATTTCGTTATCCGGTGCATGTGTCGGCGGTCTGGGATCCGGAGCCGGTGATTGAAAAAATGAAAACGCCCGATGGCCGCGAAGTGGTGACGGTGTCAGGGCGATTTTACCTGTGGCAGCGGCAAAGTGCCGACAATCTTCTGGAATTCCAGGCCGACAGCGCCGTGCTGTTTTTCCAGGAAGGGCAGTTTGATCTGACCAAAGAGAAAAGCGGTCGTGACCTGGCCCAGGGCGGGCTGGAATCGGCATATCTGCGGGGTAATATTGTGATGACCGAAGGCCGCCGGACGATTCGGGCCGATGAGATTTATTATGATTTTGCCAGAAAACAGGCGGCGGTGGTCAATGCCGAGATGCGGTTTTTTGATGAGAAACGGGGCATGCCGATTTACCTGTCGGCCGAGCGTCTCCGCCAGGTGGGAGAAAGCCTGTTTCAGGCCGAAAATGTGCGATTGACCAGCAGCGAATTTTATATCCCGCAGGTCTCGGCCAATGCCAGCCGGATGGTGGTTATGCGGGAGGACGATGTTATCCAGCGTGCGGATGCACTGGAGCAGGCCGAACAGGCCACTGCCGAACAACGGCGGGACGAAGCCGCCCACTGGGAAGGCTCGATGCATGATGTCAATATGAAATACTACCAGACCAAGCTGTTTGGCTGGCCGAAAATGCGGACTAAATTTGTTCGCCCGGACCTCCCGATCAGCAGTCTGTCGGTGGGCAATGATTCGGATTTTGGGACCTCTGTTCAAACCCGCTGGCATTTGTACCGTCTGCTGGGCTTAAAGGAACCCGCGGGGATGGATGCGCGTCTGGCTGCAGACTATTTCAGCAAGCGCGGCGTGGGCGGCGGGGCTGAGATGGAGTATGAAGATGAAAACTCGTTTGGCAGCATGATTGGTTATGTGATGACCGATCGCGGCGAGGACGATTTGGGGCGTTCGGAGAACCGCAGAAATCTGGACCCCGATCAGGATGTTCGCGGTCGTTTCGGCCTCCGCCATCGGGAACTTCTGCCGGACGACTGGCAGGCAACCATTGAGGTGGGTTATCTGTCCGACCGTAACTTTCAGGAACTGATGTATCGCGATGAGTTCTATACGGATAAAGGGCAGGAAACCCTCTTGTATCTCAAGCAGCAGCGGGACAACTGGGCGTTTACCATTCTGGGCAAGGCGCGGATCAACGACTTTGAAACCGTGACCGAGGAACAACCGACGATCGAGTATCACCGCAAAGGTGAATCGCTGTGGGATCACCAGTTGACCTGGTACAGCGACAGCCGTATCAGCCGTCTGAGAGACCGCTATGACAACGATTATGCCCAGTTCTACGGGGTTGATCATCCGTCAGAGGATTTCTATACCTTCGGCAGCACGCGCAATGAAGTGGACTGGCCGTTCATGCTGGGGACGGCGAAATTCTCTCCGTATGTGGCCGGAACCTATGCCTTTGAGGACCAGAACGGCTATGATCTGGCCCTGAGCGGCCCGAGGGCGTCCAACTCCAATAATACGGCGATGCTGGGTGAAGGCGGCATGCGGGCTTCGACGATGTTCTGGAAGGAAGACCCGTCGGTGCAGTCGCGTCTGTGGGATATTGACGGCATCCGTCACATTGTGATGCCGCATGTGGAAGCCGCCGCATTCGAAGAGACCGAAGCCGGCATCAAGCAGCGTGATTTGGTCAATGTAGGCCTGAGCCAGCGCTGGCAGACCCATCGCGGTCAGGCCGACAATCGCCGTTCCGTGGATTGGCTGCGGCTGGATGTGGATTCGACCTGGCTGAATGACGATGCTCCTTCTGCGCAGGGGCTTCCTTACACCTTTGGACCGGCCGGTTTTATTTACAATGATCCGTCGATTCCGGTCTTTCTGCGGCGCAACGACCGATATTACAGCATGGTGCGTGACACCATCAATACCGACATGGAATGGCGTATCAGCGATACAACCGCCGTGCTCAGTGATATGAATTATGATATGGAAAGCGGTGTCGTGCAGCAGTTTGATATGGGCATGTCACGTTATCTGTTTCCGGATATGAGCGTCTATCTGGGCAGCCGTTATCTGCGTCCGGTGATTGTCGATATCGATGAAAACAATGACGGAATTTCCGATATCTATGAACAGGGGTCGCATTCGGTGGTCGGTGCGATTACCTATCAGCTTGCACCGCGTTACTGGGTGACCTATTCCCAGGAATACAACGTTGATTTCGGCAAGGGCATCCGCAATGATTTTGCCCTGATTCGTCAGTATCACCGGTTGTTCTATTCCATGGAAGTGTCCTTTGACCAGTCACTGGATCGCAACAGTGTAATGTTCAGCGTCTGGCCGCAGGGCATCAAGGAACTGGCCCTCGGGTCACGCCGCTATACGGGCCTGGTGGGTACCGGAACGCAGCAGTAGCGGGATGAAAAAATACATTGAAATCCGCAGATGCGGGTGAAATCTTGAAATAAAGTACTTATTAACCTTTTCGTGTAAAGGAGAAGTTATGCCGTTAGTGACAACGAAAAAAATGTTTCAAATGGCGTATAAGAACGGATATGCCATTGGCGCGTTCAACGTCAACAATATGGAAATCACGCAGGGTATCGTGGAAGCCATCGTGGAAGAAAAGGCTCCCCTGATTCTGCAGATCAGCAAAGGCGCCCGCGATTATGCCAAGATGAGCTATCTTCGCGCCATTATTGATGTTGCGGTTAAGGAAAACCCGCAGATTCCGATCTGCATGCACCTGGATCACGGGGACACCTTCGAAATCTGCAAGCAGTGCGTGGATGACGGATTTACCTCGGTGATGATCGATGCGTCGCATCATCCGTTCGAGGAAAACGTCAAAATCACCAAGCAGGTCGTCGAATACGCCCATGCTCACGGCGTGGTGGTGGAAGCCGAACTCGGACAGCTCGGCGGCATCGAAGAACATGTTGCCGGCGTGGACGATGTGATGGCTCACCTGACCGACCCCGCCCAGGCGGAAGAGTTTGTCAAGCGGACCGGCTGCGATTCACTGGCGGTGGCCATCGGCACCAGCCACGGCGCCTACAAGTTCAAAACCGCACCCAAGCTGGCTTTCGACGTGGTCGAAAAGATTCAGAAACGTCTGCCCGGTTTCCCGCTGGTCATGCACGGCTCCAGCTCCGTGCTGCCGGAATTCAAGGAACTGATCAACAAATACGGCGGCAAGATGCCGGATGCGATGGGTGTTCCGGAAGAAGCCATCACCAAGGCCGGCAAGATGGCCGTCTGCAAGGTCAACATCGACACCGACCTGCGTATGGCCCTGACGGCCAAGATTCGCCAGGTCTTTGCCGAAAAACCCGGCGAGTTCGATCCTCGCAAGTATCTGGCCCCCGGCCGCGAAGCCATCCGCCAGATGGTCAAGCACAAGCTGCATGTTCTGGGTTGTGCCGGCAAGGCGGCCGAGTGCCTGTAACAGGTGAATAGTGAATCGAGTCAAATCCGTCGTACGCGGATAAGGAAAACGATACGGCAGGGCGGCGAAGCGTCGTCCTGCCGTTTTCCGGTCAATTAAGGCTATTATGAATTTATTATATTCTTTTCATTTTAATCGGAAACGATGCGTTTACTCCATGCTGGTATGCGGCTGGCTGATCAGCCTTGCTGTGGTATTAACGGGCTGTGAACCCACCAGCGATAACACGGCTGCCGACCCGGCGGCTGAACCGAATATTCAGGCTGCCGCACCGGAGTCTGAGCAGCCTGCAAAACCGGCCATTGTGGCCCGGGCAGGGTCTGTCGATGCGGTTGTCGAACGAATTCTGGCCGGGGATTTCGTCGGGGCAAAGCAGACCTGCGATTTTCTCAATACCGGGTCGGATGCACAGATGGCCCAGTTGGCCAATATCCTGAGCCGTTATGAAGAACTTCAGAGCAAACGCGAGAAAAAACGACAGGCTGCGTTCGAAGAGCAGCTTGCCGAATTGAATAAACAGAAAGCCAAAGTCAATAAAAGCGATTCTGATCCCAACAGTTCCGGTACAGCGGCGGTGGATCCGGCTGCGGATAATGCCCTTGCCGCCGGCAAGGACACCGCGATTGAAGATCCTTTCGGGGATTTGGATGTCTCTTATGAGCCGAACGACATCGACCTGATTCTGGCGGCGGCCATTCGTGCCCGGGATTACGCCGCACCCGAAGCCAAAGGCGCTGTTCTGGAAGACCCGTTTGTCCAGCAGGCCATTCAGAAGGCCAGGGCCGCAGCCGAACAGTATGAAAAGGAAGGCAAGTGGATCGAGGCGTATGGTCATTGCTACTACTGGCTGACTCTGCTGTATGAAGATGACAAGCATTATAAAGACTATGCCGAGAAACTGACCGAACTGGCCATGATTGAACTGTCGCTCAAAAAGAGCGACTGCGGTGAATCGGCCAGGCAGCGGTATGAAGGCATTGAGCCGTATATGTTCGTACGGGCACTGCAGGCCCTGGAGACCAATTACGTCAATGGACTGGATTATGCCCTCATGTGTGAAAAAGCGATTCAACGCTGCCGTCTTCTGGGGCGGGTCCTGACCGACAGCAAGGAAGAGCTTGGCTGGCGAGCAGATCCGGGCACGCTGGAGAAATGGAATGCCGGCATTGATTCCATCGAAGCGGCGTTCAGGCAGGAACAGGGCGACAAGACCCTTCGCTCCATTGCCCAGTTGTTTGATGATATGATGGAACTCAACGAAACTTCGCTGGCGGTGCCCAAAGAAGTGGT
Organism: uncultured Pirellulales bacterium; assembly: GCA_964630775.1. Taxonomy (GTDB): domain Bacteria; phylum Planctomycetota; class Phycisphaerae; order Sedimentisphaerales; family Anaerohalosphaeraceae; genus Anaeroglomus. Next base: position 48,350 of record CAZVYY010000001.1, on the reverse strand, counting down.
TGTTGCTCATTTTGCCGAAGCCGCCCTGTCGGCGCTGGATCCGTTTACGAACCTTGTCTGGCCGTGGAATGTCAAGGATTTCGAAAAATCGATGACCCAGCAGTTTTCCGGAATCGGGGTGGAGATTTCCAAGGCCACCGGCGTCCTGAAGATCGGGAGCCTGCTTCCGGATACGCCGGCCTATCGGGCCGGGCTGGATGCCGACGATGAAATTCTCAATGTCAACGGGGAACCCACCGACAAAATGTCGATTTATTGTGCTGTTCAGAAAATCACCGGCCCCAAGGGTACCAAGGTTACCATTACCGTGCGTCGTCCGTCCACCGGTAAAACATGGGATGTGACCATCGTCCGGGATCGGATTGTGGTTCAGCCGCTGCGGGGCTGGCAACGTAAACCGGATGGCCAGTGGGACTGGATTGTGGACCCGGCTAACCGCATTGCTTACGTCCGTTTGACGACGTTTACCGAAACCAGTGGCCCCGATCTCGATGCGGTCCTCAAACAGCTTGAGAAAGACGGCCTCAACGGGCTGATTCTGGATTTACGCTATAATCCCGGCGGCTACCTGTCCAGCGCCGCGGAAGTGGCGGACCTGTTTGTTCGTGAAGGCGTGATTGTCAAAAGCAGCCCCAGAAACGGTTTTGCATCGTATGACATCGCCCACACCAAAGGCACGCACCCGGACTATCCGCTGGTGATCCTGATTAATGAAGGCTCGGCCAGTGCCTCTGAAATTGTGGCCGGCGCCCTGCAGGACCCCAAGCATAATCGTGCAACCCTGGTCGGGGAACGCAGCTACGGCAAAGGCAGCGTGCAGGTCGTGACACCCTACACCGGAGGCGGCTCGCAATTGAAATACACCGTGGCGTATTATCATCTGCCCAGCGATCAGCAGGTGAAGAATCGCTACCAGATGGAAAAACTGGGTCGCAAGGACTGGGGGATTGCCCCCGATGTCGAAGTCGTGATTAATACCGCCGAACTGCGCGAGATGCTGCAAATGCAGCGGGATAATGATGTACTGGTTCAGGCCGACCATGATGAGGCCAGCGCTCCGACCAAACGCAGCAGTCTGGCTCAGACCCTCGATTCCGACCCGCAGCTTGCCACCGGGCTTCTGGTGCTGCAGACCAAGCTGATCCGCGGCGGCAGGGAACTGGTCTTTCCCTCCGACCCCAATACGATTGTTTTAAAAAAATAACGATTTTCAGGTGATGTAATTTTCGGCCGCCTTATGCATGTGAAAGGGGTGTGCCGGTTCACAAGTGTGAAAGGATATGGAATTGACAGAAGCAGCAGGCAGTAAATTTGAACAGATGCGTCGTGAAAAACGCCAGAAAATGGTACAGATGGGAATTGATCCGTACGGCCAGCGGATGCCGGAGCCGGAGTTGTCTGAAACGATTAAGGCCGGATACGAGGAGGGACGCAAGGCCCGATGCAGCGGACGTATTGTGCTGCTGCGGGACATCGGCAAGCTGATTTTCCTGACCGTGCGTGACTCCAACGGTTCGATTCAGCTCGGCTTCAGCAAGCAGCTGCTGGCTGACAAATGGGAGATGATTAAGCTGCTGGACCTGGGCGATATCATCTGGGCCGAAGGCCAGTTGGGCAAAACCAAAACCGGCGAAATCACCGTCTGGGCGGAAAAGGTCGAGATTTTGTCCAAGGCGCTGCTGCCTCCGCCGGAAAAATTTCACGGCCTGTCCGACCAGGATTTGCGGTATCGCCAGCGTTATGTGGACCTGTGGGCCAACCCGGAAGTGATGGAACGGTTCCGCCGACGCAGCGCCATGGTGGCCTCCATTCGTGCGTTCTTGCAGGCCCGGGGCTTTGTTGAAGTTGAAACGCCCATGATGCAGGCGATTGCCGGTGGTGCGGCGGCGCGTCCGTTTGTGACGCATCACAACGCTCTCGATATCGATTTGTACATGCGTATTGCCCCGGAGCTGTTTCTCAAACGGCTGCTGGTCGGCGGCATGGAGAAAGTCTTTGAAATCAACCGCAATTTCCGCAACGAAGGCCTCAGCACCCGGCACAATCCGGAATTTACCATGATGGAACTGTACCAGGCCTGCGGCAATTATGAAGCCATGATGGACCTGACCGAGGAAATGGTCACCCACCTGGTCGAGAAGCATTGTTCCGGCTGGGAGTTGCCCTTTGGCGAAGTCACGGTCAATTATGCCCGTCCGTGGCGTCGTGCGACCTATGCGGAATTGCTCCAGGAATGTGCCGGCTGTGCCATCGATGACATGGCCGCGGTGCGTCAGAAGGCCCGCTTGCTGGGGATTCACGACGCCGATAAAGACGATGCGGTTGTGATTAATGATGTCTTCGAGATGACCGTCGAACAGACCCTGGTTCATCCGACGTTTGTGATTGATTATCCCGCAGCCATCTGCCCGCTGACCAAACAGAGCAAAAAAGACCCGCGATATGCCGAACGTTTTGAGCTGTTTATTGCCGGCATGGAACTGGCCAACGCCTATACCGAGCTGAATGATCCGGATGTCCAGGAAGCCAATTTCCGCCAGCAGTTGCGGGGTCTCAGCGAAGAAGAATCCATGGCCAAGATGGACGATGATTTCATCACGGCCCTGAAATACGGCATGCCCCCGGCCGGCGGGCTGGGTGTCGGCATCGACCGCCTGACCATGCTGCTGACCGGGGCGACCAGCATCCGGGATGTGATTTTGTTCCCGCTGCTCAAGCCGGAAGTCAAAGAACCCAAAAGCGAATAATCGACCGATATTCCGCCTCATTGGAGACGGTATGCCTCTGTCATAAAGGCTGTTGCGTGAAACAGTGGAGCTTTTTTTTATGTCTGCGTTACCTGAGCCGCAAGCGGATTGTGCTGCTGAGCATTACCGCGGTGATGTTATGCTGTGCGCTGCTGATTACGGTGGCCAGCCTGTTTACCGGCTTTATCCGCTCCGTCGAAGACAGCGTCGGCGATTACCTCGGCGATGTGATTCTCTCAGCCCCGGGTACCAGCAAGATCGAAGATTATGCTGATTTCCAGCGGCAATTGGCCGGCCTGTCCATCGTGAAGGCCGCCACCCCGGTCCTCAGCGGCAACGGTCTGCTGCTGACCGGCCCCGGCCAGATTCGCGCCGCCCAGATTCTGGGCATCGACTTAAAAAACCAGTTGCAGGTCTCCCCGCTCAAGGACGCCCTGATACGCCAGAAAAATCTGCCGGATGACCGGGTCGCCTTTGGCGATTTTGCTGACAAGGCTGAAATCGGTGGTTTTGTCGGTATCGGTCTCATCGACGACCCGGACGAAATCACCGACAGCTACGATATGCAGAAAGTCGAGTCATTCATCGGGCGTAAAGCTGCTGCCACCACCGGTACGCTGGTCGAACAGGAACCCTCACCATCCAATATCGCCGGCGAACCGGCCGCCCCCCGTTTTGCCCGCAAGGTCCTTCGCTTTACCATTGCCGATGTCGTCCAGACGGGTGTTTATGAATTTGACCAGGCCTTTGTCTATGTCCCGATTGAAACCCTCAGCAGTCTGCTCTACCCGGATCGTAAGACCTGCTGCGAATCGTTCCAGATCGCCCTGAAGCCCGGAACCGATGAAGAAAAGGCCATGGCGATGATACGCGGTCTCTGGCTGACCTATGCACAGGACCGTTATCCCTGGGCCCAGCAGGTCGAAATTCAGAGCAGCCGCCAGATGCAGGCGCTGCTGATTGCCGAATACTACAAGCAATTGAACATGCTGATGCTGATATTCGGTATTGTCAGCTTCGGTGTGGTACTGCTGGTATTCTGTATTTTCTATCTGATCGTGATGACCCGCCAGAAAGATATCGCCGTCGTCAAAAGCTGCGGGGCGTCGAGCGTTTCAGTGGCGGGAATGTACCTGTTGTTCGGTCTGGCCAACGGCGTTCTCGGTTCTGTGCTGGGGGCTGGGCTGGGCTGGCTGATTACCCGCAATATCGAAACCATTGAAAAAGGCATTACGGCCATGACCGGGCTGAAAATCTGGAAGGCCAGCACATACCTGTTCACGAAAATCCCCAACGAAGTCAACTGGCAATGGGCGTTCTGGATTTGCATTGCGGCTCTGGCCGCCGCGGCGGTGGGAGCCTTGATTCCCGCTGTGGCCGCCGCCCGCATCCGCCCCGTCAGAATATTACGATACGAATAATGATAGGCGTAAAACTCTCATGGCGTTATTTTCTCCACCGCCGGATCAGCATCCTGGCGGTCATTTCCGTTGCGCTGTGTGTGTTCATCGTCGTGGTGGTCATGAGCGTCATGAACGGCCTGGTCAACGAGTTCAAGGAAAAAAACCATCGCTTTGTCGGCGATTGCGTTATCCGGGCTTCATCTTTGACGGGTTTCCCCTACGCTGCCGATTTCGTCCAGCAGCTCGAAAAGCAGTCTTTCATTTATGCCGTCTCTGAAACCGTCCAGGGAGTCGGGCTGATGACTCGTCCCGGCTCCTCATGGAATGTCGGCATCGATTATGTCGGCCTTGACCCCGTCAAACACAGCCGGGCCACCCATTTCGCCGAAACACTGGGCTATAACGCCGACCACCCGGAACGTGCCTTCCAGCCGTCCTATGCCCCCGAAATGGACGGATGTATTCTCGGCGTGGATTTGATTCTCTATCGCCGCCCGGATACAGGGCAATACGACAGCCCCGGACGTCCCTGGCTGGATCGCAGGACCATCAGCAGTTTTCCGTTGAATCCCAAAGGCGGACTGGCCCGGGCCGGCCTGGATATGGTCAGCACCAAGACCTTTTATTACAGCGACCACAGTCACAGCGGTTTAGTCAAGCCGGATGGACGCACCATCTATCTGCCGCTGGAGCAGGCCCGCATCCTCAGCGGCATGGATACCCCGGTCGTCCGTTCCAGCACACTCCACATTCGTTTTGCCGCCGGCGTTTCTGTCACCGATGGCGTCCGGCAGGTCCAGCAGCTCTGGCAGGCCTATGTGCAATCCTGCAAAGGCAAACCTTACGCCGAGATGCTCGATGATGTGCGAGTTCTGACCTGGCAGCAGGACCGCCGCGAATTCATCGGCCCCATGGAAAAAGAACAACTGATGCTGACATTTTTATTTTTGATGCTGGGCATTGTAACAGTCTTTATCATCTTCGTTGTCTTTTATATGATTATCGGCCACAAAACCCGCGATCTGGGCCTGATTAAAAGCCTCGGTATGCCGGCCTCGCGGGTCGCCGCGATTTTTCTCGGTTTTGCCGCCATTGTCGGCCTGATTGGCACTGCCATCGGCATGACCGCCGGCTGCCTGTTTTTGTGGAAGATTAACGCGATGGAAAACTGGCTGTACGACCATTACGGCTGGCGCGTCTGGGACCGTGCAATTTACGCCATCGACCAGATTCCCAATGCGATTGAATGGCCGGTTCTGGTCTGTGTGGCGGCCGCTGCTGTCGCCGCCTGCCTGCTGGGGGCCAGTGTGCCCAGTATTCAGGCCGCACGGCAATCGCCGGTGCGGGCTTTGCAGGTCAGCCAGATTTAAAAGACTATTTTTCCCGAACGGATAAAAAATGGGACACATTTTACAAGCAAAAGGAATTCATAAATCCTATACGATGGGCAAGCAGACCCTGACCGTCCTGCGCGGGGTCGAGATGACCCTGTCGGCAGGCGACTTTGCCGTCATTGTCGGCGCCTCCGGCAGCGGCAAAAGCACGCTGCTGCATATTCTCGGCGCCCTTGATAAACCCGATAAAGGAACGATAGAATTCGAAGGCCAGCGGCTCGACCAGATGTCCAATGGCCGGCTCAATCAGTTCCGCAACCAAAATGTGGGCTTTGTATTTCAATTTTATCATTTATTAGATGAATTGAATGTCCTCGAAAACGTCCTATTACCGGCCATGATTGCCGCCGGACCCGTCGGCTGGCTGAAATCCAAAAAAAATGCGCAAAACAAAGCCATTTCCCTGTTGGAGCGAATGGGTCTCAAAGATCGCCTGCCGCATAAACCCTATGAACTATCCGGCGGCGAACGCCAGCGGGCGGCCATTGCAAGGGCTCTAATTAATGGCCCCAGGCTCCTTTTAGCCGATGAACCGACTGGAAATCTTGACTCTAAGACAGGACATGGTATCTTAGAGGTTTTAAATGAGCTGAATCAGCAGGGTCAGACGATTCTGATGGTGACCCATGATGACCGGATTGCCCGTCAGGCGGGGCGTGTGATTAAGCTGTCCGATGGGAAAATCGTATCCTAACAAGCCGTACAGGCATCAATGAAAGGTTGTGGCATGAAAATCTGGCTGGACAACGGGCTGGTGGACAAAGAGCAGGCAAAGGTGTCGGTGTTTGACCATGGTTTGCTGTATGGGGACGGTGTATTTGAAGGTATCCGGGTGTACGGCGGCAAAATTTTTGAACTCGAGGCACATCTTAAACGCCTGTGGGATTCCGCCAAAGTCATTCGTCTGGAAATCCCGATGACCATGGAGCAGATGACAGAAGCTCTCTATCAGACAGTTCGGGCCAATAATGTCGTCGATGGTTATATTCGTCAGGTGGTCACCCGCGGTGTTGGCGATCTGGGCCTCAATCCCTATCTGTGCAAACGGGCCTGCGTGATTATCATTGCCGCCAACATCCAGCTCTATAAGGAAGAATTATACGAAAAAGGCCTCAAGGTCGTCAGTGTCCCAACCCTGCGAAATCACCCGATGGCACTCCCGCCGCAGGTCAAGAGCCTCAATTACCTCAATAACATCATGGCCAAGATTGAATCCATTGATGCCGGGGCCAGTGAAGCAATTATGTACAACAGCGAAGGGTATGTCGCCGAAGCAAGCGGCGACAATGTGTTTATCGTGAAAAATGGAACGATTTATACGCCTCCGGTGCAGGCTGGCTCCCTGGATGGTATCACCCGCCAGGTCGTAATGCGTCTGGCCTCACAGGCCGGATTGCCGGTGGTGGAAAAGAATCTGACACGATTTGACTTGTATGTTGCGGATGAATTTTTCCTGACCGGTTCGGCGGCCGAAGTCATCGGCGTCGTGGAAATCGACGGCCGCTTGATTGGCCAGGGCACCCCGGGACCGATGACCCAGAAACTGCGAAAGCTGTTCTTTGAATATGCCCGTTCGTAAATCCAAAAAGGCCATATCGAAACCGCAGCCGGCTGCGGCGATCGCGGATTTGTTTGCTCCTGTAGCCGAACAGATGGAATTGGTCCGTTGCCAGTTGACCCAGCGTCTGACCAGCCGTTATGATCGTGTCAATCACCAGATCGAATCCATTGGTGCCGGCCAGGGCAAGTTGTTCCGCGCCGCGATGGTTTTACTCAGCGGCAAGGCCATCGGCTCCATCCGTCATGAGCATATCGAATTTGCCATGATGGTCGAGTTGGTGCATACCGCCACCCTGCTGCATGATGATGTCATCGACCGGGCACAAACCCGTCGCAATCAGCCGACCATGAACCAGCTCTGGGGCAATACCGCCGCCGTACTGATGGGCGATTTTCTTCTGAGCCGGGCGTTTCTGGCCGGGGCGGAACTGAACATCCCCCGTTCCGGGAAGATTCTCAGCCAGACCGCCGAACAGATTTGTCAGGGCGAGCTTCTTCAGAACCTCCGGCAGGGCGATGTCTCTGTGACCGAAGAAGACTACCTTGAGATCATCGAAGGCAAAACCGCCAGCCTGTTTTCGGCCGCCTGTGTACTGGGGGCCGTAGCCTCCAGGGCGAATCCGGTTCTTGAAGATATGTTGCGGGAATACGGTCGATGTGTCGGCATGGCCTTCCAGATTACCGATGACATTCTTGACATCACCGGGGATGATAAACGTATCGGCAAAACGCTCGGTACCGATCTGGGACAGAACAAGCTGACCCTGCCGCTGATTTACTGTCTCCGAAAAAAGCGGCCTGCCGCACGAAAAGCATTCATCGAGTCGCTGGCGGAAATGGATAAAACCAGTCGTATTGAGCAGTTGCAGCTCAATGGCTCGCTTGACCTGGCACGACAAAAAGCCTCAGATTATGCACAAATGGCCCTTAAGGCCCTTAGTCGCCTTAAGCCCGGCACGGCTCGCGAAGCACTTGAAAATATCGCCCTGGCTGTTAGCTCCCGGTCATAGCCTCCGCCGACCGCGCACTGCGGCTCTTTTACATTCTTTTTACAAACCATCTTGTGCGATAATGGGTATAATAAATACAAGTAAAATAACCCCTTTTTAAGGAGCAAAACAATGAAGAATGGATTGTATGTGTTGTTGGTGCTGGTGTGGATGCTGCCTTCGTGGGCGGCCCAGCCCAAACCCGCCCCGGAACCGGGTGTGGGCCTGACGATTTACAACAACAATTTCGCCGTGGTCAAGGAACGCCGGCAGATGGAATTTGCCGAAGGCCAGAACATCATGAAGTTCACCGATGTGGCCGAGCGGATTGATCCGACCAGTGTCTTATTCGAAAGCCTGCTCAATCCCGGCAAAATCACCCTGCTGGAGCAGAATTATGAGTACGACCTGGTCAACACCCAGAGCCTGCTGAAAAAATACATCGACCAGGCGGTCGTAGTCCAGGTCAAAGGCAGCGGCTCCAATGCCGGCACCCTGGTTGATGGCATCCTGCTGTCCGCCGACGGCAACACTCTGATTTTACAGAACTCCCAGACCGGCCAGATGAATGTTATCGGCAGCGATTCTGTCGAGCATATCCAACTGGCCAAAAAGCCCGACGATTTGCTGACGCGTCCCACGCTCGTCTGGCGGGTCAATGCCGCACAGAAACTGTCGGACCTGTGCCAGGTTACGTACTTTACCGAGGGCATCGACTGGCGTGCGGATTATCTGGCGGTGCTCAATGACAAAGATGATGCACTGGATATGAGCGGCTGGGTGACCGTCACCAACAACAGCGGTGCCGCGTACAAAGACGCTGCCCTGAAATTAATGGCCGGCGATGTCCGGCGCATTGTCGCACAACCGCCGGCGCCGATGAAAATGGCGCGCCAGGAAATGATGATGGCTGCCGACGCCGCCGGAGGATTCGAGGAAAAGTCGTTCATGGAGTATCACCTCTATACCCTCGGCCGGAAAACTACGCTCCTGAATAATCAGGTCAAGCAGATTGAACTGATAGACCCCGCTCTGAATGTCCCGGTCAAGAAGCTCTATGTCTATGAAGTATCCAACTGGGACTGGCTGACCAAAGGCCGCAGGAAAGTTCAGGTCAAGATGGAGTTTGAAAACAAGAAGGAAAACCAGCTCGGCATTGCACTGCCCAAGGGCCGGGTTCGCGTCTTCAAGCGGGATGCCGCCGACAGTACGCTCGAATTTGTCGGCGAAGATGAAATCGACCATACCCCCCGCGATGAAAAACTGTCGTTGTATATCGGCGATGCCTTTGATATCGTGGCTGAGCCGACGGTACTTGATGCCCGCAACGGCCGCAATTTCGAGACCTACACCCGCAAGGTGGAACTGCGAAACCGAAAGGATGAGGCCGTGACGGTCTTTGTCGATGAAAAAATCCCGCAGGGACGCAACTGGAAGATTGATAAATCCAGTGTTGAACACACCCAAAAGGATGCTTATACCTGCCGTTTTGCCGTGACGATCAAAGCCGGCCAGACCATCGTGCTGGAATACCAAATCACCCAGACATGGTAAGATAAAATAGCATCGTCAGCATGAACAAATAAAAAAGGCCGGGTCATAACGACTCGGCCTTTTTATTTGATTCGAATGATAACGTCTTAGAAGCTGAGGCTGTAAGAAATACCGCTCCACAGTTCATCATTCTTGTTGACGGTATCTTCCATTGATGTCTGATACCAAATGCCGGGTGTGATTTTGCCGCCCAGAGCCTGAATGCTGGTCGACAGTCCCCAGACCATGTGTGACCAGTCATGATCAACCGGGCCAACCACATAAGCGCCCGCATCATCCACAACCGAGCCGGTACCGTCATTGTAAACGACATCCCAGCTGAACTTCATCGGCAGTTCGGGAGCCTGTTCGAAGGTCCAGGCATAATCCAGTCCGAGGTCATGAATGGGGCCGCTGAACTTGCGAACGAAACCGCTGCCTTCGGAATTCCACATGTGGTAATAGGCATAGCGGGGGGTGAAGCCGTTGCCAATCAGGTTCGGCCATGCCAGTTCAATGAACAGTTCCTGCAGATCGGCATCATTGCTGGCCATTTTTGTGAAATCATAAAACCGATATCCAATGACATAGTTGGTCATCAGACAGCCGTCTTCCCAGATGGTATTTTTGTAATACGGTGTGTACTGGAAGTTTGTCGCATCGATAGATCCGCTGGAACCCGGCTGGGCTGACCAGACGTTAAAATTGAAGCCGTTGCCGAAATCAAAATTGACGCTGGGGGTCACGACAGCCTTGTCGTCCATCATATCAAAACCACGCCACATGTACTTGCTGTACCAACCTACATCCACGGTTGTTGTCAACTGGTCTGCCGCTACGGCGACAGTCGCCAGTGCGCCCAACAGGGCAAAAACCACAAAATTCTTCATTCTCGTGTCTCCTTTCAAAATAGTTGTCATTCCATTTTTTAGTAATTTACAAAAAAGACAGTTTGTAAATATTTACTTCAATTGTCGATATTCTATGCGACTCGATACCAAATGCAAGTTTTTTTTGGTATTATACACCCATAACAAGATAGAGATACGCCTGTATTGTGTTCCTGAAGTTGCACCTCTTCAGAGTGTATCGGCAAACGAAAAGTTACAGCTTGATTTTTAAACCCGATTATCAGGGCTGATATTAAGGTATTTGAACTGGCGGCTGGAACATCTGCTTGGCCTGGCCGACCAGATAGAAGCTGCCGGTAATACAAATCAGGTCTTCGCGTGATATCGCACTTTGAGCGATGCGCAGAGCCTCCGTCAGACTCAGAGCCGTCTGACACATCTTGCCGCAAATATCGGTGTACATTTCCGCTAAATCCTGCGGATAAACCGCTTTAGGTGAGTTGCTGCGGGTAAAAATGACCTTATCCGCACCATATTGCAGTTCGGTCAGCATCCCGCGGACATCTTTGTCGCTGTTGCAGCCGAAAATAATGACCATCGAATCGTAAGGCACATGCTGTCCAATCGCCTGAATCAAAGCCCGAATACTGGCGGCATTATGAGCGGCATCGACCAGTACCCGCGGATCGGTACAAACCATCTCCATCCGCCCTGGCATATGGACATTATTGAGGCCGGATATCGCCTTTTCGTCATTGATTTGAAAACCCTGGCTTTTAAGCGAATCCAGCATCGCCAGAGCGAGACCGCAGTTCATCGCCTGATGCTCACCTGGCAGGGGAACCCGCAAATGCTCAAATTTGCTGGTTGGGGTTGTCAGGCAAATCCGCGTGTGAGGCCCATGCTCACGGGACGATTCAAAACGGTAGGAAAAATCGATATCCCGCCCGGTGATCGTCAGCGGGGCCTTCAGAGATAATGCCTGTTTCTTGATAACCTTCATAGCCATCGGATCTTGCGGCACGGTGATGACCGGAATTCCCTTTTTGATGATGCCGGCTTTTTCCTTGGCAATGTGCTCCAGTGTCGGCCCCAGCAGATTCTGGTGGTCCACACTGATGCTGGTAATTCCGATAACGTCCGGGGTGATGACATTGGTACTGTCGAGTCGTCCGCCCAGCCCGGTTTCAATGACAGCAATATCGACCTTTTTATCACAAAAATAAAGAAAGGCCAATGCCGTCATAATCTCGAAGAAAGTAGGAAACGAGTTCTTTTTCGCCATCTTATCAAGAACAGGATGCATCCGGTTCATGATTCCAAGGAAATCTTTGCGGGAAATCATCTCGGAATTGACCGTAATCCGTTCATGCAGTGTGCTGACATGGGGCGATGTGTAGAGGCCAACCTTATAACTGTTGGCTTCCATCATCCGCGACAGCATCGTTGCCGTGGAACCCTTGCCTTTGGTTCCAGCAATATGGACAGTGCGAGTCTTCTTATGGGGGTCGCCAAGTCCTTTGAGAAGCTCATTCATCCTGTCCAGATCAAAAGTGGTCACATTGTATCGCAGTTTTTGCTGTTTTTCGTAATCCGTCTGTTTAAACAGGTAGTCGAGAGCCTGATCATACGTACGGAACGCCTTTTCAGCGCGTTTCACTTTTTCGGTAGCGACGATTTTCTTCCTGGTCGGCTTGGCAGCCGGTTTTCTTTTTTCAGTGGTTGTCATAATTAGAAAAATGTTATCAGAAAAGGACTCGAAAGTCAAGATAATATGAATATCATGGGTTTTGTTTTCATCAAAAATTGCACCAGTGCAATGATAAGTAATTGTTATACAAGAATATATAGCTATATAAATAATACGATATGTATTATATCTTATATGTCTATAATAAGAAGAGCTAATATAATAAAACGATTAGCTTATATCAATACGGTTGTTTCATTATATAATACTTCGCGTCGTGAGAAAAAAAGTTCACAAAAAGTAGCTTGTTTATCGGGCCATTCGACATTACTATATGACACACTTTTTAGGTTGTGTTTGCAGGCAAAACAGGAATAAAAGAAATAAGGCCTGCTGCAAGAAACGAAACAGGTAATCATTGAAAGAATATAAAAGATAGAAAAAGGACAAAGTTATGGCAGGGGCAATAACCAAAACCGGTTTAACTGCGTTGGATGAACTGTGCATCAATACGATTCGTTTTCTTTCCATGGAGGGCGTTCAGGCCGCCAAATCCGGCCACCCCGGAATGCCGATGGGCATGGCGCCCGCTGCGTATGCCCTGTGGATGCGGCACATGAAATTCAATCCCGCCGATCCCAACTGGATTAACCGGGATCGCTTTGTGTTATCGGCAGGTCATGGCAGCATGCTGCTGTATTCGCTGCTGCACCTGTGCGGTTACGACCTGCCGCTGGATGAATTGAAGAAATTCCGCCAGTGGGGCAGCAAGACTCCGGGCCATCCGGAATTCGGCTACACCACCGGCGTGGAAGTTACCACCGGCCCGCTGGGGCAGGGTATCTCCAACGCCGTTGGCATGGCGATTGCCCAGAAGTATCTGGCCGCCCGTTATAACAAAGCCCCGTACAATGTCTTTGATTACAACATCTTTGTCATCTGCGGGGACGGCTGTCTCGAAGAAGGCGTCAGCGGCGAAGCCAGCAGTCTGGCCGGCCACCTGGCCCTGGACAACCTGATTGTCATTTACGATGACAACCATATCACCATCGACGGCGAAACCCACCTGTCCTTTACCGAAAAAGTGGCCGACCGTTATCGTGCCTATGGCTGGAATGTTATTGAAATCGGCGGCGACGGCCATGATATTGCCGCCCTGGATAAGGCCATTGAATACGCCAAGACCCAGACCGAACGTCCGACGATGATTAAATTCCGTTCGCATATTGGTTTTGGCAGTCCGAATTTTCAGGATACCCACACCGCCCACGGTGCCCCGCTGGGAGAGGATGAAATCAAATTGATCAAAAAGAATTTCGGCTGGGATCCCGATAAGAGCTTCGTCGTGCCCGCTGAAGTTGCCGCCCACATGGCCCAGTGCAAACAGCGCGGCGCCTCCCAGCAGGCAGACTATCAGAAGATGTTCAACGCCTGGGCTGCCGCCTATCCGGAACTGGCCAAAGAATTGAATGATGCTCTGTCCGGCAAAGTGGTCATCGATGAAAGCAAGCTGCCCAAATTCGACCCGGCCACGCAGGTTGCCACGCGTTCTGCCTCCGGCAAGACGCTGGAAGCCCTGATGCCTTCGATGCCGCTGGTGATTGGCGGTTCGGCTGACCTGACACCGTCCAACAACACGCATTTCCAGGGCGCCCAGGATTTCCAGAAAGACAATCGCGCCGGCCGGTACATCCGTTACGGTGTCCGCGAGCACGGGATGGCCGCCATTATGAACGGCATCGCCGTCAGCAAAATCGTCCGTCCCTACGGCGGTACGTTTATGGTCTTTGCTGATTATATGCGCGGCGCTCTTCGTGTCGCAGCGCTGTCACATTATCCGACCATTTTCGTCTTCACCCACGACAGCATCGGTGTCGGCGAAGACGGCCCGACCCATCAGCCGGTTGAAACGATGGCCTCTCTGCGGATTTTGCCCAACCTGCGGACATTCCGCCCGGCCGACGCCAACGAAACCGTCCTGATGTGGAAATATATTCTCGAGCACAACGATGGTCCCGCCGCCACAGCCCTGACCCGTCAGAATTTGCCCGTGCTGGACCCGGCCAAGTATCCGAATATGAAAGATGGCTTTGCCAGAGGTGCCTATGTCCTTGTGCCGCAGGCCAAACCCGATGTGCTGCTGCTGGGTACCGGCTCGGAGGTTTCGCTGGCCCTGGCCGCCGCCGACAAACTGGCCGCCGAAGGCATCAAGGCCCAGGTCGTCAGCATGCCCTGCTGGGAACTGTTCGAGAAACAGGATCAGGCCTACAAAGACAGCGTTCTTCCCCCGGCCGTCAAGGCCCGCGTCGGCGTCGAAGCCGGCATACGCATGGGCTGGGACCGCTGGATCGGCGACCACGGCGAATTTGTCGGCATGAACGGCTTCGGCGCCTCCGGCCCGTTCAAGACCTGCTTTGAAAAATTCGGCATCACCACCGACGCGGTGGTTGCCGCCGCCAAAAAAAGCATGGCCAAATAACCTTAATTAAGGGTAAATTGAAAAAGTTTAGATGCCGAAGTAATTGGATAGACCGTTTACCCTGCACGGCCCGGAAAACGACCGATAATATTACAGGTTAATAAAAATCACGTATGAATATCCTGGGCATCTCAGCATATTATCATGACAGTGCGGCTTCGCTGGTCTGTGATGGCCAAATTGTTGCTGCCGCGCAGGAAGAACGGTTTACCCGCGAAAAACACGACCAGCGGTTTCCGTCCAGCGCGATCGCATACTGCCTGGAACGGGGCGGGATTACGATCGGCGATGTCGATTATGTGGTCTTTTATGAAAAGCCGCTGCTGAAATTTGAACGTCTTCTGGAGACTTACATCGGCTACGCTCCCCGCGGATTCAGGCAGTTTCTCCAGAGTATGCCGATCTGGCTCAGACAGAAGCTGCACTTGCCCCGCGAAATGGACAAGGCCCTCAATCACGCCTATAAGGGCCGCTATGTCTTTGTCGAGCATCACCAGTCCCATGCCGCCAGTGCCTTTTTCCCGTCACCGTTTGACGAGGCCGCGGTGCTGACTCTGGATGGGGTTGGAGAATGGGCCACCGCATCCTTTGGTATCGGTCGGGGCAATCGGGTTGAACTGACTGATATTCTGTCATTTCCGCATTCGCTGGGCCTGCTGTATTCGGCCTTCACCTATTACACGGGCTTTCGCGTCAACTCGGGCGAGTATAAACTGATGGGCCTGGCTCCCTACGGCAAGCCGGCCTATTACGACCTCATCATGGACAAGCTGATTGATCTGAAAGAAGACGGCTCATTCCGCCTGGATCTTTCCTATTTTTCATATTGCCACAAGACCGTCATGATCAGTCCCAAATTCGAGGCCCTGTTCGGTCTTCCCGCCCGCAGACCGGAGTCTCCGCTCAATCAGCAATATATGGATGTCGCCGCCTCGATTCAGGCCGTCACCGAAGAAATCGTCCTGCGGATGGTGCGGCATGTGCATCGGCAGACCGGCATGAAAAACCTGGTTCTGGCCGGCGGCGTGGCACTCAACTGCGTCTGCAACGGACGGATTTCCCGGGAAACCGAATTCGACGATATCTGGGTGCAGCCCGCAGCCGGCGACGCCGGCGGGGCGCTGGGGGCGGCCCTGTTTGTCTGGCACCAGTTGCTCAATCAGGATCGCAAGGCCGGGGATATGGATTCCCAGAAAGGCTCTCTGCTGGGGCCGTCCTATACCACCTCCCAGGTTCGCGGCATTCTGGATTCCCTCGGCGCCCCGTATCAGGAGCTGAATGATGACCAGCTTATCGATACTGTTGCGGCCCTGATTGATCAGGGCAAAGTGATTGGATGGTTTCAGGGACCAATGGAATTCGGTCCTCGGGCCCTGGGCAATCGCAGTATCATCGGCGACGCCCGCAGCGAACAGATGCAGTCGGTGATGAATCTGAAAATCAAGTTTCGCGAATCGTTCCGGCCGTTTGCCCCCTGCGTACTCAAAGAAGACAAAAACGAGTTTTTCGAGATGAAGGACGGCCAGGAAAGTCCCTACATGCTGCTGGTAGCCCCCGTCCGACCCGACAAGCGGCTGGCAACGGATGAAGCACAGGACTCCCTGTTCGGGATTGACAAACTGAAGGTCAAGCGCAGTGTTGTCCCGGCCATTACCCATGTGGATTATTCCGCCCGTATCCAGACCGTCGATCCGGTGCGTCATCCCAAATTGCATCGCCTGATGACTGCCTTCAAGGCCAGAACCGGCTGTCCGGTCATCATCAACACCAGCTTCAACATCCGCGGCGAGCCGATTGTCTGCACCCCCGAACACGCCTATCGGTGCTTTATGGCGACCAATATGGATGTGCTGGTGGTGGAAAATTGCCTGTTGTACAAAGACCAGCAGCCGCGCGTTGAGCAGCAGGATGTGAATCATTATATTTCGCAATTTAAACTGGATTGATTTTCGAGAGGCCCATTTCGATGTCATTGGTTCATATCAACTGGAATCCCACACGCAAAGATGTCCGCATCTTCGGAATTGCTGCGATGCTGGTGTCTGTCCTGGCGGCGGCAATGCTGCATTATTTTAAGGGATTTGGCGCCACTGTAACAACAGCGATTATTCTAACCGGCCTGGTCGTGTTTGCCTGCTGTATGCTGTCTCACAAAGCCGGCAGAATCATCTTCATTGCCCTGACCTGCATTACGTTTCCCATTGGATGGGTGATGAATTTTATCATCCTGTTTGTATTCTATTTTCTGCTGATTACGCCGCTGGGTCTGATATTCCGTCTCATCGGGCGGGATGTCCTGGGCAAACGGTTTGACCCCGACGCTAAAAGTTACTGGCAGCCGCATCGCTGCCCCGAGTCTGCCGAACGCTATTTCCGCCAGTTTTAATTCAGGAATCCGATATGGCTGCAAATACTCCGACCAATGAATTCGAAAAACTTGCCCGTGAAAAAAGAGGCTCTTTGTTAGCCGAGTTCTGGGATTTCCTCAAGCATAACAAAAAATGGTGGATGCTGCCGATTGTGGTGATCCTGCTGCTTCTGGGTCTGTTGATTCTGTTGAGCAGTTCGGCAATCGCACCGCTGATTTATCCGCTGTTTTAATGAGCTTCATTTGGACCTGATATGCCGGATGAGTTGACATGAAGCGGGTGCTCTTCTTGTTGCGGTGACGGCCTGTTGCACTGCATTCCGGGGTCATCCGAGCGGTAAAATGATGCATGTTAAGTCTAAATCTCCGCTGCCCGGCCAAAATTGAGTATTCTGATGAAACCTTATCTTGTATAATGCCGTCCTGAGAGAGTACCATGTTCTTTTCAGGAGATTGGCCATGAAATACGGATTTGGATTCCCCTGTTTACTTGCTGTATTGTTCGGATGCAGTTATTCCGCTCAAGCGGTCGCTACTGATATAACCTCACTCGAAACCCTGTTTCGCACGTTGCCTCTGGAAGTACGCCAGTGGACCGGCCCCCTGTTCTGGCTGCATGGCGACGAAAGCCCCCAGCGTTTGCAGGACTACGTCCGTATTGTCGCCGAAAGCGGCAACGGCAGCTTGACCGCCGAATCCCGCCCGCACAAAGACTGGCTCGGCCCCGGCTGGTTCAACGACCTGTCGATCTGTCTGGAAGCGGCCCGCAACCACGGCCTGAAAATGTGGATATTCGATGAAAAATGGTGGCCCAGCCAGGGTGTCGGCGGAAACGTCCCCGCGCAGTATGCCGCCAAACAGTTGGAAGCAGTCGCCGTCGATGTGGAAGGTCCAGCTCTCTATGAAGCGGACGGTTACAGCGGCCCAAACTATATTGCGGCCCTCGCCGGCCAAATGGATACCGACGGGAAAATCCTCGGCAATACCCTGATGGATGCGGCTTCCTCGATTCAGGACGGCAAGCTCCGCTGGCAGGTTCCGCAGGGCCGCTGGAAGATCATGAAATTCACCCACAAGCAGGCCTCCGCACTGGGACAGAATGGACAGCTCAGTGTCGATGGCGCCAGCCGGGACTGTGTCGAGTGGTTCATCCAGACCGTCTATCAGCCCCATTACGACCGATTCAAGGACGACTTCGGCAAGATTATCCCAGGCTTTTTCTATGATGAACCGGAGACCCGCGGCGACTGGGGCACGGAGCTTAACTCGGTTTTATCCGAATGGAAGGTGGACTGGAAGAAGGCCTATGTTGCGTACAAATTCCAATTGGCCGGCGAAGACCAGGCCGCCGCCCAGTATCAATATCGCGATGCCCTGGCGGAAGCCTGGGGCCGCACGATGTACGGCGGCATAACCGACTGGTGCCGACGGCACGACGTCATGTCCATCGGCCATTTCATGGAACACAGTTCCTTATACCTGCGGCCTGACTTCTGCGGCGGTGATATGATGCGTCTGCAGCGTTACAGCAGCATGGGCGGCATCGATGCCGTGTTTGATCAGTTTGTCATGGGCAAACGCATCGCTCGCGACCACCCGTCGTGGCAGACGCCCAAATTAGCCAGCTCGATTTCCCACGTCTTCGGCAAGACTGACGACCTGACAATGGTGGAGATTTTCGGTGCCCGCGGCCAGAACCTGACCTACCCCGAGATGAAGTGGTGGACCAACCACATGCATGTGTCCGGCGTGAATTTCCATATCCCGCATTCGTTTAATCCGCGGGCTCCCTATGATAATGACTGCCCGCCGTATTTCTACAACGGCGGCTATGAACCGCGTTACCCGCTGTATCGCGTCTATGCCGACTACACCAGCCGCCTGAGTGCCATGCTCATCGGCGGCAGGCATGTCTGCCCGGCGGCACTGCTGTTCGGCGGCAATGCCGCTCAGGTCGGCAGGATGATTCCGCCGGAGGATATGACCTCAGCCCTGCAGGATGCACAGTATGACTGCGACTGGCTGCCGTTTGATGTGCTCGAAAATCAGGCAAAACTGGTCGGTAATGAGATTCGTCTCTATCAGGAACGCTATCGCGTACTCATTGTGCCGCCGGTGGAAGTCATTCCCTATGGCGTGCTGGCTGCCGCGAAGACATTCTTCGAGCAGGGCGGCATTGTGGTCGGCTATGGATTCCTTCCGACCCGCTCGGCCACCCTCGGCAAGACTGCTGCGGATATCACGGGATTGACGCAGGCCATCTGGGGCGATGCCGCCCAGCCCGGCCTGGCCGCCTGCAAACACAATACCGCCGGGGGACGGTCGTATCTGCTGTCCGAAGTCCCCACGGCTGCCGATATCACACAGGCCCTTGCCAAAGACGCTGGCATTGCCCCGGTGGTCGAAGTAGTTCAGGGCGAAACCAGCGGCTGGCTGCATGTCCTGCATCGTGTCAAGGCGGATGCGGATATCTTTTTAATCTGCAACCAGAATCATCAGGGCGACGCCCGGCAGTTTACCTTCCGTTTCCGTGCCCCCGGCACGCCGGAATGCTGGGACCCGATGCGCGGCGAGATTACCTCGATTGCTCATCGCCGTATCGATAATCAATCCGTGGAAGTGACCCTGACGATGGAACCGATCGAAAGCGTTGTATTGGTCTTCCGGCCCGATACGGTCAAACGTCCCGCACGGCTTGATGCGTCGATTAAATCCCTGCGTGAGCCGGTTGTAGTCACACGGGGCCAGACCCCTGAGTCCCTGCGGATTCCGCAAAGGCCCGCCCAGCCCGAAGCGGGCAAACCGCTGACGGCAGGCCCCGTGCCCGATGATCCATTTGTCGGGACTTGTCAGCTTTCCGATCCGATTCAGTCTGACAAGGTTCGGATTATTCTGGAAGCCGATGATATCACTCCCGAACAGGCCGCTGCCGTCACCATCAACGGCCAATACGCCGGCGGCTTTATCGGCAAGCCTCTGCGTCTGGAAGTGACACAATATCTCAAGCAGGGCGACAATACCATCCAGATTCTGCCGTTTGCACCGAAGCAGGTACGGCTGGCCTTTTACCCAAAGTAATGTTTTCAATGACTATCAAGCGGGGACGAACTTGTTTAAATAAACAGGTTTGTTCCCGCTTTGTCGCTGGCCGCCAGGTACATGGCGACGCCGCCGGACTCGACACCGTCGATGAGTTCCTCGGGCTTGATGCCCATCAAATCCATCGACATCGCACAGGCGACGATACGCACACCGGCTTTCTTTGCCGAGTCAATCAGTGATGAAATCGAAGCAACATTCTTTTTCCGCATAATCATCTGAATCATCGCCTTGCCTATACCGGCCATATTCATATTCGACAGAGCGGCCTTTTCCGCCCCGCGCGGCATCATCCAGCCGAACATCTTTTCGATCAACGTCTTGTTCACCGGCACCGCCGCCGACTTCCGCAACAGGTTCAATCCCCAGAACGTAAAGAACATCGTCACCTTGCTGCCCATTGCCGCTGCGCCGTTGGCGATAATGAATGCCGCCATCGCCTTGTCGAAATCGCCGCTGAAGACCACCATTGTCTTGTCTTTGGAGACCGCTCCCGGCGGTATGACCGCCCCGCACGCCGTCGCGGATTTCTTCTGAATCCGGGCCTCATAGGTCTTGCCTTTGACGGTGGTTGCAAGCAGGGTATGCCCCGTGCTCTGGCAGAATCCCTCGACGTCCTTGACAAATCCCGGGTCGGTTACGGTAATCTGAATCGTCTGCCCCGGCTGCACGGCATCCAGCGTTTCTTTGAGTTTCAAAATCGGTCCCGGACATTGCAGGCCGCAGGCGTCAACCTTGAGTGCAATGGTCTGCGATGCGGGACGGACTGGTTCAAGGGTCTTCTCGCCGGTATCATCCTTGAGTTCTTTGGGTTTCTCGGGCGGAGTTGAACTGCCGTAGAAACTCAGGTAAGTTTTATACCCGCCGCTGAGATTGCGGCAGTTAAACCCATGCTGCGACAAGATTCGACACGCCAGATACCCGCGCAGCCCCACCTGACAAAAGGCCAGAATTTCTTTGTCCCGCGGCAGTTCGCCCAGCCGTGAACGCAGCTCATCCAAGGGAATCGAAATCGCTCCGGGGATCGTTCCGGCCTGCACTTCCGTCGGCGTACGGACATCCAGCAGAACCTGCTTATCGGTCGGATTGGCAGCGTCAGCAGCGTGGCAGAGTTTGGCTTCACCGCGAAGCACGTTGGCTGCGACAAATCCCGCGTAATTGACCGGATCCTTGGCCGAACCATAAGGCGGTGCGTAGCACAGTTCCAGATCCTCCAGATCAAACACCGTCATCCCCGCTCGTATTGCCACGGCAATCACATCGATTCGCTTATCCACCCCCGCGGCTCCAACGGCCTGCGCCCCCAGCACCTTGCCGGTCGTTGGCTCAAACAGCAGTTTCAGGGTCATCTGCATTGCTCCCGGATAATACGAAGCATGGTTAGCCGGATGCACATAGACCTTTTCATACGGCATCCCCAGACGTTTGAGGCTCTTTTCATTCAGGCCCGTCATGGCAATGGTCTGGTTGAAGACCTTGCAGACCGCGGTGCCCTGGGTTTTCTTATACGTCAGCTTCTGTCCGAAGATGTGCGATGCCGCAATGCGTCCCTGTCGATTGGCAGGACCGGCCAGCGGAATCTGGGTCTTGAATCCGCCGACAAAGTCATCCACTTCCACCGCATCACCCACCGCATAAATCGCCGGATCGCTGGTCTGCATGAATTCGTTGACGACAATGCCGCCGCGATGTCCGACGGTCAGCCCGGCTTCTTTGGCCAGTTTGGATTCGGGACGCACGCCAATGGATAAGACCACCAGCCCGCAATCCACTTTATCGCCGCTGCTCAACTGGACTGTTATTCCTTGTGCATTATGCTGAATTGATGTCACGCTGCTGCCCAGCCGCAAATCCACGCCATGCAGCTTCAGTTCCTGATGCAGCGTCGATGCCATCTCCGGGTCCGCCGGGGCCATCACCTGCTTATCCAGTTCCGCCACTGTCACCGCAATGCCGCGTTCGGTCAAACTTTCGGCCATTTCCAGACCGATATATCCGCCGCCGACCACCACCGCCCGCTGGGGTTTGTTCGTATCGATAGTCTTGATAATCGTGTCCATATCCGCCAGGTTGCGCAGGGTATAGACGTTGGGTCCATCCGCACCCGGCAACGGCGGACGAATGGGTTCGGCCCCGGGACTGAGAATCAGGTAGTCATAACTTTCAACACTCTCACGCCCATCGGCCAGATTTCTGACGATGACCTGTTTTTGCTGACGGTCAATTCGCACAACCTCCGTTCGGACCCGCACATCGAGTGCAAACCGTTTTCGCATCGCCTCCGGCGTCTGGACCAGCAGCCGTTTGCGCTCGGCAATGACCCCGCCGATATGATACGGCAGGCCGCAGTTGGCAAACGAAATATCCGGCCCGCGTTCAATCAGGATAATGTCTGCCGATTCGCTCATGCGTCGTGCCCGTGCCGCCGCCGATGCGCCGCCTGCGACTCCCCCGACGATAATAATCTTTGGTTTGCTTTCCATAATGACTCCTTATATACAGTTATGTATTGTCTGATATTTCAAGTTCTGGTTTGGCTTCACAGTGTTTCCGAATGCAGCCAATCAGACCCGGCAGGCGGGGATTGGCTATTTTATAATACACAATTTTACCCTCGCGCCGGCTGGTCAGCAAGCCGCGTCCCTGCATCAGCCGCAGATGCTCACAGGTCTGGTTGGCCGAGATTCGGCACAGTGCGGCGATCTCATGAACGGGATACTCGCCCTGCATCAGAATCTGAACCATATTCAGCCGGGCCGGGTGGGCCATCACCTTCAAACACTCCGCCGCCTCGTGCAGTTGTTCTTCAGTCAGCATTTTATATGTGTTTTGCAATTCCGGACTCATGTTAACCTCAATTAAGCTTTTTTATCTATACGTATCTAAATATCGAAAGTTCTCGATATATAGATGTGTTTAGAAAAATTTTGATAGAGGGTTTCGTTTAGCGAGACAGTGTTAGCGTAATTTGTGCTATGTGGAGAATACTACAGAGAAAAAGACAAAATATCTGTCGCATAAATTTCGTGTGTTTGAAGATATTTTATAGAACATCGCAGGCTTAATACATAGTATTCCTATTAAATAGCTATGAAAGAATAAACCTTTCAAGGAGTCACCACTCAAAAATCTGCTTCAGCCATTCTGCAGAATGGTTAAGAGACAAGAAAGATTAAAAACGTCATATTGGCACTCAATAAGATTTATACACGGATTGTGTTTAATGTCTATCGATATTGAACAGAACAGAAACAGTGAAAAAAAACAAGAGAGGTAATTCCTATGAATACACAAATTAGAAAATATATTCCGTTTCTTGCATTGGTGTTAGCTTTTTCATGGATCCCGGTACGTGCTGACGACCTGAATCCCCCGCCTTATCGGGGCGGTCCATTGTCGGTATATGCTCACTGGAATCTTTTGCCCGGCACGACATTTCTGAATCTGACCGGTTTCAGTACTGTGGACGACAACGACCCGACGACGGTCCTGCATCCTGTGCAGCCATCGCCCCAGGTTCCGCAAGGCACCGGCGGACATTATGAATTTCAGTTACCCAATTTCATCGACAATATGCCCATCAAGTATATGCGCGTGCAGTTGGCCTGGCTGAATTCGTCCGTCCCGCCGATCAGCGTGTCCAGCTTGGCACTTGACGGCACCGTCCCGATTACAGGTCAGGTCACGTATATTTCGCCGGTCATGCCGGATGCATCCGGCATGGGGGCATATCAGTATTATGACCTGATTTTCAAGCCCAATCCCGACTTTGAACGGGTACAGATCGCGATGACTCCCAATGCGGTTCTGTCGCAAGTGGTGATTGATACGATTTCGACAATCCCAGAGCCGGCGACCCTGGGACTGTTAGGCATCGGCGCCCTGGGGCTGTTGCGAAGACGCAGAGCGTGAAGAAAACCGATTCGATCAGAGCTGCGGGGCTGACCTGCAGCTCTTTTTTATTGCATCTGGTTTGGAACTTAAATGTGGGTATTTCAAACAACGGCCAGTCACATTAAAGCTAACAACTATCTGAATATGGGTGTAAATTTGCGGAATTCAGGCTATCCGCAAGTTGTTGCGACGGCCCGGGCGGGAATATCTTGCTTGACTTTGTCAGGCCGGACTGGGAAAATGATACTTTCGTACCTAATGCGTCAATAACTCAATAAAGATTTTTAGAAAGGACACAAACGTATGAAGTTTTTGGTGGCGTTACTGCTGAGTGCGGTGCTGGCGATGGGGGGTTCCGTGATCGCAGCGGAAAAGAAGACCGAAAAGCCTGCTGCCCCCGCGGCCAAGACTGATGCGAAAGCCGAAACCAAGAAGGACCAAGCCGCCCCGGCCCAAGCCGCGGTCGATCCTGAGAAGACTATTGTGACGGTCAACGGCAAGGAAATTAAAGAAAAGGCGATTGCCCCGGAAATCAATGCCCGCCTCGAGGCCCAGGTGCAGAAAATGGCGGCGATGGGCTGGCCGATGAATGAAGAGACCCGCGAGATGATGCGCGAGCAGATGCGTGACAGCGTCGTGGACATGATGATCGAAAAGCAGCTTATCAATGAGACACTCAAGGCAAAGAAGATTGAGGTCAAGGATGCCGACGTGGATGCCCGCTTTGATGAGATGGTTCAGGAATTCGTCAAAGAGTCCGGCAAGAAAGCCGAAGATGTGGATGCTGAACTGGCCAAGATGGGCGTGACCCGGGCCAATATCAAAGAGCAGATTCGCCTGCAGACAGGCATCGAGAAGCTCTTTGAAGCGGATCCGTCCTACAAGGCGGTCAGTGACGAGGATGCCAGGAAATTCTATGATGAAAGCCCTCAGAATTTCCAGCATCCTGAACAGGTTCAGGCCAGCCATATTCTGATTAAGGTGGACCAGAACGCCGATGAAGCGACCAAGAAAGCGGCCAAGGCCAAATGCGAAGACCTGCTCAAAAAGGTCAAGGCCGGCGGCGATTTTGCAGCTCTGGCCAAAGAAAATTCCGATTGCCCGAGCAAAGAGAAAGGCGGCGACCTGGGCATGTTTGAAAAAGGCAAGATGGTCAAACCGTTTGAAGATGCGGCATTTGCGATGAAAGTCGGCGATGTCAGCGATATCGTAGAGACCCAGTTTGGCTATCATATCATCAAACTGACCAACAAGCAGGAAGCCAGGACCGACAGCTTTGCCGATGTCAAGCCCAAGATTGTTCAGTACCTCAAGGGCAGACAGATGAACCAATTCGTTGAAACGCTGCGTAAGGAGTTGAAAGACAAGGCCAAGGTGGAATGGTCGGCCGATGAAAAAGCCCGCCGGGAAGCCAAGGAAAAAGAACGCCAGCAGCAGATGCAGGTTCCTCAGATGCCGGCTCAGCCCGAAAATTAACCCAGAGTTGGTGAGAATTTCAAGGCCGTCGGGGCAGCATTGTCCCGGCGGCTTTTTTATTGAATACAATAGAAGATATACATAATACATAAAAGCATATTTTCTGTATTTACTTTATTATCAAAAAAATGGCAAAAAAAGTTAAAATATGTAGTTTGCGTAATAGACATAGAATCCTTTATTTTGTATAATGGAATTTTAAGCTGGAGCTGTATGGTGATGAAAAACGCTGGATGGGAGAAAACACCACCGTTGTTTCATTTCACAATGTCGCTCTATAATGTCTTGAAACATGGCATTTTTGGATTCTGCGAAGAATCTCTGTGGGGTTTAAGTCTGGATATAGAGTGCTGATATTAAGGTGATATCGGCAAGGTCAAAGAAGGTTTTGTATGGTTTGAAAGGAAGAGTTGATGAAAAAGTTGTTAGTGATAAGCATCCTGGTGATGGCAGCGGCAGCCCCGGCCTTTGCGGCCCCGACGAATTCGTTTACGGATATTACCTGTGACGGCGTATGGCAGCAGGTTTCCGGAATTGCCATATCCGGGACCAATGTGACCCCGACGCTGCAGGTCAAAGTGACTGGTGCAGGTGCCCAACTGCAATCTGATCCGGGCGTCTGGGCCGGCCAATACGACCTCAACGGCTGGGAAGTTCCGGTGTATTTGGTCAATGCGGGTCAAAAATTTACTATTGCAACCAAATGGAGTGGTTCTCAATGGTTTGATTTTTCTGAAGACCTGGTTGTCTGGAAGGGCGATGCATCAAACTCTGCTAAGGTAACCAGCAGCAATAATGCGGTATTGAACAAGGATGGATTTTGGTCCAGTGGTTCGATGAGCTGGAGCAGTACGCTTGCTGCAGGGCAGTATTATTCCGCCCTGTTCCAGGTCAACAAGACTGATAATCATAACAAGATAGCTCTGCCGTTTATTATTACTACGGATTTGTCTTTGGTGGATATGATTTCGTCGCCCTGTCCGGTAGTTCCCGCACCCGGAGCGATTCTGCTGGGGATGATGGGCACGGGTCTGGTTGGCTGGCTGCGTCGTCGTCGGAGTCTGTAATAGCAGCGGTCAAAGTTATCAGCTTTTAAATGTGATTTGAAGCCGTCGGGGCAGCATTGTCCCGGCGGCTTTTTGATTGCGCCGGAAGCCGGGCGGAGGGGATTGATGACAAATAAAGTCCTATAAAAATTTGCGAATCCGCGTTTTCAGGCCAAAAACGCGGGCAAAAAAAGTCAATATACGTAGTTTCCCCAATAGACAGGGGATGGGGTGTTTCTGTAAAATAGGGGCTGAGCTTCGGATCGCCAAGGTGATAAAAAGCGCTGGATTGGAGAAATCGCCCTTCGTTGTTTTTATGCCGGAAAGTCGCCAAAAATAGTCTGGTATGTGAACACGCGGATTTTGGCTTGGCAGAAGAAATATTCTGCGGCCGAGGTCTGTATGACAGGGACTATCGCTGTAAATAAAAACTGTTGCCATCGGGGCGACAGAGGAAAGAGGGTAATTTTTTTGAAAGGGAGAATCATGAAAAAGTGTGCACTTCTTGTTTTGCTTGCCGTACTCGTTATGCCGGCGATGGCAGCGGAGACATATTATGGTAAATTTGATTTCAACACAAGTTGGGATGGTGATTATGCTCCAGGTTGGGTGAATAGCGATTATCGACATGGCGAGGCTCCTGTTGGCAAAATGATGGAACAGGTGGCCGGGGGGAAGGATGGTACACAAGGCATGAAACTTATTGCCTCTAGTACCCCTCAAAGTTGGATGTGGTGGGCTGCGGTCAGTATTGAGAACGTCAATGGAAATGCCATGCAAAAACAATACGATCCGTGGTTCAGTGCCTATTATTACGATGAGCAATCAGCTAACGTAGCAGGCCAGATATTTGCTGTTCCGAGTTGGGTGAATCCGTATATTGCCCCAGGTGAGGATTGGACAGACATTCAGTTTGGGGCTCGTTATAATGTGACAGATGATTATTATTACGTGGCCGTTGGGGAGAACCATCCGGGATGGCAAACTACCGGTGTTGACAGAGCAACTGGCTGGCATCAGCTAAAGATGCAACTTTTCAGCAGTGATGGTAAAATCCATTTTTATATTGATGGAGTCCATGTTGGAGCCTCTTATCGCAGCGACTATGTTGATTTAGGCAGCGAACTTGGTTTGTATACCATGTTCTTGGCTCCCCTCGCAAATTGGGGAACAGATCAACCTTATACTATTTGGGACAATGTGGAGTATGGTTCCAATTGTGTAGTACCTGCACCCGGGGCGATTCTGCTGGGGATGATGGGCACGGGTCTGGTTGGCTGGCTGCGTCGCCGTCGGAGTCTGTAATCAGCGGTCAAGGTTTGTTTTTGAATGTGATTTGAGGCCGTCGGGACAGGATTGTCCCGGCGGCTTTTTTGACGCGCCAGAGGGTGGCGGATGGGATACAGCGGTATTACCGCTGGCGGAATTGTTTGGGGGTGCATTTTTTGTGGCGGTGGAAGACGGTGGAGAAGTACTGGCTGGTGTTGAATCCGGTTTGCAGCGCGATGTCGGTGATGGACAGGTGGGGCTGCTGGCGGAGCAGTCGGGCGGCGGTTTCGACGCGCTGGTCGTTGATGTATTCCAGCGGGGTCATGTTGGTTAGTTGCTTGCAGACCTTGGTAAAGTGAGTGATTCCGAGGCCGCACTGCTCGGCCATGGTCGCGGCGGTCCAGGGCTGGGCCAGCAGGGCGTGATTGCCCTTGATGGATTCAAGGAACAGCCGGGCGGAGCGCTGGGAGGTCGTTAATTCCGGATTCAGGGGGATGTTTCGTTCAATCAAAGTCTCGTAGATGGACAACAGCAGGCCGTTGATGCATACGGCCAATGCGGATATGCGAGCTATTTTGTCGGGAGCCTGTATCAACTCGGCAATCTGGATAAAATACGAGGCGGTTTTGGCATCGACCGACCAGATGGGGGTTTCGTTGTGGCTGAGCAGTTCGGTCAGGTGTTTGCAGTCTTCGGCGGTCAGCAGTAGCCATGCGGGCCATTGCCATCGCTGGTGGGGTTTGCGAATGCCGACGTCGAGGATGAGCCAGTGGAGTCGGCCGGGGCCGACCTGGGGATTGCCGAGTGCATGGGGCTGCCATGGGCGGGTGATAGTCAGGCTTCCGGGGTGGAGTTCGGTGACGGTGCCGGCGACGGTGAAGGCGACGGTGCCGGTTTCAAGATAGGTAATTTCGATGCCTTCGTTGCAGTGCCGGCCCAGGCCCCAGTCCTGCGGGCCTTTGATGTCCCAGAAGCCCACCGACAGGACGCCAGGCAGTTGCGATGCGGGCAGGGGCGTGCCGGGATAGCCGCCGTGGGTCAGGGCGTGCAGGTCCACTTTGCCGGCATTGACCGCTCGTACGAGGGGTTCGCAGCGGTCGGCCTGATAGGTTTTGTTTCGGGATGGCGACATGGCGGGGCCGGACCCGTTTGTATAATATTTTTCACTGTCAAATTTTAGAAGACGACGGGGCTAAGCCTACTATAATAGGCTATGTTAGTCAATCGCCAAATCGAAGCGATCAACCGAAATGATGACTTTGGGTAAGGGACGGCTATGGGACAGGTACGGCTGGGCATCAATCTGGAGTTTGTGCGGCATTGCGACAAATCGTTTGAATGGGGTGTGGAGAAAGCGGCGCAGATTGGCTATGAGTATGTCGAGCCGATGGTGCATTGGGGGCGGGAGCTGCTCAGCGAGGCGGGGTATTTTCATAGTGTGTCGATGCTGGATGATCCGTACCGGATTACACGGGCGTGTCAGAAGGCGGGGGTGAAGGTGTCGGGACTGTCGTCGCATTGTCCATTGTGCAAGCCGGAGATCAGTTGCGAATATCTCAAGCAGGCGGTGCGGTTTGCGGCCGAGTGCGGGGCGCCGGTGGTTAATACGGACGAAGGCCCGAAACCGGCCTGGACGACCGAGGCGGAAGACCATGTGCTGATGCGATATGTGCTCAAGGAAGCGGCGGCGCTGGCGGAGGCTCGCGGGGTGGTCATCGGGCTTGAGCCGCACCAGCAGTACAGCAAGACTCCGGCGGGGCTGGATAAGATTCACGCGCTGGTGCAGTCGCCGGCGATCGGGATTAATTTTGATACGGGCAACAGCTACCTGGGCGGGCAGGACCCGTACGTGTGGCTGGAGCATGTGCTGGGGCGGCTGGTGCATCTGCATGCCAAGGATATCACGCTGCAGCAGTCGGATGCCGAACGCGGCAAGGTAACGGGGACGCCGGTGGGGTGTGCCTGCGGCGAGGGGGTGATCGACTGGGCCAAAACGATTGCGATGTGCAAGCAGTGCCGGCGGGATATTGTGTTTTCGGTCGAATGCGGCACAGTGGAGCAGGCCCAGAAAAGCTATGACTTCCTGAAGAAGTTATTGTAATATACCCACATATCAATCCGAAACCTATCTGCACAGGAAAACGAAGATGAGAATCGCATTATATGGTTTGATTTGTTCGGTGGTGTTTTTTGGGGGGTGTCGGCAGCCTTCACAGGTTTGCTTTGAGAAGGGGATTTGGCTCATTGCGGATGACGGGGGGCTGCTGCTGACTTACAATCAGAAGAATATAACGTATAAGCCGTATGTGGTGGAGCTGTTTACGCCGACTGGGGTGAATGTGCTGCGGGATCAGGTACCCGACCATCTGCATCACCACGGGCTGATGATGGCGCTGAATGTCAATGGCATCAACTTCTGGGAGGAAACCGCCGGGTGCGGGTATCAGGTGACGGAAATATTTGGGGGGCAGACCGACGGCAGTCTGGCGGGGGAACTTCAATGGATGGATGCTGCCAGGGTTGTCAGGGTGCTGACCGAAAAGCGAGAAATAAAGTCCTGTCGTGTGCCCAAATGCGAGGCGGCGCTGACGACGTGGACGTCGGTGTGCAGTGTTCCGGCCGGGCAGACGTCGGTGCGTGTCGCCGGGCAGCATTATTATGGACTGGGGATGCGGTTTGTCCAGTCGATGGATAACAACGGCGAGTTTGTGTATGCCGGCGGCGAGCCGGGGCCGATTTTCCGGGGGGATGAGCGGCTGACGGAGTCGCCGTGGTGTGCGTATCGGTCGGCGGTGGAGGGCAAGCCGGTGACGGTGGCGATGTTTGATGACCCGGGCAATCCGCGGCCGGCGACGTGGTTTACGATGAAAGAGCACTTTGCGTATCTGTCGGCGACGATGCGGCTGCATGAGACGCCGCTGGAGGTGACGGCGGACAAACCGATGACGCTTCGTTACGGCGTTGCCCTGTGGGATGGGCATCGTTCTAATAGTGAGATTGAAACACTCTATCAGCTCTGGCTGCGACAAATCAAAAAATCTGCAAAATAAACCCTATAGGAGACTGCTATGGATATCAAAAAGACAAACATTCAGCATGGATTGACACGTCGGGGATTTTTGAAGACGACCGGGGCGGCGATGGCGCTGGGACCGGCGCTGTATGTCAGCGGGGCGGCTGCGGCGGAGTCGAACAGTCCCAACGAACAGATTAACATTGGCCTGATCGGCTGCGGCGGACGGGGGAATAATCATCTGGATATGCTAACCTGGATGAAAAGCAGCGGCGATAATATCGCGGTGACGGCGGTGTGCGATATTTATAAGCCGCGGCGGGAGCGGACGGCCCAGCGGGTTAACGCCAAGATGTACACAGATTATCGTGATTTACTGGCTGATAAGTCGATTGATATTGTCTGTATTGCAACGCCCGACCATCTTCACGGACCGCAGGCGATTGCCGCAATCGAGGCGGGCAAGGATGTGTATTGTGAAAAGCCGGTCACGCACTGGCGGCAGTTCGAGATTACCAAAAAACTGGCCGAGGTGGTCGCGGCCAGTGACCGGGTGATTCAGGTGGGCACGCAGGCGATGAGCGATCCGGTCTGGCGGCAGATGAAAAAGCTGGTGAAAGAAGGGCTGATTGGTCAGCCGCTGTATGCCGAGACGGGCTTTTTCCGGACTGGCGACTGGGGCGAGCGCGGGATGCCGGTGGAGGATCCCAATGCCAAGGCTGGGCCGGACCTGGACTGGGAGGCGTTTGGGGGCGATGCACCCAAATGTGAGTTCAATGTGGATCGGTATTTCCGCTGGAGGCTGTTTATGGATTATGCGGGCGGGCCGGTGACGGACCTGTATCCGCACAGCCTGACGCAGGTGATCGATATCATGGGGCTTGGCTTTCCGGAAAGCGTTGCGGCGCTGGGCGGCACGCATCGGCATCCGTACGAGCTGCGCGATGTGCCGGATACGTTCTCGCTGATTGCCCAGTATCCCGAGAAAGCGACGATTGTCGTGATGGGTACGCAGGGCAATGATTATAATGCCGGGCCGGGTCGCGGCGCCGGGCAGCGGTGTCCGGTCATTCGCGGCTGGGATGGCTCGCTGGTCATTCGTGACAACAAGGAAATCGAGTTTATCCCGATTCGGGAAAAGGGCGCCAAGGCCCCCCAGCGGATCGCCATCGAAGGCGGCGAGGACAATGTCGCCCACTGGCGGAACCTGATTGAGTGCAGCAAGACGCACAACAAGCAGACCTTCAGCCCGATGGATCTGGCCTTCCGGACGCAGACAGTCCTGCAGATGGCAATGCAGTCGTTTTTGACGCGAAAGACGATTGGATTTGACGTGCAATCGAAGACAATGAAGGTATAATATGCCCAACGGGAAAAACAGAGATAGATTGGAAAATTTCCATTTTCTATTTTCAATTTTCCATTGAGACATCAGTTTAGAAAGCGGGGCCTGAGGATGCCGGATAAAGAGACGCTGTATCAGCAGCGATTGAAACGCTATACGACGGCGCTGCGCAAAGGCAAGCCGGACTGTGTGCCGATTCGCCCGTTCGTGGCCGAGTTTACCGCCAAGTATGCGGGTATGACCTGCCAGGAAGTCAGCTACGATTATCACAGGGCCTTTGAGGCGGCGCTCAAATGTGCGGCGGACTTCGACTGGGATGCGGTGGCGGCCAGCATGGTGTATGTCTGGACGGGCCTGACCCATGCGGTGGGGCTGAAGTATTACGGCGTGCCGGGGATTGATATCCCTGCCGATACGGGATTTCAGTATCGGGAACCGCCGGAGGATAATGCCTTCATGCGGGCTGATGAGTATGAACAGCTCATCGCCGACCCGACGGGGTTTTTGTTCAATGTCTGGCTGCCGCGGGTATCGGGGGATGTGTGTGCCGCGGGGCAGCCGGTGACCTTTCGCAGCAATCTGTCATTCCTTAAGGGCGGCATGGCGATGATGAGTTATTTTCATGCCTTTGGGCCGCAGATCGAACGGCTCCGCCGGGAATGCGGGACCGTGTCGGCGATTGCCGGGATTCTCAAGGCCCCGTTTGACATTCTGGCCGATAAACTTCGGGGATATCTGGGACTGGCGATGGATTTACACGAGCGTCCTGGAGAGGTCAAACGTGCCTGCGAGGCCCTGATGCCCCATTTGCTGCATGTGGCGCTGTCCAGTGCGGACCCCGCCCGACAGGTGCCGATCGGCCTCTGGATGCACCGCGGGTGTGTGCCGTTTATCAGTCATGACCACTTCAACACCCTTTACTGGCCGACGCTCAAACCGATTATCGAGGAACTCTGGCGGCATGGACACCAGACGATGTTTTATGCCGAGGGCCGGTGGCTGGCTCATCTGGATGCCTTTCTGGAACTGCCCGAACAGAGCATCGTTTTTCATGCCGACCAGGATGATGTGTTTGCGGTGCATAAGAAAATCGGGCACAAGTTCTGCATCTCCGGCGGGATTCCCAATTACCTGCTGGCCTATGAAAGCCCGCAGGCTGTGCGGGATTTCTGCAAGCGGGTGATTGATGAGGTGGCTGTCGATGGCGGATATATCTGCGATGCCAGCGCCATCATGCAGAACGAAGTCTCGATTGAGAATGTTCGGGCCATGACGGATTTTGTACGCGACTATGGGCAGTATTAGCATGGAAAGGACAAACCCGATGGATGAATCAAAACAGCCGACCCCAAAACCCGGCGTGTGTATTCCGTGGGAGGAAAAGAAAAAAGAACTGCCGCCGATTCAGGGCAATGAGGCTCAGTTCCGGCAGGTCTGGCAAGAGGTGGACGGGATGGCTTATACCTATATCTGGCATCTGCTGGTATCCTTCTAAAGATAGCCTGTGGCCGCCGCGGAATAACCATACCCGTTGGGTATAAAATAGCCGGGCGTGGAAACGCCCGGTAAGCTATCTTGCTTTTTCCAAAGCCCCAGCGGGGCGATATCCTCAACCTTAACATCCCGAATCAGGAACGGATTACTCTGCCTCACTACGCTTACACGAATTTTCAAAATGGAAAATCGAAGATGGAAAGTTGAAAATCTCTCCACGCTCCGCTCCATTGCACGCATTTGCAAAAAAAACAGGACAAGACGCCGTTCCCGACGCCTCATCCTGTCTAAGACGGGTACAATATCTCGCTTTTACAGCGCGTAAAGAATGACAGTATCCTGGTCCTTGATGAAAATCTGGTTGGCCGTCAGGATGGGATAGGTGTACGTCGGGGTTTCGGACACCTTGATCTGGGCGACGGTCTCAAGCCCTTTGTCGCTGGGCTTGTAAATCAGCATCTCGGCGCTGCTGGGCAGGGCCAGCAAAACCGACCCCGCATCGACAATCGTCCCAAATCCGCCCCGATCCCGCGAAGTGGAATCCAGCCAGTCGGTCTTTCCGGTCCTGGCATCCAGACAGAACAGGTTGCCGCCGTTGGTCATCCCATACAGCTTGCCCTCGTGCAGTACCGGCGTATTATATTGCACGCCGACATCCGGATTGCTCCACAGCGGAGTGGGAGTAAAGGTATCGCCTTGTTTCTCGACCTTGACGGCAAAGGTGCCCCGGCCGGCGCCGGTATAGATAACCGTCTGCCCATCGACAATCGGCGTGGCCGCGTTATACGCCCGGCCCTGCGGCACAAACGGCAACTGCCACAGCAGTTTCCCATCCGCCAGCCCCACACTCACGATGCTCTTTTCGGTCAGGGTCACAACCTGTTTAACGCCATCAACCGTCAGCAGGGCGGGAGAGCCATAGTCCGGCCCCTCGCCGGCCCATTTCCATTTCTCCTGCCCGTCGGCGAGATTGAACGCCATGATCGCCCCGTTGCCCTGTCCGCCCAGATGCGTGATAACCATGCCATCGACAATCAGCGGCGAAGTCGAGGTAAAAAACCGCGGGACAATCTTGGGAAAGGGGTCTTTTCGCCACTCCATCTTGCCGGTGTCGGCATTCAGACACGACAGGACTCCGCCGACCCCCAGTGTAACCACCTTGCCCTCGGCCACGGCCAGCGAACTTCTCGGGCCGGGATGCCGGGAGGCAGCTCCGGTAACGGCCTGGGCGGCATACTGGTCTTTCCATAGCTCTTTACCGGTATTGGCGTCCAGGCACAGCGTGACTTCATTATCACCCTGACGGGCAAAGACATAGAGTTTGCTGCCTACTAAGGCCGGGGTCGCATCGCCCGTGCCCACGGTGGCCTTCCATTTTTCGGTCAATTTTTGCGGCCATTCCGCAGGGGCGGTAAACCCGGCCGCCTTGCCGTCCCGGTTGGGGCCTCGCCACTGGGGCCAATCCCCAGCCACCGCACAGCTTGCAAGCACAACAAACAGACAGAAACTTGTCACAATGGGGAAACGATGTGAATGTATCATAAGCGTGTCCTTCCACTTTTCTCGATAAACACCCGTACGGAACTGCACCCACGGCAGCATCTGCGGCGGGCTTTATCCAAATACTCTACTCATCCAGTAGGAATAAGTCAATACCCTTGCCAAATCTAAATCAGGGTGGATAGGTTATTCCAGTCGTTTGGTAAAAAACCATCCGGCCAGAAACATGGTCAGTCCGCCGATAATCAGCAGCGGCCAGGTGTTGGTCCAGACATCATGAAAGGACATATCCTTGAGAAACAGGCCCTTGAGCGTGATGAGGAAGTATTTCAAAGGATTAAGATACGTTACCTTCTG
Organism: uncultured Pirellulales bacterium; assembly: GCA_964630775.1. Taxonomy (GTDB): domain Bacteria; phylum Planctomycetota; class Phycisphaerae; order Sedimentisphaerales; family Anaerohalosphaeraceae; genus Anaeroglomus. The sequence goes on along the minus strand of CAZVYY010000001.1, from coordinate 12,843 downwards.
GAGCCACAATGGCATATTTTCGACTGGGGCGGTGTAGCCGGACAGCGTCACGGCAGGCACCATGAAAATGAACGTCCCCAGGACCGCTTGCTGCTGGGTTTTGGATATCGCGGAAATAAATAGTCCCGTACCGACAGTGGCCATGATGAAAATAAACAATGCAAACAGCAGCAGCAAAAATGACCCTTTAAACGGAATGCCGAAGGCCGTAATTGCGACCGTCCAGATGAGCAGTCCTTCGGCGATGCCGACGATGACGGCCGGGATGGTCTTGCCGACCAGAATCTCCAGCGGCATCAGCGGCGAAACCAGAAGCTGGTCAAAGGTCCCCAGTTCGCGTTCCCGCGCCACTGACAGGGATGTCACCACCAGCGCAATCATCATCGCCAGAATCCCCACCAGCGACGGCAGTGTGAACCAGCGGTAGAGGAGGTTTTCGTTGAACCAGTTGCGTCCGTCAATCCGGATGGACGGCTGGGGCGTACCGCGAACCGCTTCGATTTCGTTCCCATAGGCGGTGATGATGGTGGTGATATAACCATTGACAATCTGAGCGGCATTCGAACGCCGTCCGTCAAGAATGACCTGCAGCATGGCGGCACGGCCCGCCTCGATATCGCGGGAAAAATCCTGCGGGATGGAAATCGCGGCGATGGCCTTCTGCTGGTCAATGGCCGGGCGAATCGCTTCATTGCGGTCCACAAAGGTGATGTCCGTGAAGGCGGGTGAGCCGGCCAGGCGATGGACAATTTCGGCGCCGTGGGAGCCGGTGTCCTGGTTATAAATAACCACGCCGATGTTTTTGACCTCCAGCGTCGCGGCAAAGGCAAACACCACCATCTGCATAATCGGCGGGACAATCAGGATAACGCGTCCCTTGGGGTCACGGAACATCGTCAGCAGTTCCTTGACAATCAGTGCAAAAATTCGTCCGGCAGAGGTTCTCATGCGTCCAGCCTCTTTTTGGTTTTGCGTGCAGTCAGGGCAAAGAAGACCACGCTGATGACCAGCATGGCCGCCATGCAGTGAATCAGCAGCGGCCAGACATTGCCGGTCAGGAACAGCGTCTGAAGGCTGGTGACAAAATAGCGCACCGCGAAGACATGGGTCAGTAATTGAATCGGCCGGGGCATCGAATGAATCTCGAAGATGAAGCCCGACAGCATCAGGGCCGGAAGAAAGGCCGCCATCAGCGCGATTTGCGAGGCGACAAACTGGTCCTTGGCAACCGAAGAAATCAGCAGCCCCTGACCCAGGGCCGCCAGCAGAAAGACCGACGTAGCCGCCAGCAGGGCCGGATACGTCCCGCGAAACGGCACATCATAGACCAGGGTGCAGACCAGCGTGCACAGGGTCATCGAGCCGATGCCCATGATAAAATACGGGATGAGTTTTCCCAGCAGAATCTGGGTGATGGTGACCGGGGTGGCCATCATGCTTTCCATCGTGCCCCGCTCCCATTCGCGGGAAATCACCAGCGCCGTCAGCATCGTGCCGATGAGGGTCATGATGATGGCGATGGAGCCGGGCACGAGGAAATTGCGGCTTTTCAGTTCGGCATTGTACCAGAATCGCGGCAGGACGCGGATGGGCAAAGCGGCTGCCGACTGACCGCGGTCTTCGGCCTCGTGCTGCAGCCAGACCTGTACGACGCCAAACGCATAGTTCTGGACAAAGGATGCAATATTCGGCTCGGCACCGTCGGCGATGACCTGCAGATTGACCGCACCGGTTTTGAGGACCATGTCGATGGAAAAATCCTGCGGGATGACCACAATACCGCGGATGTGGCCGATGACCAGGTCGTGCTCGAATTCGCGCCGGTCCTGTCCGAGCCGGACTTCCAGAAATCGTGAGTTGGTAAACGCGCGGACCAGGCTGGCCGTGTCGGGCGTGTTATCCTCAACGACCAGGCCGATCCGGATTTTGTTGCTGTCGAGGTTGACGCCGTAGCCGAAGATAAACAGAAGAATCAGCGGCTGGAGAAAGGCAATCAGAAACGTGCTGGGATCCCGGAGGATCTGCAGCGTCTCTTTGCGGATGAGTGCCGTCAGCCGTCTCATGCTGTCTCCTGCAGTTGGTTTTCGAGATGACTGCGATGGACCAGCGTAACAAAGGCGTCTTCCATCGTGGGATTCTGGAGATGGTCGGACTGGACAAGCTTTTTCAGGTCATCGGGCGTGCCGGTGGCGATGTTCTCGCCGCGGTAAATCAGACCGATGCGGTCGCAGTATTCGGCTTCATCCATAAAATGGGTGGTGACCATGACAGTGACACCCTTTTCAACCATGGCGTTGATGTGCGTCCAGAATTCCCGCCGCGTGATGGGATCGACGCCGGAAGTCGGCTCGTCAAGGAACAGCACATCCGGCTGGTGCATGACCGCACAGGCCAGCGCCAGCCGCTGCTTGAAGCCCAGCGGCAGCGTGCCGGCATTCATCTTCAAATGCTCCTTCAGGTCGAATATCTCGATCATCAGGTCGATCTGTTCCTTCTGGCGCCTGCCGGATAAACCATACAGGCCGGAGAAGAATCGCAGGTTCTGCACGACATTCAAATTGCTGTATAGTGAGAACTTCTGGGCCATATAGCCGATGCGGGAGCGGGCCTGCGAGGTGGCGGTCTTAAGGTCCAGCCCGGTCACAAAAGCCCTGCCTTCGGTCGGCTGGAGAAGGCCGCACATCATCTTGAAGGTGGTGGATTTGCCGGCGCCATTAGGCCCCAGAAGCCCGAAGATTTCCCCCCGGCGAATCTGGAAAGTATTGTTATGCACGGCGGTAAAATCGCCGAAACGTTTGGTCAAGCCCTGGACATCGATGACGGGTTTGTCCTGCAGAGGTTTTTCGCTGATTTGTTCGGCCAGTTTGGAATGGCCGCCGGGACCGCCGCCCAGGATATCAATGAACGCATCCTCAAACCACGGCTCCACGGCTGTCCACTGGCCTTCGTCCAGCAGCGGCTTGGGTTTGTCTTTAGCCATGACAATCCGGATATGCCGGCCCTGGACAACGCCATCGATGACGCCATCTTCTTTCAGCATGTTCATCAGCACCGTACGACGGCGCGATTCGTCGATGCCGCGAATCTGCCAGGTGCGTCCCGCGACACTGCCCAGCAGGTCGGCGGGCGGTCCGTCGTAGAGTTTCCGCCCCTCGTTGAGCAGAATCACCGAATCGCATTTCTCGGCTTCATCCAGGTACGATGTGGACCAGACCACCGCGATGCCGCCGGCCAGCAGCTCCTGCACCATCGCCCATAATTCCCGACGGGAGATGGGGTCAACCCCGACACTCGGCTCATCCAGCAAAAGCACTTTGGGAGTGCCGATCAACGCACAGGCCAGCCCCAGCTTCTGCTTCATCCCGCCGGACAGCTTGCCCGCCAGACGTCTCTGGAAGGCCGTCAGATCGGTAAAACGCAGCAGTTTATCAAATTTTTCCTTTCGCGCCGTTCCGGAGAGATACCGCAAGTCGGCATGAAAGTCGAGATTCTCGATGACGGTCAGGTCTTCATACAAACCGAATTTCTGCGGCATATAGCCGATGATTTCATGGATCGCCTCGGCCTGTGTCCTGGCATTGAATCCACCGACGGCAATCGTGCCCGCCTCGGCATGAAGCAGGCCGACCATCAGACGAATCAGCGTGGTTTTGCCTGCGCCATCGGGTCCGACCAGCCCGGTGATGTGCCCCGGCAGGATGGACGTGGACACCCCATCGAGGGCGGGCTTGTCCATCCCCTTGAATCGTTTGGTCAATCCCTCAATGACAACCACAGGCTCCGTCATTGCCCGGCCTTCCCGTTTTCCATCGTAACGGTCACCGGCATCCCCTGGCGTAAGCTATGGTCAGGGCTATCAACGATGATACGCAGACGATAGACCAGGTTGGTCCGCAGTTGAGTGGTCTCGACATTCTTGGGCGTGAACTCTGCCTGCGGTGAGATAAAGCCAACCTGTCCTTCGTAACTGCCGCCGGAATCGGTGGTGATATGAGCTTTCTGGCCAGGATAAATCCGACCGAGATTGACTTCATCCACATACGTGCGTATCCAGACCGGATTATCAAGGGCCAGCGTATAAACCGGTGCGCCAACAGCTACGATGGAACCGGGCTCACACACCCGCGTCAGGATGGTGCCGTTATTGGGGGAACGAATCTCGGTGTCCTCAAGCTGAGTCTTAGCCTGCTCCAGGCGGGCCTTGGCGGTCTCCACACGAGCTGCAGCCTGATCTCGCGCGGCAATAGACGCATCAAAATCACTCTTGGATACGCCGCCGGTTTCGACCAGATCTACTCGGCGGGTGTAGTTCTTTTCCGCATTGACTAATACGGCTTCGGTCTGGGCCAGTTCCGCCTGAGCAATTGCCAGCAATTCCTCATAGGGTGTTTTGTCAAGCACGGCCAGGATGGTCCCCTGTTCGACTTTGTCACCTTCTTCAAATCGCATCTGGGCAATGCGCCCGGCCACGCGAAAGCCCAGCGATACATCCCGAATATCCACATTGCCATATAAAACCAGGGGCCCGCCTTGTGTTTGGGCTTGTCTATTCTGATAAACGTAGTAACCGACACCGGCAGCGGCAGCAAGAAAGATTAAAAGGACTATTTTCTTTATCATGATTGCAGTTCCTTTAAACACAGGACTTTCAGACAATTTTCAATATTGCTCAATACGACCGTGTGAATCAAATCAACATGCTCACGAGTAAGTTTTCTGACCCCCAGATGACGCAGAATACTCTCGCGGGCAATTAGAAATCCCAATATCTGCCCGATTAAGGCATGGCCGCGTATTTTGATTTCATCTCCATCGGGATCAAGGCCGGTATAGGCGGCAATCAATTGCGTCATCATGTTTTGAATCGGTCGCATTTGCTTTTCATAGAAGATATCAAAGGCCGGCGTCGGGTTGGCCTGCTCACGCACCATGATGCGTGCCCAGGTCTTCGGCTCGTCGGATTCCACAAATAAATGGGCCATGGCGGTAAACATTTTCTTTAATGCACCTCCGGCCTGCTCAGGCGTCAACGGCCCCTGTGCCACCAATTCCTGAAGCTGGCTTCGGACCTCCCCGGTGTGGACCGCAATCCGCTCGACGATGTATTCGACAACCGCCCTGTACAATCCCTCCTTGCTTCCGAAATAGTAGGGAATAGCGGACACATTCGCACCGGAATGTTTGGACAGCATCCGCGTACTGGTTCCCTTCAGCCCATATTCGCCGAAAAGCTCCAGTCCCGCCAGAACCAGGGCATACCGCGTTCCATCACCACGCTTGGCAATGAGTTCCTTGTCCACTTTTTCAATCTCTTGAGCAACCATTGTTTAACCTTTTTGATAGGGACTATGTATTTCTGTATTATAATTAAAACAATAGTTTAAGTCAAGCGATTGAATTTGTTTGTTGATTCAATACCCATCGTGTCCACATAGCACAAATTACGCTAACACTATCTTGCTATTCACAAAAAAAATAAAAAATTTCTTCTCCTTATCCCGCCTGGACTTAAAAAATCTCACGCCCTGTGCTATTTCGATTTTTCGAACAAAAATTGCAAAACCGTCCCCTATACGGAGGCACATGAAAATTTAAAAAGTGAATAAACAAAAAAACAAAAGGAAGGAACTAACCATGGCATTCGATTTTACCCTCTTCGGCCCCGGCCGACTCAGCGAAGAATTCGTCCAGTGGCTCATCACCGAACAGTGGCCCGACCAGGACAACCACTACGCCCGGCTCTGGGATTACTACCAGAACCCCACCACGCCCATCGCGACCGCCGTTGCCAAACAGTCCGAATCCGCACGTTCCTATATCCAGGCGCAGGAAATGGGCCTGCCCTCGCGCATCACCGGCGTCGTGTACTCCGACCGCGACGGGATCCTCGCCGGCAGCGTCCTGCCCGACATCCAGCGCAAGGAAGTCGTCATCGAAAACGACATCGCCTGGCGCATCAACGCCATGGTCGATTTTCTCTTCGGAAAAGAAATCAGAATTATCAGCCGCTCCCCCGATGCTGCTCGACGCAGAGACATTGAACAGATTCTCAAGGCTGTGTTCGATGCCAACGGCGGGATCGGCTTGTTTCAGGATATGGCAGTGCTCGGCGGCGTCTATGGGTTTGTCGATTGCATCGTCAGACCAGGTCCCGCCATCCTTGCACGTCTTGCCGGCTCACCGCCGATTGATTCGAGTTCTTTGTTAAGCAATGGGGTTCAATCCGTCCTGCATCACGCAGAGACCATCGACCTGGAACTCATCGACGCTCCCCGAGCACTGCCTGTCCTCGATGAAAACGACTGCCGGAAAATCCGGTATTACATACAACATTTCTATCAGGCCAAAAACGACATCGCCAACGACGGCCAATCGCTGCCGCAGTTTTTCCGCAACACCGCCTCGCGCCGTCAGACCGTCGCCGTTACCGAAATCATCGGCCCCGACGGCTGGCAGCGCTACGAAGACGGCAACCGCATCGCCCAGTCCGTCAATCCGATGGGCTTTGTGCCGGTCGTGCATATCCAGAATATCGCCCAGCCGCTGTTCTATGAAGGCATCAGCGACGTCGCCCAGTTGGTCGCCCTGCAGGACGAACTCAACACCCGCCTCAGCGACCGCGCCAGCCGATTGACCATGCAGGCCTTCAAGATGTACCTGGTCAAAGGCATCGACGACGTCACCGACAAACCCATCGCCCCCGGCCGGATGTGGTGCACCGACAATCCCGATGCCTCCATCGAGGCCTTCGGCGGCGACCAGGCCATGCCCAGCGAAAACATGCACATCGCCGAAATCCGCGAAGCAATGGACAAAATCTCCGGCGTCACACCCGTCGTCGCCGGCGTCCTCAAAAACAAACTCGGCAACCTCACCAGCGGCGTCGCACTGAAGCTGACCTTCATGGGCACCCTCGCCCGCACCGCCCGCAAGCAATTCACCTACGGCCGCGGCATCCGCCAGATCGGACAAATGGTCCTCGACATCCTCGACAAAGCGGGCCTCTACCATACCGACCCGCAGGATCGCATCCTCGATATCGAGTTTCCAAACCCGCTGCCCGAAGACGAACTGGACAAACTCCAGCAGGCACAGCTTAAATCGCAGTTGCCCGACATCCCCGACCATAGCGAACAGAAAGTGCAATAGAAACTAAACGTTATACCATAATGAAGGAGATGAACATGACAGACAACGACCCCAAAACCCAGGCGGCAGACCAGGAGCTAAGCGACACCCGCCGAAAACTCGAAGAAACCGAATTGCTTCGCCGGCAATTGGAGCAGACCCTCTCACAGGTCCGCGCCCAACAGCGGCTGCGCGACACACTCACCGCCGCCGGCGTCGCGGATATGGAAGCGGCTATCCTGCTCGCCGAGCAGCGTCTGACGCAGAACAAAGACGCAAAACCCGAGCAGGTCATCGACCAGCTCAAACGCGAAAAGCCCTATCTGTTTACGCCGCTGGTCACGCCGCAGGCTATGCAGCCCACCCGCGGCAAAAAAGACAAGCCCGGCCCCGCACAGCAGAACACAAAGCCTGCCTCCGCCGACCGCAAACAACTGATGCTGTATATGAAAACACGCAGAAAATAAAAAATAATTCAAACAACCATTAATTATTGAAAGGAGCGTTTATGTCGTTTACCGGAAAATCAACCTATACTGCGGGCGCCAGCCTGCCCGAACTGGCCGAAGACGTATCGGATATCATCGGGATCGTTTCGCCCTATGAAACCCCGCTGCTCGATGCCCTCGGCGATTCGCTGCGGTCGGCGGCATCGACCTGGCACCAGTGGCTGGAAGACGAACTGCTGCCCAACAAGGACACCGTGCGCGACGATGGCATCGTGAATCCGGCAGCCTGCACTGCGTTCAATGTGAATAATCCCGGCCGCTTCCGCGTTGGCGACCAGATTCAAATCGACGGCTCGTACGAACTGATGCTGGTCACCGCCATCACCGGCAGCGCCCTGACCGTGGTTCGCGGCTATGCGGGCACCACCCCCGAAGATGTGGAAGACGAACAGGTCATCAACATCCTCGGCAACGCCGCCCTCGAAGGCGCCGACAAGCCCGCGGCGCGGTTCACCCATCGCGTCCGCAAAAGCAACTTCACGCAAATCTTCACCGCCGCCGTCGAAGTCAGCGGCTCGGATCTGGCGGCCAATCAGCTCGGTCTGGCTGACGAAATGGACTACCAGAAACAGGAACGCCTCCGCGAACTGCTGCGTGACCTCGAAAACACCGTCATCAACGGTGGCCAGGCGTCCGTCAATCCGCAGGGCGCACCCGCGGTACGCCGCACGATGCGCGGCATCATCCAGCACCTGACCACCAGTGTCTTTACCGCCGGGACCGGGGATTTCCCCGCCGGGCTGGATCTGGACGAGGCCAAAATCAATTACGCCCTCCGCAAAATCTGGGAGACCAGCAGCGGCAATATCGACCTGATCGTTGTCAACGGCTGCCAGAAACGCCGCATCAATTCGTTCCTGACCGCGCAGCGCAGCTATGGCCCCGACGACACCGCCTACCGCGACATGGTCAGCGTGTACCAGTCCGACTTCGGCGTCTGCCGGATTGTCACGACCCGCTGGATGCCGCAGGATGCGGTGCTGCTGCTCGATTCGTCGCGGCTGGCCGTGATGCCGCTGGCCGGACGCAGCTTCCACTTCAAGCCGCTGGCCTCCTCCGGCGACTACGAGTGCGGCGAACTCATCGGCGAGTATACGCTGGAACTCAAAAACGAAGCCGCCCACGGCCTCATCAAAGGCCTGAATAAGGGATAATCACTATCCGGAGGCCGAGGGCCACTCGCGTCTCTCCCTCCGGCGGTTCGTTTTCTTTCTTTGACAAGTTCATAGGGTAAATTGTATTACATTATGCAGGGGTGCTGTCTGTCAGCAGCACAACCCATTAGGCAGCATCCCTGTTTTATGCTTTCTTTTCTGCGACAGCGGATAGGGCGTTGTCGAGGTTATTTTTGCGGGAGGGCTGCGGGTCGAGATCGTAGGCTTTTTGGAAAAGGTCGATAGCCTGCTGAGTAGGCATCTCCATTCTTTGCGTCCTTAATTTATTGTCTTCTTGCAGAGGCGACTATAGCACAACCTCGAACGGATTGCAAGTGGAGTATTTAGGTCTTTAATTGAAATAGTGAGCGAGATTGCCGAGAAGCTGTTTGAAAGAGGTGGTTTAGATCGGAAAGGGTCGAGGTGGATAATGGATTCTGTGAGTCCTTAATGTAATAAAATCTTACAAAACAAGAAATATATATTGAAATAATGTCGAATATTTAGTATATTTCTTGTATAGGAAGGGAAATAGATGATATGAGCATTTCAGAACGACTAAAACAGGCACGGGAATTTGCCGGCTACACACTCGAAAAAGTGGCCGCATTCACGGGAATTGACGATTCCTGTATCAATTCCTACGAACGCGGGCGGGCAGAGCCTAAATTTGCCCAATTATCCAAGCTGGCGGAGGTGTATCGTGTTCCGATCAGTTTTTTCTTTGAGCAATCTGCGGAGGGGGGGCAGCTTGTTTTGTGGCGGAATCGGCCGGACAATGAAAGCCAGATCGGGGCTGAATTTATCCAGCTTTGCCGACAATATCGGCAGATTGAACAGTGGGCCGGTGATTTTCCATCCCGACAATTACCGCCAATCGATCTGCCTGGTGAACGGTTTGGATATTCAGAGGCGGAATCTCTTGCCAATGATGCCCGCCGGAATTTAGGTCTGGGGGATCGGCCGGGTGAAAGTCTGAGTACTGTTCTTGAAGAAGTCTATGGAGTCAAGATATTTTATATGGACCTGGGAGCTCTCGGTACTGCGGCCTGCGCCAAATCGAAACTCTTTGGAGAAGCAATTCTTTTAAATTCACAATGCTGTCGATGGCGGCGCAATCATGATTTGGCGCATGAGTTGTTTCATTTGTTGACCTGGGAGCGTTTTGGACACACCCAGGGCGTATGTGAACCCAATCCGCAGGAAGAAAAATTCGCCACATGTTTTGCAGGTAATTTGCTTTTACCGTATGAAGCAGTTATGGATGCTCTTCATAAAGTGTCGGAATCCTCGGGCAATATCGCTCTGAGTAAGCTGGACAGTGTCGCCAGGCAGTTTGATGTGTCGCTCGAATCGCTGCTGTGGCGGATGCAATTTCTTTACCGTTGGAAGGAAGAACAAACTCGACAATATATTGATGAAGCGAAGGAGTATGTAAAGCAGACGGAACGCAAAGATGAGTTTCGTCCGCCGCTTTATCCGGAACGGTATCGGGCTTTGGCCATCCAGGTATTTCGCAAAGGCGAAATGTCGCTGGGGCAATTGGCAAAGTATTTACATATCAGCCGTAAGGAGGCTCAGCAGTATCTGTGCAGGGACGTGGATTATGAAATACCGACTTCTGTTGCTTGACGCCAATGTAGTGATTTATCTGAATGAGCTTGGACTTTGGGAGCAATTTATCAGCCAGTGCGATGTGACGCTGACCGAGACGGTGGTGCAGGAAGTCATGAGCTATGATTTGCAGCCCGACATTCGAAGCGGTAAAATTCGCTGTGTATCGGCCTCATTGAAATCCATCGAGACGTTCAAGAATCGATTGGGGCCGGCTTATCTGGACCGCATGGATCCGGGCGAGGCGGAGTCGCTGGCGTATTTAATGGAGAGCCGCGAGTCGTGGCTGTTATCGTCGGGCGATGAGATTGTTTACAAAACACTCGGCCTGCTGAATCGTGCCGAACAGGGGATATCGCTGGAAGAATTGCTGCAAAAAATGGGTATGGGACGATCCTCGCTTGATGTTCAATACACCCGGCAATTCCGGCTGAGTGTGACGCGAAAGGGGCAGGTGGAGCATGTTAAAGGATTTTGAATGAAGAAATATAATTATATGCGGCGGGGGATGGGGATTGTGCTTTGCGGCCTGCCGGTCTGGCTGGTGATGATCAGTATCGGGCTTACGCTCCGTCACAGCAAGCCGGACGGAACGACGGGGCTTGTTTTGCTTGGCGGGGCGGGGGCGATTGCTCTGTTGAATCTGCATTTATCATACCTGCGGCCGTGGCTTTATTATAGAAAACAGAAATCCATGGACGGCTACAGTTACGTTTCCGGCATTCCCGGCCTGGGAACCGTAGCGGTGATTGCGGCGGTCCTGTTTAATTTCCAGCATCTGCTGACCGGGATTCTGGCGATTTGTATTTTGATTGCCGACACCGGCGGGCTGCCGTGGTTTTTGATTATGACCTGGAAGGATTCGTCCCTGTGGGATGGGGAAACCAAAGAAAGCTGACGCAGTCTCAGCCGCGGTTGAAGATATAGACGCCCGGCTCGATGGGGCGCTGGTATTCGTAGGTCGCCTCGTCTATCACGATGTGGCCTTCCTGAGGTGTTTCCATGTCGGCGGGGCCGATGCGCAGACCCCAATGACCGAACGCGCCGCCACATCCACATGCTTGTGAACCCATTTCTCATTTCCCCGCAGGAACTTGACCGCACCGGCTTCTCTTAGAAAAAAATGAGCGGTCAGGATAACAGCGATCAGGGTCATCAGTACAATCAGGATGATTTCTGCTTTGTACGAGCTGAATTTTGATTTTGTGTTTTCGGTTATAAGTCGATCTCCTTGCAGGAGATGATAGATAATTCAATGCATAAAAGCAAGTGAAAAGGTGCTGTGAAAATAGTTTTGTGTCGCCCCGCCGGGGCTTTTGGGGGAGGGAGATTGCTTTCCGGGCGTTTCCACGCCCGGCTATTTTATAAGACCCCGCCGGGGTCAAAGTCGGGATGTGTTTTGCACATCTTGTCTATTACCATTCTTTATGCCCAGTGGGTAGAAGAACATATCATAAAACAAAATTAAGGAATCCGCCAGTGGCGGAGGTTGATTTATTCTCAAGCACGGAGGCTTGAGCTACAATATTTCAAGGGAGAAATTCAATTATCAGTCATTATTTTAATCGAAAGGAGCTTAAGTATGGTTTTGTTTTCGTGTGATGCGGATGTGGTGCGGGTGGAGCCGGGGGTGTTTGCGGGGTCGCCGTTTGCCGGACAGGTGCTGTGCAGCGGGGCTAATGGGGTACTGGCAGGCACGGCGTTTTCAGCGGTGGGGGAAAACTTCGTCGGTAAGGGTGTCGCAGCGGGCCATGTGATTGTGGTGCAATCGCTGGATGGTGCGATCCATGCGGCCTACGAGGTGGTCGCGGTGGTTTCAGCAACACAGCTTGAGGTCTCGGCGGTGCGGGCCGACAGCCAGACGCCGGCGATCCCGGTCGGCACGGGTTCGGGGCTGATTTATCGGATTATGACGTTCGGGCCGCAGGCGGCGATTGCGGCCGAGGAGATTACGGCGCGGCTGGGACTGCGGCCGGGCTGTCCCGAGAACACGTACGGCCCGGAGCATATTGTCGATGCGACGCCGCTGCGGATGGTCAGCGTGTATCGCGTGCTGATGATGGTGTTTGTGATACAGGCCGGGACAAGCGATGCGGGCAGGACCTTTGCGTTCCGGCATGATTATTACAAGACATTGTATTGCAATGCATTCAACCGGCTGCGGATTGCGGTGGATGTGGAGCGGGACGGCGTGCCGGAGCGGATGATTGTGGGCGGGGGTGTGAGGTGTATCAGGAAATGATACTATTGTAAATTGTAAATTTGAAATTGCAGATTGAATATACCCAACGAGTATGATTATTCCGCGACGGCCACGGGCCGTTTTATGCCGCGCGTACTCATGGGGTAACTTACCCTGCGCAGCCGCGGTGATAATGCTGTTGCTGGAAGCTGGCGGCTGAAAGCTTTTTAGCCGCGACGAACCGGAAAATTTCAAG